>JAXDQK010000023.1:0-83754 GCA_034667905.1 Gammaproteobacteria bacterium | reverse complement strand
CGCGCGATCGGCGGTTTTTAAGATTGAGCCGGCCGCAAGCGGCGGGAGGCACTGACGCGCGCGGGCGCGGGGGCGTCTTCTTTGTCGTCGTTGTGAGGACTCAGGAAATCCAGCAGCTGCTGGCCGGCGCTGGAACAATGGGCCGCGACCACTTTTACCGCTACCAAGGTCGGCGTCGCGAGGATAATCCCTGCGATTCCCCAAAAAAAACCGCCGAACCACAATGCGAGAAATACCAACACGGGATTTAGCTGCAAGCGGCGGCCCACCAACAGCGGCTGCACAAATTGACCTTCAATGGTTGCAATCGTTAAATACGACGCGGCCACAGCCGCGGCATGCCCCAATCCGTCGAAGGAAATGACGGCGACCACGGTCAACACGATCAGCGAGGTGGTTGCACCGGCATAAGGAATGAAATTGAGAATGGCCGCCATCGTTCCCCACAAGTAGGGAGTCGGCATACCCAATAACATCATCGCAAAAGTGACCGCAACACCAAGGCCGACATTGATCAAAGCCGTCGTCACATAAAACCGGCCGACTTCGCTGCGAACTTTTTCGATGCAGGCGATAATGTGACCTGCCTTCACGTCGCTGGCAAATGCGGCCGTCATTCGCCCCAGCATCGGCGGTCCACCCGCGAGCAAGAATAGCGTGAGAATAATGATGGTCACCAATGACAAGACCACGGTCCGGGTTGCATCGAGAAGCATGGCCGGTGCGCTCTCCTGAGGCGCCGATGCGGGAGCCGCGGGCACCGCTTGCCCAGGCGGAGGCGGGGGGCCGGAACCGATATTGCCGGCGGCGATGCGCAGCTCGCCGATGCGTGCCATGAATTGCTCGAAGGGCCTGACTTTTCTCTCAATGAGCCTCACCGTGTGAGGGGCCGCGGCAAACCATTTTTGTGCCGGTTCCGTCATGTAATTGGCAAGCCCGGCGAAAATGCCGAGGATGGCCGCGATCATCAGGGCAGCACTGAGGCTGCGAGGCACGCGGCGGGCATGCAGCGCCTCGACGGGACCCGAGAGCACGAGAGAAATGAGAAGGGCGAGGGCGACTGGAATAAAGGCGACGCGCCCGAAATATAGAAGCGTTCCTAGGGCGCCGAAGACCAACAGACGTACCGACGTGACGATCGGTTTTGATTTTTTTATTTCCACCCACTTCCCCAGTCAGGGGGCTGACTTGCCTCAGCCCCCTGACGATTGTTGCCTGGTCGGTACCTCGGGGGTACCCCTAATACCAATTCGGCTAGGTTTTCAACGGATCTACCTGTCCTTGCGGGTCATATCATCCTTGCGGTTCATATCATCCTTGCGGCCCATGTCATTGGACCGGTCGCCGCTGGTGCCGCTGCCGGTTTGCTGGCCGCTTCCGCCCCCGCGTTGAGCTTGGTCCTGCTGGCCAGGCTGTCCTTGCTTGCCGCCTTGATTCTGCTGAGTCGGATTTTTGCCGGTCTGATTTTGATTCTTGTCGGAACCCTGGGTGCTATTTGCCATTAGGAACTCCTGGTGGTTGCGTACAAATGCACACTAAAACCGGCGAACCGCGACAGCTGTAGGTAAATATCGATCTACGTTCCCATGCGGAAACACAGCTGCTGTAGGAACTAGCCGACAGCGAAGTTTTGTCAAATGCGGCGTTTGACGTGCCGGCCTAGTGCAAGTGTGCGATCCTTCGCAGGTCAATCGTAGGGTTCTTACAAGGCATGGCACGCGAACAATTTCATTGGGACGATCCATTGCTGCTCGACACCCAGTTGACGGCCGAGGAAAAAATGATTCGGGACGCCGCTCGCGACTACGCGCAGGGCCAGTTGGCGCCCCGTATTCTCGAGGCGTTCCGGCGCGAGCATACCGATCCGGGCATATTCAAAGAGATGGGCGACGTCGGCCTATTGGGAGCCACCATCTCGGAAGCCTATGGCGGCGGCGGTCTGAACTACGTGAGCTATGGGCTGATCGCGCGCGAAGTCGAGCGCATCGATTCGGGCTTTCGCTCGATGATGAGCGTGCAATCCTCGCTCGTGATGTTGCCGATTTTTAAATTCGGGACCGAGGCACAAAAACAAAAATACCTGCCGCCGCTGGCGCGTGGAGAATCGATTGGCTGTTTCGGCCTCACCGAGCCCGATCATGGATCGGATCCCGGCAGCATGACCACGCGCGCGCGCGCCGCAGCCGGGGGGTATCGTCTATCGGGAGCCAAAACTTGGATCACCAACAGCCCCATCGCCGATGTATTCGTGGTGTGGGCTAAAACCGAAGACGACCTGATTCGGGGGTTCATTCTCGAAAAAGGTGGGAAGGGCCTGACGACGCCGGTGCTGCACGGCAAAGTGGGCCTGCGGGCCTCGACCACCGGACAGATTCTGATGGACGAGGTATTCGTGCCTGAAGAGAATTTGCTACCCGGCGTCACGGGACTCAAGGGCCCCTTCACGTGTCTCGATTCGGCGCGCTACGGCATTTCTTGGGGCGCGCTGGGTGCGGCGGAAAGCTGTTGGCATACCGCTCGCCAGTATGTGCTCGACCGCAAGCAATTCGGCCGGCCGCTCGCGGCCAATCAGCTGATTCAAAAAAAACTCGTCGATATGCAGGTGGAAATCACGCTCGGCCTGCAAGGCTGCCTGCGGCTCGGGCGAATGAAGGATGATGGAACCGCTTCAGTGGAAATTACCTCCATGATGAAGCGAAATTCCTGCGGCAAGGCATTGGATATCGCGCGGATGGCGCGCGACATGCTTGGGGGCAATGGAATTTCGGATGAATACGGCGTGATCCGCCATGTCGTCAACCTGGAGGTCGTGAATACGTACGAAGGCACCCACGATATCCACGCGCTGATTCTCGGCAGAGCCCAGACGGGCATCCAAGCCTTCTCATAGGAGCCTACTCGACCGTCGCCCCGGGGTCCTTCGGCGGCGGCGCTGTGACGACCGCATGACCTGCGGCCAACCACGCCTCGAGTCCGCCGTGCAGGGGCCGAACGCGCTTGAAGCCACGCTTCATTAGAATCCTGGCGACGCGCGCCGCGGAGGCTTCGCTGGGGCAGGTGCAGTAAAGAATGATGTCTCGGTCCAAAGGCAGGTCCTTGAGATGCGATTCTGCGTCGGGTATCGAGACATGCAGGGCACCGGGTATCCAATGAGGCTCGAGGGTTCGCGC
Organism: Gammaproteobacteria bacterium; assembly: GCA_034667905.1. Classification (GTDB taxonomy): domain Bacteria; phylum Pseudomonadota; class Gammaproteobacteria; order Steroidobacterales; family Steroidobacteraceae; genus Bog-1198. Next base: position 80,584 of record JAXDQK010000023.1, on the reverse strand, counting down.
GGTAGCCGAGCGAACATCGATGATCAAAGGCGCTGCGCCGCTTTGGATCAAGTCATAAAGTTCTGCGACGCTGATGCGGGCCATCCGCAGCATTTTGTAGAACCGAAGGCGCTCCATCCATTTGTATCCGACGTAGGCCGCCAACAACACCAGCACGGCCCCCAGCGCGCTGCCGCCGATGCGGGCAAAATTCATCAGCAGTTCCTCGATTTGCGTCTTGAACACGACGCCGGCGCCCAGTGCGGCACCGACCCACAACATCGCACCGAGGGTGCTCAAGCACAGGAAGCGTATCCAGCCGATGCGCATGGCACCCGCCATGGGCGGGGCGATGGTCGCCAACCCCGGAATGAATTTCGAGATCACCAAGGAATTGACGCCCCATCGGTCAAACTGGCGCTGCGTTTGGCTGACGCACGAATCGGGTTCCAGAGAAATCCTGCAGAGCGTTTTCAACACACGGATGCCATATTTTTCGCCGACCCAATACCAGGCGCCATCAGCGACGAAACAAGCCGCGACCGCGGCCGCGAAAAGCCATGCCAGCGACAGTTCTCCGTTGGCGGCGACAGCGCCGGCGAGCACCAGCACAGGCACCACCGGAACCGGCAGGCCGATTTGATTCAGCAGAACATTGAACGCCACGACCATGAGGCCGTAGTCCTTAAAACCATGGAAGAGTTGGCCGCTCAATGTTTTTTGCGTTCGATATTGGGCAAGAATGCCGCCACGATGCCCAGCAGCGGTAAGTAGGCACAGAGCCGATAGACGAATTCGATTCCATGCTGATCGGCGAGGCCGCCGAGCACGGCCGCGCCGATGCCGCCGATTCCAAAGGCGAATCCGAAAAACAGTCCCGATACGGCCCCCACGTTGCCGGGCATCAATTCTTGTGCGAACACCACGATTGCGGAGAAGGCTGAAGAGAGGATCAGGCCGATGATGAAGGTCAGAATGCCGACCCACATCAGGTCGACATAGGGCAGCAGCAGCGTGAACGGCGCAATACCCAGAATGGACACCCAGATCACACGCTTGCGTCCGATGCGATCGCCCAAAGGCCCGCCGAGTAGCGTGCCCAAGGCCATCGCCAACAGGAATACAAACAGATGGAGCTGAGCCGAGCGCACCGAGATATGAAATTTTTCGATCAGATAGAAACTGAAATAGCTCGTGATGCTGGCCACGTAGAAATACTTGGAAAAAATCAGCAGCACCAGCACCACGATGGACCAACGCACACGGCTTGCCGACACCGGGCGTGGTGCCGGCGCATGAGGCACGACGCTTGGCCGATCGATGTGCTGACGTTTGTACCATGCGCCAACACGCGCCAGCACCGCGATGGCGATCAGCGCGGCGATCGCGAACCAGGCGAGACTGGTTTGTCCTTGCGGAATGATCAGCCAAGCGGCCAGCAGCGGGCCCATGGCACTGCCTGCATTGCCGCCCACCTGAAAAATGGACTGCGCGAGGCCATGGCGGCCGCCCGAGGCCAATCGCGCGATGCGTGAGGACTCGGGATGAAAAATCGCGGACCCCGCGCCGATCAAGGCGGCCGCGACCAGCACGCTGGCATAATTCGGCGCGAAGGCTAGGGTCACCATGCCAATCAGGGTAAAACACATGCCGAGGCTCAAGGAATAGGGCTTGGGGTGCTTGTCGGTGTAGATGCCGATGAGCGGTTGCAGCAGAGAGGCGCAGGCTTGGTAAGTCAGCGTGATGGTACCGATCTGCGCGAAACTTAGATGAAACTCACCTTTTAGCAGTGGGTATATCGCTACGATCAGCGATTGCATCATGTCGTTGAGGAAGTGCGAGAAGCTCAATGCGCCCAGTAAATTGAAGCGAGTTTGAACCGGCGGTACGAGCGTCTGAGAATCTGCCGCAATACTTTTGGCCATACTTCGAACTCTTGAAATGTGCAGCTTTTCTGCAATCCGAACTGCTTACCCTACTAGCTACTTCGTTGCCTGTCCTGAGAGAATGCGCCGATGAAACGCTTCGCGCCGTTTGCGTTCTTGAGCGATATAGCCTCTCGTTGGGACGTACTTGCATTCATCGTCGTCATCGGGCTGATCGTATTTCTGGGCGAGACCTCGCGGGGCTTGTTTGCGCCGCTGACCGCACTCGAGGCAACGCCGATATCGCTGAATCCGGCCTACTTGCCCGAATACGCCGCGCGCACGACATTCCGCATGTTTGCAGCGCTCGCCCTGTCGCTGGTGTTCACGCTTACCTATGCGACTTGGGCAGCCAAGAGCGAGCGCGCGGGCAAACTGCTGGTCCCCATGTTGGACATTTTGCAGTCGGTGCCAATTTTAGGCTTCATTTCCATTACGGTGGTCTTTTTCATGTCGCTCGCCCCAGGACGCGTCCTGGGCGCGGAGTTCGCGGCGATCTTCGCCATATTCACCAGCCAAGCTTGGAATATGGCCTTCAGCTTCTATCAGTCGCTGCGCACGATCCCGATCGAGCTCATCGAAGCGGCCGAATCGTTTCGCTTGTCGCCGTGGATGCGCTTTTGGCAACTGGAAGTTCCCTTCGCAATGCCGGCCCTCATTTGGAACATGATGATGTCCATGTCAGGAGGCTGGTTTTTCGTGGTGGCTTCGGAGTCCATCAGCGTGGGCCACACCACGGTGGCGCTGCCGGGCATCGGTTCTTACATTGCCACTGCCATCGCACAAAAGAACCTGGCGGCCATCGGCTGGGCGATCGCGACCATGCTGATCGTCATTCTGCTTTACGATCAGCTGCTGTTTCGGCCACTGGTGGCCTGGGCGGACCGCTTTCGCGTCGAGCAAGAACCGGGCGAGCGGGTGCCTGACTCCTGGGCACTTACCATGATGCGCCGCTCGCGGCTCATTCAGACCGCGAGCCTTGCGTTCCACTCCATCGTCATGTTCACCAGCCGTGCCGTGAAGCGCCGCGATGAGCCCCTCGAGCCTCCCGAAAATACACCCAAGCGATCGCTCGACCTCTTGTGGGTGTTGCTGATCGTCGCCGCGGTGGTCGCGGGCCTTTGGCATATCGTGGTCGTGCTCATTCAAAACACATCCTGGCGCGAAGCGCTGCAGGTGTGCGGCCTGGCTACGCTCACCATGCTGCGGGTGTTCATCCTGATCGCACTCGCCAGCCTGCTGTGGGTGCCGATCGGCGTCTGGGTGGGCATGCGGCCGCGTGCCGCGCAAATCGTGCAGCCCGTCGCGCAGTTCATGGCGGCATTTCCAGCCAACCTGCTGTTCCCGATCGCGGTGTTCGGTATCGTTCGATGGAAACTGAACCCGGACATTTACTTGAGCCCGCTGATGATTTTGGGAACGCAGTGGTACATTTTATTCAATGTCATCGCCGGAGCTTCGTCCATTCCTTCGGAGATGCGTTACGCTGCCGCGAATTTTGGCGTCACCGGCTGGCTGTGGTGGCGCAAGGTTGCCTTGCCGGCAATTCTGCCGTTCTATGTGACGGGGGCGATCACGGCATCGGGCGGTTCTTGGAACGCGGCCATTGTTGCGGAGCTGGCGACCTGGGGAGACACGCAGGTGCAGGCACGTGGTTTAGGGTCTTACATCGCTGAGGCGACCACGGCGGGGGACTTTCACCGCATCGTGCTCGGGATCGGCACCATGAGTTTGTTCGTCGTGATCATCAACCGCCTCTTTTGGCGCCCCTTGTATTACTACGCCGAGCGCAAATATCGACTTACCTAGTAGGGTTTTGCCATGAATGACTCTCCGCTACTGCAATGCACCGAAGTTCGCAAAGCCTTTCCGAAACCTGACGGCGCGGAATTGTTGGTATTGGAAGGAATGAACCTGGAGGTGCGCGAGGGACAAATCGTAGGGTTGCTTGGCCGTTCAGGTTCCGGCAAATCGACCTTATTGCGCTTGATTGCAGGCTTGGCCGAACCCACTGCCGGGAATCTGCGGTACATGGGGAAGCCGATCCACGGACCTGCTCCCGGGATTGCCATGGTGTTCCAGAGCTTCGCTCTGTTTCCCTGGCTGACGGTATTTGAAAATGTCGCCCTGGGACTCGAAGCGCAGCGGATGTCGCGCCCCGAAATTCGCAAGCGCTCGCTGGCCGCCATCGACCTCATCGGCTTGGACGGATTCGAGTCCGCTTATCCACGCGAGCTGTCCGGCGGCATGCGTCAGCGTGTCGGCTTCGCCCGGGCGCTGGTGGTTCATCCGAATATCTTGCTGATGGACGAGCCGTTTTCGGCGCTCGACGTGCTCACCGCAGAGACCTTGCGAACGGACTTTCTGGACCTGTGGGCCGAGGGCCGAATGCCCATCAAAGGCGTGATTTTGGTGACCCATAACATTGAAGAAGCGGTACTAATGTGCGATCGGGTGCTGGTGTTCGGCAGCAATCCGGGGCGGATTTTGAGCGAGATCAAAGTCACGCTGCCGCAGCCGCGCAATCGTTTGGATCCGAGCTTCAGGGAATTGGTGGAACGCATTTATGTTGAAATGACGGCGCGACCCGCGGGCGGTGTGGCGGGCCGTAAGGAGAATTTTCCGGGATTGGGCATCGGCAGCGTACTGCCCCACGTCTCCTCGAACTTGCTGGCCGGTCTGATAGAAGCGGTCGCCGCGCCGCCTTTCAATGGCAAGGCCGACCTGCCGGAAATCGCCTCAGATCTCACCATGGAGATCGATGAGCTGTTCCCGGTGGCCGAGACGCTCCAAATGCTGCGCTTCGCCGAGCTGGAAGGGGGCGATCTGAAGCTGACCGACGATGGCCTGGCGTTTGCCCACGCGGCGGTGGATGAGCGCAAGCGCATATTTTTGCGTCATTTGCTGACTTACGTGCCACTGGCTGCCCATGTCCGTAGGGTGCTGGACGAGCGGGCCTCGCATTCCGCCCGAAAAAGCCGCTTTATCGACGAATTGGAGGACTTTATGTCCGAGGAGGCCGCGGAGCAGAGCCTCCGAGCGGTGGTGAGCTGGGGCAGATATGCGGAGGCGTTTGCCTATGATGACGAGAATGCCATGTTCAGCTTGGAGAATCCGACTTAAAATGAAGCTATGAGCGACGCCGCGCCGTATTTGACCTTGCACGTTCCACCGGACGAAATGGTGAAATACATTCAGGATCTGATGACGCTTCCGCATGGGGAGATCGCGGCCAGTTCGGCCATGACGCTGGCTCGGCGGCACTGGGGCGGGGATACCCCGCTGGCGCGTGCGGCCTTGCTGCGATGGGGTGCGCTCAATCTGGCGTTCCAGGACAAACGCCTGGAAACATGGACGGTGACCCGCGAGAATGATCGCATCCAGGTGCCGGCGGCGCTGGTGGCGGCCGCGGGCGTCGCGCCTCTGGTGATCGATAATGAGCGGGCGGTTTTTGACATACCCGCGTTGCTCGACGCCACCCTGGAATTCCAGCCGCCTGCAGGTCAGGCGTAAGACTTGTGACAGGCCAGCCATCGCCAGCGCCCAAGCCGCGCTTTGGGGTACTGCGCACCATCGCACTTTACAAACTTGTGAAGGTCGTGCTGTTGCTCGGCGTCGCTTACGGGGAATTGCGGCTTCGGGACGCCTCGCTCGCCGCCAAGCTGCTGTCTTGGGCGCAGGCGCGACCCTACGGCTTGGAGCACCGCATCGTTACTCAGCTGCTGGAGTGGTTCAGTGGGTTGAGCGTCACTCGAATCCATGCCATGCAGTTGGTGACGCTTGCTTATGCGGCCGTGTTCGCGGTCGAGGGCGTGGGCTTGTGGTTGCAGAAACGTTGGGCCGAGTGGTTGACGGTCATCATTACCGCCTCGCTCATTCCTCTGGAAGCGTGGGAAATATTCTACAGACCGACGGTGGGCAAGGCTTTGATTCTGATCGCCAACGCGGCCGTGGTGGCCTACCTAGTGTGGCATGTGCGCACCAAGAATCGGCCGATCGGCACGGTACGCGCAATCAATGTGAAATGATCTTCATCTCGGCCGAAACCCGCCAATCCGTCGTATTCTTCGCACCGCTCGAGCCTCAACCACCGTTTTGGAGATCTCATGAAGAAGTCTGCGACCCTCGTTACCACTGCATTACTGACCTTGGGCCTCGCCGCCGCCTCCATGGCCGCCAGCCCGCAATCGACCACCCCGACAGCGAGCGACAGCACCGGCGCTGCGCCTGCGACCAAGTCTCACAAGCACGCCGCCAAGAAGCACAAGAAATCCACTGCTGCTTCGACAACCAAGTAATATCATTGGTATAACGCCCCGACCGCTTCACGGCGGCCGGGGCTTTTTTGTGGGCGCATCATAGGCGGCTATATGGATCTGATCGTTGCGATAAAGGCGTTGATCTTAGGCGTGGTCGAGGGCCTAACGGAGTTCCTGCCGGTGTCCAGCACCGGGCACTTGATCGTGGTCGGGAGCCTGCTCAATTGGAACGACGAGAAGGGTCAGGTATTCGAAATCGTGATTCAATTCGCTGCGATCCTGGCCATTTGTTGGGTGTATCGCAGGCGGTTGTGGACGGTGATCGCGACCTTGCCGCGTAATCGAGAATCGCAACGCTTCACGTTGAACTTGGTGCTTGCGTTCCTGCCGGCGGCCATACTCGGCGTGATTTTCATCGCTACGATCAAGAAGTACTTGTTCGCGCCGGTCCCGGTCGCGACCGCGTTCATCGTCGGGGGCATCCTTATCCTGTGGATCGAGAGCCGCAAGCGCGCGCCACGCATCGAGAATGTGGATGCCGTGAAGCCCGCGGATGCGCTTTGGATCGGCATCGCGCAAACCCTGTCCATCATTCCCGGCACTTCGCGGTCGGGTGCGACCATCATGGGCGGCTTGCTGCGCGGACTTTCGCGCCCCGCCGCCACTGAATTTTCATTCTTCCTCGCCATTCCCACCATCATCGGTGCGACGGTTTTCTCACTCTACAAAGCGCGACATCTCTTGAATGCCGATGATTTGGCGGTGATCGGCGTGGGATCGGTAGCCTCCTTCATCAGCGCGATGATTGCGGTCCGGGCCTTGCTGCGCTACGTCAGCCGCCATAATTTCAAGGTGTTCGCCTGGTACCGGATCGCCTTCGGCTTCGTCATTTTGGGTACTTGGTACTTCGGGCTGGTGAAGTGGTAGCGGAAGCGCGAAAATGCGTTTGGATTGCCGCATTGTTGTGTGGGTGCATCGTTCAAGGGCAGGTCAACGAATCGCGTCTCGGAAATCTCATCGTCACCGAGGCGCGCGCTCGTCCGACGCCGCCGGGGATTTCCGTGGGCGTGATGTATTTTTCGATAACCAACCGGGGTGCCAAGGCGGATCGATTGCTCTCCGTGAGTACGCCGATTGCGGGTAAAGTCGAGATTCATGAAAGTCGCATCGAGCACGGTGTGATGGAAATGCGCGAGGTGAGTTCGGTGGATTGCCCGCCGGGGGCGACGGTGCGCGCCACGCCGGGCGCCTTGCACGTCATGTTGATTGGATTGGCGTCGCCGCTTGCACTGGGAACTGAATTTACCGTCTCCATGAACTTTCGCGATGCCGGACAGCTGATTTTGAAGGTACCCGTAGTTTGACCCCCAACACCATCCAAGCCACCGATGTTGCGCATCTGATTCAGGTTGCGCTCACGCCGATATTTTTAATTTCGGCCATCGGCGTGACGCTCAATGTATTGACCAGCCGCCTCGCACGGATTGTCGACCGGGCACGCCTCATGGAGGCCATCGTGTGCAGGCCGGACTATCTGCCGGGCGGCCGGGATCTGCATGCCGCGCTGGCGGTATTGGCGCGGCGCGCGCGTTACATCAACGCGGCCATTACGCTCATCACGCTCTCGGCGCTGTTCATCGCGTTGGTCGTGGTCATGCTGTTCGTCAATGCGTTTGCGCACTGGGAATTGTCCGCCTTCATCGCCATATTGTTTATCTTATCCATGCTGGCATTGGCGGCGGCTCTGACCTCCTTCCTCATCGAGGTACGGATCGCCACGAACACCCTGCAAATCGGCATCGAGGCCGCGTCGCGCAATAGCTAGCGGGGTGCGCCTAGCGGGCCGTAGATTCGCGCACCGCAATCGGCACGTTGCACAAGTCGATGCGCCCTGCGGGTACCTTGAAAAAATCCTCGGGCCGATTGCGGCGCGATTCGATCAATGCGGCAAAGGTGGGCGTATCGGTACGAATCACTTCCAGATTGGAGCGCTCGGCCGCGGGCACGTCGGCTGCCACACGGATCGACTGGATGGGCAGGGGTTTCTCATTCTTGGTGTAAAACCCCATCTCCGCGCTGCCGCGCGGCAAGCTCGAGAGCAATTCCACGCCCTTGATCACCCGCCCGACCAGCGCCACATTTCGGTCGAGATGCCGCGGCGCGTGCCCGATCACCACATACATCTCGGCACCGCTGCCGCTTTCGGCGTCCAAATCGCGTCCCACGCCCACCATGCCATAACAATGCGCGAGCCATACCTTGTGCAGTGCGCTCGAGCGGGCCACGGGCAAGCCCTCGGAAAAACCGACTTCCGGCGCATAAACATCACCGTCCGGCAATCGGGTGAAGGGCATGCGCGGCGCCAACTCCGAGTCGAATTCCGCTTTGACTTTTCCGATGCCGGCCGGCAGCGGATGCCGATTTTCGGGATCACCCCATTGGGCGACATAATTGTCTTGTTCGCGGATGATCGATAGGCCGTTGAAATACCCCGCCCGGGTCAGGGTCTTGATATTGGTCACATGCAGGGGCGCAAAGGCAGGGGCCAATTCGATGACCACCCGCCCAGTCGGCAATTCGACATATAAGGTGTTTTCCGGGTCCAACGGCCGCCAATCGGCGGCGCTGGAAGCGGCCAATACTTCGGGCATGCTGAAGTGTTTGGCGGCCAGCGCGGCTTGCGATAAAAAAATAACCAGCGCGCACGAGATTAAAAATCTAAAATCGCGGAACATACCGAAGTATTGCATAGTTGGTCACAAGCCGGTTAAGGGGGCGATATGCGCCGTTTTTTATTCTGTTGTCTTGCGTTGCTCATCGCCGACCTTCGAATGGCACCGGCGGGCGCGCAGGGCTATCCGGGCGGCGCCGGCGGCATCCCGCCCATCACAGGCGGCGGCGGCCGCGGAGGGCACGAGCAAGAGATCCCTTCCGCACCCGCCGAGGTCAAGCCGGATAAGGCCGCGGCGAAGGCCTATGCCGCGGGCACGAAGACCATGCTCAAGGCGCATGAGCTGGAGGATACGATTGCCAAGGCCACCGACCCTGACAAAAAAGCCAAGGCGATGTCGAAGCTCGAGGATGTCTATGGCAAGGCGCTCGATCAGTTCACGGAGGTGTTGCGCAACAAAGGCGAAATGTACGACGCCTGGAACCAGATCGGTTACCTGCATTTGCGCTTTGGCGCCTATCGCGAATCGGTGGATGATTACAACCATGCGCTGCGTTTGAAGCCCGACCTGCTGGAGGCCATTGCGTTTCGCGGCGAGGCGTACCTCGGTATCGATCATCTCGAGGAAGCCAAGGCCGCTTACATGGATCTGTTTTTCCATGCGCGCCCGCTGGCCGATCACTTGATGATTGGCATGCAAGCTTGGCTGCAGCAGCACCGGGCGGCGGCGAACGGCATGCGAGCGCAGGATATCGATGCCTTCGATAAATGGCTGCAGGAACGCGACGGCATCGCGAAAACCACGGCTGCTAATTAAGGTACGGCCACGGTCATATCGACGCGGCTACTTATCTTGCCGCAGCGCTTGGACCGCGGTGCGAAGCTCCTCGACCAGCGCCTCGAGCGCGCTCACGCGTTGACCCAAGCTGGCGGCGGGCGATGCGGGGTCGGTTTCCTCGAAGGACTCTGCTTCAGGCGCGGATTCCAAGGTTCCCGAAAATAAATGCGCGTAGCGCGATTCGCGCGCTCCCGGCGCGCGCGGCAAGCGCGCGATGAAAGGACCGTCCTCGCGCGTCATCAAGGTTCTCAATGTGATCTCTACCTCTTCCGCATCGGCAAATTCGCACAGTCGATTGGTGCGCGAGCGCAGCTCTCCCGGCGTTTGCGGGCCGCGTAGCAGCATCACGCAAATGATCCCGAGCTCTTGCTTGGAGAACTTCAAAGAGCCGAACTCGGTGTTGCAGAAGCGGTGCTTGTACTTGGTGACGCGCCCACCGTAACCGGCCGATTTATCGCTCACCATGTACTTCTTCATCAGCGCGTCGACCGACTGCTGAACCTGGGCCTCCGTGAGCTCGAGCACGGGGTCGCGATTGGTTTTCTGATTGCAGGCATTGGTGAGCGCATTCAGCGACAAGGGATACTGATCCGGGGTAGTGATCTCCTTCTCAATCAGGCATCCGATGACGCGCGCTTCGTTCGCCGAAAATTCTATGTTCATGACAGCTTCCACTTAAGGGCCCAATGTTTTAGGGTAACGCCCTTCAGCCTTCGAGAAAAACAGGACATTCCGAAATGAAAACACAAGCCGCAATCGCGACCGCACCTCGCCATCCGCTCGAAATCGTCACGCTGGACTTGGACGGCCCGCGGGCCGGCGAGGTGTTGATTGAAATAAAGGCCAGCGGGGTATGTCACACCGACGAGTTTACCCGCTCCGGCGCCGACCCAGAGGGCTTATTTCCCGTCATTCTCGGACACGAGGGCGCCGGCATCGTGGTCGATGTGGGGCCGGGCGTCTCTTCGGTGCGCAAGGGCGATCACGTCATTCCGCTGTACACGCCGGAATGCCGCCAGTGCAAATCCTGTACGTCGCACAAGACCAATCTGTGCACCGCGATCCGCGCAACGCAGGGTAAGGGGTTGATGCCGGATGGCACCAGCCGCTTTTCGATCGGCAAGGATCCGGTACACCACTACATGGGCTGCTCAACCTTTTCTAATTTCACGGTGCTGCCGGAAATCGCGGTGGCGAAAATCCGCAGCGACGCCCCTTTCGACAAGGTTTGCTACATCGGTTGCGGCGTGACAACCGGGATCGGAGCGGTGATCAATACCGCGAAGGTGGAGGCGGGCGCCAACGTGGTGGTATTCGGCTTGGGCGGCATCGGTCTCAACGTGGTTCAGGGCGCGCGCATGGTAGGCGCGAATAAAATCATCGGCGTCGATTTGAATCCGGGCCGCAAGGCGTTGGCCGAAAAATTCGGTATGACGCATTTCGTGAATCCGCGCGAAGTGGGCGGCGATCTGGTAGCCCACCTGGTAGCCCTCACCGATGGGGGTGCCGACTACAGTTTCGAATGCATCGGCAATGTGGACTTGATGCGCCAGGCGCTGGAGTGCTGCCATCGGGGCTGGGGAGTCTCGGTGATCATCGGAGTTGCGGGTGCGGGCAAGGAGATTTCGACGCGTCCATTCCAGCTGGTGACCGGGCGAGTTTGGAAAGGGACTGCTTTCGGCGGCGCACGCGGCCGTACCGATGTGCCCAAGATCGTCGATTGGTACATGGACGGCAAGATCAACATCGATGATCTCATTACGCACACCATGCCGCTAAAGGAAATCAATAGCGCTTTTGACCTGATGCATTCCGGCGAATCCATCCGCAGCGTGGTGCTGTTCTCGTGAACGCGCCGCAACTCGTTTCGGAGCATGCCTGCTACGGCGGCGTGCAGCGCTTTTACCGGCATGAGTCGCGGGAAACGAGCGGCCCCATGAAGTTCTCGGCTTACCTTCCGCCGCAAGCGCGCTCGAACAAAGTGCCGGTGGTGTATTTTCTATCGGGGCTCACCTGCACCGAGGAAACCTTTTGCATCAAGTCGCACGCGCAGAAATATGCCGCGGACTTAGGACTCATGCTCATTTCACCTGACACCAGTCCGCGTGAACCCCGCATTCCCGGCGACGCAGATCATTGGGACTTCGGCTATTCGGCCGGATTCTACCTGGATGCAACTCAGCCGCCTTGGTCGCAAAACTACCGCATGTACAGTTATGTCACGCGCGAGCTGCCGGAGATCGTCTCGGCGCACTTGCCGGCACGCTCCGCTGCCACCGGCATTTGCGGCCATTCGATGGGCGGGCATGGCGCGTTGACGCTGGCACTGCGAAATCCAGGCCTGTACAGGTCGGTGTCGGCGTTTTCGCCTATCGCTGCGCCCATGCAGTCGCCGTGGGGTCAAAAGGCTTTTAAGAATTATCTAGGACCGGATAGCGAAACGTGGCGCGAATACGATGCCGCCGAATTGGTGGCGCGTAAGACCTATCCAGGCCCCATCCTCATCGATCAGGGCACGGCCGATCAGTACCTTGCCGCAGAGCTTAAGCCGGAAATATTTGCCGCCGCGGCCGCTAAGTCCGGTCAAGAGTTAAATCTGCGCATGCAGCCCGGTTACGATCACGGCTACTACTTCATACAGACTTTCATGGCCGACCATTTGCACCATCACGCAAAGCAATTGGCGATTTTGGATTGACCGTGGCGCGATTAGCGGTATGATCCGCGCACGTGCAAGGTTCCCGCAAGGGAATAAATCGGAACGCGGTGTAGAACCGCGGCTGCCCCCGCAACTGTAACCGGATAGCGAACGTCCACGAGTCCACTGAAGCTTCGAGGCTTTGGGAAGGAGGACGAGAGCAAAGACCCGGAAGCCAGGAAACCTGCCTCGCGCCGTCGTCTTGTTACCGGCCGGGGTGCGCTGATAACTGCGGGGGAAACCGTCGCGACGACAGTGTGGAGTCGTCGCGGAGCCCTCGATTGAAAAATTATATTCGTACGCTTTCGCGCCGGCTCTTGGCCCCTACCAGGAGAGTCATGTGCGTAAATCCTTATTCCGATCCGTTGTTCTGACCGTTCCACTGTGCGGCTTCGCCATGCAGGCGAGTACGGCGCCAGAGGACCTGCCCGATACCATTGTGGTGACCGCAACGCGCGTGCCGACACCGGAGCTGCAGGTGGCAAGCAGCATCACGGTCGTCTCGGCCGACGAGATTGCTACCAGAGAGTTGCAAACCTTACCCGACGTGCTCAAACAGGTACCGGGATTGAATGTCGTGCAGACCGGCGGTGCCGGCGGCCAAACCTCGGTGTTCATGCGCGGCACGAATTCCAACCATACCAAGGTGTTGGTGGATGGCATCGATGTGGGCGATCCAAGCAACGCGGGCGGTGCCTTCGACTTTGCTCATTTCCTGACGCAGGACATTGAAAAAGTGGAAATTTTGCGCGGCCCGCAAAGCGGTCTATACGGTTCGGACGCCATCGGCGGCGTCATCAATATCATCACGAAGAGCGGTTCAGGTCCGGCGCGGTTGAGTGCAGCGCTCGAAGCCGGCTCCTTCGACACCTTCAATCAAACCGCTGCCGTGAGCGGCTCTCAGGACCGGTTTCACTATGCGGCGAATCTGGAGCATTTTCATTCCGGCAAGACACCGGTGACGCCGTTGGACCTATTGGCGCCGGGCGAACAGCGCATCGATGATTATTACGACAACCTGACGGCGTCGACGAAACTGGGATTCGACGTGACGCAGAATCTCGATGTCGGCCTGGTCGCGCGCTATACCGACAGCCACTTGCGCCTCACGGGTGAAAATTTCAACAATTTCCCCGCTGATTTTCCCGATTCATCGCAAAGCGCCAACAACACATTGCAAACCTACGCTCGCGCCACAGCGCACTTGCTGTCATTTGACGGCGTGCTGGAGCAGACACTGGGTGCCGCGTACAGCAACATCCGATCTTCGGACTTCAGTCCCGCGGCTCCGCGCAGCGATGCCGTGGGCGAGCGCGTCAAGTTCGATTGGCAGGGAAACATCAAGCTGGCAGCCAATGAAAAGCTGGTGCTCGGCGCCGAGCATCAACGCGACGAAATCACTGCGCCCATTTCCGCCGCTACCAAAATCGATTCGGGTTATGCCGAATTGCAATCCGGTTTTGGCGATCGATTTTTCGACACGGTCAGCGTCCGCGCGGATGAGAATGAACGCTTCGGAGGCAAAATCACTTATCGCTTTGCGCCGGCATATCTCATCATGGAAAGCGGAACCAAGCTCAAGGCGAGCGTGGGTACGGGCTTCAAAGCCCCGACCTTGAATCAGCTATTCCAAAGTTTCCCGGCGTTCGACTTCTTCGCCAATCCCAATTTGAGGCCCGAGAGCAGCTTGGGCTGGGATGCGGGATTCGAGCAAGCGCTGGCTGCCGATACCTTGAGATTCGGCATCACGTACTTCCACAATCAGATCAAGAATTTAATTGCGGACAGTGCCGACTTCACCACCGACATCAATGTGGGCCGCGCCGTCACGCAAGGCATCGAGAGTTTCGCGGCCTATCGACCGCTCGAGACTCTGACGCTTCGGCTGGACTACACATTCACGCAAGCGACCGACGAGATTTCCCACGAGGCGCTGTTGCGCAGACCCAAGCACAAGGGCACCTTGAATGCCGACTGGCGGCCGACAGCGCGCCTGTCGCTGAATGCGACGTTGCTGTCGGTGGGCTCATGGGTGGATGGCAACCGCGACTTCTCGATTCAGCGGCTGAACGCGCCTCCCTATACGACCGTGGATTTGGCGGCCGGCTTTGACGTCAGCAGCCATCTGAGCGCGTATGTTCGGGTCAGCAACTTATTGGATAGGCGCTATGAGAATCCGGTGGGATTCTCGGCGCCTCCGTTGGGCGCGTTCGCGGGCATCAAAACCCGGTTTTAACGCACTTGCACCAGCGGTTCGGACGTGATGCGTCCGTCGAAATCGGTCCAAACGTGCTGTGCGAAATCATAGAGCTTGCAGCGGCGCACGGTGTTCCAGTAATAGCGCCAGGTAAAGACTTCCGAGGCCAACCTTTCATCGAGCGTGGCGGCAAGTTTCGCCTGCGCTTCTTTGAGGCGATACAGAGGGATTCCCATGTTCACATGATGCGCGCCGTGCTCGAGGATGTAATGGATCAAACCATCGAGCGGCCGCATCAGCTTGATGTGCACCGTCGTGGTGGCATAGCCCGCGTTGGCGGTCCATTCATCGCGCCGCTCATACCAAGCGACCCGCGGATGCGTGTGCTGCACGTAAATCACGAACCCCATGAGGCAGTTCCACACGAAGAAGGGGACCACGAAGCCGAAAATCAGCAGCGACCAGACCGACTTGCCGCTGTAGAGACCCCACACCACCAAGCCGCCCACCCACAGTGTGCCGAAGCCGGCTACCAGCAAACTGTCCCAGGTATAGCTGATGCGTCGGGTCGAGACATGCTTGCGTCCCGGGAAAAACAACTTCTTCCACCACATCTCGATCATGTAGTACACGCCTTGGCCGAAGCCGCTGCGATAGACACGTTCGAGCAAGCGGCGCATCCAGGGCAATTTAGCGAACTCCGCCGGCGAGTAGGGCGTCCAGACGTAATCGCGGCCCTTCAAATTGGTAAAGCCGTGGTGCGCCAGGTTGTGGCCGATTTCCCACAGGCTGAAGGGGGTCAAGGAGGGCAGAAATGCAATTCGGCCTATCCATTTGTTCAGTGTTTTGTTGGGCGTATAGGAGCCGTGGCAGGCATCGTGGCCGATGACAAACAGCCGCGCGATCCACAGAGCCGCTACCAGCGAGGCGAAAACTTTGACCCACAGCGATTCCACGATGAGCAGGCTGGCTAAGGCAACGCCGAGCACCAGCCAATCGAGCAAAAACCACACCACCGGCGTAGCGACGCCCGGCTTGACCGCAAAAGGCTGCAGCAGTTTTTGAAATCGGAAGCGCGACTTATCGACCGGCAGCGGTGCGTTTGCCGAAGCGCCGGCTGGCGAAGAAGGGTCTGGTTTATCTAACGGTGTTTGCACGCAAAGCCCCGTGTGCACGTGAAGGTTAACCACGCATTATACGCCGACGATGGCGTTAAGCACGGACTTACGTTAGGCAGTTTCCGCATCGGGCCACAGTAAAACCCCCAAATGCTCGCAAGCCTCGATTAGGGCCGTGGCAGCCTCGCGGGTGCTGGCGTCCAGGCGCCTATCATGGGTTAAAAGCCACGTAAGCCTCGCCCGGCGTGAACGTGCGGAGGGATCGCTATCGAATAGCGCGGGGAACAGGCCCAACGCATCGACAAATTCCCGCATCGCAGCGGTGGTGGGGGCGTTGGGGGCGGGGGTGAGGAGCAACTTCAGCCAGGTCACGCATCGTTTGGCGAGCCCGGCGCGCGTGATGCCGACGCCGGTTCGGCGTCGCGACTCTCCATCCGCCAACGAATCCGCAAGATTGCGGTAGCGTTCGATTGCCGATTCGTCGGCGGCCACCGCGGGACTGGCATCGGACAAAATGGAGCGCAGCACGTCGCCCAATAGCAAGGAAAGCGATTCGGCCAAAAAGCGTTGGCATTGTTCAGCGTCGGGACGAGAAAGCTGATCCCAGGAGAGAGGACCTCCTATTCGTCGGGCATTCGGCGACTTGGACATGACTCCCAGTGTATCTTCTCTATTGCCCATCGCAACTATCTCAAATTGCGACAAACATCACTGACAGACGGAATCCGCCGAAAAACGCGCCTGCTTCGAGGCCGACGCTCAAAGGCCAGAAAAAATTTAATGATCGCGGATGTATCATAGTTGTCGTTGCAAGCCAGACCCCAACTCGCTCCCGGCAAAACCACCTTCCTCGCTCAAGGTGTCCGCCGCATCGTGGCTGGAAATGCCGGGCTCATGACCGGTCCCGGAACCAACACCTACCTGCTCGGCGATAAAGAGATCGCCGTGGTGGATCCTGGGCCAGACGATGCGGGCCATTTAGAATCCATTCTCAGCGCCGCCGGCGGGCCCATTCGTTGGATAGTGGCGACTCATACGCATCGTGATCACTCGCCGCTGGCGGCGACGCTCGCGCGCCGCACCGGGGCGCAAATCATCGGATTGCCGCCGCCTGGGGACGGGCGTCAGGACGATTCGTTCATACCGCACCACCAGCCGGCCGACGCGGAAAGCTTGATATTGGGCGAAAGCCGACTGGTGGCGATTCACACGCCAGGCCACGCATCCAACTGCGTATGCTACTTCCTGGCGCGAGAGCGCCTGCTGATCACCGGCGATCACGTCCTGCAAGGGGTGTCGCCCGTGATATTGCCCCCCGATGGCAACATGGCGGATTACCTTCACTCCATCGATAAATTATTTGCTTACGACTTTGAGAAAATTGCTCCGGGCCACGGCGACCTGATGGATCGGGGAAAAGAAGCTCTTCAGGCGCTGCGCGCGCACCGCCTCGCGCGCGAGGACAAGGTGTTGCGCAGTTTGGCCAGCCTCGGCCAGGCCGATCTGAACACGCTGACTCCCGTGGTCTATGACGATGTCTCTGCCGACCGGCATCAATGGGCGCGCTTGACGCTGGAGGCCCATTTGATCAAGTTGCTGCGCGAGGTTCGCGTCAGTGAGCTGGACGGAGTTTGGCGTGTCAAGGCATGACAGCTCGGCTTGCGGTATCGCTGCGCGCGGTCAGCGTGCGGCGCGGCGACAAATGGATATTGCGCGATATCACTTGGCACCTGCGGCCGGGTGGACGCTGGGCACTGCTCGGGGAGAATGGTGCCGGCAAGACTCAGTTGCTGAAACTGATCAGCGGCGATGTCTGGCCCACGCCAACGAGGCCCTCGGCGCCCGGCGGTAAGGACGGGCGAACGTTCAGACTGGGACGCCGCTCGATGGACTTGCTTGATGCCAAGCAGCGCATCGCCTACGTCGGAGGCGAGCGACAAGACAAGTATGAACGCTACGGTTGGAACTTAAGTGTTCGGGATGTGGTGGCAACGGGCATTCAAGGCAGCGATCTGCTGCTTACCCCGATCACGGCGCCGCAGGCCAGACGCGTCGGGTCGCAATTGCGGGCATGCGGACTCGATGCCCTGGCTTCGCGCAAGTTTTTAACATTGTCCTATGGAGAGAAGCGACTGGTGCTGCTGGCGCGCGCGCTGGTACGAGACCCGGACTGGCTGCTGCTGGATGAGCTCTACAACGGTTTGGATGCCGGCTACCGGCGGCGCATCGATGCCGTGCTCGAGTCAGTTCGTCGGCGAGGCCAGGCTTGGGTGGCGACCGCGCATCGCGCCATGGACTTACCGGCCGGAACGCGCTCGTTGCTCAAGCTCTCCGCAGGCCGGATAAGCAGCCTGAAACGGTTGCAGCGCGATGACGCCGAGCAACTCAAATCGCGCGCGGAGGAACGTCGGCAGCCGGATTTAAATTCCGGGCTGCCAACGCCCAAGACTGCGAAGAAATTCGGCGAGTGTTTGCTGCGCTTATCGCATGTGGATCTATACGTCGAATACCAAGAGGTGCTGCGCGATGTGAATTGGCAGCTGCGGCGCGGTGAGCATTGGGCGGTATCCGGTGCGAACGGCGCGGGCAAGTCCAGCTTCCTTAAATTGCTTTACGGCGATTTGTCGCCGGCGCTGGGTGGGTGCATCGAACGAGCGGGCTTTCCTGCGGGAACTCCAATCATGCAGTGGAAGCAGCGGGTCGGCTACGTGTCTCCGGAACTGCAAAGCACTTATGCGCTGGGCGTCAGCATCCTGGAACTGGTCGCAAGCGGGCGCCACTCGAGCATAGGACTGGTGAACGCACCCACGCCGGGCGACTTGAAGGCGGCGCGGCACTGGCTTAGGTTTTTCAAGTTGGTGAGTCTAGCGCAACGCCGCCCGCGCGAATTGTCGTATGGACAGCTGCGCAGGGCCCTGATCGCACGCGCCATGGCGGCGGATGCGCAAATCTTGTTGCTGGACGAACCGCTGACCGGGCTTGATCCCTTGCAGCGAGCCTTGATGAAGCGATTGTTGGAACACTTGATGAAGCGTGGAATCACCGTGATTGCGGCCGTACACCACCAGGAGGACCTGCCGCGCGGCATCACTCACGGACTGCATTTACATAAGCGGCAGGCGCACATCCATTTTGCGACGTGAGTGACGGCCAAGCTTTGGTGCGGCGGGCGAGACTGCAAGTCCTTGAAGGTTTGGAAGTCGAATTATGTTGCGTCTCAGCATTGCGCTCTGGATTGTGACCGCCGCAGTTTTGGCTGGTTGCAGCGGATCCGGATATGCGGTTCGGCCGGTGCCGCGCATCGCCGCAGACAATGTCGGCAAGCCCGTGAGCGTGCTGCAAGAAGCCTTCGGCGAGCCGCGCAAGATCGACAAGACTGCCACCAAGATGGTGTATGTGTGGTTTCTTCCGCAAAAGCCCAAAGAAGGGACGCCCTCGGGATTTCAGGGCTGCGAAATGGAAGTGACCGTGGACCCTCGTTCGCAGCGCATTTTGGGGTATTCGCTGTCGAACATCGGCTGGTCGGCGTGCCGCGACGTGCAACGGCGCATTCGCGTGGCGCAACGCTAACCGGAAAGCGGTTTCTCGCTACAATAGGCAACCCAAGCCTGATGGGCGCGTCCGGAGTTAGTTGCCGTTGTTTCCAGTCTCTATTCTGTTGCTGCTTATCCAAGTGGCGCTCATCGTGCACGTGATCAAGACCGGCCGGAACCAGCTTTGGATCTTTGCCATCTTTCTGTTGCCCGGGATAGGCGCGCTCGCCTATGTCGTGGCGGAGATTCTCCCGGAACTTTTCGGCGGCAGGACGGCGCGCCGCGCTAGGGCGGGCCTTGGGCGCATGATCGATCCGAACCGAGACTTGCGCCGCGCCAGCGCGGAAGTGGAGATATCGGGAAACGTCGATGCCCGCCGCCGGCTCGGCGAGGAACTCTACGAACGCAATCAATTCGACGAAGCCATCGATGTGTATAGCGGCGGCCTCAAAGGCATCTTCGAGTACGACCCGACATTGCTCCTCGGATTGGCACGCGCGCTCTTCGGCAAGGGTGACTACGCGGCGGCACGCACGACGCTCGAACTGCTGGCGCAACACAACCCGGACTTCAAGTCAGCCGATGCCAAGCTGCTGTATGCCCGCACGCTCGACGCACAGGACGCATTGGATGAGGCCGAGCGCGAATACGCCGCGCTCGCTCCCGGATATCCCGGCGCCGAGGCGCGCCTGCGCTATGGGGTATTGCTCAAGCGGCGCGGCAAATTACAAGAGGCCCAACGGGTACTGAAGGATTTGCTCGACAGCGCCAGGCTGGGGCCTGCCCATTACCGAAAGGCGCAAGCCGAGTGGCTGGACCGCGCTCGCCGGGAATTGGGCTAGAATCCGGGGCCGGCAATTTTTTTAAATGGAGTTTCCATGAAGTCCATGGCGCGCGCACGTCGCTTTGCAGTTCTGTCCATAGCGGCCGTGATGATAACGGCGTGCGCCGGCCAGAAGGAACCCGCACGCAAGATGCTCGCCGATATCGATACCACCGTTACGGCCGCATCGGGGGAGGCGGCGAAATACATTCCCGATCAACTTATTGAGGTACAAAGACAGGCCGCCGAACTGAAGGCCGCGTTCGACAAGCAAGACTATCCTGCCGTCGCGAATGGCGGTCCCGCCGTGCTCGCCGCGGCACAGATGCTGGCCACCGCCGCTGCCTCGAAAAAGGATGAAATCCTAAAGGGGTTGAACGATCAATGGACGGTGCTGGCGGGCACCGTGCCCGAAAACTTGACCGCGGTGCAAAATCGAATCAATTTTTTGAGAAAAAAAACCAGCCAGAAACTTGCCGTGGGCATCGATCTGGATGCGGCCAAATCGGGCGCGGACGATACGGCCTCGCTCTGGTCGAAGGCGCAAGCGGCTTTCGCCAGCGGCAGCATGGACGAAGCGGTGAGGACAGCGCAGGAGGTCAAATCCAGGGTTGAGACGCTTGCAACCACGCTCAAGCTGGATCTCTCGGCGCCAGCCGCACATCAGAGCGCCAAGGTGCCTTCGCTCACGATGACCGCGGTTCCGGCGATATGCGCCGCGATCAGCTCGCCCTTGCCGATCTCGAGGCGCACCCTGACTTGTCCCGGCCGCTTCATCTGATAACCCTGCCGTCCGATGAACGTGGTGGATTTCTTACCGAACTGATCTAGGTCCCACAGATACGCGGCCAGCATGGCGTGTGCGTTGCCGCTGACCGGGTCCTCCGGAATCCCCAAGGCAGGGCAGAACATGCGCGATTCCGTCCAGATCTCATCGGAATCGCGATTGACGGCAAACAGGAAAAAGCCTTCGGCGCCGAGTTCGCTGCCGAGAGATATCAGGGTTTCGAAATTCGGTGCAACGCTTTCCAAATGCCGGTGATCCGAGATCGGCACAAGAAGGCGGCTGCTGCCTTTGCGCGCGATTCTGGCCGGCATGACGTCATGCAGTTGCGTGGCAGGCAGCTTCAGCGCCTCGGCAACCCGAAGCGTCGTCTTGAAAGGCAGGGGCGCATCCAGCTGCGCGACCGCCTGGCGGAACTCGATGAGGGTCTCGGGCCCCGCCGCACGCTGTTCGATCAGGGCGCTGACTTCGATGATTCCGGTACCGCTGTGTTGCCGGCTTATGCCGGCGGTGCGCCGTCCCAGTGCGAAAAGCACGGCATGCGCTGCCACCGTCGCGTGGCCCACGAAAGGCGCTTCCTTGCGTGCGTTGAAAAAGCGCAGCCGCACGTCGTGGTCCGGCGCGTCGGCGGCGAATACGAAAGCCGTTTCGGCGTGCGAGAACTCGCGCGCGACCGCGGACATGGTCGCCTCGTTCTGCCCGTCGGCATCGAGGATGACGAGGGCAGGATTGCCCGTAAAGCGCGTTGCGGTAAAGGCGTCCACTTGAAAAATGCGCAAAGCAAATCTCCCGAGGCGATGGCGGAGTTTTGCACGCATCGGGCCGGCAGGCTACACTTGAATAAACCTTGGGGTGGCCTTAAGGGCCTGAGACGCGGGCATCGAATCCTCGATGATTTTCGCGAACCCGTTGAACCTGACCCGGTTAGTACCGGCGTAGGGAGCAGGTAATCGTATGCGCGCCGCAGTCGAAATCAGCATGTACCCATTGACGGGCGACTATCGTCCACCGATTCAGGACTTCATCGATCGGCTCAACGGTCATGCGGGACTCATTGTCAAGACCAATGCCCTGGCCACCCAGATCTGGGGGCCGCTCGACCAGGTCATGCGCACCTTGGCCGCGGAGATGGAACGTTCTGCTGCTCATGCACCGCAATTGGTGTTCGTCATGAAAGTGCTTCCGGGATTGGCTCCGCCGGATCCAGGCAAGGCGTGATCCGCGAGTTTGCGGTCCGGCTCGTAGGTGCCTGGCACGATACGAGCGGGGTCGAACTCACCGCGGCCGTGCTGGCGGTGGTGTACTTGATTCTCGCGATCCGTCAGCGCATCGGCTGCTGGGTTGCCGCCTTCGTGAGCTCGTGCTTGTACGTGTGGGTGCTTTTTGCGGCGCACCTGTACATGGAGTCGGCGCTGAACGCCTTCTATGCCGCGATGGCAGTCTATGGCTTCTGGCAGTGGCAACATGGCAAAGCAGGCGCCGCGCTGGCCGTGAGCCGATGGCCGCTGCCGCGTCACATCCGGGGCATTCTCGCGATTCTCGCATTATCGGCGGTCAGCTCCCTTTTCCTGAGGCGTTTCACGCCGGCTGCCTTGCCCTTCCTGGATTCGATCATCACCTGGTCCAGTGTCTTCGCGACCTTTCTGGTGGCCCGCAAGGTGTATGAAAACTGGTATTGGTGGCTGATCATCGACTCGTTCAGCCTGTGTGTATATTTCACGCGCCATCTCTACATGACGATGCTGCTGTTTAGTATCTATCTCGTTTTGATTGTGATCGGTATGCGCGAATGGCGGCGCAGTTTGCCCTCTATCGCTTATGCAGCTGGTTGACGTCGAGGAGCTGTGCCGCGCGGTCCTGCCCGGAAAAGGCGGTGTCGAGGTTGAGCCCTTGACGCAAGGTCTTTTTAGCGAGACTTACCGGGTCCGGCGCGGAGGCCTCGCTTATACCCTCAAGGCTGCGGCGCCAAACCGGGGGCAATTCGGCTTGAGTTTTGCCTGGGAGGTAAGGTTGCTCGAGCGTGCCACGGAATCATCGCTCGCCCCTCCGTTGGTGTATCACGATGCCGAGCGCGTGATCATCTCGCGCTGGGTCAAGGGTAGGGTCTGGTCGACGCCGGAGGCGGCGCTGCCGGAGAATGTGCGCAACATGGCCCAAATGCTGCGCCGGGTTCATGCGTTGCCTATTCCCGCGCCGTCCAATCCCGTTGGCCCGAGATGGTGGATCGAGAGCTATGGCGCGGCACTGATGCGGGAAACACCACGTCGGCTCGATCCGTCCCTGGCAGAGGCAGCCGGCTTGCATCTGCACGAGCTTGAACAGCTGCCGCGGGCCGCGGGCGTGGTATGCCACAGCGATTTGCACGCCATGAATGTGCTTCGGTGCGATGAGGGCCTGATCTTGCTCGACTGGGAGTACGCGCATGTGTCGGATCCGCTCTGGGATCTGGCGGGTTGGTGCGCCAACAATGATTTGGAGACGGAGATGCAGCGGGAATTGCTGGGGCAGTACTTAGGAGCGCTGCCCCGCTCGAACCAATGGGTGCGCTTCAGGCTTCTCATGTGGCTTTACGACTATGTCTGCCTGCTTTGGGGTGAACTTTACCTAAGCCTGCGCCGCGATGCCTCGGATGGCGTTTCCCAGCGTGCGACGAAACTCGACGCGCGCCTGCACCTTCCGGCACACTACGCGGCCTGATGGGATTTCATGGCGAGGCGGAGGATTGATGGCGCGAATGACTGTGGTGGATCGTGACGGCAAAGAGCACGAGATCGAAGCCAAGACCGGTTTGAAGCTCATGGAAATTCTGCGCGAGCTCGACTACGGCGTCGCGGCGATTTGCGGAGGCCTTTGCTCCTGCGCCACGTGCCACGTTTATGTCGATGAAAAATGGATCCCTCTGCTGCCGAAACGGCAAAGCGACGAACTCGAACTGCTGAATGAGCTGCCGGATTTTCGGCCAGCCACCTCCAGGCTATCCTGCCAGGTTGATTTCACCGAAGCGCTATCGGGGATCAAAGTTACCGTCGCTGCGGATTCGTAAGACGTTTGGGCGCGCAGCGCTATTTTTTCTCCGTTTGCCGACGTACCGCATCCTGCGCCGCCGACACGGCATTGGGATCGCCGAGAAATCGCCGAGAGATCGGCTGCAATTGCTGGTCGAGTTCGTACAACATCGGGATTCCGGTCGGGATATTGAATTCGACGATGTCGGACTCGGACATCATGTCGAGCATCTTTACCAAGGCGCGCAGTGAATTGCCGTGTGCCACGATGAGCACGTCTTTTCCGGCGCGAAGTTCCGGGACTATTCGGGATTCCCAAAAGGGAAGCACTCGGGACAGAGTGTCTTTCAGCGATTCGGCCGCCGGCAAATATGTCGGATCTACGTTCGCGTAGCGGGGGTCGAAACGCGGATGACGCGGGTCGTCCGCACCCAATGGCGGCGGCGGCACATCGTAGCTGCGTCGCCACAATTTTACCTGCGCTTCCCCGTGCTTCTCGACCGTTTGCGCTTTGTTGAGCCCTTGCAAAGCGCCATAGTGGCGCTCGTTCAGGCGCCAGCTTCCTTCGATCGGGGTCCACATGCGATCGGTGGTGTCGAGCATGATCCAGAGCGTGCGGATGGCCCTTTTCAACACCGACGTGAAGGCAATATCCGGCTTCAGATTGGCCGCGAGCAGTTCGCGTCCCGCCTGAGCAGCCTCGGCGCTTCCTAGATCGCTCAAGTCGACGTCGTGCCAACCCGTAAATAGGTTCTCGACGTTCCAAGTACTTTGGCCGTGGCGCACCAAGAGCAATTTCCCAGTCATCTTTTTCTCCTAACGGCGCATGGCCGCCGCGAACAAGCCGTCGAAAACCGTAGCCAGTGTCGAGCCCTGATGCATGTTCACGCTCAAGCGAATTCGCCCGCGGTCCGCGCGCACCAGCATTTTGCTGAATTTATCGATGTCGCCGGCGGCGGGAATTTGAACGCAAGCGCGCATCTCGCCGTGAACGGGAACCAAAAACCGCATGTTTGATTCTTGAATGACCGCATCGGCATCGAGCGCTCGAGTCGCAAGGAAACGCGTGATCCACGCCCATCCGGTCAGCACCGCCAGCGCATACAGGCTGCCGCCGAATGCGGTTCCTTTATGATTCGCATTGGGCGCGAGCGGGGCTCGCAGGATCACGGCCGTTTCATCCGCGGACTCGACAATCACTCCCATGGGCTTTGCCAGCATGATTTCTCGATCGATGCGCTGCTGCAGGTAGTCCGCACCGTATTCGATGGACCGCGCCACGCGCTCAATCCTGTGCAAGGCGTCTGACCGCTTGCAGCGCCACAGAAATGGTCGCGAAATCCGGCGGCGAGCCGGTACGTAAATCCACTACCACGCGCTTCAGCGCATCGACTGGCGCCGAATGACGCGAGAGCCACTGTTCGACACGCGCTTGCGGGTTTCTGCCCTTGCATCGCAATACCGCCAGGGTGAGCTTCGCTTGCAGCGCATACAAGTTGTCGCGCAATGTATGGCGCGCGACCGCCTGCCACTGGCCGTCGGCGGCCAGTGCTTCGATTTGTTCCTTGATCCAAGTAAGGCCGATACGCTCGCCAAGATCGAAATACGCCTTCGCCGCGTAGCCTATCCGCAGGCGCGCGGCCATGGCCACTTCGACCAAGTCCAAAGCGCTGTGCAATTCCTCGAGGGATGCGATGCGCGCGGCCAGCGGCTCGGGCACGTGCTGCTCGACAAGCTGAGAGCGCAACGCACTCATCCGCGCCTTTTGCGTGACGCCGAGCACGCCCGACAATTCGTGGAACAGTTCCGTGACCTTGGCAGCGTAGCGGGAGACCGCGCGCTCGATACTTAAATCGTTGCGCCGGTTTTCCAGCAGCCAATAGCTCATATGGCGCAACAAGCGTGTGGTCTGAAACATCGCCGTGTATTGAACCGCGGCGGGGATACGATTGTCGAGCGCCTCGATTTGCGCCCAGATATTGCGCACCGCAAATACTTCGCGCGCAATGCTGTAGGCGCGCGCAATGGCAGCCGGGTCCGCGCCCGTATCGTCCTGTGCACGCACCGGAAAAACCGGCCCCATGCGGTTGATCAAGCTATTCGTGATCGCGGTTGCGATAATCTCCCGCCTCAGGCGATGGCGCTTTATGCGTTTTGCGAACCGCTTTTGCACCGGCTGCGGGAAATAGCGGTTCAGCTCGGCGGACAGATAAGGGTCCTCCGGGACATCGGAATGGATGAGAGCCCGATATAACCAGATTTTTCCGTAACTCAAAATAATGGCAAGTTCCGGGCGCGTGAGTCCTTCGCCGGCCTGGCGGCGCTCTGCCAAGTCTTCATCGCTCGGCAGGAATTCCAAGCTGCGGTTCAGATCGCCGGATCGCTCCAGTGCGCGGATGACGTAAGCACTTTCGCTCAAACGCTGTTTCGCCTGGAACTCGCTGGTACTGATGCCCTGGCTTTGGAGGTAGTTGTTGCGCAGCACGAGGCCCGCCACCTCATCGGTCATGCTGAAGAGCAGGCGATTGCGCGCCGCTTGGGTGATTTCCTTGGCACGTACCGCGCCGTTCAAGAGAATCTTCAAATTCACTTCGACGTCGGAGCAGTTCACGCCGGCCGAATTATCGATGAAGTCGGTATTGAGCCGGCCGCCGCGCCTCGCGTACTCGATGCGCCCGAGTTGCGAGAGCCCCAAGTTGCCGCCCTCGCCAATCACCTTGCAATTCAAGCTGCGCGCATCGATCCGCACCGCGTCGTTGCTGCGGTCTCCGACGTCGCTGTGGCTTTCGCTGCTCGCCTTGACGTAGGTGCCTATCCCGCCGTTCCACAAAAGGTCCACGTGTGCCTTCAAGATCGCCTTGATCACTTCGTTCGGCGTGACTTGCGCCGGGAGCTCCAACAAGCCTTGAGCCTCGCGCGAAAGCGACAGGCTTTTCGCCGACCTTGAGAATACGCCGCCGCCCTTGGAGACGGCGGCGCGAGAATAATCCTCCCAGGAGGAACGCGGCAGCGTGAAAAGCCGCTCGCGCTCAGCAAACGAGCGCACCGGGTCCGGCTGCGGATCGATGAAAATGTGCTGATGATTGAAGGCTGCGACCAGGCGAATGTGCTGCGACTGCAACATGCCGTTACCGAACACGTCGCCGGCCATGTCGCCGATGCCGCAGACGGTGAAGCTCTGGGTTTGGATGTCCACACCGATTTCCCGGAAGTGGCGCTTAACGCATTCCCACGCACCGCGCGCTGTGATCGCCATTTTCTTGTGGTCGTATCCGACCGAACCGCCGCTCGCGAACGCGTCGCCGAGCCAAAAGCCATATTCCAGCGAAATGGCATTGGCGATATCCGAAAAAGTCGCCGTTCCCTTGTCCGCGGCGACCACCAGATAAGCATCGTCTTTGTCGTGGCGAACCACCATACGGGGCGCGACGATCTTCTCATCGACGATGTTGTCGGTGATGTCCAATAGTCCGCGAATCAGCGTCTGATAGCAGGCGATCACCTCGGCCTGCTGTGCTTCGCGGTCGACGGGCATGCGCCGGACGACGAAGCCGCCCTTTGCGCCCACCGGCACGATGACCGTGTTCTTGACATGCTGCGCTTTCATCAGACCCAAGATTTCAGTGCGGAAATCTTCGCGCCTGTCCGACCAGCGGATGCCGCCGCGCGCCACGTATCCCATGCGCAAGTGCACGCCTTCCATGCGCGGCGAGAATATGAAGACTTCGAAAAGCGGTTTTGGCAGCGGCAGTTCGCGCAGTTGCTGACTTTCGAGCTTGAAGGAGAGATATTCCTTGAGCTGACCGGCTGCATCGGGCTGAAAGGCGTTGGTGCGCACGGTCGCGGACAGTGCATTCCACAGAGCGCGCAAGATCCGATCCTCATCGGAACGCGTCACTTCTTCGAGCGCGGACAGAATATCCCTACCTAAGCGGGCAAGGGATTTCGAACGCGCTGGCGCAGAGAGCTGCGGGTCGAATCGACTGACGAATAGGTCCGAGAGTAGCTTGGAGATGGACGCGTTGTTTGCCAGCACCTGCGCGATGTAGACCTGGCTGAAAGGCAGGCCGGTTTGCAGCAGGTAACGGCAATACGCGCGCAACACCGTAACCATGCGCCAAGGAATTCCGGCGGACAGCGTCAATTGATTGAAACCGTCGCTATCCATGCGCCCGGTCCACACCGCGGTGATCGCGTTCTTGATTTCCCGGTCCAGCGCATCGAGCGCAATCGCAGGCGAGGCCTGCATCACCAGTTCCAGATCTTGGATCCAGCGCCGTTGCCCGGATACGTCCAGCTCGTAAGGCCGCTCCGCGATTACCTTGAGCCCCATGTTCTCCAGCATGGGCAACAAATCGGAAATCGGGATGGCATCCTGGCCGCGGAAGATCTTCAGGAAAAATTTCTCCTTGCGCTTAGGGTCGGGCCTGTAGATATCCAAGTGCAGCCTGCCGGGTTCTTTTTCCATGGCTTCGAGGAAGGACACATCGAGGGCGGCGTTGTCCGCGGAAAAATCCTCTGTGTAGGCAGCCGGGAATGCCGGCGCGTATTTGTCGAAGAGATGCAGCGCATGCGCTTCGTCGAAGCGCGCGAGCAACGAACTCTTGAACGAATCCAGCCAAGAGCGCACCGCAGCTGCGACGCGCCGTTCCAAGCTGTCCGCATCCACCGCCGGGGTCTCGCTGGGGGCGGTTCGAGCCACGATATGAATGCGTGCCAGATTCGATTCCGCGATCTGCACCTGGGATTCCATGCTGAATGCAGAAAATGCATCGCGTATGACCAGCTCGATGCGCTGGCGTACTTGCGTATTGTATTTCTCCCGCGGCACGAATACCAAGCAGGAGTAGAAACGATGAAACGGATCGCGCCGAAGCAGCACGCGAACCCGAGGCCTTTCCTGCAGGCCGAATATGCCGGTGACGATGCGATTGAGCTCCGCGACGCTGGCCTGGAAGAGCTCATCGCGCGGAAATGACTCCAGAATGTGCTGCAGCGCTTTGCCGTCATGGCTGTCGGGTGCCAGAGCAAAGTGTTCCGCGACCTGCGCAACCTTCTGGCGCAACAACGGTATTTCCCGCGGATTGCTGTTGTATGCGGCGGAGGTCCAAAGGCCTAAGAATCGCCGCTCTCCGAGCAACCGTCCCTTGGCATCGAACTGCTTGATGCCGACGTAGTCGAGATAACCGGGCCTGTGCACGGTCGAAAGCGAGTTTGCCTTGGTGACCAGGCTCAAACTTCTCGAGCGGCTTTGCCGCCGAATGTCGCTCGGCAGGACCCGATTGGTGCTGTCCGTCTTCCTGTGGCCGGGGCGCAGGATGCCGAGTCCGCTCGCCTTGATCGGATGGAGCATTTCTCGGCCCTTGCGGCCCCGCAAGCGATACTCGCGATAGCCCAAAAACGTGAAATGCCGATTTTCCATCCACTCGAGCAGTGCGCAGGTCTCGCCGAGTTCGGCCGCCTCAAAGCGTGCGGACATGGAACGCAGATCCTGCGCGGCTCGGCGGGCGGCACTTTGCATGCGCGTCCAATCCGCGCACGCCACACGCACGTCTCGCATGCTGCGCTCGATCTGCGCCGCCAACGATTTCAGCGCAGCGGGATCCACTATGCGGTCTACTTCCACATGCTGAAAGGATTCCAGGCGCTGGTTCTCATCCTTCGCCCCGCCGCGCTTCTGAATTGCCTTCAAGGTGCCATCGCGGTCGCGCGTCACGGCAAATATCGGATGCGCCAAGAAATGCAGCGTAAGAGCGCGTTCAGTCAGTGCGAGACTGATCGAGTCGACGAGGAATGGCATGTCATCGTTGACTACATCGATGATGGTATGCGGTGAGAGGAAGCCGTGTTCGCCGAAGGTGGGGTTGTAGACCCTCACCAAAGCCGTCCTACCCCTCTTCATGGCAAACATGAGGTGCGACAGCGCGGCTGCGGAGAGATCCTTCGGGTCGTGGTCGGCGAGGTCTTTGGAATCCGCATTGGCAAAATAAGCCTGCAGAAAGCGCCGCCAATCAATCCCGCGCAATGATTTAGGCGGATGAGTCGGACTTCGTACAATCGCCGAGATGATTTTGCGGTGTTGTTCGGAAGAAACTTGGTACATAGCTGGTCCTAAGCGCGTCAGGCGCGAATTATGCCAGGCCCGAACGCTTTCAGGGACGGTGATAACCTGCGAGATACTGCTGCGTCTGCATTTCGACGAGCCGGCTCGCTGCACGCAAAAATTCCAATCGGAGCCGTTCACCCTGGTAGAGAGATCCAGGCGCCGCCGCCGCCGAGACGACGACGTTCACATTGCGATCGTAGAGCTCATCGATGAGCATGATGAAGCGGCGCGCGGCGTTTTCGTTCGTGCTAAAGAACTGCGGTATGTTCGAAATGAATACGGTGTGATAGACGCGCGCCAGCTCGATGTAGTCATTCTGGCTGCGGGGACCTTCACAGATGTCGTCGAATTCGAACCAAACCAGACTCGCGCCGGTTGCCTGAGCTTTGATGGGGCGATCTTCAATCAACAATGTCGCCAGGCCTGAGGCCGATGCTCCGGCAAGGGCCGCGAATCGCTGCTTCAACTGGTCCGCGGTCTCAGGGTGGGTCGAGTCCAAGTATGTGGGTGCCCGCTGCAATTGCCGCAATCGGTAGTCGACATCTCCATCCAGCTGCACGATCTCCACATGCCGCTGAAGCAAATCGATGGTCGGCAGAAACCGCTGCCGTTGCAATCCATCTCGATATAAGTCCCGCGGCGCAATGTTGGAAGTGGCCACCAAGGTTACGCCGCGGCGGAACAAGCCTTCGAAAAGGCCCGCGAGGATCATGGCATCGGCAATGTCCGACACGAAAAATTCATCCAGGCACAACACGCGCACGCGCGCGGCCAGCCGCTCGGCCACGGTGTCGAGCGGGCGGGCGCGCTGATTGAGCTCTCGCAGCTGCGCATGCACCGCGCGCATGAAGCGATAAAAGTGCGTGCGCTCTGCCAAGTTCGCCGGCAGCGAGTCGTAGAACAGGTCCATCAGCATGGTTTTGCCGCGGCCCACGCCACCCCACAAGTACAAGCCGCGCAGCGGGGTCACCGGTTGCGGTGCGGACAGACGGCGCAGCTGCAGGCGCAGCTTGTGGCCGATGGATTGCGATTGCTCCAGCAGACGGATGCTCAACTCGTCAAGCCGCAATGCCGCCTGCTGCTGGGAGGCATCGAATTCAAGCCGATGAGCGGCCGCCTCCTTGGTCAAGAGCGACGCAATCGACTGCCGTTCTCTAGCCAATCGAATGCTGTTAGAGGCTTTGGTAGTTCGGGCCGGAACCGCCTTCCGGCGTCACCCAAGTAATCTGCCCCGGATACGGCTCCTTGATGTCGCACGCCTTGCAGTGCACGCAGTTGGAAGCATTGATCTGCAGCTTTTGGCCCCCCTTGCCGTCCGAGATCATTTCGTAAACATTTGCCGGACAAAAATTGGTGCAAGGGTTGCCGAAATCGCTGATGCAACGGGTCGCGCAAATCGCCGTGTCCGCCACATGCAGGTGCACCGGCTGATTCTCATCATGAGTCGTGGCCGCAAAAAAGACGAATGCAACGCGGTCGCGCGGCGGCAGATCCCGTGCGCCCCAGTCTCGCTCGGGCGAAGCGTACTCATCCAAGTGTTTAAGCGCCGTGTCATCGGCATGGTTCGCGAGCGTCCACGGCAGCTTGCCCAGCGTGAGCGTTTCGAGCACCGCATTGGCCAGACCGAACCAAAGGCCGCGACGGAATCCAGGGCGGAAGTTTCGTACTCTGTAGAGTTCGCGACCGCCGAGTGATTCCCGCCAGCGTTGATCGAACCCAGCACTCGTGCCTTTTTCCACATAGTGCGCGGCCGCCGTCATGCCGGAACGGATCGCCTGGTGAATACCTTTGATTTTCGGCATGT
Source organism: Gammaproteobacteria bacterium (assembly GCA_034667905.1). Lineage (GTDB taxonomy): Bacteria > Pseudomonadota > Gammaproteobacteria > Steroidobacterales > Steroidobacteraceae > Bog-1198. The sequence goes on along the minus strand of JAXDQK010000023.1, from coordinate 48,844 downwards.
TGAGCGTGCCGCCGGCATCCCCGACGAGCAGTGCACCGGGCATTTCGAGCTTCGGCATGGATTGATAGCCGCCTTCGATGATGGTGCGCGCGCCGCCTGAGATGATTTCCCCGCCTTGCAGCAAAGGCTTGATGTCGGGGTGATTTTTCCACTGCTGAAAAGCTTCGAACGGCTTTAAACGTGGGTCCTCGTAATCCAGTCCCACCACAAATCCGACGTAGACCCGGTCGTTGTTGAGGTGATAGATGAAACTGCCGCCGTACGTGGCGCTGTCCAGCGGCCAGCCAAAAGTGTGCTGGATGAGGCCTGGTTGCACGCGCCCCGGCGGCAATTGCCACAATTCCTTGAATCCCAAACCGTAGGTTTGCGGCGACTTACCCTCGTCGAGCTTGTAGCGCGCGATGAGCTGCTTTGAGGCGCTGCCCCGGCAGCCTTCGCAAAACATGGTTATCTTGGCGTGGATTTCCGGTCCTAGAGCGAAATTCGGCCCGGGCTCGCCGTTTTTCTGCACTCCCATATCCCCGATGCGCACGCCTTTTACGGCGCCGGACTGGTCGAACAACGCTTCGGCTGCCGCAAAGCCCGGAAACACATCCACCCCAAGTTTCTCTGCCTCTTGGCCGAGAATGGGCACCAATTGGCCCAAAGAGATGATGAAGTTGCCATGATTCTTCAGCTGCGGCGGCACGATGGGAAATTTGATCCGCTTGTGCCGCGTCAGAATGGCAAATTCATCGCGGCCCGCCGGCACGCAGGTCTCAGGGGGGTGCTCGCGCCATGACGGCAACAATTCATCCAGTGGGCCGGGCTCCATGACCGCCCCCGACAGCGAGTGGGCTCCCAAGGTGGCCGCCTTTTCCAGCACGCAGACGCTCAAGGCCGGATTGAGCTGCTTGAGACGGATCGCACAGGCGAGGCCGGCCGGGCCAGCCCCCACGATGGCAACCTCATACTCCATGACATCACGCTGGCTGTCGATCATGAAACTGACACCTAAAATCCATATAAAAGTAGTGAAATGAGCGGCTTAGTAGATCACAAACGACCGGGAGCGGGGCATGCGTCCGCCAGGCGGACAGCGAATGACGAGATTTTCCCGCGACTGTCGCCTTAGTGAATGGGGACTACCATGTTGACAGGCCAAGGACGCCGGCTGCCAGGATGGCCAAGGGATTTGGGCATGGCTTGGGCAAGGACGCCCGCCCCATTTTATTCGTGGGCGCCAGCCGTCAATCGGCGCGCCAATTCGCCTTGCGCTTCTCAAAGAAGGCCTTGAATCCTTCCTGCGCTTCCGCTTTCACCCTTAAGCTGGCCAGACGTGCGGCCATTTGCAGGGAAGTTAGTGCGCGCAGCTTTGCCCCGCCATGGGCTACATCGCGTATCAGCGCCTTGGCTTCACGCAGCGCCTCCGGTGCTCCTTTCAAAATGCAGCTCGAAATGCGATCGCATGCGGCATCGAGTGAATCAGCCTCCACCACCTCATGCGCCAAGCCGACTGCCTTGAGTGTCGCCGCGCTCAAGGGTTCCGCAGTGAGGAAGTAACGCAGCGCGGCGCTCTCGCTCATTTTGCTCAAGATAAACGGAGAAACCACGGCAGGAATGATGCCGAGGCGCACTTCGGTGAACGCAAATTTTGCTCCCTCGACGACTATCCCGATATCGCAGGCGGCGATCAGGCCGAGCGCGCCGCCGTAGCCATCACCATTGATTCGGGCGAGAGTGGGTTTCGGAAATGCATCCAAGGCTCCCAAGAGGTGGGCCAACTTTTCGGCATGCGCCAAATTCTCTACTTCGGACGCATGAGCTTGCGCCTGCATTTCCGTCAGGTCGGCCCCGGCGCAAAAGATATTACCCGCACCCGAGAGTTGCAGCATGCGCACCGTCGAATCTTCTCTGCACCGATCGAGGGCTGCGCCCAACGCGGCAATGGTGGCGCGATCCAACGCGTTGCGTTTATCGGGGCGATTGAGCGTGAGGTGCGCGACGCCGCCGGAAATCCCGACCGTGACAGGCGCTGCGTCGCTCACACGAGTTCTATGGCGATCGCCGTCGCCTCACCGCCGCCAATGCAAAGGCTGGCGATGCCGCGCTTTTTGCCGCGCTTCTTCAGCGCGTACAGCAGCGTGGTCAAAATACGTGCGCCGGTCGCTCCTATCGGGTGTCCCAGGGCGCACGCGCCGCCGTTGACGTTCACCTTAGCGTGCTCCAGCGATAAATCTTTCATGGCCGCCATCGGCACCGCGGCAAAGGCTTCGTTGATCTCGTATAAATCGACATCCGCGGCCTGCCAATTCAGTTGAGTCAGGAGTTTCTGCATGGCGCCCACGGGCGCCAATGTGAACCATTCCGGCTCGCGCGCGAAACTGGTGTAGCCCAAAATTCGCGCCAACGGCTTCAGTCCTTTCGATATTGCAAAAGACTCGCCCGCCAGCACAAGCGCTGCGGCGCCATCCGAGATGCCGGAGGAACTCGCGGCCGTGACGGTGCCGTTTTTTTTGAACGCCGGTTTCAAGGTCGGAATTTTAGCCACATCAAGCGTGAAAGGCGTTTCATCCTTGTCCACGGTCAACTCGCCCTTGCGGGTTTTGGCCGTCACCGCTGCAACCTCGGCCTTGAAATCGCCATTGTTGACCGCCGCCAAAGCGCGGCGCACCGATTCGGCGGCGAACTCATCCTGGGCCTCACGGGTAAATCCGTACTTCTCCGCGGTGGTATCCGCAAAGCAGCCCATCAGCTGCCCGTCCCAAGGGCTTTGCAGGCCGTCGAAGAACATGTGATCCAGAACTTCCTGGTTCCCCATGCGATAGCCGGCGCGCGCTTTCGGCAACAAATAAGGGGCATTGGTCATGGACTCGATCCCGCCCGCCACGACGACTCGAGCGGTGCGCGCCAGGATCTGATCGGCGCCCAGCATGACGGCACGCATCGCCGAACCGCACATTTTGTTGACCGTGGTGCTTGGAACGCTCGTGGGCAATCCGGCGCCGATGGCTGCCTGGCGCGCCGGCGCTTGTCCGATGCCGGCGGACAGGACGCAGCCCATGATGACTTCGTCGACCTCCGATGGCGCGACCTTGGAATCGGCCAGAGCGGCCCTGATGGCAACGGCGCCAAGCTGAGGGGCAGTCACAGTGGCCAATGTGCCTTGAAAAGCGCCGACCGGCGTACGCCGCGCGGCTAAAATGACAACAGGATCAGAACTCATAGGTGCATTCCGTGGGTTTCTAGCGAGACATTATAACCGCTGTGAAGCAGCTAAGGCGCCAAGGGCTCGCCCACTGCTTTGGCGATCAGCTCCCGGCTCCTTAAGCGGGCCTCCTCGGCCGAGAAAGCAGCGAGAATTTCCACGCGAATGGGCCGCCGGTGAATGGATACGCCGCCGGGCGGCATCACTTCGCGGGTCCCGTGTATGGCAACGGCCACCACGGGCATTTGTGCACGGGCGGCGGTGGTAAATGCGCCGTTCAGAAATTTTCCGACTTGGCGGGTTTCATCGAAAGTGCCTTCGGGAAAGAACATCAGGGATTGGCCCGTGGCTGCCAGTTTGAGCACGCGCCGCGCATCCGTCGCTCCCTTATGCCGGTCGAAGCGTTCGACGAACTGCGAACCCAGACGCCGCAATAAAAGTCCCGCCAGGGGCACGCGCACCATTTCCTTTTTAATGACAAAGGCGAATTCCGGGGGCAAGGCCGAGACGATCGCAATGGCATCGATGTAGCTGGCATGATTGGCGACGACGACACAAGGCACTTTAGGCAGCCGGTCCAAGCCCTCGACCTTGAAAGGAATGCCCGAGACGCGCAAGAACACACGCGCGACCGTACCGGCCACGACGCGGCGCCTGCGCAGGCTTGGTAGAAAGAGATTAATGCCGAGAACCGCCAATCCCAAGACCGTAAAAGACACGACACAATACGTGAGGTAGGGCCAATTCGAGACCGAGCGCGAACGCTTCACTTCTGTGATCTGGTTCTCCTTATGTTAATACTTAACCGATGTGTGATTCTGGTCACGCCGACACCTTTGCACCCCTCGCATACTGAGGACCGATAGCGCGGACAGCACTATTTTGTGCGTAACCATTCGCGGGAAACTATGGCGACGGCTCTTAAACGGACGGTTTATACACGCACCTCGGGCGCAGCGGTACCTGCAGTTCGCGAGGCGGCGGATCCCGCCTTACAACGCTTCCTCGATGCCGTGTGGATGGAGCGCGGCTTGTCGGCGAATACTTTGGCTGCGTATCGTGCCGATCTGACCGCTCTCGCTCGATGGCTGGAAGAACGCGACAGCGCATTGCTCAAGGCCACGCGCATCGAATTGCTTGGTTTCATCGCCGCACGCGTCGAGGGCGGCTCACGGCCCAGATCGACCGCCCGTCAATTGTCGAGCTTCCGGCGATTCTTTCGTTTCATGATGCGCGAAGGATTGATCACGCAGGATCCAACGGCGCAAATCGCGATGCCGAAAATCGGCCGATCGCTGCCGAAATCGCTGTCCGAGGCCGAGGTGGATTCCCTGCTGGAAGCCCCCACCGTTTCGGAACCTTTGGGACATCGCGATCGCACCATGCTGGAAGTATTGTATGCCACGGGCTTGCGAGTCTCGGAACTCGTGAGCTTGAAGCACAATCAAGTAAACCTGAATCAGGGCGTCATGCGCGTGATCGGCAAGGGCAATCGCGAACGCTTGATTCCGCTCGGAGAAGAAGCGGTCAAATGGCTGCAGCAATTCATGCAAGGTCCACGTGCCGAAATTTTGCTGGAACGCCAAACCGATTATCTATTTCCGACGCGTCGCGGCGACCGCATGACGCGCCAGGCGTTCTGGCACATCATCAAGCGTTATTCCAAGAAGGCGGGGGTGGAAAAGGAACTCTCGCCTCACACCTTGCGCCATGCCTTCGCCACGCATCTTTTGAATCACGGCGCAGATCTGCGCGTGGTGCAGATGCTGTTAGGCCATAGCGATTTGTCGACGACTCAAATTTATACGCACGTCGCTCGCGAGCGCTTGAAAGACCTGCATTCCACTCACCATCCCCGCGGCTAAAATCCGCGGGACTGGCGGGGTAGTCTGCTAGAATCGGGTGAACCTCCGGCAGGCTTGGAGGTCGAAAAAACAGATTAATCCCGATGGAGATGCGTGTTGCGCAACGTCGCTGCTTTTACCTTAATCCTCTGTGCGGCCAATTTCAGCGTTCATGCTGCGCCTGCTCCACAACCGGCGCCTGCCCCGCAACCGGCGGCTGCCCCGCAACCGGCGGCTGCCGAACAACCCGCCGCGGCCGACCCGCGCGCCGCGTTGCTAAAGCTGCTACCGGCGGGCTCTAAAATCGAGGATTTGCAACCCTCGCCGATTCCCGGCATCTATGAGTTCCAGCAGGGAGCCGAAATCAGCTACTTGACCGCGGACGGCAAGTATTTCATCGACGGCAATGTGTACGACATGAAATCCCGCGACAATCTGACCGAGGCGCTGCGCACGCATGCGCGGGTCGCATTGATCAACGCCGTACCGGAATCGGAGATGCTCATCTTCTCTGCGCCCAATCCGAAATATACGATTACGGTTTTTACGGACGTCGACTGCGCGTACTGCAGAAAGCTGCATAGTCAAATGGCGGAACTCAATCGCCTCGGCATTCGCGTTCGCTATATGTTTTTCCCGCGCACCGGACCGGGGACGGAAAGCTGGAGGAAGGCCGAAGTCGTCTGGTGTTCCCCGAATCGCAACGAAGCTCTGACGCGTGCGAAAGCCGGGGCCGCGCTCGACATGAACAAAATCTGCGCCCCGACGCCGGTAAAGCGCGAGTACGAGCTAGGGGAAAGTATCGGCGTCCGCGGCACCCCGGCAATAGTCACGGAAAACGGCGACTACATCTCCGGCTACATGGAGCCGCGCGAGTTGGTCGAACAGCTCAAGGAATTCCAGGTCGCCAAGCGCTAAATCTCAGCGCTCCAGAAGCTTGACCTTGTCCTGCACGCCTTCCCATTGCTTGGCGTCCGCGGGCGCGGCTTTTTTCTCGCTGATTACCGGCCACTTTTTGGCCAGTTCGGCGTTCAATTGTTTGAAGTTTTCCTGGCCGGTCGGTATCTCTTCTTCGGAATAGATCGCTTCCACCGGACATTCCGGCTCGCACAGCGTGCAATCGATGCATTCATCGGGATCGATCACGAGAAAATTCGGACCTTCGTGGAAACAGTCGACGGGGCAAACCTCGACGCAGTCCATATATTTACACTTGATGCAGCTTTCGGTGACGACGAACGCCATACTCTCGCCTTCTCTTACGCAGTTAATCGTTGCTACTATTCTGCCACACCTTTAAAAAACGGCCGTGGCAGCTCTAAATCGTCGACCGGCTTTTTAGCTCGGTGAAATGGTAGTCCTCCCGCCCGGCGCTGCGGTCGGCGAAATATTGCCGCAATGCGTATTCACCGCTTGCGAACGCGAGTTCGGACCAGGGAATTTCCGCCTCATCGTACAAGGCTACCTCCAAACTTTCCGGGCCCGGAGCGAACGTCGGCTCGAGTAGCTTGGCTCGAAACATCACGTGAACCTGGTTGGCGCGCGTCACATTGACCACCGCCAGCAGGGAGCCGACCTCGACCGCAGCCAGGGCTTCTTCGTGGCACTCGCGAGCCGCTGCCTCCTGCATGGTTTCGCCGTTCTCCATAAATCCGGCCGGAACGGTCCAGAACCCGCGACGCGGCTCGATCGCCCGGCGGCACAGCAAGATTTTGGATTGCCATTCAGGCACGCACCCCAAAACCAGCAGCGGGTTCTTGTAATGCACCGTGTTGCAGCTGGTGCATACGAAACGCGGCAAATGATCCCCATCGGGGATCTTGGATTCGACGGGTGAGCCGCAATTGCTGCAGAAATTCAAGAGTGATCCATTGAAAAAAAGTCTGGTGCCCGAAGAGGGAATCGAACCCACACGGTGTCACCACCACCGGATTTTGAGTCCGGCGCGTCTACCAGTTCCGCCATTCGGGCATGCCAGACCTCGCAGTATATGCGATTGAAGCTCTTGGTAGAATGCCCGGGACAATGCTGCGCACGGATTTTCATTTCGATTTACCCCAAGAACTGATCGCGCAGCATCCCACCGCGGAGCGTTCCGACAGCCGATTATTGACCTTGAGCGGGCTCACCGGGGCCTATGAGGACCGGCATTTTCGCGAATTTCCCTTGCTTGTCGACTCGCGCGATCTTGTGGTTTTCAACGACACCCGCGTGATTCCCGCCCGCGCGTTTGGCGTAAAGGACAGCGGCGGACGAGTCGAGTTGTTGTTGGAGCGCGCCCTCTCGGCGAACAGCGCGCTGGTCCACGTCCGCGCCAGTAAAGGACTGAAAGAGGGCGCAATTGTAAGACTGGCCGCCGGCGAAACGGCACGCATGATCGCGCGCGATGATGAGCTTTTTGTGCTCGAATTCTCCTGCAAGGTCTTGCCCTTCTTTGAGGCGCACGGCGAAATTCCGCTGCCGCCCTACATTGATCGTGCCGCGGAGCCGGTTGACCGCGAGCGATATCAAACGGTCTATGCCCGCTCGCTTGGCGCGGTCGCGGCGCCTACGGCGGGGTTGCATTTCGATGCGGGGGTTTTCGCGGCGCTGCGTGCGCGCGGCGTCCGCCAGGCCTTCGTAACGCTGCATGTCGGTGCCGGGACATTTTCGCCCGTACGGTCCGAAAACATCGAAGAGCACCCGATGCACGCCGAGTACTTCGAAGTTTCTGGAGCCGCGTGCAGCGCGATCAATAGCACCCATGCCGCGGGCGGGCGCGTGATTGCGGTCGGAACCACCGTGGTGAGGAGCCTGGAGGCCGCCGCGGCGATCGGCGCTGCGGCGCCCGGCGGGCTGGGCTCGAAGCGGATCACCCCGTTTCAGGGCAGCACTCGAATATTCATCAAACCCGGCTACAGATTTCGGATGGTCGACGCCATAGTCACGAATTTTCATTTGCCTGAATCTACTCTCTTGATGCTGTGCGCCGCTTTTGTAGGGCGCGAGGCATTGCTCGCTGCATACGCCCATGCGGTGCGGGCGCGTTATCGATTTTTCAGCTACGGTGACGCGATGTTTCTTGAGCCCACCGCCGCGGCCGTCGACGCCGCGGCCGCGGCCACGGCCACATGAGCGCCTCGATGCGCTTCAACTTATTGGCGCAGGATGGATCGGCGCGGCGAGGCCGCCTGGAATTCGCGCGCGGCACGGTCGAGACGCCCGCGTTCATGCCGGTGGGTACTTACGGAACTGTGAAGGCGATGACCCCGGAAGATCTTGAAGGGATTGGCGCCGAAATCGTGCTGGGCAACACCTTTCATTTGTATCTGCGGCCTGGAATCGAAGTCATCCAAGCGCATCAAGGGCTGCACCGTTTCATGCATTGGCGCCGGCCCATCCTTACCGATTCGGGCGGTTTTCAAGTGTGGAGCCTCACTGAGATGCGAAAGCTCAGCGAGGAGGGCGTGCATTTTCGCTCGCCGGTGGATGGCGCCGCCGTGTTCTTGTCGCCCGAGGAGTCGATGCGCATTCAGCGCGCGCTGGCCTCCGACATCGCCATGAGCTTCGATGAGTGCACGGCTTACCCGGCCAGCGAGGAGGAGGCGCGCGCTTCGATGGAACTCTCGATGCGTTGGGCGCTGCGCGGGTATCGCGAATACTATCTAACCGAACCTCCGGGAACGCTGTTCGGCATTGTGCAAGGCGGCGTCCATGCGGCGCTGCGCCTCGAATCGCTGGCGGCCCTGGAGCAGATCGGATTCGAGGGGCTGGCCGTGGGCGGACTGGCGGTCGGTGAGCCCGAAACCGAGCGCGAACGGGTGCTCGATCACTTATTGCCGCACATGCCCAGACTCAAACCCCGCTATTTGATGGGTGTGGGGCGGCCGCAGGACATTCTCGAGGCGGTGAGACGAGGAATTGATCTGTTCGATTGCGTCATGCCGACCCGGCACGCGAGAAATGCCCATCTGTTCACCCGCAGCGGTGTGATCAATATTCGCAACGCCGTCCATCAGAAGGCTACCGGACCGATCGAAGAGGGTTGTGCCTGCTATACCTGCCAAAACTACAGCCGCAGCTATTTGCGGCACTTGGACAGGTGCGGCGAAATCCTCGGATCGCACCTCAACACCGTCCACAATCTGTTTTTCTATCAGCGCCTGATGATGGATATTCGCGCCGCGATCGTGGCGGGCCGATTCGAGAGCTTTGCCGCCGAGTTCTACGCCCTAAAGGCCTCGACTTCCGGTTAAGTTTGAGCCTGCCTGCTGTATACTACGCGGCTTTGTGTAGCGGCGTCCGCCGCAAAATAAGAGTGTAACACTATGGATTTCCTCATAAATTCGGCAAATGCGCAGGCCGCGGGTGCGGCTCCCGGCGGCTCGAGCACCTTGAACATGTTGCTGATGCCGGCCCTTCTGCTGGTGGTGTTTTACTTTTTGCTCATCCGGCCGCAAAGCAAGCGCGCCAAAGAGCAGCGCGAAATGCTGTCCAAGGTCGCGGCGGGCGATGAAATCGCGACCACCGGCGGCATCATTGGCAAGGTAATCGATGTCGGCGATCAGTTCTTAACGGTCGAAATCGCAGACGGCGTCAAAATCAAGCTGCAGAAATTCCAGGTTGCGACGGTGCTGCCGAAGGGTACGGTCAAAAGCGCATGATTTCCTATCCGCGCTGGAAGATCGCGTTGGTCGCGATCGTATTGCTTGCCGGGATCTTTCTGGCGCTGCCGAATTTATTTGGCGAGGAAAGCGCCTTGCAATTGGCGGCCGACCGGCAAGCCGTGACGGATGCCGATCGCACCGCCGTCGTTCAGCTTCTCAAGGACAAGGCCGTTACCCCATCGGGCGTTTTTTTGGAGCAGGGACGCCTGACCTTGCGCTTCAGCAGTACGCAGGATCAGTTGAAGGCGCGCGATGTGATCGCGGAGGCGCGCCCCAATCAGTTCACGATTGCGCTGTCGCAGTCCTCGCGGGTGCCCTCCTGGATGCACAACTTGGGCATGAATCCGGTTAAGTTGGGTCTAGACCTTCGCGGCGGCGTGTACCTGGTCTATCAAGTGGACGTACAAGGCGCGGTCAAGCAGCTTCTAGACCGCCGCGAGCAAGATTTCCGCGCCGCATTGCGTAATGCGCGTGTGGCCTACCAGGACGTGGTGGTCGATTACGACAGCAAGCGCGTGCGCGTGCTGTTTCGCGATGCCGATAGTTTCGCCAAGGGAAGGGCGGCCATCCTCGCCGACAGCCGCAATTTGAATTTGACCGAGACCGCAGTGGCCGGTTCTCCCGCGTTGGAACTGCAACTGACGCCGCAAGAAATCAAGGAACGTCAGGATTACGCCGTTTCGCAAAATATCGTGATCCTACGCAATCGCCTCAATAGTCCGGAACTGGCGGTCTCAGAACCGCAGGTGGCGCGGGAGGGCGTGGATCGCATATCCGTCCAGTTGCCAGGCCTGCAAAACTCGGCCGAGGTCAAAAAGATCCTTGGCAAGACCGCGACCTTGGAATTTCGGATGGTCGATGAGACCAACAATCCGCTCGAGGCCGCGGCTACCGGGCGGGTACCGTTGGGCTCGAAGCTGTTCTACACACGGGAGAAGCAACCGGTTCTGCTGAAGCGCGAGGTTGTGGTGACCGGCGATCAATTGACCGACGCGACATTCCAGCCCAACAGCCAGGACGGGGCAGCGGTTTCAGTAGGCTTGGACAGCCGCGGCGCCGCCAAGATGCTGAAGAACACCCAGGAAAATCTGGGCCATTTGATGGCCGTGGTGTTCATCGATCGCTCACGGGATAAGAATGCGCAAGGCGTGGAGGTCGACCGCACCACCGAAGAAGTCATCAATCGCGCGACGATACGCGGCGTGTTCAGCAATAATTTTTCGATCACCGGCGTCAATCCCATAGAGGGCCGGGAATTGGCGCTGCTGCTGCGCGCCGGCGGCCTGGCTGCGCCTCTGACCCCAGTCGAAGAACGCGCCATCGGTCCGAGTCTGGGCAAGGACAATATCGACAAGGGCATCAAGGCGATGGTGTTCGGCATGCTCGCCGCCTTCATTTTCATGGCCATTTACTACAAGGTGTTCGGATTGATCGCCGATGTCGCGCTGGCGGCCAATGTCGTGCTGCTTACAGCGCTTCTGTCGGTGCTGGGATTCGGTCTGACATTGCCCGGAATTGCCGCCGTCGTTCTGACAGTGGGCATGGCCGTGGACGCGAACATCTTGATCTATGAACGCATCCGCGAAGAACTGCGCAACGGCGTTACACCGCGCGCGGCCATCGCCGCAGGGTTCGAGCGGGCCTTATCGGCGATAACGGACTCGAATATCACCGCGTTGATCGCCGGCGTCGTCCTGTGGTCCTTCGGTGCCGGCGCAATTCGCGGCTTCGCCGTGGTGCTCGTACTCGGCATTTTCACCTCGGTGTTCACGTCAGTCATGGGCAGCCACGCGATCGTGCAGATCATTTACGGCGGAAGGCGCAAGCTCGATCGCTTGTCGATCTAGAGGAACGGACATGGAATTTTTCCACAAGGCAACTCACTTCCCGTTCATGCGCACCCGCAAGGTGTGGTACGGGTTGTCGGCTTTTTTGATTCTCGCCTCGTTCGCACTGGTATTGACCCGCGGATTGAATTTGGGGGTGGACTTCACAGGCGGCGTGGTTGTGGAATCGAATTTTCCCCAGGCCCCGGACATCGAAGCATTGCGCGGGGCCCTGGCGAGCGCCGGGGTTGTCGGGGCGCAAGTGCAGGCTTTCGGCAGTTCGCGCGATATCCTGGTGCGCTTGCCGCCGGATCCGAACGCCAAGGGCGATCAGATCGGTGCGCGCGTACTGGAGATTTTTTCCAAGATCGACCCCGGCGTAAAGCTGCAGAGAACGGAGGTGGTGGGGCCGCAGGTGGGTCAGGAATTGTTCGTCAAAGGCGGTTGGGCGCTATTCGCCACGCTGGTCTTGATCTTGATCTACGTTTTATTTAGATTTACGCCGAAACTCGCTCTCGGCGCGATTTTCGCGGTGCTGCATGATCCGATCTGCGTCGTGGGTTTTTTCGCGCTGACGCAAATGACTTTCGATCTCACCGCGATATCGGCGATCTTGGCAGTCATCGGTTACTCGTTGAACGACACGGTCATCGTGTTCGACCGTATCCGCGAGCGCGCGCGCTCGGCTCGCAAGCTTTCGATCGCGCAAGTCATCGACGAGTCGATCAACCAGACCCTGTCGCGAACCTTGATGACCAAACTGGTCACCTTGCTGGTGGTGGTCGCGCTGTTGTTATTCGGCGGCGAGACGTTGCGGGGGTTTTCGGCGGCGCTAGTCATCGGCATCCTCGCCGGGACCTATTCCTCGATCTACATCTCAGCGGCGTTGTCGCTCGATCTTGGATTGCGTGTCGACGATTTGCTGGAGCGGAAGGCAACTAAACCGGAAGAAGTCGACGGATTGCCTTAAATTTAATGGCCTTCCGTTAGCGGCGTGCGAGCCGGAGTAATTTGATGGAATTGCTCTACGATCCGCAAACGTGGCTGTCTTTCCTGACACTCGCAATGCTTGAGATCGTCCTCGGCATTGATAACATCATTTTCCTCTCGATTCTCGTCAATCGCTTGCCGGAAGCGCAGCGCCGTCGCGCGCGGATCTTGGGCTTGGGATTCGCCATGCTCACGCGCATTGCTCTGCTGTTTTCCATTGTATGGCTGGCGACGCTGCGAGCTACGCTGTTTCGGGCGCTCGGGACTGACGTGTCCGGCCGCGACCTGGTTCTGTTCGCCGGCGGCGCTTTTCTGGTGGTGAGCAGCATCATGGAGATCCGCGACATGTGGCGGGGAAAAGTGGAGAGCCGCAAGCCAGGGCTGATGAATTCGCTGTGGATGATCATCCTTCAGATCGGCGTGATCGATATAGTGTTCTCGTTGGATACGGTATTTACCGCCATCGGGCTGGCGCAGCACATCGAGGTGATGGTCGCTGCCATCGTGGTTTCGGTGTTGATCATGATGGCGGTGTCCGGCGCGGTCAGCGCGTTCATCGAGCGGTTCCCGACCATCAAAGTATTGGCGCTGGCGTTCTTGGTATTGGTGGGTGCCCAGCTGATCGCAGAATCGTTGGAACGCGAGATCCCGCACGGCTATTTGTATTTCGCGATGGCATTCTCCGCCGTCGTGGAACTGATAAACATCCGATTACGGCGGCACATTAAGTAATTAGTTTGGAGTAATAGTTTGCTAGCGCGGTAGGAAAGCCGCTAAAGTCCGCGCAGCATTTAAAAACGGGAGATCCGATGAACTGGCGCATCAAACCCCTTGACGCTATTTTGGCGAGTGCCGAAAAGAGATCTCTCACCCGTTCGCTAGGCGCATTTCAGCTCACGATGCTCGGCGTCGGCGCCATTATCGGCACCGGCATTTTCGTCTTGACCGCCGAGGCGGCACAAAAGGCCGGGCCCGGAATGATGGCGTCCTTTATTGTTGCGGGGTTTGTGTGCGCGGTCACCGCGCTCTGTTACGCCGAACTGGCCGCCATGGTGCCGGTTTCCGGCTCCGCGTACACCTACTCGTACGCCGTCCTTGGCGAACTCATCGCCTGGATCGTCGGATGGGCTCTGATTCTGGAATACACCATCGCCGCGAGCGCCGTGTCTGTCGGCTGGTCGAACTACTTCGTGCCGTTGATTCAGCACAGCTTCAACATTCATATACCGCTGTACCTGTCCAAGGGCTACTTTGCCGGCGGCTTCATCAACGTTCCGGCGATGTTCATTGCCGCGCTGGTAACGACATTGCTGGCGCTCGGCACCCGCGAGAGCGCGACGGTCAATGCTGTTTTGGTCTGCATCAAGGTGGCCGCGCTCATCCTGTTTTGCGCCCTGGCCTTGCCGGTCATCAAGATGTCGAACTTTCAGCCTTTCGCTCCCCTCGGCGTGCTCGGAATCGGCGGAGCCGCCGCTTCGATTTTCTTTGCGTACGTCGGGTTCGATGCGGTCTCAACTGCCGCGGAAGAGACGAAAAATCCTCAGCGCAACATGCCTATCGGCCTCATCGGCAGCTTGCTCATTTGCACGGTTTTCTACCTCTTGGTGGCGTCCGGTGCCATTGGTTCTATCGGCGCGCAACCCGTGATGGACGCCGCCGGACAGGGCATCGAGCCCGGCACCCCCGAGATGCTGCACGCTTGCATGGACCAGGCTAAACAGGCCTCGCTGGTGTGCAGCGATGAACCGCTGGCGCATGTGCTGCGGGAAATCGGCTGGGACAAGGTATCGCGGCTCATCGGCTTGGCCGCCTTCCTGGCACTGCCTTCGGTCATTTTGATGATGATGTTCGGTCAAACTCGCGTGTTCTTCAGCATGGCGCGCGACCGGCTGCTGCCTGACGTGCTGACAAAAGTTCACCCGCGTTTCCACACGCCGTATGTCGTGACCCTGATCACGGGAAGCGTCGTCATGTGTGCTGCCGCTTTTTTCCCGGTCGGCAAGCTTGCGGATTTATCCAACGGTGGAACATTGGCCGCCTTCTTTGCGGTGGCGCTCGGCGTCATGATCCTTCGGCGCACGGCGAAGGACAGAAAAAGGCCGTTTCGCACGCCAGGTATTTGGGTGGTGGGCCCCTTGGCGCTCATCGGTTGTCTGAGTTTGTTTTCGTTGCTGCCGTTGGTCACTATCCTGGTGTTTTTCGGCTGGGCAGCCCTCGGGCTCGTGGTCTACAAATTCTACGGCTACCGGCGCAGCACCCTTAGCGCAAGCTACGTGGAACCGCCGGGGCCCTAGACCTGGGAGGGGCCTAGACGCGCAACGCCGCCGGAGTTAGGGGCCCGATCGCCTCGAGCAGGGCCTCGTAGACCTTCGGATTGCCGGCCACGATATTGGCGCCAAGTGCGTATTCGGCACCGCTGGGAGTGCCGACGCGTCCCCCGGCTTCTTGGATGAGCAACGTGCCGGCTGCCGTATCCCACGGCGAGAGCCCGAACTCCCAAAAGCCGTCGATGCGGCCGGCCGCCACATAGGCCAGATCCAAGGACGCCGCGCCCGGGCGGCGAATGCCCGCTGCGGTCGTCATAACGACTTTGAGCATTGCCAGATATTCATCGACATGGGCTCCGGCGCGAAACGGGAAACCCGTCCCGATGAGCGCGCCCTCCAGTGTGCGCTGGGCGCTGACCCGAATTTTCTTGCCTTCGAGCTGCGCGCCGTCGCCGCGCGAGGCGGTGAAGAATTCCTGGCGCATCGGATCATAAACAACGGCATGTTGCAGACGGCCCCGATGCTCCACGGCAATCGAGACGGCGAAAGTGGGGAAACCATGCAAAAAGTTCGTCGTGCCGTCGAGCGGGTCGATGATCCAGCGAAACTCGTCCTCGCCGCTGCCGCCGGATTCTTCGGCGAGAATCGCATGCTGCGGGTAACTGCGCCGGATGGTCGCGATGATATCCGCTTCGGCCTTGCGGTCGATGTCCGTGACGAAGTCATTGCGGCCCTTGGTGTCGACCTTCAAAGAATCAAGGCGCGACAGGCTTTTAACGATTAAATCGCCGGCGCGCCGCGCTGCACGCATGGCGATATTGAGCAGGGGTTGCATAAGGTGGCGCTAGAATATCACCTGTGACCAACCTCGTTCGCATCGTCCTCATCGATCCCAGCCATCCCGGCAACATCGGCTCGGTCGCGCGCGCCATGAAAAATATGGCGCTTTCGGATTTGGTTCTGGTGCGGCCGCGCTCATTTCCGCATGCGGAAGCCAATGCGCTCGCGGCAGGCGCGGACGATATTCTGGCTCAAGCCCGTGTCGTCAACAGCCTCACCGAGGCGATCAGCGATTGCGCCTTTATTGCCGGCACCACCTCGCGGCCGCGATCGTATTACTGGGAGTTCACGACGCCGCGCGATATCGGCGGCCGCATCGTCGGTTTGCCGGAAGGAAATCGCGCCGCGCTGCTGTTTGGCTCCGAGCGCTACGGCCTTGCAACGGAGGATTTGAATCATTGCAATGTGCTGGTGCGCATCCCGGCGAATCCGGAATATTGCTCGCTCAATCTGGCGATGTCGGTGCAGCTGGCTGCGTACGAGATTTTCATGGCGCGAGAGCAGCCTCATTCGCACACCCAGTTGGAAATGCCGCTTGCTCCATCGGGCGATGTCGAACATTTCTACGCGCATCTGCACCAAGTGTTGAACGAAATTGATTTTGAGGATCGAACCGGGCACTTGATGGAGCGCTTACGGCGCCTATTCAACCGCGCTCAGCTTGATCGCAACGAGCTCAACATCATGCGCGGGATATTGAGCGCGGTGCAGGGCAGGCGGGGCCAGTCGGCGCAGCGCTCCAAATGAAGGCAGCGGTAGTACCGGTGTATCTTGACCATGCCTCGACCACGCCGCTCGATTCGCGCGTGGCCGCGCGCATGGCGGAGATCTTGAGTTCCCAGACTGAGTTCGGCAATCCGGCATCGGTGAGCCATTCTTTCGGCGATGCGGCCAACGCCCTTGTCGATGAGGCGCGCGCGCAGGTAGCAGCCTCGGTGGGAAGCGCTGCGAGCGAGGTGATTTGGACTTCGGGGGCCACCGAGGCGAATAACCTGGCCCTCTTTGGCATCGCTCAGTACTACCGCGAACGCGGCCGCCACATCATCACCTCCCGAACGGAGCATAAGGCGGTGCTCGATGCGTGCCGCGAGCTGGAGCGCCGCGGCTGGACGGTGTCCTATCTGGTGCCGGATCGCGATGGATTATTGGAAGCTGAGCAAATTGCCCGCTCATTGCGCGCAGATACCGTGCTGGTGTCCATCATGCATGTCAATAATGAGATTGGCGTGGTTCAAAATATCGGCGCCATCAGCGCGATCTGCAGACGTCACGGCGCTTGGCTGCATGTCGATGCGGCGCAAAGTGTCGGGAAGTGCCCCATCGATTTCGCAAATCTTGGCATCGATTTGATGTCTCTTTCAGCTCACAAGGTATACGGCCCCAAAGGGGTGGGCGCGCTGGTGGTGTCGCCGCGTGTTCACCTCACACCCTTGCAATACGGCGGCGGTCAGGAACGGGCCTTGCGAGCGGGAACAGTGGCGACGCATCAAGTCGTGGGGATGGGACTGGCGTACAAGTTGGCATCCACGATGTCGTCTACGGAAACTGCGCGCATTGCGCAACTGCAGCGCCGATTATGGGAAGGATTGGCGCGCATTGGTGGCGTGTTGCGCAACGGTAGCCTTGTGCATTCTGTGCCGCATTTGCTCAACGTGTCGTTCGAAGGCGTGGAAGGCGAAAGCTTGCTTGCCGCGGTTCGGCCGCATTTGGCCGTGTCGACGGGATCGGCCTGTACGTCGGCCTTGGCGGAGCCCTCTTACGTATTGCGCGCGCTGGGCCGCAGCGATCGCTTGAGCGAAAGCAGTCTACGATTCGGGCTGGGCCGCCCTACCCGGGAGGAGGACATCGATGCGGCGGTGGAGATTTTATCGCGCGAAGTGTCCCGGCTGCGGAGAATTGCCGGCGGCGCAACCGCATCGGCAGCCGAATCGTGAAATACAACGATTTGACGCGCCGTTATTTTGATTTGCCGACGAATGTCGGCGAACTGTCCGGTCCGGGCGTGTTCCGCGGCGCAGCCGGTAACCGCGAACAGGGGGTTTGGGTACAATTCGACCTGCAAGCGGAAGCCGGGACGATCCAGATGGTGCGATTCCTGGCGTATGGGTGTCCCCATACCATTGCCATCGCCTCTTGGCTGGCGAGCCAAGCAGCGGGAAAGACCGTCGAGCCCGGGCTGCCCGAGAGCATCCGGGATTTGAGCGCCCGATTTGCACTGCCCGTCGAAAAAACGGGCCGCCTGCTCATCATCGAAGATGCATGGCGTGCGGCTGCAGCCGCAGCCATTGACTACTGCCGCGCCGCACCCACATCTGTGTGATGGGCCCCTTTAGGCGTGAACGAGGATTAATGGAGATTCGAGCCCTGGTTCCGTGCGGGGGCGGCCTTGACGTGTTATTTATGTGTCTTCTAGCTGAACTTTGGTGAGGTACAGCACAGCATGGCGATACTACTGACGGAATCAGCGGCCAATCGAGTCAAAACTCATCTGGCGCAACGCGGAATCGGCGTCGGTTTAAGAGTTGGGATCAAGAAAACAGGTTGTTCGGGGTTTGCCTACGTGGTCAATTACGCAGACGAGATTAAACCCGAAGACGCCGTCTTCGAGGCTCGGGGTGTTACGGTGGTCGTCGATCCTCAAAGCCTGCCTTTGATCGACGGCACGCTGGTGGATTTCGTCAAGCAGGGGCTCAACGAGGCGTTCAAGTTTCAAAACCCGAAAGCCAAGGGCGAATGCGGGTGCGGCGAGAGTTTCAACGTCTGATCGCTTGAAGGACCGCCCGGCACGCCGCCGGTGACGAAGTTTTTCTCAAGCAAATACAGGCACTTCGGTAATCATCGTGATTGCTAGAGCGCTTGACGTCCAGTACACTTCGCGGTCTTTGTCGGTCCTAAGCCGGGGCCGATTTTCGTCCATTTGAGCGAGGTTGTAATGTCCATCGAGCGAACCCTATCCATCGTTAAGCCAGACGGCGTCGGGCGTAATCTTATCGGCGAGGTCTATCGGCGTTTCGAGCAAGCGGGTTTGAAAGTGGTCGCGGCGCGCATGATGCAGTTGTCGCAACCGGAAGCGGAGGGGTTTTACGCGGTGCATCGTGAGCGGCCGTTTTTCAAAGACCTGGTCCGCTTCATGACATCAGGTCCGGTGATGGTTCAAGTGCTCGAGGGCGAAAATGCCATCGCGAAAAATCGCGAGGTCATGGGCGCCACGGACCCAAAGAAAGCTGCCAACGGGACGATTCGTGCGGACCTTGCCACCAGCATCGATGAGAATATTGTTCACGGGTCCGATGCTCCCGATACGGCAGCGCGCGAGATCGGTTATTTCTTCCGTGAAACCGAGCTGTGTCCGCGTACGCGTTAGCGTAGCGGCAAAGGGGACCTCAAGTGTCGAGCGAACGCGTGAATTTGCTGGGTCTTCCCCGCGCGCAGCTCGAGACGTTCGTCGCGACACGTCTCGGTGCGAAGCCGTTTCGTGCCCGCCAGCTGATGAAGTGGATGTACCGACGCGGTGCCTCTGATTTTTCCCGCATGACCGACCTTAAGCAGGAGTTTCGTGCGCGTTTAAGCGAGATCGCGGAAATCACCGTGCCTCAGATCGTGACCGAACAAGTGTCGAAGGACGGAACGCGCAAATGGATGCTGCGCATGGATGAGGTCCAAGGCATCGAAACCGTCTACATTCCTGAGCCGGACAGGGGTACCTTGTGCATCTCCAGCCAGGTGGGATGCGCGATGGACTGCACCTTTTGCGCCACTGCACAGCAAGGATTCAACCGCAACTTGAGTGCGGCGGAAATCGTGGGCCAGGTCTGGCTGGCGCAGCGCGAGTTGGCCGAATCAAGCCCTCAAGCGGCGGAGGAAGGCCGGCGCAGCATCACGAATATCGTATTCATGGGCATGGGTGAACCGCTAGCCAATTATCGCAATGTGCTTCCGGCCATGCGGATTTTCATGGACGACTTGGGCTACGATTTATCGCGGCGCCGTGTCACTTTGAGCACCTCGGGATTGGTGCCGCAGATCTACAAATTAGCCGAAGAGTGCAATGTCGCGTTGGCCGTTTCCTTGCATGCGCCGAACGATGAGCTGCGCAATGAACTCGTGCCCATCAATCGGAAACATCCGATCGCGGAATTGCTTGACGCGTGCTGGCACTACATCGATCAGCAAAACGGCCGCAGCATCACATTCGAATACGTAATGCTCGACGGCGTGAACGACAAACCAGAGCATGCGCGGCAACTTGCCCGTCTGATGCAGGGTCATCCGGCAAAACTCAACCTGATTCCATTCAATGTGTTCCCGGGGACCCGCTATCGCCGCTCCTCTGCCGCGGTCATCGTGAAGTTCCGCGACATCCTGAATGAGCACGGCGTCATCGCTACGACTCGTCGAACGCGCGGCGATGACATCGAGGCGGCGTGCGGTCAATTGGCGGGCAGGGTCACGGACCGCACGCTCGTGCGGCTCGGGACGAGACTACCCACGGTGTCGCGCAGTCAGGTGGAAATCCAATGAATTTGCATTCGAAGTCACTTCGGGCGGCACCCTGGCTGGCATTGATCGTGGCGTTTGCCTTGAGTGCTTGCCACAGCCAGCCGGTCTACCAGCGGCCGACTCGAAACTACAAGAAGGATCCTGTCCAAGCCGCCCAGGCGAATATGCAGCTGGCGCTCGAGTACATGAAGATGGGCAAGCTGGCGACGGCACGCGAAAGCATCGAGCGCGCGCTCAAAGAGGATGGCGGCAATCCTTATGTTCAAGAAACGGCCGGCCTGGTTTACGAGCGCGTCAACGAAATGGCCAAGGCGGAACGTGCCTACGAAAACGCCACTCGTCTGGGCAAGAACGATCCGAATATTTCCGGCGCCTTCGCCGGCTTTTTGTGTCGCACGGGCAAAACGGCGGCCGGCGAAAAGCTATTCAATGAGGTGGCGCGCAATCCCCTGTACCAGACGCCGGAAGTGGCACTCGTGAACGCCGGCGTTTGCGTGCGCAGCGCCGGCAATCTGTTGGATGCTGACCGCTATTTTACCCGCGCGCTGGCGATTCGTCCGAACATGCCCGAGGGGCTGCTGCAACAGGGCAACGTGGCATTCGACCGCGGCGATTCGGGGCAGGCCCTCGATATCGTGCAGCGCTATCTTGCCGTGAACCCGCCCACGCCGGAGGTGCTGTGGCTGGGCTTCCGTGCGCAGCGCAAGCTGGGCGATGCGGTTGCCGCAGCCGTATACGCGCGCCGCGTACAGACTGAATTTCCGAACTCCGAGCAGGCGCAAAGCATGCGCAGCGGTATCGACCGATGACGGAGGCTGCCGGGACGCTTCCAGGCCCGAGGCTCAAGGCTGAGCGGGAACGGCGCGGGCTGAGTGCCCAAAAGGCAGCCGATGAGATGCACTTGGATCGATGGGTGATCGATGCGCTCGAGGCGGACGATTACAAGCGCATCGGCCCTACGGTATACGCCAAGGGCCATTTGAAGAAGTACGCTGCGTTACTGGGCTTGCCCGCCGGCGAGATCATGGCCGGATACGAATCACGTCCACCTGGCCCGATCGAGATTACCTCTGCCGGACCGAGCATGCTCTTGACCACGCGCGAGGAGGGAACGAGCTTCGGCAATTGGTCGCCGGTGCAAATCTTTGTCGGCCTGTTCGCCGCGGCGTTAGTGGCCGGCGTGCTGCTGTGGAGGCCCTGGCATCAGCGCCCCAAGCCGCCGATGACCAGCACGGCGCCGGCGGCCGCTGCGCCAGCACAAACCACGCAAGCGACCACGGAGACGATGGATGCGCGCGACACGCCTGCGGAGACTGGCGGACCTACAGCTGCAGCGCCGGACACCACCGGCGCCGCCCCCAGCGCCGGTACCGCGAGTACGGCAGCCTCGCTGGGTGCCGCAGCCGTACCGGGCGCCACCGCACCGGGTACCACCCCCGGTGCTGGGCGGGCCAGATTGCGCTTGAGCTTTTCAGCCGACTCCTGGGTGGATGTGCACGATGCCAGCGGCCGGCGCACTTTCGCCGGCAATGGGCTGGCCAATAGCGTCAAGACAATCGCCGGCGCCGCCCCGTTACGGGTGTATCTGGGCTTCGGCAGCGGCGTACAGCTGGAAATCAACGACCGCGCCGTTGCGATCGGCCCGCAATTTTTTGCGGGCGATGTGGCTCGATTCGAAGCCGGCGCCGACGGTGTGCTGCGGCGCGACTCGCGTAGCGAGCCTTCGCGAATCGATCAGACCCGTGCGCCGCCGTCGCGCAATTCGCGCCCGCCCGGCTGAGCTGACTCGTGACCAAGATCATCGAGCCACTGCGCGGCGTGCATGACGTATTGCCCGCGCAAATTGCCGCCTGGCAACACTTGGAGCGCGTCACCCGCCAAGTATTCGCCAGTTATGGCTACGACGAGTTCCGCGTGCCGGTGATCGAGCAAACCGAACTATTCAAACGCTCGATTGGCGATTTTACGGACATCGTCGAGAAAGAAATGTTCAGCTTCATCGATCAGGGTGAGGATCACATCACTTTGCGTCCCGAGGCGACCGCCGGCATCGTGCGTGCCGTCATTTCGAACGGTTTGCTTCGCGAAGGACGCCTTCGCGTATGGTGCATGGGACCGATGTTTCGCCGCGAGCGTCCGCAAGCGGGGCGCTATCGCCAATTTCATCAAATCGATGCCGAAGCCTTCGGATTCGAAGGACCCGACATCGATGCGGAAATGATTCTCCTGTCGGCGAGGCTGCTCAAGCTGCTGGGCCTCAAGGACGTGAAGCTGCTGGTGAACTCGCTGGGGACGCCGACCTCGCGAGCGATCTACCGCGAGAAGCTGACAGCGTATTTCGGCGCCCACGAAGCATCCCTGGACGAGGATAGCAAGCGGCGATTGGCCGGCAATCCGTTGCGCATTCTCGACAGCAAAAACCCGGATATGCGGCGCATCATCGCCGGTGCACCGCTTTTGCTCGATTCTTTGGACCAGGAGTCACGCCGCCATTTCGAGTCTTTGTGCGCGCAGTTGGGCAGCGCCGGCATCGCGTATCATGTCGAGCCGCATTTGGTGCGCGGCCTTGATTACTACACGCGCACGGTTTTCGAGTGGACCACGGACGCGCTCGGCTCGCAGGGCACGGTATGCGCTGGCGGCCGCTACGATGGCCTGGTCGCGCAGCTGGGTGGCGTTGACACGCCGGGAATCGGCTGGGCCATGGGGCAAGAGCGCATTGTCATGCTTCTGCAAAAGCTGAGCTTGGGGCCGCTGAAGAACAGGCCGCAAGTCTACGTGGTGATGGTCGGGGAACGCGCGGAACTCCCGGGACTGAATCTGGCGGAACGGTTACGCGATGCGTGGCCGGAGCTGGCTTTGCAGATCAATATGGGCGGCGGCAGTTTCAAGACGCAATTCAAGCGCGCCGACAAGAGCGGCGCGGACTTTGCTCTCGTGCTGGGAGATGACGAGGCGGCGCGGGGGGTGGTGGCCGTGAAGGCGTTGCGCCGGGAACTCGCGCAAGAAGAATGCCCCGTCGAACAAATCAGTGAACGTATCGGCATCTTATTAGGTCTGAAGGTGGGGAATGACCATGGCTGAAGAATATCTAACCGACGATGAACAACTTGAAGCCGTCAAGCACGCTTTTAAGGAATATGTCCCGTGGATATTGGGGGGCATCATTCTGGGCGTGGGCGGGTGGTACGGGTATCAGCGCTATCAGTCGCACAAGAATGAGGTCGCTTTGCGCGCTGCGGACCAATTCAGCCAGATGACCGGCGCGCTGCAATCAGACGATGATGGCAATAGATCCCGGCATATTGCGGAGGGACTCATCAAGGACTTTCCCGAATCGCCGTATGCCGACCAGGCGCGCTTGACCATCGCCCGCATGGAAGTCGAAAGCGGCAAGTCGGCCGATGCCGTGCCTCCCTTGACCCAGGTAATGAACAATTCCAAGGATGCGGAGCTGCGGCAAATCGCACGCCTGCGCCTGGCGCGCGTCTTGATCGATCAGGGCAAACCGGATGATGCCATCAAAATACTCGCTGCCGGCGCGCCGGGTAGCTTCGCAGCCCGCTACCACGAGATCCACGGGGACGCGCTCCACGCAAAGAAGGACATTGCAGGCGCTCTAGCCGAATATAACGCGGCATTGGGCGCGAGCGATGGCGGCGCGGATGCCGCCATTCTGCAGCTCAAGATCGCCGATCTTGCCACGACCGAAAAGGCCAAAAACTGATGCGTGTATTGCTTTCGTTGAGTTTCGCGGCGTTGTTGTTGGCTGCCGGCTGCAGCAAGGACAAAGACATCGAGCCCCCGGCGACATTGGCCAAATTTCCAGCGACGCTGCCGGTCAAGAAGCTTTGGAGCGAAGGCGTGGGTGGCGGGAAGAAACAGCTCAAGCTCCGCTTGGGGTTGGGACCTGCAATCGACAACGGTGTGGTGTTCGCGGCGAGTCACAAGGGTGAAGTTCTTGCCGTGACCCTGGATTCGGGCCGTACCGTCTGGGTCAAGAAATTGAAAATCCCCATCTCTGCCGGCCCTGCCGCAGGCTTCGGCATCGTCGTGGCGGGCAGCAGCAAGGGGGCGGTCATAGCATTGGACGGCGCCACCGGCCGTCAGCTGTGGCGCTCGCAGGTCAATTCTGAACTGCTCTCATCTCCTGCCATCAGCGAAAAAGTCGTGGTGATACGTTCGGTCGATGGTCGCTTGCACGGTCTCGATACCCACAGCGGCAAAGAGCTATGGTCAGTCGAGCAGCAAGTTCCTCGCTTAAGCTTGCGGGGCACGGCCATCCCCGTGGTGGCCAAAGAAGTCGCCATCAGCGGATTCGACAACGGCAAGGTCATGGCGGTCTCGCTCATCACCGGGGATACCGTTTGGGACACCGCATTGGCTTCGCCGCACGGCCGTACGGAACTGGATCGGCTGGTCGATATCGATTCGGCCGTCCGCGTGGTCGGCGACAATGTATTCGCTGCCGGGTTCCAGGGGCGCACGGCGATGCTCGCGCTCGACTCGGGACAACTTTGGTGGTCGCACGACATGTCGAGCTATCGCGGGCTGGCGATCGATGATGAGAATCTCTACGTGACTCAATCGGACGGGATTGTGGTGGCGATGCGCCAGCGCGACGGCGCGGAGCTGTGGCGAAATGAAAAGCTCAAGCGCCGCGGCCTGAGCACGCCCATCGTGAGCAGCACCGCGATTGCCATCGCGGACTTTCAGGGCTATGTCCACTGGCTGGACAAGAAAACCGGTGAACTGGTGGCGCGGGAACGCGTAGCGAAGCAGCGGGTTTCCAACCCGCCGGCGGGCGCCAATAACACCATTGTGGTCTTGACCGACGGCGGTACCCTGGTTGCGTACCGTTCCGAGCTACGCGTGCGGACCCGGGCTGCGGCGCCCGTCGCGACACCTGCGCCCCCGGCGCCGCCCGTCGAGACGGACCCCACTAAGGCTCCCGCTGCCGTGCCGCCTGACGCCGAGCCGCCGGACGCCGTGCCGCCGCCAGCGACTTCGCCACCCTAAGATCCTAAAGGCAATGCTGCCGGTCGTCGCATTGATTGGTCGCCCCAACGTGGGCAAGTCGACCCTGTTCAATGCCATGACAGGCACCCGCGATGCCTTGGTGGCGGATTTGCCAGGCCTGACGCGCGACCGGCAATACGGATTCGCGCGCCGCACCGAGGTACCTTGCATCGTGGTGGACACAGGCGGTCTGGTCGAGAATGCCGATATGATCGAGAGCTTGATGATCGCGCAAACCGAACGCGCGATCAGCGAAGCGGACCGGATCATCGTCATGGTCGATGGCCGCGCCGGTGTCACGCCTCAAGATCAATTTGTTGCACAGCTGGCGCGGCGCAGCGGCAAGCCGCTATTTCTGGCAGTGAACAAGACCGAAGGGTTCGATCAGGATGTGGCAGTGGCGGACTTTCACCAGCTTGGATTGGGTGAGCCGCTGCCGATCTCGTCGGCCCATGATCAGGGTGTGATTTCACTGCTCGAAACAGTGCTTGCCGGGCTGACTCCGGATCCGCAAGACGGACCGGACATGCAGGGCATCAAGGTTGCCGTGATCGGTCGGCCGAATGTCGGCAAGAGCACCTTGATCAACAGGCTGCTGGGCGAGAATCGCATGGTCGCCTTCGATCAGCCCGGTACCACCCGCGACGCGGTGCTGGTGCCGTTCGAACGCGACGGCGAACGCTATACCTTGATCGATACCGCAGGCGTGCGCCGCCGCTCGCGTGTCGAGGAGACAGTCGAAAAATTCAGCGTCATCAAAACCCTGCAAGCCATCGAATCCGCCCATGTGGTCGTTGTGGTAATGGATGCCCAGGATGCGGTGGCAGAGCAGGATGCGAGCCTGCTGGGCACGGTGATCGAGCAGGGCCGCGCTTTGGTTTTAGCGGTCAACAAGTGGGATAACATTCAGACTGAACAGCGCGATTTGATCCGCCAGCAAATTGAGCAACGGCTGCAATTCGCGGATTTTGCGCCGCTGCATTTCATCTCCGCACGGCATGGCAGCGGTGTCGGGGAGTTGTTTGCCTCGGTCAATAAAGTCTATGCGGCCGCCATGCGCGATATGAGCACGCCTGAACTGACGCGCGTCTTGGAGGCGGCGATCGAAAGCCATCAGCCGCCGTTGGTCAGTGGGCGGCGTATCAAGCTTCGCTACGCGCACCAGGGCGGCCGCAACCCGCCCGTGGTCGTGATTCACGGTAACCAGACCGATCGGGTGCCCGACGCCTACCGGCGCTACCTGGTCAATGTCTATCGCAAAGCCTTTGACCTGGTGGGCACCCCGGTCAGCGTGGCTTTTCGCGGAGATGAGAACCCTTTCGCCGGCAAACGCAACCCCCTGACCCCCCGCCAAGTACGCAAACGCAAACGGTTGATTCAGCGCAATAAGCGTTAAGATCTGAAGCGGCGGTAACACGATGGGGTACCCCCTTGCTGCAGATCCTCAAAACAAAAACCTTTCGAATTCTGGGCATCGTGGCGCTGCTCGTCGCCTTGTATGCGATCTCCGGGTTTTGGCTGGCGCCGAAGTTGCTGCGCAAGGCGCTGCTGGATGAGATTCCGAAAGCGCTGGTCGGCGTCAAACCAACCGTCGGCGATGTTCGCGTCAATCCATTCTTGCTTCAAGTCGAGGTCAACGATTTCCATCTGACCGGGCCGAATGGCACAAAGCTGGTGGGATTCGGGCGGCTCTTCATCGATTTTCAAGTCTCATCGCTCTGGCACCGGGCCTACACCTTTAGCCATATAGACATGGCGTCGCCCTTTGCCAACGCCGTGATATTCAACGACGGTAGTTTGAACTTGGCGCAGTTGAGTCCCAAGCCGGCGCAGAAGCCAAAGCCTCAACCTAAGAACGCGCAACCCATACCGGCGCTGCGTATCGGTTCATTCAAAGTTACGCAAGGGTTTTTGTCGTTCGACGATCGGAGGCACCCGTCAGACTTCGCCACGCGCTTGGAACCAATCAATTTTGAGCTGCAGAATTTCAAGACAGGAGTCGAGGGCGGGCGCTTTACTTTCACCGGCGCATCGAAGCTCGGCGAACGAATCGAGTGGCATGGACATTTATCGGTGCAACCGATCGAGTCCGACGGTGAATTTCAGATCGCCGGATTGCAGGCGCACACGATTTGGGAATACCTGGAGGATAAGCTTAGTTTTCTCGTCAATTCAGGAAAGATCGACGTAAAGGCCACGTATAAGTTCTCGCTAAAGGACGAGGTCGATTTCAAAGCAGAGGTATCGAAGATCGCGCTGACCGATCTTGCCGTGAGACCGAAGAATTCCGACATCGATTGGGTGACGGTGCCGGAGCTGATTGTGAGCGGCACTGCGGTGGATTTGAAGCCGCGACAAGCGCATAGCGATTCGCTAATCCTGACGGGCGTGAAGCTGGTGACGTGGCTGGAGGCGGACGGGTCATTGAATTTATTGAAACTCGCGGCAACTCCGTCTGGCGCGTCGGCGGATACTGCGCAGCCCGTCGCGGCCGCCGCCGCCGCCGGTCCGGAATGGCACTATGATCTGCGTGAATTTGCGCTTCGGGACGCCAGTATTTCGGCCGAGGATCGGCGGACTCGGCCGGCCGCGAAAGTGCTTCTCGCGCCGTTATCCGTCAAGGTGGATGGCGCCAGCTTGAATCTTGCCAAGCCCTTGTCCCTGTCGCTCGACACGAAGATCAATGGGACTGGGTCTTTGAATGTGACCGGGGATGTCACTCCCCAACCCGTCGCGGCGAATTTGAGCGTAAAGCTGGCCGACATCGAACTGGGGGCGATTCAGCCCTACATTGCGCAATACACGTCCATGACGCTGCTTGCCGGCGCTCTGAGCGGGGATGCCAAGGTACGCTACGGCTCGAAACAGCCTGCCTTGCAATTCGGCGGAAATTTCAGCGTCGCAAAATTGCACACAGTCGATAACGCTTTACACGATGACTTCATCAACTGGGATCGATTGGACATTCAGGGGCTAAATTTCCAACACGATCCCGATCGTCTCGATATCGACCAAGTCCTCGCCCGCAAGCTCTATGCGCGAGTCATCATCGAGCCCGATGAATCTATCAACGTGAAGCGCGTATTGGCCGGCCCCGGCGCCACCCTGGTGGCGCCCAGCGGGAGCAGAAGTCCACCCGTCGCCGCGACGGCGGCACCCGCGCCGGCACCGCCTCTACCTCGCAAGGACCGAAAGCCAGGCCCCGCGACTGGCGCAGCCGCGGCGCGCGCGGCGCCCGCATCCACAGCGCCGTCCATGCCCATGTCCGTCAAGAAAATCGTTTTGGAGGCCAGTGAGGCCAATTTCGCCGACCTGTCGGTGATGCCGAACTTTGCCACTGGCATCCAGAATCTCGCAGGAACTGTGCTCGGTCTGTCCTCAAAGGCGAATTCGCGCGCGAAGGTCGATCTGCACGGTTCGGTGGGTGCCTTCGCGCCCGTGACCATTGCCGGCGAGGTCAATGTGCTGAGTGCGGCCCTTTATACCGACCTCACAATGAGTTTTCGCAATATCGAACTCAGCACTTTCAATCCTTATTCCGGAAAATTTGCGGGTTACAACATCAGCAAGGGTAAGTTAACCACGGAACTGCACTACAAAGTCGACGGCCGCAAGCTCGACGCGCAGCACCACATCATCGTCGAGCAACTCGAGTTCGGCGAAAAGACGGAGAGCAAGGACGCGGTGTCGCTGCCGGTCAAGCTCGCCGTGGCGCTGCTGAAAGATCGCGACGGTGTGATCGACCTGAATCTTCCCGTCACCGGTTCGCTCGACGATCCGCAATTTAAGTTAGCCCCCATCATCTGGAAAGTCTTCGTCCATATTCTGGAGAAAGCGGTCACCGCACCTTTTGCGCTGCTGGGTGCATTGTTCGGCGGCGGTCCGGATCTGCAGTTCGTCGATTTTCAACCCGGTGCCGCTGATCTCGATCCCGTCGCAACCGAAAAAGCCCAAAGCATGGTCAAGGCGTTGAACGCGAGGCCGCAACTGAAGATCGAGATTCCCATTGCGGTGGTGAAGGAACTCGATCGCCCGAGCCTCGTCGAAGCGAAGTTTCAGGCGCAGATCCATGAAGTCCAAGCGGGAGCTCGCAAGAAATCACCCAACGCCACAATCGCGTTTGAGCAACTCGATCCCGGATCACAGCTCGATACGCTGACGCAGCTTTACCTCAAGGATTTTGGTGCCGAACCGAAATTCCCCGACTCCGTGGCGGCGATCAAAACCAAACCGGAAATTATCGCGGCAAAAATTGAGTTCTTGAGCCGCGAATTGCACTCGCACATGGCAGTCGACGACTCGGCCTTGACCGCTTTAGGGCAGCAAAGAGCAATGAACCTGCAACAGGCTCTGTTGACCGGTACGCAGATCGATCCGGAGCGGGTATTTCTGGTGGCCAACGACAAGGCACGCGAACAGGACGGTCGGGTGCGGCTGGAATTTTCACTGCGCTGAAGTGCGGCGAGTAGGAATCGCCGCCTTCGACGGATGAGCGTAAGCTAGCGCAAAGAAGGAGCGCCAGCTTGCCCATCCTCGATGTGGTATTGATCGCGATCGCCGTCATCGGATTGTCGGGGTTCCGTGTCGCGCAAGAGTACGAGCGCGGTGTGGTGTTCAGATTGGGGCGCTACCGGGGACTGCGCGGACCGGGCTTGTATTGGATCATTCCGTTAGGAATCGAGCGCTCCGTGCGGGTGGATATCCGCACGCGCACGGTCTCCGCCGAGCAGCAGGAAACCATCACGCGTGACAGCGTGACGATCAAGGTTAACGCCGTGCTGTGGTACCGCATCGTTGACGCGGCAAAAGCAGTCATCGAGGTGGCGGATGCGCCGGCTGCCGTGTACCAACTGGCGCTGACCGGTTTGCGCAACATCATCGGCCAGCATGATCTGGATGAAATTCTTCAGGAGCGCAACAAAATCAACACGTTGCTGAGCGACAGCATTTCCGGTTCTACGGCGTCCTGGGGTCTAGAAGTGCAACGCTTTGAGATGAAGGATGTGGAATTGCCCAAAGCGATGCAGCAGGTGATGGCCATGCAGGCGGAAGCCATTCGCGAAAAGCGTGCGCGCATCATCAAGGCGGAAGCGGAATTCGAGGCCTCGGTAAAGTTATCGGCGGCCGCAGCGCAGATGACCGCAAATCCAGCCGCGCTGGAGTTGCGGCGCATGCAGATGATTGCCGAAGTGGGCGCCGAGAACAACAGCACCACGGTGCTAATGATCCCCTCGGATTTTGTCTCGCTGGCGCATACGCTTAACGACTATCTCGTCCGGCAGCGACCCTTGCCCTAAGGGTTTATCCCAAGTCCGTTTTCTGCGACAGGCGCTATTGCAGCAACTTTGCAGCGCAAGGTTTCGTGATCAAGATCTCACTTTCAAACTGATTATGCCGGGTACTCTTCGCCTGCCTCTACGATCCATCCTGGCAACGGAGAACGCCGAATGAGCAATCCCTACAATAGTGCGACCGAGCGAGCGTCGGTCCTGGGCCCGACCCTATATTTCAAGGGCGACTTGACCGCCGAAGAGGATCTTCTGATTCAAGGGCGAGTGGAAGGATCGATCACTCACACGCAACGCCTGACTGTGGGCCCGCAAGGCACGGTCAAGGCGAATATCAAAGCGCAACTGATCATCGTCGAGGGGACCGTAGAAGGTGATCTGCATGCCGAGAAATCCGTGTTCGTGAAGGACTCGGCGAAGGTCTGCGGGAATATATTCTCACCCACAGTGAGCATCACCGAAGGCGCCAATTTTAGCGGCAGCATCGATATGGACGGGAAGAAAGCTGCACAGCAGCAGGGTAAATTTGAGCCGGTCCGTCCGCCCAAAGCCGCCGGTGGCGTCGCCTAACAATGTCGTGGTTTAAAAAACCTCTCAATGGAGATGAGCCAATGATGAATGCCAATGCCAGCAGCCGCCAAGGAGCCCCGGAGCCTTCCCTGACTCGCCCAGAGCCGCGAGTGCCGGGTGGCGAACCACGATCGCCGGTCGCACGCACACCTGAACCGGCACGCGCCCCCGATGCCAAGGCAGCGGAAACTGCCTCACGGGCCTCGATATTGGGCCCGACCTTGCGATTCAAAGGCGAATTGTCGGCGCAAGAAGATTTGATCGTTCAAGGAAGCGTCGAGGGCTCGATCACGCATACCCAGAGTCTCACGGTGGGCACCGACGGCACGATGAAGGGCGACATCCGCGCGCGGGTCATCGTCATCGACGGCAAGGTCGAGGGGGATCTGTACGCGACCGAATCGGTCAGCATTCGTGCCACCGCCAAGGTCAAAGGCAACGTCTTTGCACCGCGCGTCGGCATCAGTGAAGGTGCTTTTTTCCAGGGTCAAATCGAAATGCAGCCATCGGGCGCGGCCGTGCAAGAACATAGCGCTCGCCTGCGCCAGGCCGCGATATCACCGGCCATGGACTCGATCGCCGTCGATCAAATGATGAGCGGGTCTTAAAATTAGGCCCTCAATCCGGAACGAATAGTTCCGGATCCACCCAGGCGCGGTTCAAGCTCAAGCCCCAGTGCAAATGCGGCCCGGTCGCGCGGCCCGTCATACCGACTTTACCCAAAGTTGCGCCGGCAGAGACATGCTGGCCGGGTTTGACCTCGACAGCGCTCAAGTGACAATACATGCTGATCAAGCCTCGGCCATGATCGACAAATACCGTATTGCCATTGAAAAAGTAATTGCCGGTGTCGATGACGGTGCCTGCCAGGGGGACTCTTACCGGCGTGCCCGCGGGCGCAGCAATGTCCATGCCGCCATGCGGATTGCGTGCCTCGCCGTTGAAAATGCGGCGCATGCCGAAGGAACTCGAGCGTACTCCCGGAACCGGTGGTTCCCAACGCAGCGAATGTGGCTGATCGTCCGACCAGCGACTCAAGTCATGATCGATGGTCGATTTCTCGCGCTCCACGCGCTCGAGGTCCGCGCGCGATAGATTCACCTTGGCCGGGGCCACCTTCAGGGATTGGCTGGCATAGTGCTTGTCGCTGACGAGGAAATCGACCTCCTGCCTCCCTTCTTGGGTGCGTATGGTAACGTGGCGCGGCGCCAGCGGCGCCGATAGGGGTATACCAATAACGGCGAGCCATTGCGCGCCGTCCTGAACGACCAAGGCGCGATGTCCATCGACGTCCACATAAGGCATCGAGTCGCCATGCACCTCGAGATGGATTATTTTAATTCCGCCTGGCACGGCGCTCTCGCGCGGCAACACATAGGCCAAGCCGAGAGAGGGACACAGGCACAAAAACAGCCAGGCGAAGCGATTCATGGGCCTTGTACCTTGGCGCGAATTTTTCCTTTCGCCAGGCGCGCTTCAATGAGGGTGTCGGGTGCCACATCTGCGGCGTTGAGTAGAATCCCGCCGCCCTCGCGGCTGACAATGGCGTATCCGCGCTCCAGGGTGGCCAGCGGACTCACGGCGTTGAGTGTGCGCACCAGCGGGGAGAGGCGCTCGCGCGCACGATGCAGCTGCGCGAGTCCCGCCGCTTTGAGCCTGGCAAATAAAGCTGCTTGCCGGGCTGCGGTGCCGCGCACCCGAGCCACCGGACTCAATTGCCACAGCCGGCCACCGCGCTCACCCAGTGCCGTACGGCGGTCGGCGAGGATCTGGCGAAGTGCTCGCGACAAGCGCTGCTCCAAGTCGTCCAAGCGCTGTGTTTGCTGAGCCAGCCTTGCCGATGGACTGACCAACGAAGCGCGCCCAACGAGCCAGCGCAGCCGCTGGCGCTGAGCTTCGACCCTGCGCATCAAGGCGCGTTGCAGGCGCGAAGTTGTGCGGCCAAAAGAGGCGTGCCATTCCTCCCCATCGGGTACGGCAAGTTCCGCCGCGGCGGAAGGCGTTGGGGCGCGCACATCAGCGGCGAAATCGGCGATCGTAAAATCAATCTCGTGCCCGATGCCGCTGATAATCGGGATGGGCGATGCGACGATGGCGCGAGCCAATGCCTCGTCATTGAATGCCCATAGGTCCTCGAGCGAACCGCCGCCGCGAGCGACGATCAGCACATCGCATTCGGCCCGCCGGCCCGCCAATCGAACCGCAGCCGCGATTTCTATGGCAGCCGCCGCGCCTTGAACCGACACCGGATAGATCAGCACCCGAACTGCCGCGAATCGGCGTGCCAGCACATGCAGAATGTCGCGGATTGCTGCGCCGGTGGGAGAGGTAATCACGCCGATTCGCTTCGGCATCACGGGCAAGGAGCGTTTCCGCTCCACTGCGAATAGGCCTTCCGCAGCGAGCCGGGCGGACAGCTCTTCGAATTGGCGCTTCAGCGCGCCGAGGCCCGCATCTTCCATGTGATCGATCACCAGCTGGTACTCGCCACGCGGCTCGTAGAGGCCGATGCGCGCTCGCACCAGCACCTTTTGGCCGTCCCGCACGGCAAAGGCGCACAGCAGATTTCGCTGCCGGAACATGCAGCAGCGAACCTGTGCAGCGGCATCTTTGAGCGAGAAATACCAGTGTCCGGAGCTGGGCCTGGCAAGATTGGAGACCTCCGCTTCCAGCCACAAACTGCCGAGTCCGCGCTCCAGCAGCAGCCGAACCTCTCGATTGAGGCGTGAAACGCTATAAATGTCGCGATTTCCGGCTGTTTCCATGGCGGCATAATACTGCGGTTTACCGCGCAGCACCTGCAAGGTACAATGCGCCGCCTCTCAGACGAACCTGGAACGCGACTCGTATGCGGATTCTTGAAGAGGCACTCACTTTCGATGATGTGTTGCTGGTGCCGGCATACTCTGAAGTACTGCCTCGGGAAGTATCCCTTGCGAGCCAGCTAACCCGCGAAATTCGCGTCAATCTTCCCGTCGTTTCGGCGGCGATGGACACCGTGACCGAGGCGCGCTTGGCGATTACCATCGCACAAGAGGGCGGTATCGGCATCATCCACAAGAATATGTCCATCGACGATCAGGCTCGCCAGGTCGACCGCGTCAAGAAGTTCGAGAGCGGCGTGATCAGCGATCCGATCACGGTCAATCCGGACATGACCATTCGCCAGGTCATTGAATTGACGCGCGCGAAGAACATTTCCGGAGTACCGGTGGTGCTCGGTACAAAAGTGGTCGGAATCGTCACGCACCGCGACCTGCGCTTCGAGACTAAGCTGGATGCGCCGGTCTCATCGGTCATGACGCCTAAGGATCGCTTGATCACCGTGCGCGAGAACGCGCCGAAAGACCAAGTACTGGCGTTGTTGCACAAGCATAGAATTGAAAAAGTATTGGTCGTCGCCGGTGATCACGATCTCAAGGGAATGATTACCGTCAAAGACTTCCAAAAAGCCACGGAATTCCCGAACGCCTGCAAGGATAGCGTGGGAAGCCTGCGCGTCGGGGCCGCGGTCGGCACATCGCCCGATACATTGGATCGGGTCGGGGCGCTGCGTGATGCCGGCGTCGATGTGATCGTGGTCGACACCTCGCATGGCCATTCTCGCGGCGTGCTGGAAATGGTTTCCAAGATCAAGGCGAAGTATCCGGACATTCAGGTGATCGGCGGAAATATCGTGACGGCCGAGGCGGCGCTGGATCTGGTCAAGCACGGCGCCGATGCAGTGAAAGTCGGCGTCGGCCCGGGTTCCATCTGCACCACGCGCGTCATCGCCGGCGTGGGCGTTCCGCAAATCAGCGCGATTGCCCGCGTCGCCAAGGCACTCGAGGGCACGGGTGTTCCAGTGATCGGCGATGGTGGAATTCGCTATTCCGGGGACATCGCCAAAGCGCTCGCCGCCGGCGCGCACTGCGTCATGATCGGGGGCATGTTTGCGGGGACGGAAGAGTCGCCCGGGGATGTCGAACTGTACCAAGGCGGTTCGTACAAGGCCTACCGGGGCATGGGTTCGTTAGGCGCCATGGCACAAGCCCACGGCTCCAAGGATCGCTATTTTCAAGACACCACCAGCGAACTCGAGAAGCTCGTGCCGGAAGGCATCGAAGGCCGCGTTCCGTACAAAGGTAGCTTGGTGGCCATCTTGCACCAGCTCTCGGGCGGCTTGCGCGCCGCCATGGGATACACCGGCAGCGGCAGCGTCGAGGAAATGCGGACCCGGCCCCAATTCGTGCGCATCACCAACGCGGGTGTCAGAGAGAGCCACGTTCACGATGTGACGATTACCAAAGAAGCGCCAAACTACCGGATCGGTTGATGCTCGACATTCATGCTGACCGAGTCCTCATTCTCGATTTCGGTGCTCAATACACACAGCTGATTGCCCGCCGTATCCGTGAGATCGGCGTGTACTGTGAAATTTACGCTTGCGACGTCGCCTTTGGCGACATCGAGCGATTCGCGCCTAAGGCCATCGTGCTGTCCGGCGGCCCGGAATCGGTCTACGACGTCAAGGGTCCGGAAGCGCCGAGCGAGATTTTCTCGCTCGGCGTGCCGGTGCTCGGAATCTGCTACGGCATGCAGGCCATGGCTGCGCAGCTGGGCGGTCAGGTCGAAGGCTCATCTCACCGGGAATTCGGTGCGGCGCAGGTCACACCGACCGATGCCTCACCGCTGCTCGACGGCCTGGAAGATAACCGCGATGCCCAAGGGCGACGGGTATTGGATGTGTGGATGAGCCATGGCGATCGAGTGGTCGCGGTGCCGCCCGGATTCAAAGTCATCGCCGCCAGCGACAACGCGCCGCTCGCCGCCATGGCCGATGAGTCCAAGCATCTCTACGGTCTGCAGTTTCATCCAGAGGTAACACACACTCTGCAAGGCGCTGAGATTTTGCGGCGCTTCGTTCGCGAGATCGCCGGCTGCTCGGCTGGCTGGGCTACACGCAACATCATCGATGACAGCATCACCCGGATCCGCGCCGAGGTTGGCACCGATCGGGTAGTGCTGGGGCTCTCGGGAGGCGTCGATTCATCAGTGCTGGCGGCTCTGTTGCATCAGGCAATCGGTGCGCAATTAACGTGTGTATTCGTCGATCATGGATTGCTGCGCTTGGGAGAGGGCGACCAGGTCATGGCGACGTTTGCCGAGCATATGGGTGTGCGGGTGATTCGCGTCGATGCCGAACAGCGATTCTTGACGGCATTGGCCGGGGAAGCAGACCCGGAGAAAAAACGCAAAATCATCGGGCGAGTCTTTGTCGAAGTGTTCGATGAAGAGGCGGGAAAACTCAAAGACGTCAAGTGGCTGGCGCAGGGAACGATTTATCCGGACGTGATTGAATCGGCGGGCGCCAAAACCGGTAAAGCGCATGTCATCAAATCGCATCACAATGTGGGCGGCTTGCCGAAAGACATGAAGCTGAAACTTCTGGAACCGCTACGCGAGCTGTTCAAGGATGAGGTTCGGAAACTGGGTGTCGAACTGGGACTACCGAAAGAAATGGTTCATCGCCACCCTTTCCCGGGTCCGGGTTTGGGCGTGCGCATATTGGGACAAATACATAAATCGTATGCCGATCTTTTGCGTCGCGCGGACGCGATTTTCATCGAGGAGCTGCGCACTCACGATCTGTATCACAAGGTCAGCCAGGCCTTCGCCGTCTTTCTGCCGGTTCGCTCAGTAGGCGTCATGGGCGATGGCCGCCGTTATGAGCACGTGATCGCCTTGCGCGCGGTTGAAACCATCGATTTCATGACGGCGCGGTGGGCGCGCCTACCGTACGAATTTCTCGATCGTGTCGCGCATCGCGTGATCAACGAAGTGCCGGGAATATCGCGAGTCGTTTACGATATTTCGGGCAAGCCGCCGGCGACGATCGAGTGGGAGTGACCAGGGCGCCTATCCAGTGCGACGGCTGACGGCTCAATCAGTGAAGCCGGAGAGTTGGGCAAAATTGGCAAATACTGTTTTTCCGCAAATGCAACCGCTGGACTGCGGACAGTCGCCGCCGTCTGAGCCTCTCGGACTGCAAATGCACGGCCGACACTGTCGCCCCCGCTCCATCGCTGCCAGAAACCATTCCAAGCTGGCATTCGTCCGTTCGCCTTGCCATGCTTGCGAGTACAAACCAACACCTTCGGGGGTGAGAACATGGTCAGGGGCAGGGCATTCATAGCTATGCTGGCGATCGGCGGCAGCGTCGCATTCATGGCAAGCGGTGAGGCGAAAGCGGCGCTGCCAGGCGCGAGGTCGGGCGGCGGGCGAGACTTGGCGGGCACACTTGGGGCGCTCGAGAGCAAGTCCTTCGCGGCATGGAAGTCTGGCGACGGAGTGTTCTGGACGACATTCCTGTCGGACAAATTTGTCGGCTGGGGCCCCCCGGGAAGGCTCGACAAGGACGGCGCGATGCGCGCGCTGAGCGGCGCCGACTGCCGGATTGACAGCTACCGGCTATCGAACGAACAGGTGAGTCGGCTAACGCCCAATTCGCGCTGCAATTCCTTCTCCGCCTGCTCCCACTCGCCGGTGTTGAATGCGGCGCCACCAAGGAGGGCATGCGCCGCAGCGACGATTGACGGCGTCCCATAGCCGCTGGTGCGAAACGGGGCGTGGCCTCGCTCCACGAGCTGACAAGGCTTCGCTGGCGCACGATCAGGTATTTCATTGACGATGTAGCCACGAGTGGCTACAATACTCGTATGAAAACCGTCGGCGTCCGTGATCTCAAGAACAAGCTGAGCGAGTACCTTCGCCGGGTGCGTCTGGGGGAGAGCGTCTTGGTCACCGATCGGGGAGAAGTCGTGGCGGAGCTCCTGCCACCCGGACAAGGGCAGGGCGATCCGTCGGTGCCGGCGGGACTTCAGTCGCTGGTTAAACGGGGCCTTCTGACCCTGGGTGCTCCGGCTGGAACGGACCTCTATCCCGCGCTGCCGCGCAGGCAAGGCGGACGTCGGCGGAGCGTCGCCCAATTGCTCGACGAGGAGCGCGGCACTCGGTGAATCTTTACGCGGAGTCGAGTGCGGTGCTGGCATGGCTCCTTGACGAGCCGACCGCACCCGCGGTGCGCCGCCTACTCAGCGAGGCCGAAGTCATCGTCGCTTCCGACCTGACCCTGATCGAGTGTGATCGCGTATTGCTGCGGGCTGTGGCACTCCAGGAACTGACGGAGGCCGAAGCCGCCGACCGTCGAGCGCACCTCATCGCGGCTGCTGCTCACTGGCAAGTACTGCGAATCGCGGCCGAGATAGTCGATCGCGCGCGTCAGCCGTTTCCCGGTGACCCGATTCGGACGCTCGATGCCATCCACCTCGCATCGCTTCTCGTTGCGCGATCCGCGGTCGTTGGCCTGCGACTGCTGAGCCTCGACGAGCGCGTGCGCCAAGCTGCGAACGGACTGGGTGTCGCCGTCGAGCCTGCCTGAGCATGGCTGCGATCCGAACGGCTCGGACGCCGAGCGGCGTCGCATGACAGTGGCGGTGAACATGAACGTGGTTTCGGCATCTATCGCCGTCTATTGCTCCCAAGCAGGAATTATCGACGGCGCTAATCGACGGATCGAGTCGCCGTTCGGAATGGAACTACTCTCTTCGGTAGACTGGCTGTTACAACGAGAAGGCTGCGAGCCGAATATACCTAGTATTCAAGCAGGGCTTCGGCATTGGCCAGCGACTGAACCGAGCGCGGCAGATCGCAAACCCAGTCTCTTCGATGAGCGTACGATTGGCATTGCTCTCGATCGTGTGACACATGCGGCGCAGATTGCTGGCGGGTGACGACAAGCGAGATCGATCGACTGCGGGAACAGGGTACGTATTATTGGTCGTGTTGAAATTGTCTTCGACGTCATTCGCCATCTATCGCCACCAAGCGATGATTTTTGTGGGAGTGACGGGAACTATCGGCGACTATCACGCACGTTCACTCCAAGGTACCAAGGCGAGTGCAGTTAGTCGAAGTGTGCTCTTTGGCAGTTTGTGCTAGTTTTATCCAATGGACAAAAGGATTACTCGGTACAGCAGCCTGAAAGCGATGAAGTCTGACGAATATCGGTCCTGGCAACGCCTGCCGGGAAGCGAGCGAATTCGCGCTGTAATGGACCTCAACCTTGACCTTTATGCGATGAAAGGACAAGCCGCGGATGCACCAAGACTTCAAAGAACTCTTATCTGCTTTCAACGCCGGGCAGGTTAGACACCTGATTGTTGGCGGATACGCGGTTTCGTTTCATGCGCAGCCACGGGCGACAAAAGATCTGGATATTTTGATTGGCGCAGACGCTGAAAACAGCAAAGCTGTGCTCACTGCGCTTGCGAAGTTCGGGGCACCGATCGAAGGATTGAGTGCCAAGGACTTTGCAGAGCCTGATAACTTCTTTCGAATGGGCACGCCGCCGGTGATGGTCGGCATCATGCCGAAAATAAGCGGCGTTGAATTTGAGGAAGCGTGGAGACGGCGCATAGATGTTCGAATAGATGACGATTTGTCCGTACCATTCATCTCGCGAGAGGACCTGTTGGTTGCAAAGCTTTCCGCGGGCCGAGCACAGGATTTGATTGATGTCGATGCTTTGCGCGAAAGCAACCCGACCCGAGAAGTCGAACAGCAGCAGCGTTTGGCTTCTCCCGCCGCGAGCGCTCGAGACGAGCTCGAGAAAATCAGGAAAGAAGGGCGCGAGGAGTGGTCGAGGCAGCGAGAGCAAAAAGGTTCATCTCCGACCCTCGAGGAGATTCGGGCGAAGGGCTGCGAAGACTGGCTAAAGTTGCGGAACCAACATACCCCGGAGAATTCTGGGGATCCCCAAGATCGCTCTGCCGACAGGGATCAAGAAGCAAAACCCACGGATTTATCTGAGAGTCCGGATAAAGGGCTGGACGACGATCTGAATTAGTCGGCGTCAAACCGAATTCGCGCAGGCGGAATACGACGTGAAGAGCGGCGATTCTGCTACGGCTACTCTCATTCGAATTCGCATGCCAATGAGCTTATCGGACATTCCGACGGACATTCGAGTGCGAGTTCCCACGAAGATCAACGCGGACAGCAGGTTACGAGGCCAGGAGATTATCGAGTGGGAGTGACCCGATATTTCAGTTGGATTATTTATCTGAATAAAATAAGTATCGTGCAGCACGCCGGAGACGATTGATATTCAATCGACACTAATCGCTGAACCGGTGATGGGTGTTTGATTGATTCTGCACCGTGCAAAGACGATTTGGCGAGCTCGGCATTTCGGCCTCAGAAGTAGGAGACATGAGTACTTTGTCTAGCGGCTCGAGGCGGAACTTGATTCGACTCAGTCTTATGCATCCTGTATTGGGCTCGTCGGCGCATGGGCTCGAAAGCCACCTGCCGAAATTTGATCTATAAGACTACGATTGCGAGTGCTTCATGGTGCTCGAAACCGTGTCCGAGGCTCTCGGATGCTACTGATCCGCCGATCGGAAGAGCGGTGGACCGTCCGGAAGGTGACCAGCCATTAATTCGCCTTCTTGGCCGCCGCCGCAGTCGTCAACGCCATCGCCGTCACAAACTCGGGCCGAATGTCATTTGGCACATTCTTTATCTTGTCCAGCGCCTTCTGCACATCTGGGCGAATCACCACATACGTGCTCATCATCGCCATGGCCTTGGCATAGTCGCCGGTTGCCTCTATCGTCAGAAACTCGCGATCGAGATCGGCGACGCCCTGCTCGATCTTCGTGAAATCAACCGAAAACGTGCCGTCGCCGTGCGAGACAAAGGCGCCCTTATCGAGTAGGTAATTCATTTGAATCGCCATGCCGCGCGCGTGCGAATCGGTCAAGCCGAAGTGCAAGGTGCGGAAAGCCGATGCCAGAAAGGTGTTATACAGCTTGTGTTTTGCCGCTGGGCCCTGTCCCAGCGTTTCCTTCAACTGCCCCTTTTCCATCATGTAGGCAAGCGCGAGCAATCCGGTGATATCAGCCTTGGCCTCTTCTATCGTGCCGTAGGTTTCTTTCAAGTCCTGGCGCGGTGTCGAGTCGCGGCCCCCGCTCTTGGTCACATGCGGTCCCAGTCCATGTGTGATCTCATGTGCCAGGATGTGGGTAAAGAAAGAATCGAAATCGAGATCCTTTTGCGCTTGCACCGTCAATACCAGCTTCGCAATGGGCGTCAACGTCGACTTGAATTTGGCTTCCTGCACATTCTTCAGCATCACCCGCTTCGAGCCGCGCTGGCTGATGATGCGCTCATCGTTGGGCAGATTGTAAGCAGCAGTTTGCACGCCCATGTTGCCATCGCCGGCGCCGTAGACCTCATTCACCACTACCATCGGCGCCAACGCACCCACCTTCGGATTGCGATATTCGGCCGCGAGCGGCAGATTGTCTTCGATTTCCTGCATATGCTTGCCGAAGAAATTCAATTTATCCGTTTCCTTTTGGTCGCGAATATTCACGTAGGCTTCGAACGCCGCCTTGTATCCGAACAATTCATCGTTGTAGGTCTCGTAAGGCCCGATCGTGATATCTACCGTCGAATCGAGGTCCATCCATGCAAAATCGGATGCCAGATAATCGTTTGTCAAGAACGCATCCGCTCGCAAGCTTAGAAATTTCTTCAGCGATGCGTTGTCTGCAAAAGCAGCCGCCTCTTTCAAGAGCGTCGCCAGTTGTTTCAGTTCGACGCGATATTCGTCGGAATACTTGACCACCGTATATCGTCCATCCCGCCCGGCCCGAATCGTCGTGAAAAACCATTGCGCCGCATCCTTGTCAGCCGGCGTCAGCGACGCAACCCATTTCTCGATATCGCCCTTGCTCGCGCCGGACGGATAGAAATTCGCGGCCTCGGGCTTCACCGCAGGGATCGCGAAGCCAGCAAAGCTCGCCGGCAGAAACGACTGATTCTCGTCAATGATCGACCAAGGTCCCTTGTTCAGCCAAAAATATTTTTGCCGCGCAAGTCCCAGCGCCGACTCATCTTTTTTCAAAGCCAACCACACCGCCTCGTTGTTCGCCCAACGCTGACGCAATTGCAAGGTATCGACGACCCTGGCCGCATCGATCAACTTGACGATCGCCGCCTTGTCGCCTGCCGACAAACCGGAGGTATCGGCGCGCAAAGCAACGGGCGCAAAACGCGCGGCCTTCTGGTTCAGCGCTGCCGCATCTGGAATCGTCGCGACAGTTGCCTTCCCTTGTGTTTGCGATGGCGATGGCGATACGGGCGACGTTTGTGCAAAGGCGGCGGTTCCAGAAGCCATGAGGATGCAAACACGGAGTATTGTTGCCATCCGCGAGTAACGAGATTGCCTCATTGTTTCCCCCTACTTAAATCAATTGCATCCCACTCAGCGCGGACCAGTTCAATCGGTGGGCTCTTTACGGTATCGCTGACGGTATTGTGAATCACG
The DNA here is from genome assembly GCA_034667905.1 of Gammaproteobacteria bacterium. Classification (GTDB taxonomy): domain Bacteria; phylum Pseudomonadota; class Gammaproteobacteria; order Steroidobacterales; family Steroidobacteraceae; genus Bog-1198. The sequence goes on along the minus strand of JAXDQK010000023.1, from coordinate 6,490 downwards.
GCTTCGATAAACGCTATGAGCGCCAATGAGTTACGAACACTAGAGATTATTGAGTGGGAGTGAGGCTTTGCAGCCTACTTTGAAGCGGGCAAATTCATTCGCTTGAGGATGGCCAGGTAGCGATGATCACCGGTCAATCCGACGCACAGGGGATCATTGCGCAACCAGATGACACCAGGGTCCGATGTGAGGGCCCGGTTCAGCCACTCGAATGCCTTGTCGGTATTGCCAAAGTACGCATAGGTCTCGGCGACCTGAAATTCGCCACCTTCGGAATGGTGCAATAAGTCCGCCAGCGCTGCGTCGGCGTCCGCCGTGCGCTGAGCGGCGTGGTAGCCCAGCGGTAGCCCATTGATCCGCCAGACCGAATTGTTCTCCGACTCGAATTCGACAATTGCCGCGGGGATCCTGCCGCGTGCAAGGAGAACCCGCCCGAGTTCGTAGTGGGCCGCCGAAAAGCTTGGGCTGACGACGAGAATCTGTCGCAACAGCTGTTCCGCCTCGTCCAGCCGCCCCGCGAAAAACAAGATGCGTGCCGCATATCGCCGGGCCAGCAGATTGCGAGGGTCTCGATCGAGGGCTTGTTGTATCGCCGCGATCGCATCGACCGAACTCCCAGTCGCCTGGGTGCGGATTGCCCGGCTAATCAATGCGTTTGAATTGGCCGGATCAAGCTGTAGCGCCTTGTCGTTCACCGTACCGGAAGCATCCCAGTTGAATCGAAGCATCCTGATTGTGCCGAGCAGCGCGTAGGCATCCGCCAAGCCTGGATCCAGCTCGATTGCGCGCTTGCTTGACTCCTCGGAGACTTTCAATGCGTCGCCCACCGGCTCATAGCCGTTGACTCCACGGCGAAATCTGGCCCACCCGACGCCATTCCAGGCTGGCGCGTAGCCGGGGTCCAGGGCGCGCGCCCTCTGAAATGCGGCGAGGGCCTGCGCCGTGCCGTCGTCGGTATCACTTTGCATGGAAAAATTTCCTTGCAGCAGAAGATTGTGCACCTCCGGGTTTTGCGTGCGCGCAGCAGTGTTCGCGAGAGCGCTCGTGAGCGTGAGTTTGAGTTTGTCGACGACAACGCGAGCGATATCGTCCTGAACCTTGAACACATCCTTCAGATCGCGGGCATAGGTTGCGCTCCAAAGGTGGTAGCCGTTGTCGGTGCGCACGAGCTGCGCAGTGATGCGCACGGTATTGCCGGCCTTGCGTACGCTGCCTTCGAGCACGTTGGCCACTTGCAGCGCCTGACCGATCTCCGCGACCGTCACCGGCCGGTCTCGAAAGGAAAAAGAGGAGGTTCGCGCCGTCACCTTCAGTTCGGGGATCTGTGCGAGCAGGTCGATCAGCTCCTCAGACAGACCGTCCGAGAAATACTGCTGGTCCTTCTTTTCGCTCAAATCCGTGAAGGGCAGTACGGCGATCGATTTGTCGGATAGGGCCTGGGGGGCGACCGTCGCAGCGGCCAGTTGCATCGCGGGAGCATTGGGGATATTCGGTGTTGCACGGTGCGTGAAGCCGATGTAAGCGAGCGCCGCGAGGAGCAGCCCGCTTATCGCGAGCAACGGGAGAGTCAGGTGACGCGGTGGCGGCCGACCGCCCGGCGGCGTCTCGGGTGCCGAGGGCGCCGACCTAATGGCGCGTTCGGCAGGCGCAAGCAGCAGTTGAATCCGAGTCACGAACTCCGGCGTCGTCTCGCCATTCGCAAGTCGAGTCCACTGGAGTTCGTGGAACCTGTCAGGAACGCGGGCATCGGTTTCCTTAGTGTTATCTACCACGACCGGGACCAAGAATGGCTTTTCCGCCGCCATCAAATGCGATCGGTCTACCGCCAGTTTCCACTCAAGCCGAAAATAGCCCTCGACTCGGGCACGAGAATGAACGGAGATGATCGGGACGAACAGGGCGCAGGACTTGATCTGCTGGCGGATGGCAGCATCCCAGGCATCGCCGCCACGCAGTTCACTTTGGTCGAACCACACGTCAATCGAGGCGGCACGCAGGGCTGAGCATATTCGCTGCGCGGCGACGGCGTCCTCGGAGGCATAACTCAGGAAGATCGCGCCATTCAGCTCAGTCACGCGCGGGCATCCACTACAGTCGCGGGGCACGGATGCTGAGGTCGGATCAAGGATTTATTCGTTTTCTTGTTCATTTTGTTCAACATCTTAGAATGCAACAACGGTGGGTTGCGCGCAATCCGGCGTGCACAACGCCTAGTTGGTGGCCAATAGTGACTGAAGTAAGCCGTTGGACTTGCGGAAATGTGCAACCCAGACCGCCGAATCCGCGAGCACGGCAGAGCGCGGATAGTCGCTTCGCGGCCTGAACGCGAACGAACACCTTCATCGCTTCGCGAAATAAATCGGCCTTGCCCATTCCGAGATCGGCCAAGTCCGGCGCGCGTACAGCTCGCCCCGCATGTGCGCGAAGTTATGGAAAAAAGGGTACTTGAGCAAGTAGGGGTTGCGGGCTGGCGGGGCCTAAAAAGGTGCCGGGAAGCAAGTGATCGCGGCGCCCGTACAAGCGTGACCGCTTCATTGCATCAGTCGAGGAGCGCCGTTCCCCCGAGCGTATAGGCGCGGACCAGGTCCCACGGCAGATAGACATAGCCTGCATCGCCAAACCAGCTGCCCCAGGAATTCTTGAGTATGAAGTAGCCGCCACCGGCTCCTTGCGGGGCATTCGGCACGCGGGCGGCCAAGTCCGCGTTGGTAATGTAGCCGATGGCGTTCATCGCATGTTGCCCGGTATTCGTCATGCCGAACGGAAACAGGGTCACGAAGCCGTTGGCATCCGGGAACCCAAACTCCATGGGCAGGATCATGTCGAGCGCCACAGGGTGACCGAAGAGCAGGTGCAGTTGCAAAAATGCGATGGACAGGTCGGGGTTGTCCACGTCCCAGAAGCTCACGAAGTTCTGCGGCGTCGCGGCCACCCGCTCATGCTCGTCGATCACCGGAGAGGACCAGCCGTACATCGGTCCCTGCGGCGTCTGGGTGCTGAACTCACGCCCTTGATGCGAGGCGTTGGAGCACGTCTCCACGTAGTTTTGGCAGGAATTGTAATAAACGCCGAAGAACGCCGCGCGCTGCCACGACGGGTTGTAGTCCCAGGCCTTCTCGTAAGCCAGGTGATATTGCGTATCGCGCAGACCGGTCAATTCCTCCCAGACGAAGCCGGTGTCCGTGTAAGCCGCCGGGTACCACCAAAGACGATATTGGTTCATGAGATCCTGCTCCGAGAGATTGATCCACCGCTGATGTTGTCTCGCGAAGACCTCCTCGAGCATGGCGACGGTGGTGAAGCTGTGGCAGGTTGCGCGATGGCCCTGATTTTTGACGCAGGTGGCATAGGATTTCAGGGGAAAAGGATAGTTCGCGAGTCCCATGATGCCGCGCGCCGAAAACACGTTCGCCACGGCGCTGCGATCGCCGACCGTGCCGTCGGATGGGCCGGCTCCGAGTTCTTCGCCGCAGGTGGCCGGGGGCGTGTTGTCGATGACGGCAGCGGGAATCTGATTTTGAATGATGGCCAAGTACCGCACGATCAGCTTGTTATAGGCCTGGATGTCGGCGGCGGTGGCATCGATCAGGATGTCGGGTGTCGGCAGCGGACCGTCGATCGGGATCTGCACGTGATACTTCTGCAAATTCTGATAGAAGCTCGCATAGATGGCGTATTGATTGTCGTGGTCAGGGAAGGTGCGGATCCCATTGGCCAGGGTGGCATAGATCGCTGAGGCGCCGAGCGTCGCCCGGATCTGAGGTGCACCCGCTGCGTCGACGTAGGAAACCAGAAAGCTCCCGTCTCCGGCCGGTTTGATCGGAACCCGGGTTGGATCCGGAATCAAGTTGACCGGATCCGCCAGGAAGGAGGAGGAGGGATGGGAGACGAAGAACCCGTCGACCGTGGATTTGTTGGCCGCATCCGAAGCCTGCTGTTGGGCCCTCTGGCGGCGTAGCTCGGCGCAGTCGATGACTTTCAGGGTCCCGCTGGCCTGTAGTTGCAGAAAGCTCGCGTTGTCGAGCTTGGTGACGGCACCCCCGCCGTGATCCTTGTCCCCATGGAACCTATCACCGCGATCGTCGTCATCCGCCGCAGGCGCGAGGCAACCCGAATCCCGCGGCCGTTCGTGGTCGCTGTCGCGATCCTCCGCGCGAGCGGACCAGGCGCAGAGCAATGTCGCGGCAGCCAACGCTGCACACGTGATTGCGAAACTTTGCCTCGACCGCGAGGGTGTGCGAGGAGAGATACGATCGCCCATATAGGATCCTTTTCGTGGTACCTATTGAGTTAAACGTAAACGCGGCACAGTCTGGACACGCGCACCCCAAGAATCTGCCGGCCGTGCTCCCGCCCGAAAAGGTCAGCCCGAAGCTGCCGTCGCTGGAACCTCCAAGCGTCGTCTGCTGCGACTACTTGCTCGTCGTGTCCACGGGCATGTCGGAGCCACTGCCGGCCGCAGAATCCCGCCTGGGTCGCCGGACGGCTCTCACCTTCCCGCTCCTTCCTCCTCCGCAAAAGAACTGATGATCGCCGTCGGACTCGAGCCCCGACACGACCACTCCGGGCGGCATGTCGAGCCTCTCGATGACTTCTCCCGTTCGAGGATCGATCCGCCTCAAATCGCTCTCGTCACCTTCCCAGGTGCCGTGCCAGAGTTCGCCTTCAACCCAGGTCACCCCGGTGACGAAGCGGTTGGACTCGATGGTGCGAAGAATCGCCCCTGTTTGAGGATCAACTTGATGGATCTTCCGGTTCCGATACTGCCCCACCCAGAGCGTACCTTCGGCCCACGCGAGCCCCGAATCACCGCCGCCACCGGGCGCCGGAATCGTGGCGAGCACACGGCCGGTCTCTGGATCGATTTTTTGGATGCGATCCTCGACGATCTGAAATAAATGCTGACCGTCGAAGGCTGTTCCTGCGTGTGCGGCGACGTCAATCGAGCGCAGCGTCTTGCCGCTCGCAGGATCGAAGGCGCTTAGCTTGTCTCCGGTAGCAATCCAGACTTGCTGACCGTCAAAAGTAACGCCATGCACATGGTCGACACCCGGGAAAGGCCCATATTCACGGAGGATTTCGGCTGCAGTTTGTTTCATGGCTCGATCCTAGTCGCTCGGTAGCGGACCGGGGAGTAACAATATTGTCGGGAATGCCGGCAGGGGCGGGGTCGTCCAACGACGCGCGCGCCCGCGACCGAACGACTGTATTTTACCTCGTGTCGCGAGCGAATCGAGCGCCCGCTGCACGGTGCGCGGACTGGCTGCCAGCGCAATCGCCAGGGCCGAACTCGACCATGACTCGCCATCGGCGAGTAAGGCGAGCACCGCCGAATGCTGCTCTTCGATGGGCGGCGACAGTACGACGATCTCGCGTGCGCTCCGCGGCGCCAGCGCAAAGCCACGCTTCGTCGCGCTCACGTCTGCCAGCGTCCGGAGCTCCACGCGAAGCCGCCCGAGTTCGACCCGCAACCGTGCGCGATGCGATTCATCGGCGTGCTTGGCCCGGAAAGCGCGTGCGACGAGCGTGCCCCTCGGCACGTCTCCGGGCCAGGCTTCACCCAGCGCGCGTGCAAGCGCGAACAATACCGGGCGCGTCGCGAGCGAGACCACCGTGCGTGCGTCACGCACGGCATAACGGCTGGCATCCTCGACGAGCGCCTTCGACGCGAGTAGTGCTTCAACGTCCTCGAGCAGGAGGAGTCGCTCATCGCCACGCCCAATCACGCGCGCCGCGGGCGCGTTCAGGACCAGTGCCGCGCTTTCGACCTCCGCCGTCAGCGCAGGGTTATCTGCGTCGCGCGCGGCGTGTTCGGCCCGAGCGAGCGCCGCACGCGCCGTCTTCGTCCGAAGGCGTCGCATCGCGATCCCCGCAACGACCAGCTCGTGGGCGGCCCTCGACGCGGGCGGCAAGGCCGCGAAGTCGAGCCCGGCAAGGCTGCGCTCGGCCTCGTCGAGGCGGCCGATCAGGAGCAGGCGCCGGACCTCGAGATTCCGCGCATGCGCGGCATTCACCCGGTCGCCGTGGGCTTCGAGCGTCGCCCGCGCCGTGTCGAGCGCTTTCGCGGGCCAGCCGAGGTCGCGCGAGACGAACGCGATCTCGGCCTCGGCCACGACGCACCTCGCGCGGGCCACGGCCTCCTTCGGACCGAAGGCGCGCGCCGCACGTCGCAGCAGAACCTTCGCTCGAACGAGATCGCCGAGCTGCGCCATCGCGATGCCGCGGAGCGCGAGTGCCGGCGCATCGTCGCGCAGCGCAATCCGGTTCAGTGCGCCGAGGGGATCACCCGCCGCAAGCGCGCGCGCCGCGGCCGTGATCAGCGAGTCCATCTGAATCCCGACACACTTGTCACTCCCACCCCTTCGATATCGGGCCCTAATCTATCTCACGACCACCAACCAGCAAGCCGTATCGCAGCACGCTGCGCGCGGCAAAGGACGGGAGAAAAGAGCGATGACGAACCACATGACCGGAACCCGTGAACAATGGC
>JAXDQK010000022.1:0-15182 GCA_034667905.1 Gammaproteobacteria bacterium | reverse complement strand
TGGGTTGGCCTGTGGGGCCGCGTAATCCAAAGAAATCGCCGATATGATTCCGCGCGTGGTCGCGCGGCATCCTGAATGGCGGATTGCCGTGCTGGTACGCGCAAAGACTCACGCGCGGGAGATTGCGGCCGCGTTGCGGGCGCAAGACATTGCCTTCCGTGCCGTGGACATCGAACCATTGCAGGATCGAGGCATCGTGCGCGACATCATCATGTTGACACGCGCGCTGCTGCATTTCGGCGATCGCATCGCTTGGCTCGCGTTGCTCCGTGCGCCGTGGGCCGGGCTCTGTTTGGCCGATCTTTTATTGATTGGGCGTGCGCGGCCCATAGTGTGGGACTCGTTACGCGACGAGCCCCTCATGCTCTCGCTCAGCGAGGATGGGCGCGCGCGCTGTGAACGCCTGCGCGTGGTATTGAACGCCGCATTTCGTTTGCGCAACGAGAGCTCGGCGGCAAGATGGGTTGAGAGAACCTGGCTCGGGCTAATGGGGCCCGGCTGCGCCTCGTCGGCGCAAGAATTCGAGCTTGCCGGCGCCGCATTTTCGCGCCTGAGCAGCCTGGAGGAAAGCGGCATGCCCGATGCGGCGGACTTGCCGCAAAGATTTGCCGACCTATTCGCCGACGATGGCGGTTCGAGCGGCGTCGAAATCATGACCATCCACAAGGCTAAGGGGCTGGAGTTCGACATGGTGGTCCTGCCCGGGCTTGATCGGCCGGTGCCGCCAAATCGCGATCAACTCCTGTTGTCCCATCAATTCGCACGGGCGGAACGCGACGGTATGGTGATGGCGGCGCGACCGCCCGTCGGTACGCAAAGCGACCTGCTGTTCGAATTTCTACGTTGCCAGCGGCGCGATGCGGCCATCCTCGAAGCGCAGCGTCTGCTCTATGTCGCCTGCACCAGAGCAAAATGGCAGCTGCGGTTGACTGCCTTGGTGGGCCACCCCGACGATGGCGAGGCAACCGACCCCGTACCCACGCGAGAATGGCGACCGCGCGCCGGCAGCTTGCTTGGCGTCCTGTGGCCCGTGTCGCGTGCCGACTTCGTGTTGCAGGCCGCCGATACGGGCCCGGCGAAATCGGGGCAAACGGACGGCGCACCTCGTGGCGGACCCCTGCGGCGCGTCCCCTATGAGCGTTTGAACAATCCCTCCTCGACAGTGGTCTTGGCGGAGGCGGCCGCTGAACTGCTTTCGAGGGATGAAACACCCGTGTTCGATTGGGCGGGCGAAACGGCACGCCGGGTCGGCAACCTGGTGCACGCCGAACTTCACGCCATGGATTTAGAGCGCACCGACGAGTTGGCCATTCGCGCGCGGGAAGCCCATTTCAAACGGTGGCTAGCGCTGCATGGGGTACCGGCAGATCGATTGACCCACGCGACCGCACGGGTTATGGAGGCCTTGCTGGGCGTGCATCGAGATCCGCGCGGACGATGGATACTGAAATCCGGATATCGCGATGACCTGCGCGAGCATGCGGTTTCCGGACTCGCACGCGGCGAGCTTGCGCGGGCGGTATTCGATCGCAGCTTTATCGACGCCGGCATTCGGTGGGTGATCGATTACAAGACCAGCCAGCATCAGGGTGGCGGCCTCGAGCCGTTCCTCGACCGCGAAGTGGAACGCTACAGTCCGCAGCTCGAGCGCTACGCGCGCCTCGCGCGCCTTTTGGGACCCGAACCCGTACGTGTCGGTCTGTATTTCCCGCTCATGCGAGCTTGGCGGGAATGGACCCCGGCAGTTGACTGATCCGATAACTGGATATATAAACAGTATCCCGCATAAAAGGAGAACGCCAATGATCGGATACGTAACACTGGGAACCAATGATCTGAATCGTGCAGCAGCCTTCTACGATGCATTGCTGCAGGAAATCGGCGCCAAACGCATGATGGAAAGCGACGAGTTCGTCGCCTGGTCGGTGAAACCCGATTCACCGGGACTGGGGGTGACCAAGCCCTTCGACAAGAACCCGGCCACCGTCGGCAACGGCGTAATGGTTGCGCTGGCCGTCGACAGCGAGGCAAAAGTTCAGGCCCTGCATCGCAAGGCGCTGCAACTAGGCGCCAAAGATGAGGGCGCGCCGGGGAAACGTTCGGAGAATTTTTACGCGGGGTATTTTCGTGACTTGGACGGTAATAAGCTGAATATCTTCGTTGCAGGTTAGGCTCCTGGGAGCGCTTTCCTAATACGTGAATTCGAGTTCAACGGGAAGTCGGCCGGAGGCGTCGCGAGGACGCAATTGCGACAGGCTGCCTAACTGATTTCGCAGGGCCGGGGAGGCTTCAGGGCGTTCTCTCAGCGTGCCGGAGAACATGCCGGTGCGTGATGCCGGAGACAATCGTATCAGCGCCTGGGCCTCCACCGGTCCGCCTGTGTCATTGAGTTGGGCTGTGATCGTGCCGTCGGCGGCGACGGCTCCCCTAAGCAGCTGCAGGACGAAACCGCCCAGATCCGCGCCCTCGGCAATGTCCGCGGCCGAAAGATTGCTCACTTCGATCGTCCCGACCGCGGACTCCAGTTTCGTAAAGTTGCTTTGGATCTCCGCCAAGCGAACATTGGCTGTGCCTCGCCAGCCGGCCGCCAACCCGAGGTCGCGGAGATCTTCGATGGGCCCGCCCCCTGTGAGGTTATGGACCGCAACGCCATCCCGACCCAGATGAACAGTACCGTCGATGAGGAAGCCCACCTTTACCCAATGAATGTCCGCAACCACTGCCAAGCGCAAGAGCGAAAGCGGATGGAGCTGCCATTCGATGGCCCCGGCATCGCGTGCCTGGACGCTGAGCCTTCCCGCAGCGCCGTGCACGAGGCTGCCGGAGAAATCTTCGGCATGCACGGGCGCGGGCAGGAAGCGGCTGATCATGGAAGCGGGTAGAACAAAGACGGCCGCCGCTGCCAGAATCACCGCCGCTAACAGCAGCAGCGGCCACCACCTGACACTGCGCGGATCGGACACCCGTGGCCCGGCCTGACGTGGACCGGTGTTGCGCGGCCCGGCCTTTCGTGGCCCGGCCTGATTTTGCGGCTTAATGTCGGGGCGCGGTGAACGAGATGCTGGCATTGACCATTCCCGGCGCCGGCGTGCGATCCACCGTGATCGATTCGATCGCAAGACCGTAGCGACGGTCCAGGGTGTCGAGCCACGTGACCATGGCATCGAAGGGCGCGCCTTCCACTTGCACGCGCACACCGCCAGTGGAGCTAGGCTGCGTACCGCGCAGTGCGCTCGCCAGTCCTGCTTCGCGGCCTACTCGGTCCACGACCACAACCGGAGCTTCGCCGGTGTCGGCCGGGAGCTGACTACCCAAGGCTCGAACCTCAGATGCATTTACGCGCATCCACGCTAAATCCTCGCGCCTCGTTTCAATGCCCCGAACAGAGCTTGAAACGGCCGACTCGAGCGGCAGAAGAATTGCGCCGACGAGAATCATGAGTCCTAAGACAACCGAGCCGATACTGACCACTCGCTGTTCGCGCGGCTCGAGGCTTGCGTACCAAGCTCGAAGTTTGTTCATCGCTTCGCCTTTGCGGCGTCGGAGCGAATATGCAAATGCGCCTCGACACCCGCGGCCACAGGATTCGAAGATTGAATCTCGGCGGCCATACCTTCCTTGCCGACGAATTGGGTTAGCTGGGAGAGCGCCCCAAGACTGGGTGCGTTCACCGTCATGTCCAGCGCATTATCACGATAGCTCAAGGCGTTGATCGTGGTCTTTGGAGTTACCGCGATGGCACCGCTCAAGGTCTGCAGCGCACGAAGAAAATATTGCGGGCCGCCGCCGGACTTGCGGATTTTGTCGAGCCGAGCTTGCATTTGACGGCGCGGATTGGCGATCGCATCGCCCGGCATGGCGGATGAGAATACTTGCGAGATCTCGCCATCGAGCGCGGCGGATTCATGCTTGGCATGGCGCAGCTGCAAGGCTTGAGCGGTCAAGTGAATCAGCAGCAATGCTGCGGCGAGCGCGGCGGGCATGCGCCACTGGCGCCAGCGTGCACCATAATCCGTGGTCCGCGAAAATTCGCCTTGCAGCAAATTGACCGCATCATGTGACTGAATCCCGCGCGCCAGCCAGGGCAGGGGACCATCCGGCAACAACTGCACTTTCAGCGCCGCGAATTCCTCCAGCAATTCTTCGAAATTGGCTTGTACCCTGACCCAGTCCTCGCGCGTGACGTAGAGGATGGCATTTTCCTTCGGTCTCGGCTCGCCAGTAGAATCCAGCGGATCAGCGATTACGCCGGCAACGACCAGCGCTTCCTTAACGGGTGAGAGCTCCACCGCGAAGGGCATGGCGCCCGGGCGTCTTACGGCGAGCCGCTCTTTCTCGAGCCATAAGACGGTTTGGCTCGGATTTTCCGGCATGAGCGAGATATCGGCGTAGATCGCTTGGGGTTCCAAGCCCGCAGCGCTCAAGTCCGCCAGCCATGCTTGCAATACCGACCGCGACACCACCGCCACCGGCGTGCCGCCGGTGCCTCGGCGCCGCCCAATGGCAAATGTCAGCTGATCGACATCTTCCGTCAGCATCTCTTCGAGCGCGAAGGGTACGGCTCGGACGAGTTTGGCGCCGCTGCCGGGAGGCAATTGAGGCTCGGCCAGCAGAATCTGCGTTGCCGGAGCGAGTACCACCACTCGGCCGCTACGCCAAACGGCCGCCGCGAGGCTTAAGGACCCGCGTTGCCGCGTCGGCGTCGGGGCGCCGTTCTCATCGAGGGTCAGCCATTCGGTCTCTTCCTCGCCGGCCGGCGGAAGGCGTAATAGCAATGATTGCGGCATGTATTTTAAGGTGTCCCAAAAGAGCGCAGCAAGGGACTGACTTTCCCTGCGCCGCGGTACAAAAGACTGTACAAGGTGAATTCGGTAGTGCCAAGCGTGACATGGGTGGTGAGCTGAAAGTAATTGCTCTTGGTGTCGATCCTACTGCCCATGAGGGCCAGGGCCTTCGGGCCATAACTGGTGGCGACGTGATTGAACGTGGTCACATCGGGGAAACAGCCCGTTTTACGGGCATTGGTGAGCACCGCCGGGCTGTTCGACCATTCGCCGCTCAGGCCTGGCACCAAACTCTCCAGCACCAGCGCGGGTGCCGTGCACACATTGATCGCAAGACTGGCATCCGGCAATGCGGCGACGTAGGGGGCGATCTTGCGATAACGGTCTGCGCCGAAACCCGGCAGATTCATCAATTCGCTGGGCGACATCATGGGCCAGTTGCCGGTACGGTAGGGCGGAGTTTGCGAGGTGTAGACCGAATCTTCCGCGCCGTCGGGGCTGCTCACTGCATCGTCCTGGTCGATCCAATCGCGCACCAAGCCCGCCCATTTCTCTTCCACGCCGACCGATGCAAGCAAGCGTTGGAGTTGCTGCAGCGGCAATGGATCTTCCGTGACGCCATCGGCTCCCTTGCGCGCGAGGCTGTTCAAGTTGAAGCGGCCCTGCATATCCTCCATCGCGCCTTGCAGTGTGCCGATGGGTTCGCCTTCCGGGTTGCTATCCGGGGTAATCGGCAAGGGTTGCGTCGCTTGCGCCCAGGGGCCCGCCAGGGTGGTGCTCCCGCCGCTGGTTTGCGCATCCTGGATCAGCACATCCGCCGCCAGTGCTTCGGCGCCCAGGCCGAAATGCAGCGCCTGCTCGGCCGCCATTACGCCCGTCGTTCGTCGCAATTCGAGAAAGCCGTCGAAACTCAATTTCGTGGCCAGAATGGTGGCGAGGGCGACGAGAACGAGCGCGATGATCAGCGCAACGCCGCGTTGCTTGGGCTTGGCGCCGAATCGCCTCATCCGGCCACCTCAATGACGCGCCGAATCGCGCCCCAATCCTTGAACTGAACGATAATTTCCACCGCGACGGGGCGCGATTGCGAGTCAGTATTCGCACCGTTTTGGATGGTCGTGGTTTCGGGCCATTGATTTTGCCAGGCTTGATTGCCGTCGAGATAGCGCAGCTGCACGCCTTTGACGCCGGTAAGCAAGTCTTGCACCACCGGTTTGTTGGCCTGCACGGTGTCCAGATTGACCTGGTAACTTCGCTTGAGCACATCGCCCACCAAGGCATAGGACACGCGCTGCAAAGTGCCGCGCTGCTGACCGGCAGTGTTCGACCAACCGGCGCGGGTCAATTCAATCATCGGCAGGGCGTTGGTATCCGTGGTGGATCCAAAGCTTGAACCGGAGTTGAAGCTTAAGCTTGGACCGGGGTTTGAGGTCGAAGAAGCGGCGGCGGTACCGGTCGTCGAGCCTAAGCTTGCGGCGCTGGCCGTAACACTGCCGGCGCCCGGCGTACCTATCACCGCCGCACGCGGGATGGGGCCGCCCAGGATGTCCCGTACCGGACGCGGCACGATTTGCGCGATGTCCGCGGCAATCATCCGCATGCCGAATTCGATTTCCCGCGAGCGTGCCAATGACTCTTCGGTGCGCTCTGCCGACTTGCGCGCGGCACGGTACGTGGAATTCCCCAACGCCGCCATGATGGCGAGGATCAGCAATGCCACCAGGATCTCGACCAAGGTGAATCCGGCACTCGTGCGAGATTTAACAGTTGTCTTTTTCACGGCGTGGCCGGCGGAGTCGGCGTCGGCTGTACCGGAGTAGTCGGATTGGTGCCTGGGTTGTTGGGGGAGCCGGGACCGGGAAGGCCGCCCACCGGCGCGGTGACTATTCCGGCCGTCCAATCGACGATATGAGAGCCGGGAGTGGCGAGCGAAGTACCCAGAAAACCCACCGCCTGCGCGATAGGGTTCCCCTTGGTCTTCGCATCGCCGAGGTATACGCGCACCACGATGCGTTTCATGCTGGCGATACTGGTATCGAAGTAGCGGGTGTCGTAGTGCCACTTGCGGTTTCCGAAATCCAGTTCCCCGGTGTCGGTGTTTTGCCCGAATTTGACCACGTTGAGTCGCACCTCAGAGAGTCGATTGAGCGCAATCCATTGGGCGAGGGTCTTGTCGCGCAAAAACCCGCTGGTGCGTGCCGTTCCGTTGACGGCGACCATGAGCGCCGTCAGCCCGAGCGCGACGATCACCAGCGCGACCAGCACTTCAACCAAGGTGAAGCCGCGGAGATGTTGCGCAGCATTCAAGTGCGCTTTTCCACTTTGTTGGAACTGGCCCGCGAGATTTTGCCAAGCGCATCGCCGTCCACGGATGCCTTGGCCTGGGTCGCGTCGCGCTGCAAGGTCAGGCGGAAGGGCGTTCCTTCGCCGCTGGCCGCGATGGCTAGTTGCGGCGGCGGCGGTTCACCGCTCGACAGGTTTTTATCGACAGGCTTGATAACCACAGTCTGCGAGTCGAGCTGCAGCTGGAAGCTGACTCCCTTCGGCAATTCGCGATGCCTAAATTCGCGCTCTTGATCGAGCATCATCCAGCGATCGCGGCGCGCATCGTACACCACGAACTCATAGGCCGCAGGCTCTATTCGCAATCCGAAGTCGCGGCCTTCCAGGAGCGCGCGCTCATGCAACAGGCCGACCAATCCCTCGATGCGCCGGCTTTCCTCATCGAGCTGACTGTCTCGCCCGGTCGAGCTTGCGGACAGCACGGTGATGGAAATGACCACCGCGATGATCACCAGCACGACCAAAATTTCGATCAGGGTAAAACCCTTGTTGCGCATCTTGCGCCATCGCCCTTCAGGCCTCACGCCTATTTCTGTTCGATGGTAAAGCTGTTGATATCCGCGTCTGGACCCTCGCCGCCCGGTTTGCCGTCCCTGCCGTAAGAGGTGATGTCATATTCGCGGCCGTCCGCACCCGGACTCGTGTACAGATACGGATTCCCCCAAGGGTCCTTCGGAATCGAGGGCAAATACCCGTGCGGAGGATAGTTGGTGATGGTCGGGTCGGCAGGTTGCTTGACCAGCGCCTGTAAGCCCTGGTCGGTGGTCGGATACTTGAAGTTGTCCAGGCGGTACAGGTCCAGAGCCGTTCCGATAGACCGGATATCGGTCTGTGCAGCCGTTACCCTCGCTTTATCGACCTTACCCAAGATATTCGGCACCACGAGTGCGCCGAGCACTGCCAGAATGACCACGACGACCATGATCTCAATTAGGGTAAAACCGCTGTGGCGATTGCGCATAGTGACCTCGAAAATTCTCGGAATGATAGCAAATATGGCCAGCCCGATGCCTCGTGACGGTGCACGCCCCTTTGCGCAGATCGCGGCGTCCCTACAGTGGGATCGCGGCCGATGGATTTGGTTGCTTATCATTTTGCTGCTGCTGGGCGCGGTGTTGGGACTCGGCGACAATATCAGCGCATTGTTGCGCTATGACCGCAGCGCCATTGCGGCGGGTGGCTGGTGGCGCTTGCTGACGGCCCACATCGTGCACCTCGACACCCATCACCTGCTCCTCAACGAACTGGGCTTGGTGCTCGTATGGTCCTTGTTCGCACAGGACTTTGATGCCGTCGAGTGGTGCGTCATCGTGCTGAGCGGCGCATTGGCCATCAGCTCGGGGCTGTGGTGGCTGAGCCCTCAGGTCAGCTGGTATGTCGGGGCATCAGGGGTCCTGCATACCGTCATGGCGGCCGGTACCGCCAAGCACCTCGCGCTGCGGGAGTGGGACCGCTGGATCTTGTTTTTCGGCTTGTGCGCCAAATTGGCATGGGAGCATTGGGGTGGCCATCCGGCGCCCCTGGTGGTGGTGGATGCACACTTGTACGGGGCAGCGTGCGGGTTCGCGGTAGGCGCCGCACTGTCGTGGCGGACCGCTATAATTCGCATTCGCAATCAGTACTGAAAGGATCAAAAATTCATGTCGCTTGCCTTTGTATTTCCCGGCCAGGCTTCTCAGTCCGTCGGCATGATGGCGGCCTTGGCGACGATCTCGCCCCTCATAACGGCTACCTTTGCGCAGGCAAGCGCGGTGCTTGGATACGATTTGTGGCAGCGCTGTCAGGAGGGACCCGCTGAGCTGCTCAATTCAACCGAATGCACGCAACCGGCCATGTTGACGGCAGGCGTCGCGACTTATCGGCTTTGGCGCGATCGAGGCGGCGCTGTTCCGAAAATGATGGCCGGTCACAGTCTCGGGGAGTTCAGCGCATTGGTGGCGGCGGACTACCTGGACTTCAACGATGCCGTTGACTTGGTCAGATACCGCGGAGAACTCATGCAAGCCGCCGTACCCTCAGGACTTGGTGCGATTGCCGCCATATTGGGCCTCGAGGATGCCGACGTCGAGGCTGCATGCCTCGAGGCCTCGCAGGGCGAGACGGTCGAGGCGGTAAATTTCAACGCGCCGGGTCAAGTTGTCATCGCGGGCGATGCCGGCGCCGTGGCGCGTGCCATCGAGGCGGCGACCGCAAAAGGCGCGCGGCGCGCGATGATGTTGCCCATGAGCGTGCCGGCGCATAGTTCGCTCATGCGCCCGGCGGCCGAAAAATTGCGGATTCGATTGGACCGAACGCCGGTGGCGGGACGCTCGGCCACGCAGGTCTACGGAGTGAATTGCCAGCCCCACACCAATGCGAACGATATTCGCGCCGGCTTGGTCAAGCAATTGTCGACCCCTGTCTACTGGTCCGCGACGGTGCGAACCATGATATCCGCAGGGGCGACGCGAATAGTCGAGTGCGGTCCAGGTAAGATATTGACGGCGCTGAACCGGCGCATCGACAAGAATCGGGAGCTCAAAATGCTGGCGCTGGAAGATCCGCAAAGCCTGGATGATGCATTGGCTGCGGTAGCTTAATGCTCAACGGAGAAGTTGCCTTGGTGACCGGTGCTTCGCGAGGCATCGGCGCGGCCATTGCCGAACGGCTCCTCAGCGATGGCGCCCGAGTTATCGGCACGGCCACCACCCCGGAAGGTGCTGCCCGCATCAGCGAGTCGTTGGCGGCGCGCGGCGGGCGCGGAGCGGTGCTCGATGTCACCCTTCAAGACTCGATCGACGCCCTGATTCAGGACATCGAAGCCAAAGAAGGGCCTGTCGGCATTCTTTGCAACAATGCCGGCATCACCCGTGACACGCTGCTGCTGCGGATGAAGCAAGACGATTGGGACGCCGTCATCCAGACGAATCTGGCCTCGGTATTCCGCCTATCCAAAGCCGTACTACGCGGCATGATGAAGGCCCGCAAGGGGCGCATTATCAGCATTACCTCCGTGGTGGGACTGACGGGCAATCCCGGTCAGGCGAATTATGCGGCCGCCAAGGCCGGAATCATCGGCTTCACCAAGTCGCTGGCACGGGAAGTTGGATCCCGCGGCATCACCGCCAATAGCATTGCGCCCGGATTTATCGATACCGACATGACGCGCGCGCTGAACGAGGCGCAGCATGCCGCGCTCAACGCTCAAATCCCGCTTTCCAGGCTGGGCAAGCCCGCGGATATCGCGGGGGCGGTGGCATTTTTGTGTTCCGCCGATGGATCCTATATCACCGGAGAAACACTGCACGTGAACGGCGGGATGTACATGCCATGACTCCTTTCGGGCGGTTTGTCAAGACAGAATCGGCGGGCGTGCCATGTAATCTAGGTAGCCGCCGTCGTCGCGTTCACATAAAATACGCGCCCGGCCGCTGGCAGGACGCAGGGGTTCTTAAACCGCACATGTATAGCAATTCCGAGAGGACACCATAACGATGAGTACTGTTGAGCAGCAGGTTAAAAAGATCGTGGCCGAACAGTTGGGCGTTAAAGAAGAAGAAGTCACCAATGATGCCTCGTTCGTCGACGATTTGGGCGCCGACTCGCTGGACACGGTGGAACTGGTGATGGCGCTCGAGGAAGAATTCGAGACGGAAATCCCGGACGAAGACGCCGAAAAAATCACCACGGTGCAGCAAGCGATCGACTATATCAATTCGCATAAGGGCAAGGCCTGAAGCTTAAAGTTGATCCCGCGCATCGTCCTTTGTTCAAATCCTAGCCAGAGGTCGAATTGAGCAAGCGACGCGTCGTCATTACGGGTCTTGGAATCGTCTCGCCGGTCGGCAATGACGTGGCGAGCGCTTGGGCCGCTATTCTGGCCGGACGCAGCGGGATAGCGAACATCGAGCGATTCGAGACCGCCAGTTTTCCAACCCACTTCGGCGGCGAGATCAAAACGCTGGATTTGGAATCGTACATGACGGCCAAGGATGCGCGCCGCATGGACGCCTTTATGCAGTACGGCGTCGTTGCCGGCATTCAAGCAATGCGCGATTCGGGACTGCAAGTTACCGAAGAGAATTCGGACCGCATCGGCATCATGATGGGCTCGGGCATGGGCGGCCTTGAATCGATCGAAGAGACCTACGATAAGTATCTGGAGACCAATTCGCCCAAGAAGGTCTCGCCGTTTTTTATACCGGCAAGCATCATTAATCTGGTAAGCGGTCACTTGTCGATTATCTTCAAGATCACGGGACCGAATTTGGCGGTGGCAACGGCTTGCACGACCTCCACCCACGCGATTGGATTGGCGATGAGATTGATTCAGCATGGCGAGGTTGACGCGATGCTGGCGGGCGGCTCGGAGATGGCAACCTGCGTGACCGGCATGAGCGGCTTCGCACAAGCGAAGGCATTGTCGCAGAGGAATGATGACCCGCAGGGCGCAAGCCGACCTTGGGACAAGGACCGCGACGGTTTTGTCATGGGAGACGGTGCCGGCGCCATGATGCTCGAGGAGTACGAGCACGCCAAGGCGCGAGGCGCGAAAATTTACGCAGAAATCGTCGGATTCGGCATGAGCGGCGATGCGTTCCATGTCACGGCCCCGCCCGAAGACGGCGAAGGTGCCCGCAAGGCCATGGCCAAGGCGATGGCCGATGCACAACTGAATCCTGATCAACTGCAGTACGTGAATGCGCACGCCACCTCGACCGGACTCGGTGATCGCGCCGAAACGCTGGCGATACGCCGGGCATTCGGCGCGGCTGCGGATCAATTAGCGGTAAGCTCCACCAAATCCATGACCGGACACCTGCTGGGCGCGGCCGGAGCGGTCGAGGCGATATTCTCGGTGCTGGCATTGCGCGACCAGGTGGCGCCGCCGACTATCAACTTACATCAGCCGGGCGAGGGCTGCGATCTGGATTACGTGCCGAACACCGCTCGTCAGATGAAGCTCGACTACACCCTCTCCAACTCCTTTGGCTTCGGTGGCACTAACGGTTCGCTCATTTTCCGCCGAATTTGAGCCGCGGCAGTGAGCCGACGGCTGCTCGTTGCTGTTGCGCTCATCGTCACGCTGCTCGCGGCGGCGTCCACCGTAGTTTGGAGCGCTTTACACAGCTTGGATGCGCCGCTGCGGGTAAGCTCCCCGACGCGGTTCAAAGTAGCGCCGGGTGCAAGTTTTGCGCATGTGGCCATGCAGCTGGCAGCCCAGGGAATCATAGCGCAGCCAAAAGTCTGGATCCTCTACGCCCGATTGAAAGGACTGGCACCGGCTGTGAAAGCGGGGGAGTACGAGATTCCGCCGGGTACCACGCCGCGCGAACTGCTGACGAAAATGGTGAATGGCCAGGTGCTGCTGCATTCGTTTACCATCGTGGATGGTTGGCGCGTGCAAGATCTGCTCGAGGCGCTGCGGCGTAATCCGGAGATCCTCTCGACGTTGCCGGAACAAATGCCCTTGCCGGAGCAGGGGGCGAACATCATGTCGAAACTCGGAGCGCCCGGTACCGATGCAGAGGGGCAATTTTTGCCCGAGACCTATCGCTTTATCGCAGGTACCACCGATATCGAATTGCTTCGATATGCGCATACGGCCCTGGTGCGCGAGTTGGATGCGGGGTGGGCGGAACGGGATCCGGAGCTGCCGTTGCACACTGCCTATGAGCTGCTGATCATGGCTTCGATCGTTGAAAAAGAGAGCGGTTTGCCGCAGGAACTCCCCAAGATCGCCGGGCTTTACCTGCATCGATTGGCTATCGGCATGCGCCTGCAGGCCGACCCGACCGTCATCTACGGTCTGGGTGAGCGCTACGATGGCGACATCCATGCCGTTGACCTGCGCAGCGATGGACCCTACAACACCTACACGCGTGTCGGCTTGCCGCCCACACCCATCGCCTTAGCCAGCGCCGCGGTCATTCACGCGACGGCTCGCCCGGAAAAAACGGACGCTATTTATTTTGTCGCTTCGACCAAAGGCGATGGCAGCCACGTTTTCTCCGCGACGCTCGAACAACACAATGTCGCAGTCGCGGCATATGTCGCGCACCAACACAAGGCCGCGCAAGGTTCGCCGCGATGAGCGGAACCGGACGCTTTGTTACCTTGGAAGGAATCGAAGGCGTGGGTAAAACGACGCAAGTGGCGCGTTTATCGGAGTTCTTGAGTCGCGAGGGTATCGCGCACGTCGTGACCCGTGAACCGGGCGGCACGCCCGTCGCCGAAAGCATTCGCCAGGTCGTGCTGACCGCGGGCGAAGAATCCTTGCCCGCGACAGCGGAGTTGCTGCTGATGTTTGCGGCGCGCGCGGTGCATCTCGCCAACCACATAGAACCCAATCTTCGAGCGGGCCGTTGGGTGATCTGCGATCGATTCACCGACGCGACGTACGCATATCAAGGGGGAGGGCGGGGGTTGCCGATCGATCATATCCGGGACCTGGAAAGCATGGTGCAAGGGGACCTGCGGCCGGACCTGACGATCCTGCTGGATGCTCCGGTGGAGCATGCCTTGGGGCGGGCGCGCCAACGCAACGCCGGTTCCGTGGAAGATCGATTTGAACGCGAAAGAAGCCAATTCTTCGAGCGTGTGAGGAGTGCATACCGTACGCGGGCGGCGGCAGAACCCCAACGCATTGCCGTCATTGATGCGACACGGACGGTCGAGGAGATGAGCGCGGGCATTGTCGAGCAACTGAGAGCACGCTCTTGGATTTCCTGAACGCCGATTCGCTGCCGTGGCTCAAGGATTCGCAACAGCGGCTGCGTGCCTCCTTGAGCACCGGCCGCTTGCCGCATTCGCTGTTGGTACTGAGTGTGCCCGGATTGGGGGCCGAGCAACTGGGCAATTGGATCACCGCTTTGGCGCTGTGCGAGTCACCCGGCACGCGCCCCTGCGACGCCTGTTCTTCGTGCAGGCTGTTGCGCTCGGACAGCCATCCCGACGCCCATGTCGTGCGATTGCAAGACGATGCGCAGCAAATCAAGATTGATCAGGTACGCGAACTCATTGAATCCTTGACGACCAAGAGCTATCGCGGCGGCTACAAAGTCGGCGTCATTGAGGGTGCGGAGGCCTTGAACAGCAACGGCGCCAATGCCTTCTTGAAAACGCTCGAGGAACCGTCCGCCGATACGGTGCTCATCATGATCGCGAGACCAAACCACCGGCTGCCGGCAACGATCGCCAGCCGTTGCCTGCGCCTTAACCTAAGTCCGCCTTCAACCGAAGAGGCCATCGCATGGCTGAAGGCGAACTCTTCCGACTCCAAACCATGGGCTGCCGCGCTTGCCCTGGCCGGCGGGGCGCCGCTCTTGGCGGTGCAGTTGGACGCCGAAGGCATCGCCGCGATCGACGCCGAAATGCGGCAAAGCCTTGCCGGACTTGCCGAGGGTTCCGTCGACGTGACGCTGCTGGCCGACCAATGGATCCGGTCCAATCCGGGCATACGCGTGATTTGGCTTGAGAACTGGATCACACAGCGAGTAAGTGCATCGTTGGGAACCGCGCCTTCGAATCAAACTGCGGAACCGGTCCGCTTGCCTGGCGCTTTACTTAAGCCCAAGATAAGGGCGCTATTCGAGCTCCTGGACGCCGCGCGCGAGGTCAGGCGCCTTGCGTCTACCGGCATGAATCAACAGTTGGCGCTAGAGGCTTTGCTGGTCGGTGGTCGCGCCGCGCTGGGGAAGTGATCCTTATTGTGGGAAACGTAGGAATTGAGAAGTCCAAGTAATAAACCCGGTCTCCTGACGCTTACCATCAAGGATAAGAGCGCGCTGTACCTCGCCTACATGCCATTCGTGAAAAACGGCGGCTTGTTTATTCCGACGAACAGCAATTATCGTTTGGGCGACGAAGTGTTCATGCTGCTCAATCTCATGGGCGAGGAAGAGAAGTTGCCTGTTGCCGGCCGTGTGATATGGATGACGCCCAAGGGCGCACAGGGTAAGCGAACCGCAGGAATCGGCGTGCAGTTCAGCGATCAGGATCGCGGCAACACCCAAAAGAAAATCGAAAACTATCTGGCCGGGGCACTCGGCGGCGACAAGCCCACCCACACGATGT
>JAXDQK010000021.1:0-39951 GCA_034667905.1 Gammaproteobacteria bacterium | reverse complement strand
ACCTCAGGATCAGCAAGCGTCCGATCGTTGGCGAGGAACGCATCGAAATCAACGTCATTGAGGTCCATGTGCGGGACCGGCGCATCGCGTGCTGCCATGTTCATCGCGCCCATGTTCATCATCATGCGGGTCATGGCAGCGGGTTGCGCGCCGACAGCGTGGCCGGAACCGGTGAGGCCGGTGAGCACCTCCTCGGGACTGCGGAAGGTGAAGTCGTGCAACATCAGAACGATTTCCTGCCGATCCTCGCGCAGCACCGTATCGTCCTCGACGATCAAGGGCGCCGTCATTAGGACTTGTTCCTGCATGCCGACGTGCGAATGCATCCAGTACGTCCCGGGAATGGGAGCGTAGTCGTAGGATTGCACCGCCGCTCTGATTGGCGAGATCGACACGGAACCGCTCACGCGTACGGAGGCGGATGCCAGGGCGTCCATCCGGTCCGATAAGACTGTAGACTCGCGCTGCGCGGCCATTGACCTCTAGCGTTCGCGTTCCGGCGACCAAACGCTTCCCGGCGTCCGACGCGACGCTTCGCGACGAGGGCAATGTGGACACGATGCCGGTGGCCAAGGTGGCGGCGAGGAACGTGCGACGAGAGAGCGTGCTCGCCGCGGTCCCCTCGGGGATCGCACGATGCCGGAGGCTGTCGCGGTTCGCTCTCGTCATGGAGGTCCTCCCAGGATCATTCGGTCAGCGACAATGTCCATCTGCCGCGTTAACCATCTATGTCCGGAATAAGGGCTCAAGTTGCAGTCGTAACAACCCAAAGCTTGACTCTGGACCCAGGTCCCGGGTTTAGGCTGGCGACACGAAATTCAAGGAGCTTGCGATGGAAGCATTGGGAATCGGCCAACTGGCGAGGCGCGGCGGCGTCGGCATCGACACAGTGCGCTACTACGAGCGTAACGGGCTCCTGACACCGCAGATGAGGCTGGCGTCAGGGTATCGCCGATATGGCGACATAGAACTGGCACGGCTGCGCTTCATTCGCCGCGCGCAAGGGCTCGGTTTCACCCTCAAGGAGATCAAGCAACTGCTCGCCTTATCGGCGCAATGCCCGGGGCACGGGCGGGCGGCAGATTGCCCGATCCTACGCGCGCTTACAGACGAGGAGGAGAAATGAACGCACGGCACGATCATCCGCAGACTCGCACGATGAGCCACGTATCGGCGGGTACGATTTACACCTGTCCGATGCACCCCGAAATTCGACAGATCGGGCCAGGGCATTGTCCGAAGTGCGGCATGGCGCTCGAGCCCTTGATGCCGACAGCGGTGGAGGATGATGGTGAAGTCCGAAGCGTGCGGCGGAGGTTCTGGATGGCGACGTCGCTCGCCATTCCGGTCATGCTGATTTCGATGGCGCCGCACCTCTTGGGATGGGCGCTCGATTCCACTACGGCCTGGACACTCAGGATTCTGGAACTGACGTTGAGTGCACCCGTGGTGTTGTGGGCCGCCGTTCCGTATTACCGACGAGGCTGGCTCGGCGTGGTGCACAGTGCGCCCAATATGTACACGCTGATTGGGCTCGGCGTGATGGTGTCGTTCACTTACAGTGTGATGGCGACATTCTTTCCGGGTCTGTTCCCCGCGGCGATGCGCGATGCGCTCGGCATGGTCGGCGTGTATTTCGAGGTGGCCGCCGTGATCGTGGGACTCGCGCTCCTGGGGGAATGGCTGGAACTCACCGCGCGAGGGCGCACGAGCGCAGCGATTCGGCAGCTCCTAGGGCTGACTCCCAAGACCGCGCATCGCCTCGCAGCCAACGGTGAGGAGGAGGACGTTCCGCTCGAATTCCTTACCGTTGGCGACCGCCTTCGAGTACGACCCGGAGAAAAAATCCCGGTCGACGGCCGCGTCATGAACGGCCAATCGAGCGTGGATGAGTCAATGCTTACGGGCGAGCCGTTACCTGTCAATAGGGGTGTCGGTGATCACGTCGTGGGCGCGACGATCAATCAGACTGGAACGCTTGTGATCGAGGCGGAGCATGTGGGAGCGGACAGCTTGCTATCGCAAATTGTGGCGCTGGTGAGTGAGGCGCAGCGCTCGCGAGCGCCCTTGCAAAAGCTGGCCGATCGTATCGCGGTGTGGTTCGTCCCCATCGTAATCGGCGTTTCGATCGTGACCTTCATTACATGGTGGGTCGCGGGCCCCGAGCCGCGTTTGGCTTACGCGCTGGTGAACGCGGTCGGCGTGCTGATCATTGCCTGTCCGTGTGCGCTTGGGTTAGCGACCCCTATTTCGATCATGGTGGCGAGCGGCCGGGGCGCCCAAATGGGGGTTCTCTTTCGCAACGCCGAAGCGATCGAGACGCTGCGCACCGTTGATACCCTCGTTCTCGATAAGACCGGAACCCTCACCCAGGGGCGGCCCGCGATCACTCAAGTGATCGCACTTGGAGAGTTCTCTCAAGAGGCCGTGCTCGCCCGTGCCGCAGGTCTCGAGAGCTCGAGCGAACATCCATTGGCCCGAGCCATTGTGGACGGGGCGTATGCGCGCGGCATCGCACCGGTTGAGATCACGCACTTCGACTCGGTGACCGGTCAAGGGGTCACGGGTACCTGGATGGGCAAGCGCGTGGCCTTGGGGAATGAGCTGTTGATGCGCACTGCGGGCGTGGATGTCGCCGCAGCGCACGAGGCGAGCGAGCGATTGCGTCGGACCGGGCAAACCATTATGTTCCTTGCCATCGATGCACAGCTGGCGGGAATACTCGCCGTAGGCGATCCACTCAAAGACACCACGCCCGCAGCACTTCAGGCGTTAAAGGCCATGGGTTTGCGTCTGGTGATGCTCACGGGCGACAACCGCACCACGGCGACTGCGGTAGCGGCCGACCTACCTATCGACGAAGTGATTGCGGAAGTGCGCCCCACAGATAAAGCGGCGGCGATCGAGGCGCTTCAGAACGCCGGTCATCGTGTCGCGATGGCGGGCGATGGCATCAACGACGCGCCCGCGCTGGCGCGCGCCGATGTGGGCATTGCAATGGGAACGGGCACCGACATCGCCATGGAGAGCGCCCAGGTCACGCTGGTGAAAGGGGACTTGCGAGGGATCGTACGCGCCCGCCAATTGAGCGAGGCCACGGTACGCAATATTCGCCAAAATCTGTTATTCGCCTTTGGCTACAACGCGCTGGGAATTCCGCTCGCGGCCGGCGTGTTGTATCCGCTGAGCGGCTGGTTGTTAAGCCCGCTCATTGCTGCACTCGCGATGAGCGTGTCTTCCGTCTCGGTGATCGCCAACGCGCTGCGTTTAAAGTCTGAGGCCGATTAGAAGTCATTTAGTAAAATCAAGCGCCTGTGACAGTAACCCGCAGCAAATGGTATGGTTGGGGAAAGACCGCTACTATTTGGTCACCAGGGATCTGCTGCGTGTCGTGCATCGCCCGGACTCGCGCGACAAAGGATATAGGGAGAAATTCATGGCTCGAATCCTGCTGGTCGAGGACGATCCCGCACTCTCGCGCGGAATCATTGCTCTTCTCAAAGGGGCTGGTCACGCGGCTGACTGTGCCAAGGACGGCGAGACTGCGCTTTTCCTGATCGAATCGGAACCTTGCAGTTTGGTCATCCTGGACATCGGATTGCCGGGAATATCGGGTTTTGAAGTGATCAAGAAGTTGCGGGCGCACGGCTGCAAGACTCCCATTTTGGTTTTGACCGCCCGCGATCAAATATCTGATCGCGTGAAGGGACTCGATCTCGGAGCGGACGATTACTTGTTGAAACCCTTCAACGCCAGTGAACTGGGTGCGCGCGTCCGGGCGCTTTTGCGGCGCGACCATGGTGACCCCAGTCCGACCGTGATCATCGGCAATCTGACGATCGATCGGACTCACGCAACCGCCTCGGTTGGTGACCGACCCTTGCAGTTGCGGCGCCGCGAATGGGCGGTGCTCGATCGATTGATCGCCAAGGCGGGTGAGGTCGTCTCGAAAGAGAGGCTGATCGCCGAAGTCTTCAGCTATGAGGATGCGGTGGCTCCCAATGCCCTTGAGGTGCATATCGCGCGACTGCGCAGGAAGCTCGAGCCCGACGGACCGGCGATCTGCACTATGCGTGGACTTGGATATATGCTGAAGGCCTCCTGATCGCGAGAGATGTTTAAGTCGTCGATCACCAAGTTCCTGATCGCATCATTAGGCATCTTGATGGTCGGTCTATTCGTCGCCGCACTGATTCTCGCCGTCGAGGCTTGGACCAACTATGCGCTGGCCGGCCGTATCGCTCGGCTCACCAGCACCGACAAGACGCTGTTCGATGCCTTGGTCGCCGTTCGGGCCCAAGTCCCCAAGGACAGCACCGCGCTGATTGCGCAGGACGATCCGCGGCCGGTGATCGACGCAACCTACGAGGACGCTTCGAGGGCCGTGGCGATCGCGCTCCAAGCTCTGCAGTCCACCGACATTCCCAACCATGTGGAACTGGCCATGGCCATTGGCCAGGCCTGGGAAAAAGTAAAAGGGCTGCAATCCATTGTGGATATTCAAGCTTCCCGTGTCCGCGCCGAGCGCAATTTGCATACCATCGATGATTGGCGCGACTCAATTCATCGGACGCTTGACACCATAAGCATCGCCTCCGTGCACGTAGGAAATATGGTGCGGATCGGAGATCCAAAAATCGCGGAAATGGTGCAGATCCGCCGCACGGCTTGGACCATTCGCGATCGCTACGGCCTGCAGTGTTCGATGTTGCGTTCGAACGTGGAGACCAGCCAGCCGCTGGATGCCGCGCAACTCGACAGCTGGCTCGGAAATCGAGCGGTATACACCTTCGCATGGCAAACACTCGACGATTTATTGCTGCGGCCCGGTGTTTCACCTGCGGTGCGCGAGCTTGTCGATCTCGCGCGCAGGAATACACAAGAAGCACAAACCCAAGTTGACGCTGTGGTCAAGCGATTCGACCGCTCCGGCAAGCCGGCGGTGGCCAGTGCCGAATGGACGAGCCTTTGTGATCGTCCCTTCGAGTCGATTCTCGCGATTGCGCAACAGGCCCAGGACGAGGCGAACCAACATGCCGAAGCCATTCGCGCTTCATCATTTCGCATATTGCTCATCGCCGGAATCGACCTCACTTCAGTCATCGCGTTTGGTGCGTTTGCCGTCGTCCATGTGCAGCGCCGCCTAGCGCGACCGATGAAGATACTAACCGCAGCGATCGCGCGTCTGAGCCGCCGGGATTTCGATGAAGCGGTCCCGTCGACCGAAAGCCCTGATGAACTCGGCAGCATGGCCCAAGCGCTCGAGACCTTGCGCACCAGCGCGCTCGAGGCCGAGCGACTCCAACAGGCCATCGGCCGGTTCACGGCGGATGCTTCGCATCAAATGCGTACCCCGCTGACCATCCTTCGTACGCACATTGCCGTTCTGGGTAGCCAGATTCCGCCGAACAACCCGGCCTATTCTTCATTCAAGGATATTCAAGAAGCGGCTGATCGACTGCAGCGCCTGCTGATTCAGCTGCTGAAGCTCGCGCGAGCGGACGGCGGCCAAGCGCTCGTCCAGGAATCGGAGACAATCGATCTTCGTGAGGTCCTTCAAGAGATCGCCGTGAATCATGTGCCGCAAGGGCTCGAGGCCGGAATCGAACTGCATTTTGAGGCAGAACCGCGACCGTTCCCCACGCACGCCAATCCCATCATGATCCACGAGATCTTCGCAAACCTCATCGACAATGCGATTCGCTACAACGAACCGGGTGGCAGCGTCGTCATCAAACTCTTCGATGATGGGGGCAGACACATCGTCGACGTCGAAGATGATGGCCCAGGTATCCCTGATGCAGAGAGAGACAAGGTATTCACGCGGTTCTATCGCCTGAACCGTGACCAGAGTCGAGTGGGAAGTGGATTGGGGCTGGCCATCGTGCGAACTTTGTCGGCGACCCTGAACGCCGAGATCAGCATGAGTAGGGGACTCAATGGCCGGGGCTTGCGCGTCCGCGTCGCATGGGTTTAGCGCGGCGGAGCTGCCTGCCACCGAGAGACTAGGGGCTTTTCTGCGTTTTCAATGACGTCCCCGCCGCTATTTCGAAGATTTCGCCCGCCCTGACAGCTTCCTGAAAGCTGCCGGCGCTCAAGATGGCTCCACTGATGCCAGGCTTGGCCTTGAGCGTCGGACGTCTAATAACCAGGATGGGGAGCACAATGAATATTCAACGCCTTGATGGCGAAACCATGCACGTTTCCCGGGGGCTTTCTCTGAAGCCGGCGATCATGATCGCGACGGCTCTGCTGAGCGTCGCCATGGCATTGACGGTTTCTGCGGCGCCCGCAGACCCACCCGCTGTATCCGACGACTCGCGGGATAAGAGCGAGGTTCTGGAATCAATTGTCGTGACTGGATCGAGAATATCCCGGCGCGACTACCAGTCCGACAGCCCTATAGTGACAATCGATCAGTCGACGATAGAAGCCGCGGGCCAGCCCACACTCGATCGCGCCATCGGCGAGATGCCGCAATTTGCCGCTGCCCAAGGCATGAGCGAAGTGGGAGACGTGCAGGGGGCAACGGGGTTTGCGGGCGGCCAGTCTTACGGCGACCTGCGCGGTCTGGGTCCCAATCGAGCGCTGGTCCTCATAGATGGCCGGCGCCCCATGTCGTCGAATCCGAACGGGTCGATTGATCTCAACACCATTCCGATGTCGATGATCGAAAATGTGGAGGTCATCACGGGTGGTGCTTCCTCGACCTACGGCTCGGATGCCATTGCGGGAGTCTTGAACTTCAAGCTGCGCAACAACTTCAGCGGCGCCGAGCTGAATGTGACGCATGGCGAAACGACTCACGGCGACGGCGCCACGGAACATGTCAGTGCCTTGCTCGGCGGAAACTTCGCCGATGGACGCGGCCATTCGGTCGTGGCGTTCGAGTATTCCGAACGCGGCGTTGTTCACGGCGCTGACCGCCCGTTCTTCGCGAACATTCGCGAGCTCGCGCGTCCTCCCGAGGGCATTATGCCCGCGGGCACTTTCGGATCCGCGCCGACGATCGGCGCGGTGAACGGCGTGCTTGCCGGCTACCCCGGTACCACGCCCATCGCCGGAACGGGTCTGTATAACGGATCATTGGGCGTAAACACCGACGGCACGATCTTTACCGATCTCGCGGCACCCAATTGCGTGCAAAATTACAAGGGCCTGGGACAGAAGGGCGTCAACATCAGCAAGAATTGCCAACAAGTCCAGGTCGGCTTGGGCAATTTTTTCGCCATTCAAGTGCCGCTCACCAAGTACAACCTGTTCGCGGAAAGCACCTATAAGGTGGCCGATAGCGTGTCCGCCTACACCCAATTCAACTTCATGGAGTCCACGGCGCGCGACGAGACGGCAGGAGGGTCGACCGGTCCCGGCAAGGAACTCTTGATTCCCTTGAACAATCCGTTTGTCGTCAACAACGCCGCGTTGCAGAGCATTCTGGCGTCACGAACTGCAGTTCCGGGCAACCCAAACGCGCTGACGCAGCCGCTCGTTTTGACCAAGCTCTTATCGGCCAGCGGCGATCGGATACAGACCTTCAAGTACGACGTCTGGCAAGCGGTAGCAGGCTTAAAGGGAGACATTCCCTGGCTTGATTGGACCTGGGACGTCTATGGTTCCTATGGCCGCACGCTCTTCAACAACTTGCAGGAGAACGACTCCAGCAAGGCGGCTTTCGCCTCGATTCTCGACGGTACCGCGAACTATCAAGGCGCCGCGGGGAGTTGCGTAGGCTTCGCTTGGAACCCGTTCGGTTCGAACCCCTTAAGCGCGGGATGCAAGGAGTACGCGACCCGTGAGAATAACAACGTCAATACGATGACTCTGAAGAACTTCGAAGGCACCGTTCAGGGAAAGATATTGACGCTGCCGGCGGGTGAGCTCCGCTTCGCGCTGGGTGCGGACTACCGCGGCACCAGCTTCGACTACCGTCCTGATCATGGTCTTATCATCAATGACAGCTTTTCGTACGACACCACCATTCCGACAGGTGGAACCCAGAATGTGCGCGAGGGGTTCGCCGAGTTACTCGTTCCCGTTCTCAAGGACCTGCCCTTCATCCAGGAATTGTCGCTCGACTTGGGCGCTCGACGCTCCCAGTATGACCTCTTTGGCGGCGTCACCACCTGGAAAGCCGATCTGAACTGGAAGCCGATATCGAGCGTCGCGGTGCGCGGCGGTTATGCCAAGGCGATCCGGGCTCCGAGCGTGGGCGAACTCTTCGCGCCCACCGTCACGGGAAATTTGAACATCGGCGCGGGTCCCAGCGCGGGTGATCCTTGCGCGACGGGCAGCGTGTTTCGCACCGGCGCCAACGCCGCTCAAGTCGCAGCGCTCTGCCAGGCTCAGGGAATTCCAGCAGCGCTATACCCGACCTACACCTACGGGGTCGACTCCGTGCATGGCACTTCCGGCGGCAACCCGAGCCTCACACCAGAGACCGCGAATACCTATTCCGTCGGCACCGTCTGGAGCCCGCATTTCGACAGCGCGCTCATGCACAAATTTCAGGTATCTGTCGATTATTATCACATCAGCATTGCAAACGCCGTCGGTTCGCTTTCTCTCACCGATATTTTGCCGCGCTGTTTCAACTCAGACGGCATCAGCAATCCCAACTACTCGGCTGCCAACATTTATTGTCAGCAGATCACACGCGATCGTAATACGGGCGATATCGTACTCGGCCATGAGGGACTTCTGAACCTCGCAAGCTACAAAACGGACGGCATTGACACGGAGATCGACTGGAGCTTCGGGCTGGATGCGCTGGGTTTGAATAATGCGGGCACCTTCCGGTTCAATTCGTTGATCGCCTACATTCACACCTTCGATGTAGCGTCGCTGCCTGGCTCGCCGGTGCTCGACTACGCAGGCAGCATCGGCAACACGCAGGTGAGTCCGGAAATGGCTCACCCGCGTTGGAAAGCGAACACGGCGTTCGGATACGCGATCGGACCCGTTTCAGCGGCGCTGCATTGGCGCTATATTGCGGCGATGAAGCATCAGGATCAGGTAGTGGACCCAACCTCGACGACGCCGGGAGTGCCTTCCTATAGCTACTTCGATATCGACGCGCACTGGGATGTCATCGATCACATCCAATTGACGGCCGGACTTACGAATATCGCGGATAAGGCTCCTCCGTTCGTGAGCGGCCAGCCGCTCACCACCGATACGGCGACTTACGACATTATCGGCCGGACGTATTTCGTTGGCTTCAAGGCGAAGTTCTAAGGATCTCCCCTCGCGCAGGTAGGCGCGAGGGACTCCCCTCAGAAAGCCCGCCCGATCGCCTTGTTCAATCAAATGCTGACATCCGCACAACGCAAGGAGAAACTGAAGACAGTAGTCCGCGTGGCGAGCGGAAATTTTCTTGAAATGTACGACTTCATGGTCTTCGGCTATTTCAGTGCCGCCATCGGTCGCGCCTACTTTCCTGCCAGCAGCGAATTTGCTTCGTTGATGTTTTCTTTGACGACGTTTGCCGTGGGTTTCCTGATGCGGCCCCTGGGCGCCATATTCCTCGGCGCCTACATCGACCACATCGGACGGCGCAAGGGACTGCTCGTGACACTGTCCCTGATGTCGATTGGGACTCTCACCATAGCCCTGGTGCCTGGTTACGAGACCATCGGCCTGTTCGCGCCCATTCTCGTGGTCTTGGGTCGGCTATGCCAGGGGTTCTCGGCCGGCGTCGAGTTAGGTGGTGTCTCGGTATACCTCTCCGAAATCGCGACGCCTGGACACAAGGGATTCTACGTCTCGTGGCAATCCGGCAGCCAGCAAGTGGCCGTAGCTTTCGCCGGCGTGCTCGGTTACGCGCTTTCCAATTGGATGCCGCCTGAAGCACTGCAGGCCTGGGGTTGGCGCATTCCGTTGATTGTCGGTTGTCTAATTATTCCCTTCATTTACATGATTCGACGGACTCTCCAGGAGACGGAGGAGTTCGCTGCGCGGAAACATCATCCAAGTCCATCGGAAATCTACGCCAGCATGCTGACCCACTGGCGAATCATATTCACGGGCGTTGCCTTGGTGTTGATGACCACGGTTTCCTTTTACACGATCACTGCCTATACCCCCACATTTGGCAAGGACATACTCAAGCTGTCGCAGAGCGATGCGCTGCTGGTAACCCTATGTGTCGGGGTGTCGAACTTGATCTGGCTGCCGCTCATGGGATCGTTTTCAGATCGAATCGGCCGACGTCCACTGCTGCTGTTCTTTTCAGGCATTGCAATTCTCACGGCTTATCCGGCGATGTCCTGGCTGGTGAATGACGCATCTTTCGCCAGGCTATTGGCAGTGGAACTTTGGTTGTCCTTTATCTATGCCGGCTACAACGGCGCGATGGTCGTGCATCTGACCGAAATCGTGCCGGCTGCCGTCCGTACCGCCGGCTTCTCGCTGGCCTATAGTCTGGCGACGACGATCGGTGGCTCGACGCCGGTGATCGCGACTTATTTGATCCACGAAACCGGAAATCGGGCGATGCCCGGGGCCTGGTTGTCCCTCGCCGCCGTCATCGCCTTTGTTACTGCATGGATTAGCCGGCCTCGCAAGGATGCGCGGCAGCAATCGACTCCGCTCAGTCGATCAATCAGCTCCACCTCGACGTAATCTTTTTCGGGCCGTCATTAACGGCAGCTGTGGGCCAGCACATGGCGACCCACTCGCCGCGTCGTGGCGCACTGCGCTGACGACTCGGTGATCCGTATCAACGCAACGGGTTACATCCGTAACGGCTCCTGACATCGAGTTGATGCCTTGAGGATGGAGAGTAGCGGCCACGATACACACGAGTTGCAGAATCTGAAGGCGAGCTCCTTCTTCAATCTGGCCGGGAGATACCTGATGAGCCGAAGCCGCACCAACCCGTCAATTCGCGTTTTATTGGCCGCGCTTCGCAATGTATTGCCGACGTCGTACGTCGCGGACGGTATTACACACTCCGGAGGCCCCCGATGAATGCGATCGTCCTCATCGCGCTGAAGCGGCCTTACACATTCGTCGTTCTTGCGATCCTGATCCTCATTTTCGGCGGCCGTGCCGCGCTCAAGACGCCGACTGACATTTTCCCGAACATCGGGATTCCGGTGGTGGCGGTCGTCTGGACCTATAACGGTCTGACGCCCGAGGACATGTCGGGACGGGTCATTTATTACTACGAGCGCGCGCTGACCACGACGGTGGGCAACATCGAGCATATCGAGAGCCAGTCACTCTACGGCCGCGGAATCGTGAAGGTCTATTTCCAGCCGGGCACGGACGTGGCGGCGGCGCAGGCACAGGTCACTGCGGTCTCGCAAACCGTGCTGAAGCAAATGCCAACGGGAATCACGCCGCCGCTGGTGCTGTCCTACAACGCTTCCTCGGTGCCGGTGCTGGCCCTGCAGATCTCATCGGACCAGCTCACGGGATCGCAGCTCTACGATATGGCGTCGAATCTGATCCGGCCGATGTTGGTCTCCGTGCCGGGCGTCGCGGTGCCCGCACCGTACGGAGGAACGTTCAGTTACGTTCAGGTTGATCTTGACCAGCAGAAACTTCTGGCGCACGGCCTCTCTGCGCAGGACGTGTCCAAGGCTCTGGGGCAGCAGAATATCGTGTTGCCGGCGGGTGATCAGAAGATCGGGGCGCTCGATTTTCTAGTCGTGACCAACGCCTCGCCGGTGAGTGTGTCGAGCTTCGATGCGCTGCCGATCAAGCAGGCGGGCAACACGGTTGTGACGGTGGGCGACGTCGCCCATGTGTATTTGGGAGGACCGCCGCAGACCAACGCCGTACTGGTCGGCGGGCATCAGGCCGTGCTGCTCGAGATATTGAAAGCCGGTGATGCTTCGACACTCGCGGTGGTCGCAGGCGTGAAGGCAAAAATACCGCAAATCTTAAATACGCTGCCGAAGGGCGTGAAGATCACGGCATTGAACGACGCCTCGACGTTCGTGCGCGCTTCGGTTCTAGACGTCGTACGAGAAATGGGGATGGCGGCCGTATTGACCGGCCTGGTCGTTCTGCTGTTCCTCGGCTCGGGACGCTCGACCTTGATCGTTGCGACTTCCATCCCGCTGTCGATTCTGTGTTCGATTCTGGCGCTCGCCTGGTTCGGTCAGACCATCAACGTCATGACGCTCGGCGGCTTGGCGCTTGCGGTCGGCATTCTGGTGGATGACGCCACGGTGATGATCGAAAACATCGATGCGCATCTGGGGACCGGCCGGGATTTGCAAGATGCCATCATCGAAGCGGCGAACCAGATCGTGATTCCAACCTTCGTCTCCACGTTGTGCATCTGCATCGTGTGGTTGCCTCTGTTCCAATTATCGGGTGTCGCCGGCTATCTGTTTCTACCCATGGCCGAAGCCATCATCTTTGCGATGATTGCCTCCTTCATCCTCTCGCGTACCCTGGTGCCGACATTGGCCAATTATCTTTTGCCTGCGCAGGTTGCGGCACGCAAGGCCGGCGGGGAACCGAAAGGCCGCTTCGGCCGGTTCCAGGCGGCTTTCGAACGGCGCTTCGATCGTTTTCGTGATGACTATAGAGACCTTCTGGCGAAGGTGGTTGAGCGGCGCGGCCTCTTCATCGTCGGGTTCTTAGCGGCCGCAGTCGTCTCCATAGGCGTGCTGGTGCCGTGGCTGGGACGCGACTTTTTCCCGGGTATCAAGTCCGGCGAGATCGACATGCATTTTCGCGGGCCGATCGGACTGCGGCTCGAAGAGGCCAGCAAGGTCGCAGCACTGGTGGACGGTGCCATTGGCAAATTGCTGCCCGGCCAAGTCACCAACATCATCGACAATTGCGGCCTGCCCACCAGCGGCATCAACCAGGCCTACAGTGCGAGCGCGACAATCGGGCCGCAGGATTGCGACGTGACCATCAGCCTGAAGAACCAGGCTTCACCGGTCGATGCGTATCGCGCGACTCTGCGCGCTAAGCTGCCGAAGCTGTTTCCCGGCACGGACTTCAGCTTCCCGGCCGGCGATATCACGGCGAAGATTCTGGACTTTGGCCTGCCGGCGCCGCTCGATGTGCAGATCGTCGGACGCGACGTCGCAGCAAACATGGCCTACGCACAGCGGGTGGTCGCCGAGATGCGCCGCATCCCCGGCATTGCGGACGCGCAGATCGAACAGACGCTGGCGCAACCGGCCTTGTTGGTCTCCTCGCATCGCGCGTTCGCCCTCGGAGCAGGGCTGACGGAGTCCAACATCGCTGACAACGCGCTGGCGACGCTATCGGGTTCCGGACAAACGTCGCCAACGTACTGGCTCGATTACAAGACGGGGGTCTCGCATCTGGTAAATCTGCAGACGCCGCAGACACAGATGACCTCGATGAATGATCTGGAAACGATCCCAATCGACAAGGGCGATGGTGATCCAAACGGACAGGGCGCGCAAATTCTCGGCAGCTTGAGCCAGATCACGCAGATCGGAAAGCCGCTTGAGGTGTCGCACCGCGACATCTTGCCAGTGGTCGACATTTACGCGAGCAACGCGGGACGCGATCTCGGTGCAGTGAGCAACGCGGTCGACAAAGTGCTGAAGCGTATGAAAAAGGACCTGCCGCAGGGCGCGATCGTACAAGTTCAGGGGCAGGGAGTGACGATGCAGGCGGCGTACGCGCAGTTGCTGCTGGGACTCGCGTTCTCAATCCTGCTGGTCTACCTGGTGATTGTCGTGAATTTCCAGTCCTGGCTCGATCCCTTCATCATCATCACCGCGCTGCCCGGTGCGTTGACCGGGATCGTCTGGTCGCTGTTCCTAACCGACACCACGCTGTCGGTGCCGGCGCTTACGGGCGCGATCATGTGCATGGGTACCGCCACCGCGAACTCGATTCTGGTGGTGTCCTTTGCGCGCGACGAGCTGGCCTCGCATGGCGATCCGGTGCGCGCAGCCGTAACAGCGGGGTACGCGCGCCTGAGGCCGGTGCTGATGACGGCACTCGCGATGGTCATCGGCATGCTGCCGATGTCCATGTCCAACACGCAGAATGCGCCGCTTGGGCGTGCGGTGATCGGCGGCCTGCTCGTGGCAACGTTCGCAACATTGCTGTTCGTACCCTGCGTCTTCGCCCTAATGCACCAGAAGCGCGCGGCTCGCGGAGAACGCACGACTGGCGGAGAACGCGCACCTGTAGGAGAAGTGGCATGAAGCGGCGCAAGTTGCTGATGATCGGATTGCCGGCGGTACTCGTCGTGGCACTGCTGGCGTACGGCCTGATAAAACGTGAACGGGCGCTGACGGCTCTGACGCATGTCGCGGACGATCAGGCAGTCGTTCCGGTCCAGGTCATCAGTCCTCAAAAGGGCCCCTCCACGCGCCCGCTCATCCTGCCGGGAACGGTACGCGCCTGGTCCGAGGCGCCCATCTTCGCCCAGGTCGCAGGTTACGTACAAAGCTGGAATGAGGACTACGGAGCCATCGTGAAGGCAGGGCAACTGCTGGCGACGATCGACGCGCCGAGCCTTGATGCCCAGTACGCTGCGGCAAAGGCGAATCTCACTGTGGCACAAGCGAACTATCGACTTGCCGCGTCCACCGCGGCGCGCTGGCAGGCCCTGGCAGGAACGCCCGCCGTGTCGAAGCAGGAGGTGGAGGTCCAGACAGCCGGGGCGGCGGCGCGCAAGGCCGAGATGGAAGCTGCGGCACAAGATGTCGCGCGCTATGCGGCACTCGAGGCATTCAAGCGTGTGGTGGCGCCATTCGACGGCGTGGTCACCTCGCGCCTGACCGATGTGGGCAACTACGTGAACGCGGCCGGTGGCGATGTGTCAGCCCGCGGTAGCGCGACGGAACTCTTTACGGTCGCCGACGTGCATGAAATGCGCGTGTTCGTGTCGGTACCGCAGGACTATGCAAATCTGTTAAGTCCCAATATCACCGCGGTGCTCCACCAGCCCTCGCAACCGGGAAAATCCATTGAGGCGAAGTTCCTGACGACGGCCAAGGCATTCAACGCAAACACGCGAACGGCGGTCACGGAACTGACGGTGGACAATGCCGATCATGCACTGTGGCCCGGTACTTATGTGGACGTGGAGTTCCATGTGCCGACCGATCCGAACGTCCTCACGATGCCGGAAGCGGCTCTTATCTTTCGTGAGGACGGTGCGCAAGTGGCGACCGTCGACGCGCAGAATCACGTGCATCTGCAAAACGTGACGCTCGGCCAAAATCTGGGAAAAACGGTGCAGGTCACAAGCGGCGTGTCGGCGAACGACAAGCTCGTGAACAATCCGCCCGCAGGCCTGCTCGACGGTCAGTCGGTCCAACTCGTCACGCCTGCCGCCGGCTATGCGCAGGATCAGTCGCAGTCCGCGCCCCCGACGAGTGCTTCCAACCAGCAGAAGGGGAGTTCGCCATGAGACGCCGTGCCACAGCGTTGCTCGCATCGCTCGTTGTGGGGCTTCTCTCGGCCTGCGATCTTGCGCCAGTCTATAATCCGCCGCAGTTCATACTACCCGCGTCCTATCAGGGCAGCGCTCCTTTCACGGTAGCGCATCCGGAGGAGGCGCTCTCACCACGCGGAGATTGGTGGACTCTGTTTGGCGACGAGCAGTTGAATCGGCTCGAGGACCAACTGGGGCGCGCGAACCCCACCCTGCAGGGCGCCGCGGACGCCTACGCGCAGGCACGTAGTCTGGCGTCCGAAGCGCAGTCCAAACTCGCCCCGCAGGTCGGCGCGAATGCAGGAATGTCGGAGAACAAGACATCCGTCCATCGTTTGTTCCGCACCCCCACGAGTACCGCGCCAATTCGCGAGGCCTCGAACACGTACGGCGCTGCGGCATCATGGGAGCCGGATTTCTGGCACGCGCTGCGCAACGGTGCGCACGCACAGAAGCGGCTGGCGCAGGCCAGCGCCGCCGACCTCGCGACGGCGCGGTTGAGTCTGCAGGCGGAATTGGCAAACGACTATGTCGCCGTGCGCGGTCTGGACGCACAGCTCGAGGTGCTGCGGCAGTCAATTGCCTCGTATCAGTCGGCGGTCGAGGTAGCGAGGCTGCGCACAAGCGGTCAGATCGCTTCAGGCCTCGACTTGGCGCGGGCGTTGAGTCAACTGGACGCTGCGCAGGCTCAAGAGACCGAGACTCGGCTGCAGCGCGATCTGATGCAGCATGCCGTGGCGGTGCTGATTGGCGAGATACCGAGCACCTTCTCCATCGCGCCGACCAGCGAGTTCCGCTTGACCCCACCGCCTCTTCCTGCAGGCCTGCCTTCGCAGCTCCTGCAACGCCGGCCCGACATCGCCAGCGCCGAGCGTCAAATGGCTTCGGCCAACGCTTCGATCGGCGTGTCGCGCGCTGCGTTTTATCCGGATGTGACATTCAATCTGATGGGCGGCTTCCAGGATAGCGGGTTCAACCTGCTGAGCCTGCCGAACAGCCTGTGGTCGGTGGGGGCGGGGGCCGTGCTGCCGCTGTTCGATGGCGGTCTGCGAAAGGCGCAGTTGCGCCACTCGTGGGCGCAATACGCACAGACGCGCGACAGCTATCGCGCGACGGTGCTGTCGGCCTTCCAGGAAGTGGAAGACGGGCTGAGCCAGACTCAACGTCTGGCAACCGAGGGCACCCAAGAACACGAGGCCAGCGATCAATCCGTGCAGGCGCTGAACATCTCGACCTTGTTGTACAAGGACGGACTCGACAACTATCTGAACGTCGCCGTGGCGCAGGTGCAGGCGCTCGCCACGCAACTCACCGAGGTCCAGATAAAGATCCGGCAGATCCAGGCCGCCGTGTCCCTGATTCGCGCGTTGGGCGGCGGCTGGACGGTGCAGGAACTGCCCGACGAAAAGCAGACGTTGCAGTTCACGAAGGCGGACTACGGAATTAAAGATGCCCCCGAGAAATGATTGATGCGGGCGACTTTTTTTCGGCTGCTATTTTTAACGGAGCGTTATGCGTCGCCTCAATATTTTTTGTCGGCGATCGTCCGTCAGCCGCCGTTGTTTTATTGCTAACTAACGCGCAATGAAGTCGCGGGTCGTTTCGCAGCGTAATTGGCACATGGTTCTATTTCCGCATCGGCCCTAGTCAAACCGCAACCCGAGGAGACCCGTTTATGTCGCCTATTCAACCCGATTTGCATGGTTCAATGCCCGGCCTGAGCGGCGGAGCGCGGCGCACTGCGTTGGCGGTCGCCGTTGCGATGGCCGCCCTTGGAGTCTCGCACACGGCCATGTCCCAAACCGCCAGCGACAGTGATGTGCAGGCATTGAAGTCCGAACTGCAGCAACTGCACCGAAAGATCGACCGACTGGAGGCACAACAGTCGGTACAGCAGTCGGCACAAAACGCACCAAGCCGGGAGACGGAAGCGCTTAAGGAAACCCCCGTTCCACCGACACCCGCAGTCAAGGCCGGTCCGCTTACGCTCACCTTCGGCGGCTTCGCGGCGGGCGAGTCTGTTTACCGCAACAAGAACCAGACGGGAGATATCGGCTCGAACTTCAACACAGGTATCCCGTTTGCCTATCAACCGAACGCTCACATATCGGAGTTCCGGGAGAGCGCGCGCCAGAGCCGCTTCTCGCTCCTCGCACAAGGGCCGCACACCGGCTCCTTGAGCGCCGAAGCGTACTTCGAGACCGACTTCCTGAGCTCCGGTACCACCTCGAACTCGGCTGAGAGCAACAGCTACACGCTGCGCGAGCGTGTGTTCTATGGCGTCCTCAAGGATTCGGACCCTGACTGGTACTTGCTCGTCGGACAGAACTGGAGCCTTGCGACCCTCTACGACACGCAACTGAACCCGCGTAGCGAGCGCGTCGTGCAAACCATCGATCCACAGTACGTCACGGGCTTCAATTGGACTCGCAACCCGCAGGTGCGCTTCGTCAAGAATTGGGGCAAGATGATCTCGGCCGGCCTTTCGATTGAGAGTCCGCAGGCCAGCTTCTACACGGGCTGCAACAGCGTTGCCACTCCAGCGCCCGCAGGTTGTGCCGCCCCGCCGTCTGCAATCACGACGAACCCTGGTGGCTTTCTCCTCAATAGTACGGCGAACTACTCGATCGATTTTGCGCCCGACATCATCGCCAAGGTGGCTGTAGAACCCGGCTTCGGCCATTACGAGCTGTACGGTCTGGCGCGCGGCTTCCGTGACCGTAGTCCCGGAACCGCCTCCGGCACGAACAACACGACTTGGGGCGGCAGCATTGGCGCGGGTCTCGTCCTGCCGATTGCTCTTGCCGGCCAAAATCTCCAGTTCCAGGCCAGCGCGCTCGCTGGTTCCGGCAACGGCCGTTATGGCTCGGCGCAGTTACCCGACGCGACTCTCAGGCCGGACGGCACCGTCGCTGCCATCCGGGAGTGGCAGGCGCTCGCCGGCATCGTCTACAAGCCGGTGCCCGCGCTGACCCTTTACGTATACGGAGGCGAGGAGGCGGCCAGCCGTACCGCCTACACCGACGCCGCCGGCACGGCCGGGATCGGATATGGCAGCCCGTTGTACAACAACAGTGGCTGCTACAGCCTGACAGGCACCGCCGGAACTTGCATCGCCAACACGCGCGCGGTCCAGCAGATCTCGGTGGGAGAGTGGTGGAAGGTGTATCAGGGCGAGATCGGCAACTTCCAGGTCGGTCTGGAATACAGCTATCTCGACCGCAAGACCTTCAGCGGCGTGGGTGGCGATCCCAGCACGAACATCAGTATGGGATTCGTCTCGTTCCGCTACTACCCGTACCAGAAGTAGCGTCCGGAAATTCGCCGCGCCAACCACCGCCCAAGGCTTTAAACACGGCAATCTGATCCTGGACCAAGGCCGCATCAGAAGAAGCGACCGCCGCATCGAGAGCCACCAGGGATTGCTCCGTGGTGAGCAAGTCGAGGTTGCTCAAGGAGCCGGCTAGGAATCCGTCGTGCGCAATGTCGAAAGCGCCGTGGATCTTCTCCTGCGCCTCGGCCAGGGATTGTCGGTTGTCGAGCGCGGCGCTGTAGAGGGCGAGCGCCTGCTCCGTCTCTTTGAGTGCCGTGAGCACCACGGAGTCGAACAAGGCCAGTGCAGCCGCCTGCGACGCCTTGGCCTGATGCACCCGGGCGCGCGGAGCTGCCTGATTGGGAAAGGTCCAGCTGATTGAAGGCCCCACGCCCCAGCTGAGGCCGAGATTCGTGGTCAGCTGGGAAGGTTGGAGTGCCGTGCCGCCGTAAAAGCCGCTCAGCCGGATGATCGGATAGAGTTCAGCGGTAGCCACGCCAATCTGAGCGGTCGCCGCGGCCAATCGACGCTCGGCCTGACGCACGTCGGGACGGCGCTTGATGAGTGCCGCGCCGTCTCCCACGGGAATGAGCGAACTTAAGAGCAGCGGCGTCACACATCCTTCGAGCTCTTTCGGGGCATTGGCAGGAGTTCGTCCGAGTATCGCGGTCAATTCGAAGAATGCCGCCCGCCGCTGGCCCTCGAGCTGTGGAATGCTCGACCTGACTTGGGCGACCAGCGCCTGCGCGCGCTTGACATCGAATTCAGAGTTGCCTCCTGCTTCATGGCTCCGCGCGGTGATATCGGCCTCGTGAGCCACGACATCGAGAGAGTGGTGCGCAACTTTCAGCTGCACTCCGAGCGCGCACACCGTCGCATAGGCGCGCGCGATTTCCGCGGCGACCACCACCTTTACGCTGTCCCGTGCTGCGGCGACCGAGTCGGCGTTGGCATTCGCAGCTTCGATGAGGCGGTGGACACGGCCGAACAGATCGAGCTCATAGGCGGCTTGGAATACGTCCTCGTACAGCCAGATCGTCTGTGGACGATGGCCGCCCAATTCGAGAATCTCGTCCGTGACGGGATCGCGCCCGCGCGTCCCGCTCGCACGCAGTTCGGTCGAGGGATAGCGATTGGCGTGTACGGACGAAAGCACTGCGCGAGCCGCGGCAAAGTTTGCATCGGCGGCGGCCAGATCGGGATTGGCCTTGAATGCTTCCTCGATAAGTTCGTCAAGCCGTGAGTCGTTGTAAAGCCGCCACCACGCGTCCGGCGGCGGTGCCGGTGTCTGCACCGTCGTATTCAAAGACGCGAGCGGAGCCTCGGCCCCGGCCGGCACTGCGGGCGCATGATAGTTAGGGCCCACGCGGCAGGCGGTCAGGGTCGCGATGAGGGCCACGAGCATAGCGGTGCGGCACGGCCGGATCATGGCGATTTTGGCGGGCGAATCGGAAAGAGCGGCGCGGGAGATGCGGGTCCATCCGGCGCAGCGTTGCGCAGAATCAGGATTAGCAATGCCACCGCGGTAAGGAGCCCGACCGCGACGAAGCCGTCCATCACAGCCTGCGTGGTGGCTGCGGTTCGGATGGCATTTCCCAAGACTTGCTCGCCGCGGCTGACCGCGCCAACCGGGTCTATGACTCGCGTCGTCACATCGCCATAGGCTCTCAGTCGCTCAAGGACTTGATGATCCCCGATCTGGACGTGCTGTCCGATCAGATTCGACGCCACCTGCTCGCGCACTCGCGCTAGGGTACTCACGAAGGCTGAGCCGATTTCTCCGCCCATGAGACGCGCTGTTTGAAGTATGGCGCCGAACGTCAGCGCATCTTGGGGCTTTAGGTGAAGAATTCCAAAAAATACGACACCGGACAGCGCAAAGCTTTGCCCGAGAGACTGAAGAAGCTGGGAGGGAAGAAACTGGTAGGAGCCCCAGTTGGAGGTCAGATTATATGCGACCATGAGACAGGCGACGCTGATGAAAATGAATCCGATCGCGGCCACGAGCCTTGAATCCGACCGGCGTAACATCAACGCGGCGAGCGGGCAGAAAACAAGTTGAGGTACGGCAATCCAGAGGAGCGTATCGCCGACTTCCAAGGCGCGATAACCGCGAACAGAAACCAAGAACAAAGGGATCAGGTAAGATGTGGCGAGAATCGTGAGGCGCAGGAACGCGATCAGGAGGAATTGAGTCACGATGGGCGCGCTGAAAACGACCTTAAGATTTAAAAGCGGACGAGCGGTGTACGACTCGTGAACCAGAAACGCCGCATTGAGCAAAATTCCGGCACACAGCAATCCCCAGATCAATCCCGAGTTGAGCCAATCGAGGCGATTGCCTTGATCAAGCGCTGCATAAATCAGCGCTAATCCGGAGCCTCCTGCCAGGAGCGCGAACATGTCCCTCGGCGGCCGGGTGATGATGGGCTTACTGGCAACACCTTGGTGCAGGCATAACGACATGATCAGCGCGAGCGGGACGTTTTGCCAAAAGATCCATCGCCACGAGTGATGTTCGACATACCATCCTTCGAGCGAGGCCGAAATGTTGAGCGACAACTCGAGGTTGAGCGCATAGAGCGCGATGCCGAACGCCCAATATTTCGGGGGCATGCGAAGCAAGATGAAGCTCAAAGTCAGCGGAATGAAGAATCCCGATGCCAGTCCGCCGAGAAATTGCATCGTCAGCAGCATAGGCAGGTTCGCCGAGAACGGCGTCAGCAACGAAATGACGGC
The DNA here is from genome assembly GCA_034667905.1 of Gammaproteobacteria bacterium. Classification (GTDB taxonomy): domain Bacteria; phylum Pseudomonadota; class Gammaproteobacteria; order Steroidobacterales; family Steroidobacteraceae; genus Bog-1198. The sequence continues at coordinate 18,502 of JAXDQK010000021.1, read as the reverse complement.
GAATGAGATGGAGGCGCCGATCAACACGCGCCTAGGGCCGTAGGCGGCGCCCATCCAAATGGCGGCAAGGGTGATGAACATCTGACCTACTGTTTGCGAGGTGCTGATCCAAGCCCCTTCGTCGAATCCCGCACCAACGGCCCCGCGTATATCAGCGAGACCGAAGGTCGACAACCGGCTGTTCAAGGTCGATATGAATGTTCCCATGAGGACGGCCACGAGTCCGAGCCACGGTATGGTCGTCGGAGGGGTCGCCAGCGTGGGTGCCGTTATGCCCGAACGGTCGGTCGAGACGGAGGCGTTCATTGGCGCCGCCGGTCGCGGGCGTCGACATTCGCTTCGACCGACATGCCCGGTTCCAGGCGGTCGGCGAGACCGTCCGCATCGTCGATGACGATCTTCACCGCAATGCGCTGCACGACCTTCGTGAAATTGCCCGTCGCATTGTCGGGCGGCAGCAGCGCGAACTCGGCGCCCGATGCCGGAGCAAACGCAAGCAAGTGGCCGTGCAGCGTATGTCCGGGAAAGGTATCGACGGTGATTTCCGCCCTTTGCCCGACAGCCATGTGAGTGAGCTGCGTTTCCTTGTAGTTCGCGATGACCCACACCTTCGGCAACGGTGTGAGGGTTGTGATCTGACTGCCTACGCCGACCAGCTGCCCGGGTTTGACCTGACGCTGCCCAATGACACCATCCTGAGTCGCCGTGATGGTGGTGTAGCCGAGATTGAGCTTGGCGGTATCCAGTGCGGCGCGCGCTCCGGCGATTGCCGCCTCATTCTGCGCCAACTGCGCCGTGAGTACTGCGAGTTGACGTTCGGCCCCGGTAGCCTGCGCCCGATTCTGCGCCAGCTGTGCCTGAAGTTGAGCGTGGGTGGTTTCCAACTTTTCGCCGGCCTCAGTCGAGGAAGAGCCTGCCTGCAGAAGCCGGTGCTGACGTGCAAGGTCACGGTCACTTTGTTCACTGGAGGCGGTTGTGGAAGCGACGACTGCCCGTGCGGCTTGGACATTGGCAAGCTGCAACTCGTGCTGAGCTTTTATGGCCTGCGCTTGCGCTACCGCGGCGGCGACGTTCGCCTCTGCCTGAGCAACCGCAGCCCGATAGTCATCTTCGACCAGCTGCGCGAGCACCTGCCCCTTGCGTACGCGCTCAAAATCCTCGATTGGAAGCTCACGCACATAGCCGGTCACCTTGGCGGCAATGGGTGTGAGATCCGATTGCAGATAGGCATCGTTAGTGCGTTGCCATCCCGCGCCACCCTCCCAACGCGTCCAATTCGTCGACACCACGATGATGATGCCGACGGCAACGATGAAAACCAGAATGCGCCACGCGAATTCAAAGATCCTGTTCCAATCGAGCGTCTGAATACTCATGGACGTCGCGGCTTGGCTCATGCGTTAGAACAAATTCACGAGCGCTCATGACTTCGCCCTCGTGCCTCAATTTTTACTCTGCACCGCGTATAATTCAACTGAAACATTTGCTGGCTGCTGCGCAGATCATATGCGCCGGAACACTTCGAATGCGGCAGGCGCTCGAATGCAGGAATCCGCGCCGCAACGCTGTATTATCTCCGTGATGCGGGGCGATCGAATTCTCGTTTTCTACGGTTCCTATCGAGCTGATCGGAAGGGCATTCGCTTGGCTCACTTCATCGTCGCAGGACTGGCAGCGGGTGGCTGCTTGCCCGAACTCATCGACGCGAAAGCAGTTAACCTGCCGATGCTCGATCGGATGTACAAAGAGCATGCGGCTGGCACCGCGCCGCTCGCTATGGAGGCTCTAGCGGGGAAGATTCGTTCCGCCGATGCATTCGTGTTCGTCACGGGCGAATACAATTGGGGCATGCAGCCCGGATTGAAGAACCTCACGGATCATTTTCTCGAGGAGTGGTTTTGGCGACCCGCTGCGATAGCCAGCTACTCGGGCGGGCGGCTGTCCGGCGCCCGCGCCAATCTGCTTTGGCACGGCACCCTTTCTGAGATGGGAATGGTCGTAATTTCGAGCACGCTGACCGTAGGGCCAATTGATCAAACCCTGAGTCCTGACGGCGTGCCGATCGGCGATGGCGGAGCGCAACTACAAAAGGCGTTTCGGCGCTTTGCCGACGATCTTGCCTGGTGGACCGAAGCGGCGAAAAATCAGCGGGCGCGAAAAATTCCTCCTTATTAGTAGGTCGTCGTTGTCGACGCGTTGGGATTGCGTTATCGGGTCTTGGCTACTGCAAATTGTGTTTGATCTAGCCAAGCACCACGCCGCGATCGGCATGTTGCGGTTAGCGGGATACGACAGCTGCGCTCAAAGCGTGCGGCCCTCTTGCAGATTGCGCCGAAATTTGATTATATATATTTGATCAAAAATCAAGGACCCCCATGTCCGAGCAATCTCAATTTGGGCTGGGACGAATCGAGCGTGAGACGGTGCAAGAACGCGTCTACGCCATCCTCCGCGACAAGCTGATGCGGGGAGGATTTGCGCCCGGGCAAAAGCTGAAGATCGCCGAGCTTGCGAGCGCGTTCGGCACGAGTGCGATGCCTGTGCGGGACGCCCTCAATCGCCTGGCGGCCGAGCGCGCGGTGGAGTCGCTGCCAAATCGCGGCGTTCGCGTGCCGGCCCTTTCGAAGGACTCGCTTCATGACTTGAGGGAGACGCGCTTTGCCGTTGAAGGACTCGCGGTCGAGCGTGCTGCCCTCAACATGAGCAGCGAGACTCTCGCGACATTGCGTCGCCTGATCGACGCGCAGAGCGCGACCGACTCAAAGCACGTCTCGGAGGGGAGTGCTGAGCAAAATCGCGCCTTTCACTTTGCGATCTACCGTCAATCTAAGTCGACAGTATTGTTGCCGATCATCGAAAGCCTATGGCTGCAATGCGGACCATATTTGCGGATTGCATCGGAAATGTTCGATGGCCGCGACGGTCGCGGCACTGATTATCATGTCGAAATTGTCGATGCACTGGCGCGCGGCGACGCTAAGGCGGCGCGTCTCGCCTTGCAGTTAGACATCGGCCGAGCCTTCGACCTGGTGATCAACGAGCACACGATTTGGCATCGGCGCGGGGGAGTCGCGTGACGGACGATCCAGGGTTCGAGCTCTATGATTTGCGTGTCGATGTCATCGGCCCTACCGATCGCCCCATCTACTGCGGCGCCCGCATCGGCGATTACTTCGAGCTGCATGGGGAGATGTTGAAGCTGCCGCCGGGACAGGGGTTCTCCATCTATTCGCTCGCGGCACTCCTGCCGTTGCTGCCTGCGAAGCAGCGTGTTACCGATCCGAACGACTGGATGTCATCCGACGCCGAGGTTGCCTGTCCCGACCCGAACTGTCCTACCCGGATGCGTATCACGCGCACGGGACGGCGTCATTTCCGGCGATCGGACGTGACTGCCGTCGCGCTGCCGAACGACGATGCCAAATGATCCCGCGAGTCGAGTTGGACCATGGTTATGCCATCTCCCGAATCATCAAGGGAGGCTGGCATCTCGCGGGAGATCATGGCGCGATTCACCCGGAGCAGGCTCGGAAGGACATGGCGAGATTTGTCGAAACCGGCATAACCACCTTCGATTGCGCTGACATTTACACCGGTGTCGAGGAACTGATCGGCTCCTTTAGGCGCGCGTATCCGACACTCGCCAAGAGCGTCCAAGTGCACACAAAGTTCGTTCCCGATTTGGCGGATCTCAAGACTCTCAACCGTCAATACGTCGAGCGGATCATCGACCGGTCGCTGCGGCGACTCGACACGGATTGCCTCGACTTGGTGCAATTTCACTGGTGGGATTTCGATGTGCCTCGGTATGTCGAGACGGCGCTCGAGCTCGACCGGCTTCGGCGCGCCGGTAAAATCGCCCGCATCGGCGTTACGAACTTCGATAAACCCCACCTTGAGGAACTTCTTGAGGCCAGCGTGCCGATCTCAGCCCACCAGCTGCAGTACTCACTCATCGACGACCGTCCCAGCGCCGTAACACTCGACTACTGCCGCGCCCATAGCATTGCACTTCTTTGTTACGGAACCGTTTGCGGTGGGTTTTTGTCCGAACGCTGGCTCGGCAAACCCGATCCCGCTTCGTCACTGTCGAATCGTTCGCTGATCAAATACAAGCTGGTCATTGATGACTTCGGGGGCTGGGGACTATTTCAGGAGCTGCTCGCGGTGCTCGCGGGCGTCGCAACCCGGTACGGAACAGATATTGCCTCGGTGGCCACTCGGATCATGCTCGACCGGCCGGGGATTGCCGCGGCGATCGTGGGGGCAACGAACACGGCGCACCTTCAAGCGCACGCCGAGATCGGCGCCCTGCACATCGACACTGCGGATCGTGATGCCGTTGCGTCCGTGACGGATCGGCGCTGCGGTCCGGAAGGAGACGTCTACGTGCTCGAACGGGACCGAACCGGCCGGCACGGCCAAATCATGAAGTACGAACTCAATTCGATGCCCGATCGGCAGCAGGCCTAATTCAGATAGAAACCGATAACCAATGGGGATACCAACATGATTACCAGGCGAGCTTTATTGTCTGACTGCACATCGAAGGTGGGATTCCGGCAGTGGGTGATCAGCGCCATGGCGGTAGGGTCATGGGTACTTAGCACGATAGCCTGGGCCGCACCGACCGGGGCGAGCGCGGCCGTCGGGCCGGCGCAGGATCAGGAATTGCAGGAGATCGTGGTGACGGCGGAAAAGCGCGAATCCACCGTGCAAAAGACCTCGATCAGCATGACTGCCATTAGCGGATCGGACCTACAGGCGCAGGGCGTGTCGGACATGCTTTCAGTCGCTCAGGAAGTGCCCGGCATCTCGTTCAAGACCTCCGGCCCTGGGCAGACGGAATATGAGATGCGAGGCCTCACCTCCACCGGTGGCGAGTCGCCGACTGTGGGTTTCTATCTTGACGATGCGGTCTTGACGCCCGCCGCGATGGCGCAGAACGGCAAGACCGTAATTGATCCCAGTCTTTTCGATCTCAACCGCGTGGAGGTGTTGCGCGGGCCACAGGGTACCTTGTACGGTGCGGGCTCCATGGGCGGTACGATCAAACTCGTGACCAACCAGCCGGACCCCCACGCCTTCGCGGCCAACGTCGAAGTCATCGGTTCCGGCACGGCCAGTGGCGGTGGCTTCAATCATACCGAGAACGTGATGGTGAATATTCCGCTGATGCAGGATGTCGTCGCCCTGCGCGTAGTCGGTACAGACAAGTATATCGATGGCTGGATCGACCGCAAAGTGTTGAATCCATTCCCAATCGAGGTCAACAACAGCACGGCGCGCGGCAATGTCGCCAACGCGCCCGTGACGGCGGACATCCGCCATTCCAACTGGGAACGGCTGCAGTCAGGCCGTGCTTTGCTGTTGGTTCAGCCTAGCGATCGCTTGAGCATCACGCTCGGCGCCATGCGTCAAGATCTCAAGCAGGGTGCCCCGAACACCATCGATAGCCCACCGCTGAACGAAGTGCATTACCAGCCGTTCGACGTGGCTGAGCCGTTCAAGGACACATTCGACCTGTACACCTTGACGGTCAAATTCAATTTCGATCCGTTTCAGCTGGTCTCCGCGACGGCCTACTGGGATCGCCAGCAAAACCAAACTCAGGACATCTCCGAGGCGATGCAATTCTACATCGGCGGTTTTTTCGGGCCACCGGCCAGCTGGCCATTCTCGTCCACACAAACGGTGACCGAGGCCGGCAATACCTGGTTCGGACTCGGTGCCGGATCGATTAGCGAGGACGATTACACCCGTCAGTTCAGCGAAGAGTTGCGGCTGGCCTCGACCGGCGATGGTCCACTGCAATGGCTGGTTGGCGGTTACTACAGCAGCTTTGGCGCAACCTCGCACGTCTACTCTTTCTATCCCACCACTGCCGACGGCTTCAATGCGGATTTTGGCACCAACAACCTGGCCGACAACCACCGCAAGGTTGATATCGATCAATACGCATTGTTCGGCAACGTGTCCTACCTGTTGCCGGGCAACTTTAAAGTGGGTGTCGGCGCGCGCTACTACCAGTACCACAGCAATTCGGTCACGAGCGTCAGCGGAGTTTCCGCGAACGGCACCAGCAACCCGTTGTTCGGCCTTGCGCAGAACTCCGGCGTAACTCCGAAGGTGGACCTCACCTACATCCCAGATGACAACACAACCATCTACGCGACCGTATCCAAGGGCTTCCGTCCGGGCGGTCCCAACTCGCCGATTCCGGTTCCCCCGTGCACGTCGGCAGCCCCGACGCAGTTCGGCCCGGACAGCGTGTGGAGCTATGAGCTGGGGGAGAAACTCCGTTTCCTCAATTCGCGGGTCTCGATCAATGGAGACATCTATTACGAAGACTGGACAAACGTGCAACAGCAAGTTGCCCCTCCCTGCGGCTTCAAATTCACAGCCAACGCGGGCAAAGCCACGGTATACGGCGCCGAGCTTGAAGTGGCCGTGGTGCTCACGCCCGGCCTCATCTTTGCGCAGAACATGGGCTACACGAACGCCAAGAACTCGACCACTCTGCCGGCGGCCAACATAGTGGCGGGACAGCGCCTCTTGGATGTCCCGCAGGTGACCGCGAACACGAGTCTCAGCTATAAACGGCCGCTGGATGAGCGCATGAATCTGGTGGCGCGTGTCACCAACAGCTACGTAGATTCCATCCAGGACATTACCTTCGCTCGCAATTCGCTGCCGCCATACGATCTGGTGGGTTTGCGGCTCGGTGTCGAGACTAATCGGTGGTCAGCATTTCTGTTCGCGGACAATGTCACGAACAAGCAGGCCTTGTTGAGCGACACCGGCGCCCTGTCGGCGAATATCCCGATTCTGAACCGGATCGCAACCAACCAGCCCCGCACGATTGGAGCGGATCTGTCGTTCAAATTCTGATTCGGAAGGGCGTCTTGGGTATGCGGACATTCTCGCCGGACGACGATGCTTCGGGCTATCCGAGACGCTCCTATGCCTGGTGCGTCGTGGCTATCCTCATCGCAACGGCCATCGTGTCGTATACGGATCGGCAAGTATTGAGTCTACTTGTCGATCCGGTGCGTCGCGATCTCGGTATCAGCGATACACAGATTAGCTTGCTGCTGGGGACGGCATTCGCAGTGATTTACGGAATCGCCGGAATCCCGTTCGGGATGCTGGCCGACCGGACCTCGCGGCGTAACCTGATTTTCTTCGGTGTGGTGGTCTGGAGCCTTGGCACCGTGGCCTGCGGGTACGCGCAGAACTTTGAGCAATTGTTCGCGGCCCGGATCGTCGTCGGGCTTGGAGAGTCCGTACTGTCGCCGGCGGCGATTTCGCTGATCAGCGACTATTTCCCCCCGTCGCGCCGAGGCATGGCGGTTGGTTGCTTTCTGAGCGGAATCGCCATCGGCATCGGCGCGTCAATTCTGATCGGGGGCGGCGTACTTCATCTCGTCGAAGCCGGGGCAATGGTTGGCACGCCGTTGGCGAGCGTGGCGCCCTGGCGCTTGGTGCTGTTGTTGATCGGTGTACCGGGGCTCGCATGGTCGTTGATGATCCTGTTGATCCGCGAGCCGAAGCGCCGATTCGCGGAAGCGCGCACGACGCCCGATGCGGCTGTTCGCACGCGGCGGGCGACACTGTATGTGGTCGCGCCGATCTATCTCGTGGTAGCGATGGCATCGCTTGTCGACAATGCCGTCGGTGCTTGGGCGCCGACTTTGCTGATACGCAGCTTCGGCCGTGATCCGGCGCAGGTCGGAGTGCAGCTCGGTCTGTTGCTCACCATCGCGTTTGGCGGCGGCGTGCTGCTCGGCGGGTGGCTCTCGGATCTGGTTGGCGGCCACGGTCACTGGTTGCGCAAGCTCGGGGTGTGCCTGGTCTCGAGTGTCTTGATTCTGCCGGTATCCCTAGGCTTAGACTCATCGCAGCTCGCCGTCGTGATGGCCGCTGTACCGCTGTACTTTGCCTTGTCTGGAGTCGTCACGGCCTGTGGCTTCTCTTCGATTCTGGATGCGATACCGAATATGCACCGCGGCTTTGCGATGGCAGTCAGCTTCTTTTTAAACGTGGCTGTCGGTGCCGGTCTCGGTCCGACGTCGGTGGCCCTCGCAAGCACGCATATTTTCGGGTCAGCGGCAGGTTTGGGGCCGGCGATCGCTTTCATCGCAGCGGCCGGGTACCTGCTGGCGGCTGCTGCGCTCGTCCTGGCGCTCACGGTGTCCAACTTCGCGCAGCGGCCGCATCGTAGATTCGCGCAATAAGCTGCGTACGCGACAGCAGCGTTCGGGCCGTTACACGGGTAGTTAGCAGGTATCGCGTTGGTAGGGCGGAGGCGGTGGCTCCTCCGAGCCGTCCGGGGTGGGGGACGGATACCAATTCCGCTGGAGAAGGTCTCGTGCCAGTCTTAAGAGTCCGATAAAGAATAGAATAATAAACCCCAGACCCATCACAATTTCGAATGACGTCCACATGAAATTCTACTTGCCTATGAGTGTCGCGCCGAACTTGAACCTCCAAGAAGTATTGGAAGCTTGCATTGCTCCACGATGTCCGTTTCCATTACTGTTGAAATAAATGTTCGAGTAAGCGGAAATCACGTCACAACTTCGTGCGGCAAAATCACGTGACAAGACAAAAACTGCTGCGTTTTCGCCAAGCGAGCGTCATCGCGCTGCTATTTGGTGGCTATGCGTCGTTGTACTTCTGCCGCGCCGACCTGTCCGTGTCGACGCCACTGCTGATTGGCGATCTGGCAGAGCGCGGCATCAGCCACGCCGATGCAATCGTGCACATAGGTCAGATCTCCTCCTTGGGCGTGTTGGCCTATGCGCTCGGCAAATTGTTCTTGGGCGGCCTCGGCGATGTGTGGGGCGGTCGGACCAGTTTCCTCATCGGGCTGGCGGGTGCGTCCGCGTTCACTCTGCTGTTCACAGCGGGCGGCACAGTGCCGATGTTCATGCTGGCGTGGATTGGCAACCGGCTAACGCAGTCCATTGCCTGGGCGGGCCTCATTAAAGTGTCGTCAAAATGGTTCGACTACACCTCGTACGGTACCATCATCGGAGTGCTCAGCATCAGTTATCTGGTCGGCGATGCGGCAGCCCGTCAGTCGATGGGCGTGCTGATCGAACACGGCTTCAGCTGGCGCATTCTTTTTTATTTCGCTGCCGGTGTCGCGGGTGCGATGTTGATTGTTAGCGGACTATTCCTGCGCGAATCGCGTGTCGAAGCGAAATTCGCCGAAGCTAAACCGAATCCGCTGAATCTCTACGGGGACCGCGAGAGCCGCCCCAGTATGCGCAATCTATTGCTGCCGCTGCTTCGCAGCCGTGCATTTCTACTGGTTTGCTTTCTGTCATTGGGATGTACCATTATTCGTGAAACCTTCAACATCTGGACACCGGTGTATTTGCGTGACTACCTGGGCTATAGCGTGAGCGATTCGGCTCGCATGAGTTCAATTTTTCCGGGTGTGGGCGCGGTGTCGGTCGTCGCATCGGGCTGGCTGAGCGATCGGATCGGAGTGAACGGCCGCTCGCTGTTGCTCTTTCTAGGGCTGGGGGCCACCGCCGCGGCTTTGTTGCTTTTGATGTCGATGCACTCCAGTGCGACCGGTACTTGGATGCCTCTGGTCGCAATCGGCATCATCGCGTTCTGTCTGCTTGGTCCCTATTCGTATCTCGGCGGCGCGTTTGCGCTCGACTTCGGCGGTAAGCAAGCATCGGCGGCTTCTTCGGGCATCATCGATGGAATCGGCTATCTCGGTGCTGTGGCTGCCGGTGACAGCGTTGCAAGACTATCGGTAGCGTTCGGCTGGCGAGGCGTGTTCGTGACCCTTGCAGCGGTAAGCGCGGTGGCGGCCGCGGGTGCGGGCCATTTGTACTACCTCAGTGCACGCGCGTCGCGCGTCGGGCATCTCCCATGAAGACTCAAGTCATCCTCCAGAGCGTCTGGGCCAATTCCGACTCGCTGACACTGCGTTGGGCGGATGGGCGGACTAGTCAGTTCGCCAGCATCTGGCTACGCGACAATCATCCCGAACAGCGCGACGCTCATAGCGGCCAACGTTTGATCGATGTCGCGGATCTGCCCGCCGCCCCCAAAATTAGTTCCGCCTCGCTGCATGATGGGGTGGTGCAAATACAATGGGAGGATGAACCGCGCAGCGCTGCCTTCGACGCGGCTTGGTTGGCCTTGCAGCTGAAGGACTCGCTGAATAAGCACTTTCCGATGAGAGTTTGGGCCCGGGGCTCCTTAGATGCACTAAGCGATTTGGCTTGGTTGCCTCTTGCGCGCGCAAAGGACCACGCCGCGGACCGCTTGCCCTGGCTCACACGGCTTTTGACCGATGGCATTGCTTTCTTGAGCGATGTGCCTGCCACCGAAGATGCAATTCTCGAGGCGATGTCGTTCGTGGGCCGTGTCGCAGAGACCAACTATGGGCTGGTGTTCGACGTGCGCTCGGTGGCCCAACCGGAAAACCTGGCGTACTCCGATTTGGGCCTGGGCTTGCACACCGATAACCCGTATCGAGAACCCGTGCCGGGCTTTCAGGCGCTGCACGTGTTGATCGCGGCGCCGGACGGCGGCGAGAGTATATTCGCCGATGGGTTGGCGCTGGCCGGCCATGTGCGCCAAAGCGATCCCGAGTCATTTGCACAGCTGACGAAGATACCGGTACCTTTCCAGTATCGATCCAAAGATGCTGACCTGTATGCCGAACGTCCTCTGATCCAGTTATCGTGTGAAGGTGCGGTGACCTGCGTGCATTACAACAATCGATCCATTGCGCCGTTGCGGCTCTCAGTCGAGGACGCACAAGTTTATTATGCGGCCTACCGGAAATTCGCGCTGTTGCTCCGTGATCCGCGGTTCCAATTGAAGTTTCGAATGCGCGCCGGTGATCTGGCTGTTTTCGACAACCAGCGCATCCTGCATGGCCGCACGCCTTTCTCCTCATCGAACCATCCGCGTCATCTGCGCGGCTGCTATTTGACCCGCGATAGTGTTTACAGCGGGGCGGCGCTGCTACGCCGCCAACTCGCCGAGGAGAATTTCGCATGACCTTGGTCGACGAGATAATCGCGCTATTCCAAAAACGCGGAGCCGGAGCGTACTTCGGCGAGTCGGTGTCGATGACTGAACATGCGCTGCAAGCGGCTTACTTTGCGCAAGCGGAGGCGGCACCTCCGGCGCTCATTGTCGCAGCATTGCTGCACGACGTGGGGCACCTCGTCGAGGATGTTCCCGACGACCTTAATGACTGGAAGCTGGATGCTCGGCATGAGGAAGTGGGAGCGCACTGGCTGGCGCGACGCTTTCCGGGGTCCGTTTGGGAGCCCGTGCGTCTGCACGTTCCCGCCAAGCGTTACCTCTGCGCCACCGACGATGCCTATTTCGCAAAATTGAGCGCGGCGTCGGTCGTCACCCTCAAGCTACAGGGCGGTCCCATGACGCCCGCCGAGACGGCACGCTTTGAACTCGAGCCGTTCTACCGTGATGCCGTACGCGTACGACGTTGGGACGATGCGGGCAAAGTGGCGGGTTTGGCGACCCCCGGGCTCGGCGACTATCGTGCGCTCATCGACGTTCTGCGCGAGTTCTAACCCTTCACCCCGCCGAGCGCCTTGTACACCGACACCGCACTGGTATTCGCCGCAGTTTCCGCCTGTGCGAGTTCGTCTTCGGCCTGAAGCAGCGTGCGTTGCGCATCGAGCAGAACGAGAAAATTGACGCGGCCTTCTCGATATTGAATCTCTGCCAGCTGCGCTGCGCGGCGCGAAGCCTGCGCCTGTTCGACCACGCTACCGAGTCGTGTTTCTTGAGTGCCGTAGCCGACGCATGCATCCTCAAAATCTTCCAACGCACCGAGCACGGCTTTCTGATACATCGCGAGGGCACCGTCGGCCTCTGCCTTAGCTCCACGCAGGCGCGCGTGGACCGATCCGTAGTCGAGCGCCGGCCAACTCACCCCCGGGTTGATCAGCCACGCACGGCTCGCGGCCTTTCCCAATTGGGAAGTGTCCCCGGACAGAAAGCCGACGAAGCCGGTGAAGGTCACTCTCGGAAAGAGATCGGCGGTGGCGACCCCGACGCGCTCCGTGGATGCCGCCAGATTGCGTTCCGCGGCTCGCACATCGGGACGCCTGCGCAGCAGCATCGAAACATCGCCGATCGGCAAAGGCGCCGTCATGACGCGTACCGGCACCGCCGCCAACTGGGCGTCCAATGCACCGGGCTGCATCCCCAGCAATACCGCGAGCCGGTACGCAGAGCGCTTTTCGGCCGCCTCCAGCACAGGCAGCGTGGCTTCGGTCGACTTGAGGCGCGCCTGCGCGCTGTCGGCGTCAAGTTCCGTCACTCGCCCGGCTTGGTACCGCACTTGGGTCAAGCGCAGCGATTCGCGCTCATTCTCCAAATTGTCGTGCGCGACCGCGATTTGGCGTTGGGCGCCGCGTAGTTCGAAATAATTTCGCGCAACCTCCGCAGCAACCGTGACCTGTGCGTCTTCCAAGTTGGCCTGTTCGGCGCCCAGCGTGTCGCGCGCGGCCGCGGCCTGGTGCCGAACGTGTCCGAAAAGATCGATCTCCCAACTGGCATCAAAGCCGACGCTCGTACTATCGATATCGACCCGATTGGTGGTGAAGCCGGGCTGCTGCTCCTTGGCCCTGGAATAGGAACCATCCAACTGCACGTGCGGGGCGTAGTTGAACTGCGCTTCGCTGAAGGCCGCTCGTGCGGAGTGGACGCGCGCGATCGCGACCTGCAAGTCGAGATTATCGGCAAGCGCGTGAGCCTCGAGGTCTGCAAGCACCGGATCCCCGAATTGCTCCCACCATGCTGCGTTGGGTTCGGCGGCGCTGAAATGGCCGTCGGCAATGTTGCGCGCTTCGTTCAACGGCGTCTCTGGACGATGGTAGGTCGGTCCGACGGCACAGGCGGCGAGTGCCCCCAGCAGCGACGCTGCCGCAATCATCCGCATGAAAGTGTTAACCATGAGGAGCTCTCTTATTAGTGTGTTTCGGGAGTCTGAATCAATGCACTGCGCTCCGCCGCGGAACGCCTTGCCTCGACCAGTTTGCGTATTACGAGATAGAACACCGGTGTGAGCAGCAATCCGAAGAAAGTGACGCCCAACATGCCGGAGAACACCGCGACGCCCATGGCACGACGCATCTCGGCGCCCGCGCCGTGCGATATGACCAGCGGCACGACGCCCATGATGAATGCGAGCGAGGTCATCAGAATCGGGCGCAACCTTAAGCGGCAGGCATCGAGCACCGCCTGCCAAATGCTCTCACCTTGCAATTCACGATCGCGCGCAAACTCGACAATGAGAATGGCGTTCTTGCAGGCGAGACCCACGAGCACGATGAGGCCGATCTGGGTGAAGACATTGTTATCGCCGCCGAAGATGTGCACGCCGAGGATGGCACTTAGCAGGCACATCGGCACGATGAGGATAACGACCAGCGGCAGGCTCACGCTCTCATACAGCGCACCCAGTACGATGAATACCAACAGTACAACCAATGGAAATACGTAGGCCGCGGTATCGCCGGCGAGGATCTGCTGGTATGTCAGCTCAGTCCATTCGAAGTGCATGCCGTTAGGCAACTCTTGGCGCGCGACTTCCTCGATCGCCTGTTGTGCCTGTCCGGTGCTGAAGCCGGGCGCCGGAGCGCCATTGATGTCCGCCGCCGCGTAGCCGTTGTAATGGGTTACGCGGTCGGCGCCGGAAGTCTCGCGTACCGTAATGAAGCTATTGATGGGGATCATGTCGCCGCGCTGATTGCGCGTCTTGAGCCGACCGATATCCTCGGTGCTCAAGCGAAAGCCTGACTCCGCTTGCGCGTTAACCTGGTAGGTGCGGCCGAAGCGATTGAAGTCATTGACGTACAGAGTGCCCAGATACACCTGCATGGTGTCATTGAGATCCTGCAGGCTGACGCCGGCGGCTTTGAGCTTTTCACGGTCCACGTCGACTTGAATCTGCGGAACGTTGACTTGAAAGCCCGAGAACAGTCCAGCCAGTTCCGGGCGCTGTCGGGCCTTGGCCAAGACGTTCTGAGTCTGACGATAGAGTTCCTCGGGACCCAAATTGCCGCGGTCTTCGATTTGCATCTTGAAACCGCCGATCGTGCCCAGTCCTTGAACCGGGGGCGGCGGGAATACGGCGATGTAAGCCTCTTGAATCTGGCTGTATTTGGCCGATAGCGCGCCGGCGATAGCGCCGGCAGACCTCGCAGGATCGCGCCGCTCCTCAAAGGGCTTGAGCGGCGTGAATGCAATCCCCGCGTTGGTCGCATTGGTAAAGCCGTTGATCGACAGTCCGGGGAATGCCGGCACCGATTCCACGCCGGGGGTGGCGAGCGCTATCGTGCTCATGCGCTTGATCACGGCCTCCGTGCGGTCAAGCGTTGCGGCATCGGGGAGCTGTGCATAGGCGACCAGGTATTGCTTGTCTTGCGGTGGCACGAAGCCGGTCGGGGTGTGGCTGAACCCGAACCACGTCAACAGAATGAGCCCCCCGTAGATGAACAACGCGATCGCGCTCGATCGCAGCACCCGCGCCACCGTGCCCACGTAGCCCGCGCTCGCGCGCGCAAAGAATCGATTGAACGGCGCGAAGAACCAACCCAAGGCAGCATTGAGGACGCGGGTGACGCGATCCGGCGCGGCCCCATGCGGTTTCAACAGCAGCGCCGAGAGAGCCGGCGACAGGGTCAGGGAATTGAACGCCGAAATGATGGTGCTGATTGCAATGGTGAGGGCGAATTGCTTATAGAACTGCCCGGACAAACCGCTGATGAACGCGGTCGGCACGAATACGGCGCACAGCACCAGGGCAGTGGCAATGATCGGCCCCGTTACCTCTTTCATCGCCTGACGAGTCGCATCGATTGGCGCAAGGCCCTCGTGAATATTGCGCTCGACGTTTTCCACGACCACGATCGCATCATCGACGACGATGCCGATGGCGAGCACCAAACCGAACAGGGACAAGGCGTTCAGCCCGAAGCCCAAAAGATGCATGATGCCAAAGGTGCCGATCAACGAGACCGGTACGGCGATCAGAGGAATGATCGAAGCTCGCCACGTCTGGAGAAATATGATGACCACGATGACGACCAGGACGATGGCTTCTATCAACGTGTGCACGACGGCATGGATCGAGCCGCGGACGAACACGGTGGGATCGTAGGCGACGTTGTAGTCGATGTCTTGCGGAAAGCTCTTTTTCAGCTCAGCCATCTTGGCGCGCACCGCATCGGATACGGCGATGGCGTTGCTGCCGGGCCGCTGGAATATCGGGATCGCTACCGCGACGCGATTGTCCAGCATGGCTCGCAGCGCGTAGTTGTCGGATCCGAGCTCAACCCGCGCGACGTCGCGCAGGCGCACGATTTGCCCGGTGGCGCCCGTCTTGATGATGATGTTTTCGAAGTCCGTCTCGTCGCTCAGGCGTCCTTTGGTGTTGATAGCGAGTTCAAAATTGGCGCCGTTCGCCATCGGAGGCGCACCCAACTGTCCTGCCGCGACCTGCACATTCTGTTCGCGTATGGCATTCACCACGTCGCCAGTCGTGAGAGCGCGCGCCGCCACTTTCTCCGGATCCAACCAGACTCGCATCGAGTAGTCGCCGCCGCCGAAGCGCTGCACATCGCCCACGCCGTCGAGGCGCGCGAGCTCATCTTTGATACGCAGCGCGACAAAGTTTGCAAGATAGGTTTGGTCGTAGCGGCCGTTCGGCGAGTACACGAATACCGCCATGGTAATGTCGGGCGAAGACTTGTTGGTCACCACGCCCAGTCTTTGCACTTCCGTCGGCAACTTGGGCAGTGCCTGGCTGACGCGGTTCTGCACCTGGACCTGCGCCTTGTCGACGTCGGTGCCGAGCTTGAAGGTGACCGTCAGGGTCATCACTCCGTCACTGGTGGCCTGAGAGTACTGATACAACATGTCCTCGACGCCATTGATCGCCTGCTCCAAGGGCGAGGCGACGGTGTCGGCGATTACAGTGGGGTTTGCACCCGGATAAGTCGCTTTGACGACGATAGTGGGAGGCACCACTTCGGGGTATTCGCTGATCGGGAGGCCGGGCAATGCGATGAGTCCACCGAGCAAGATCAGTGCGGACAGCATCGCCGCGAAAATAGGGCGCTGAATAAAAAATCGCGAAATGTTCATCCTAGTTCTCCGCGAGAGACGCTGGCCTTCAACGTTGCACCAGAATCGACTTTTCAGCAGGCGGGTTGACAATCGCCACCTGCGCCAGTCCCGAGCCGTTCGCAGTCATGCTGACCGTCGTTGCCTGCACCTTGGCGCCGGCCGCTGCATGTTGCAGACCATTGACGACAATAATGTCGCTGGCCTGCAAACCCTCGTCCACGACTCGTAGTCCATCGATGCGCGCGCCCAAGGTGACGGGGCGGTAATCGAGCGTGTTATCGGGTTTCAGAACCAACACGAATTTCTTGCCAAGATCGTTTCCTACGGCGCGCTCGTCGACAAGGACGGCCTGGTAGCTGTCATTCGCGACCAGCTTGATTCGGGCGAATAGTCCGGGAGTGAAGCGTCCGTCCTTGTTATCGAATATGGCGCGGACGTGTATGGTGCTGCTGCGCGCATCGACCCTGTTATCGATGAAATCCAGCGTACCTTGATGCGGATAGCCTTGCTCCCCGACAAGCCCCATGAATACGGGGCTCGAGGCTGTACCGCGGGTGCCGTCCTTACCGTGGGTGCTATCAGGACTGCGCGTGCCGTGATGATCGAGCCCTGTGAACTTCAGGTAGGTCGCCTCGTCGGTGTCGAAATAGGCGTAAATCGGGTCGTCGGACACGACGGTGGTCAACAAATCAGCGTTCGATACTAAATTGCCCTGTGTGATGAGCGCGCGCGACACGTGCCCGTCAATGGGCGATCGTACGTGGCTGTACTCAAGATTCAAATGCGCGGCATGCAGTTGCGCAGTCAAGGAACCGAGATCGCCGGCTGCCTCGGCTTGTGCCGACATCAACTGTTCATATTCCTCGCGCGCAATCGCATTCTGTGAAAAAAGGCGTTCGGCTCGGGCACGGTCCGCGGTCGCAAAATCTAGCTTCGACTGCGAGCGCTTAATCTCCGCGTTCAACCTCTCAATCTCAATCTCGAACGGCCGCGTGTCGATCTGAAACAGCACCTGCCCCTTGCTGACCCTGGCGCCCTCCTTGAATTGCACATTGTCGATGAAACCGCCCACCCGCGGATGCACCTCGACTGTGTTGACCGCCTGCAGTTCGCCCGTGAGCTCTTCCCAATGGCGCAGTGGCTGGGAGATGACCTCTGCGACGCTGACCGTAGGCGGAGCAACAACCGACTCGGTGTGCGCCATGGAATGGCTACACCCCGCCAATGCGGCTGCCAAAAGGGTCACGAAGATACGTGTAGGTGTTTGTAGGGGCATTGCATTTTCCTTGAATCTGGCAATTCGCTTGACTAGCTGCCACGACGGCAGTTAAAACGTAGAGTGTCTCCGTTAAATAATAAACGGAGACGGTCTCCGTATGCAAGGGCTTTTCACGATGTCGTTGACTTAAGGCCTCGAGAGAACGATGCTATTCGCGTTAGTTACCGGTAAGTAACATCGCGGACGACACGTTACCGATCGGTAACTTCCATGTCAACTAGGAATTAGGCATGAAGGACAACAAATCGCGCATAAGCGCCGGCAAGAAATCGGCGGCGCGGAAGACGGCCGTAGGCCCGGCAACCACAGCGGGTGCCAAGTCCCGCGTGCGCGACCGTATCTTCGACACTGCATCCGATCTGTTTTATCGTCACGGCATCCATGGGGTGGGCGTGGATGCCATCGCCGCCGATGCCGGGTCGAACAAAATGAGTTTCTATCGCAACTTCGCCTCGAAAGATGCGCTCGTGACCGAGTATTTGCACGAGCGAGAACGCGAGTTTTGGGTCTGGTGGGACGCGGCGGTGGCGCAATACCCCAACAATCCGCGAAGACAGATCGAGGCGCTCTTTGAGGAACATTTGGTCGTCAAAGATGAGAGCTGCCGAGGGTGCGCTCTCGGCAATGCGGCGGTAGAACTTTCCGAGGATGAGGCCGAATCGGGCAAGCTCGTCCGGTCGTACAAAGAAAGAGTCCGAAAACGATTGCGGGCGCTGGCGCACGCCACCGGTGCGCGCGACTCGGACAGCTTGGGCGATGCGCTCATGCTGCTGATGGAAGGCGGTTACTTCACGCGGCTCGTTTTTCCCGGAAACAGCGGGCCAATTTCCACCGTGCTAACCACAGTACGGGCACTTATCGACGCTCATTTGCTGAAGAGCCCACGCGATTGAGCCCGCCGCGTCGAAATATGCCCACTCTCTCCGAGTTCGAAGTCGAGCATCTATTGGATACAGATACTGTGGCGCTGCGAAACGTCCGCTGCAGCGGTGCGTGCCGTCATCGGAGCGCGGAGGAATGCGCCTCGACCATCCATCTCGTGTTCCCCTATCGTGGCGTTTACATGCGGCACGT
>JAXDQK010000020.1:0-69621 GCA_034667905.1 Gammaproteobacteria bacterium | reverse complement strand
TGCATTTACCCGCACACTTGGATGCCCTTGGGACCCGTATCGGCGAACCCGCATTGGTTGTGTGCCTGGATGCAGAGTGCGGTAACTTCGATCAGCTTTGGACGACCACCTCGCTGCGCGGCAATCTTGTGGGCAAGCTCAAAGTGCGCGTGCTGACCGAAGGCGCTCACTCCGGTCTTGCATCCGGCATCGCGCCCACACCCTTCAGGATCTTGCAGCAACTGTTGGCACGGGTCGAGAATCCCCTGACGGGAGAGCTTTTGATCCCCGAATTGCAGGCCGACATTCCGGATGATCGGCGCGCACAAATCGCGGCGGCGGCAGAGGTCTTGGGGGCTCAGGTTCTGGATAAGATCCCCTTCGCTCCCGGCGTTCGGGCCGTGGCGAAGAACTCGGTGGATCTGCTGGTAAACAATACCTGGCGCCCATCGCTTAGCGTTACGGGTGCCGACGGGCTGCCTGCCTTGGGCGCTGCCGGCAACGTATTGCTGCCGGAAATTACCCTGAAAATCTCGCTGCGGCTGCCGCCGACGGTGGATCCCTCCAGGGCGAGCGACGCAGTGCGCACCGCCTTCGAGCGCGATCCGCCTTATGGCGCCGAAGTGAGCTTTGAACCTGAATCGTCTTCGGGAGGCTGGAACGCCCCGAGGTTTGCGCCGTGGTTTGAACGGTCTATGCAGCGCGCCTCAAGACATGTGTTCGGCCGTGAGGCGGTGAGCCTCGGCGGCGGCGGCACCATCCCCTTTTTGCGAATGCTTGGCGAGCGATTTCCGCAAACACAATTCCTGGTAACCGGCGTTCTGGGGCCGCACTCCAACGCCCACGGGCCCAACGAGTTCTTGCATATCGGTTACGCCACCCGTTTGACGGAGTGCGTGAGCATGGTGCTCGCCGATTTCGGCGATCGCAGCGTCTCATAGCCCGAGCTTGCGGGAGAAGTAGGTGTATTCGCGCGCGCGCATTTTGGCCTGTTCGAGCAGGGTCGCGCCCGCACCGTGACCTCCCTCGATCACCTCGAAATAGAAATATGGAACGCCCATCCCGGATAACTTGGCCGCGAACTTGCGCGCATGCTGCGGCCCGACGCGATCGTCCTTGGTGGTGGACCAGATCAAGGCTTCCGGGTACTGAACTCCCGCTTTCAAATTGTTGTATGGAGAGATCGAGGCGAGGAACGCTTTCTCCTCGGGTACCGCCACGCTCCCATACTCCGCAACCCAAGAACTGCCGGCAGCGATCTGCTCATACCTAAGCATGTCGAGTAATGGGACTTGGATGTCGACGGCGCGCCAGAGTTGCGGGTGCTGGATGAACTCAACCCCCATGAGCAGTCCCCCGTTCGAGCCTCCCATGATCCCGAGGTGAGCGGCACTGGTGAATCCTCTGGCGATGAGATCTTCCGCCACTGCGGCAAAATCATCGTAGATGCGCTGGCGGTGGGTCTTGAGGCCCGCCTCATGCCAGGCGGGTCCGAATTCTCCGCCGCCGCGGATGTTGGCCAGTACGAACGCGCCGCCGCGCTCGAGCCATAACTTGCCGAGTTCCGCCGAATACTTGGGTGTTCGCGCATCGAGGAATCCGCCGTAAGCGTTGAGCACCGTCGGCGTGCTGCCGTCCATTTTAATGCCGGTCGGATGGACAATGAAGTAGGGGATCTGGGTGCCGTCCTTGGAAGCGGCTTGGAACTGCTCGACGACATCATGGGACGCGTCGAATTTCGCGGGCAGTGTCTTCACCGTTTTCAAAGCGCCGGAACTCAACTCTGCCGACATCAAACTCGGCGGGGTCAAAAATCCGGTCACCTGGATGAAAGCCTGAGTGCCGTGCAAATCCGTGTCGATCAGGTTCACCGACGCGTTATTGGGCAACTGAAGCTGGCGCCTCGACCAACGATTGTGAGGTTCGGGCTTGTACGAATAGGCACGGCCGTTGACATTGTCGAGGCTGTGCACGAGCAGATACTTGCGCGTGGCGCCGGCTTCGACGAACGCTTCGCGAGCGGAAGGCGCGTACAGCAACTGCGGCCGCAAATGCGTAGGATCCGCCGAAACGGCTGCCAGCTCCAAGGAGACCACGGATCCTTGAGCGAGCGTCGGCGCGCCGGCTTGTTTCCAATCCTCATGCAAGCTTAAGACCAAGCGGCCCTCGATGAGGGCAAGAAATTCGGCCTTCATGGGCATGGTTAATTTCGTCGGTCTCGTGGGACCTAAGAGATAAAACTCGAACTCGAAGATCGACACCGCACGCTGAATGAGCACGGCGCTGTGGCCGGAGCCGTCATTGAGCGAGAAGGGAGTGACGCCGACATCATCCGCTGATCCGCGAAAGACCTCGACGGCCGCATCGAGGGGCTGGTTTCGCTTGATGCGCTTGACGACGAAAGCATAACCGGAGCGCGTCAGTTCACCGGATTTCCATTCCCGGGAAACCAATAGCGTGTCGGCATCCTGCCACGCGATGTCCTGCTTGCCGCTCGGCAGCGCAAAGCCGCCCTGAACGAAGCCTGCCTTGGGGAGGTCGAACTCGCGCAAAGTGACCGCGTCCTCGCCGCCATCCGACAGTGCGACCATGCACCGCTGCTGGCGCGGCTCTTGGCAGATCGCACCCTTCCAAAACCAATTGGCGTTCTGCGATTTCGAGAGGGCGTCAAGGTCCAGCACCGTTCTCCAGTGCGGCGCGGCAGTCTCGAAGTCCCGCCGACTCGCTTCACGCCAGATGCCGTGCTCGTGCTGAGCGTCTTGCCAAAAGTTGAAGACCTGATTTGCGACGATGCTCGGTTCCGGTATGCGGTCCTGCGCCTCCGCAATCAGCCGCGCCTCATTGAACAAGTCATGGAAAACCGGATTGCGCTCCAGCGCCTCGCTGGTTTTGGCGTTTTCAGCCTCGACCCAGAGCATTGCACGCGCGCTGTGGGCCTGCTCCAGCCAGATGAAAGGGTCATCCGCAGTGGTTTGTGCACTGCACACCATGAGCGCGGCGCTCGCCAGAAAGACAAGGAGGATGCGGTTCGCTTGCATCGGTGAAATATACACGGACCGCCACGAGTCACGCATAACCACTGGATCGGCGGACTGACGCCGCTGGCCGTGCAGGGTTCGGCGCTTTACTCGCCGCTCGCCATCGTGATCATCGGAGGATTGATATCATCGACATTACTGGCTCGGCTGGTGACGCCGGTGATGTATAAACTGCTGCCGCCACCGGTTCAATCCACCGACTATGATCCGCGCTTCGCGCTCACCTGACACAAGGATTTTCATGACCTCATTTCCCCTTCCCCAGGCCGCCCCCGAGGACGTCGGGCTGGCCGGCGCCGGTCTCGATCGCTTGGGAGGGGTGCTCCGCGGCGAGGTCGCACGCGGCCGTATTCCGGGAGCAGTCGCGCTGGTTGCGCGGCGCGGCCGCGTGGCGTATTTCGAGCGCTTTGGCTTGCGCGACCCGGCGAGCGATGCCCCGATGGGCAACGACAGCATTTTTCGAATCTATTCGATGACGAAGCCCATCGTGTCGGTGGCGGCGATGATGCTGTGGGAGGAGGGCCGCTTTCTGCTCAGCGACCCGATAGGCAAATATCTGCCGGAACTCGCCCACCCAAAGGTGGCGGTGGCACGCGGCGCAGAAATCGAGCTGGTCCCGGCCGAGCGGCCCATCACTATTCAAGACTTGCTGCGTCATACCTCGGGCCTGACTTATGAGTTTCGAGGCAGCGGGCCCGTGCATAAAATGTACACTGCTGCGAGGGTTTACATCCGCGATCAGAGCAACGCCGATCAAGTGGCGACGTTGGGAAAAATGCCGCTGATCGATCAGCCCGGTACCAAATGGGAGTACAGCCGCTCCACCGACGTCATCGGCCGTCTGGTCGAGGTGCTGTCCGGTTCGACGCTCGGGGAGTATTTGCAGCACCGCGTGCTGGGTCCGCTGCGCATGATCGACACCGCGTTTCACGCGCCGGCAAATCGGCATGGCCGCCTGGCAGAGGCGTTCGCGAAGGATCCCGACACCGGCGGCGGGGTGCAATTGATCAATGTCCGCGATGCCCCGAAATTCGAATCCGGCGGCGGCGGTCTGGTTTCGACTGCCGGGGACTATGCGCGTTTCCTGCAAATGCTATTGAACGGCGGCCGACTCGACACCGTGCGGCTCCTAAGCCGCAAGACCATCGAGCTGATGACCTCGGATCATCTCGGACCCATCACGGGGGCGTCCGATCTGCTCTTGCCGGGTTACGGATTCGGCTTAGGTTTCGCCGTCCGCCTGCAACCGGGGATGGCGCCTGTGCCGGGTTCCGTGGGGCAGTATTTCTGGGGCGGGCTCGCCGGCACCACGTTTTGGGTCGATCCGAAGGAGGAGCTTTTCGCGATCTTGCTCATCCAGGCGCCGGGGCAGCGGGATTATTTCCGAAACCTATTCCGCGACCTGGTTTACGCGGCGTTCGATGATTGAGCCATTAATGCGGCGGCGGCGGCCGGTGCAAGGGCCGCTTGGGCGCGCCACCACGCCGCAGTCAACAAGCTTGCATGATGGCGTTTGAACACCTCGCTCAAGGCTGGGGGAATGCATAGAAACGGCAGCCATTGCTCCGGAAACACATCGCGTGGTCCGCAATGAAACCAAGGCTCGGCGCTGGCTTCCTCTTCTTCGTTGCGGGCACGGGGCAGATCCCGAAAAACGCAATCGGATACCAGGCCTAGCTCATCGTAATCATAGAAAATGACGCGGCCATGACTGGTGACGCCGAAATTCTTCAGCAGCAAGTCCCCCGGGAATACGTCGCTCGCCGCCAGGTCGCGCAAAGCGTTGCCGTAATCGATGATGGCCGCCTCGGCGGCCGCCGGCTCGGCTTCGCGCAAAAATAGATTCAACGGCCGCAAGCGCCGCTCGATGTAGCAGTGCTCGACGATGAGATCATCGCCTTCGATGCGGCAACTCCCGCTGGCCTCGTGCAGCAGTTCATCGGCCAGCGCCGGCATGAAGCGCGCACGAGGAAGCCTCAAGCGCTTGAATTCCTGAGCGTCCACCAGCCGTCCCGCCCGATCGTGCCGGAATACGTATTGATAGCGTTCGATGACTTCGGCGCGGGTCGTGCTTTTCGGCGCGCCGAATTTGTCGCGTATTACTTTGAACACCAGATCGTGCGAGGGCAACGTGAAGACGATCATGACCAGCCCACGATCGCCCGGTGCATGCACGAAGCTATCGATAGACCTGTCCAAGTGACGCTGCAGCGCGAAGTAGCGTTCCGTTTTGCCTTGTTTCGCGCGGCCCAGCACGGTGTAGAGTTCGTCGACGGGCTTGCGGGGCATGAAGGAGCGCAGCAGCGTGATTGCGGCGCTGACCACAGGCAAGTCCACGTGAAAATAGCTTCGCGCATAACCAAAAAGCGACCCGACGTCTGCCCGCGACAACATCACCGCATCGATCTGCACGTTCCTCTGCTGATTGGTAAAGGCGAGCACCAGCGGAGTAATCGCGCCGTCGCCTATCAGCCGGCCGACGACGAATGCCTGCAGGCCCCGATAGAATACCGGTTCGATCAGCTCCACCGATTCTGGAGCGCCGCTCTGCCGACCGGTCGCAAAGTACCTGCCGATTTCCGCACTGATGCGGTGTACCGCGCCGTCCGAATCTCCGATGGCCGTGCCGAAGGGCAGGTCGGCGAGAATGTCCCGCACCGCCGTCGGCAAGGAACCGGCCACGCGGTAAACGCGGATTGGAACCGACCCGGACGCGCGGCCCGCGCCGGTGGCGCAAAACTCGACGTCCCGGTTGACGCCCACCGTGCCGAACAAATCGCGGGTTACCGAATTGAAAAACGTACTATAGAAATCACTGTCGGGCCGGCGCGCGATCAGCTTTCCATAAGCCGATTTGATCTCGGTCCACATCTCCACGTTAGTACGCCGCGCTTGCAGCTCGCCGCCGACCGCCGACACACACCGTGCGACCCTCTGTTCATAGAGCTCGATGCGCGCTATGGCATCGCGCTGCGCCGCATGCCAATCCTCGGCGAGAAAATTCTTTGCGGCACGCCGCGTAATGCGCCCGAACTCCTCGTTGTATGAGCGGAAGTGTTCGGCGATCTGCGCCGCTGCCGCGGCGGCGAAGTCCGGGCGCATCGATACTCCTATGGCTTAAGCCACCACGCGTTCGGGTACCGTTGCCGGCGAGGCGAACTGCTCGGTCTCGGTGCTGCCCGCCATGGCCACGGTGGAGCTTTTGGCACTGATTGCCGTCTGCACTGCATCGAAGTAGCCGGTGCCGACGAATGCCTGATGTTTGGTGGCCCGGTAGCCGGCGGCTTCCTGGCCGAACTCGCGTTGTTGCAATTGCGAATAACCCAGCATGCCATCCGCGCTGTAAGCGGAGGCCAATTCAAACATCGACAAGTTCAATGCATGCCAGCCCGCGAGGGTGATGAATTGGAAGCGATATCCGAGCGCGGCCAATTCTTCACGCCATTTCTTCATTGCCGATGTATTGAGTTTTGCGGCCCAATTGAAGGACGGCGAGCAATTGTAGGCGAGCAACTTGCCGGGAAATTGCGCGTGAATGGCGGCGGCGAAGCGCTTGGCTTCATTAATATCGGGCTTGGAGGTTTCGCACCAGATCAGATCGCAATACGGCGCATACGCCAGGCCGCGCGCGATCGCCTGTTCGATCCCCGCCTTCACATAGAAAAATCCCTCGCTCGAGCGCTCGCCGGTCAGGAAAGCTCGATCACGCGGATCGTGATCGGTCAGCAACAAATCCGCCGCATCGGCGTCGGTGCGCGCAATGATGACCGTCGGCACGTCCATGACGTCGGCCGCCAGCCTCGCAGCCACCAGCTTATTGATGGCCTCGGCGGTCGATACCAGTACCTTGCCCCCCAAGTGGCCGCATTTCTTCGCCGACGACAGCTGGTCTTCAAAATGCACCGCGGCCGCACCGGCGCGTATCAGTGCTTTGGTCAATTCGAAGGCGTTCAAGTTGCCGCCGAATCCCGCCTCCGCATCGGCGATGATGGGCGCCATCCAGTCGATGGAGGAGTTGCCTTCCAGGTGATGAATTTGGTCGGTGCGTAGCAGGGCGTTGTTGATGCGCTCGACCATTTTCGGCACCGAGTCGACCGGATAGAGGCTTTGATCCGGATACACCTCGCCTGCGGAGTTGGCGTCGCCGGCCACCTGCCAGCCCGAGCAGTAGATGGCTTTGAGACCCGCCTGTACGGTTTGAATGGCTTGATTGCCGGACATGCAGCCCAGGCCCGCGACCACCGGTTCGGTATGCAGCAAGCGCCAGAATTTCTCGGCGCCAAGGCGTGCCAGAGAGTATTCGATCTTCACCGAACCGCGCAGACGCGCCGCATCGGCCTCGCTGTACGGGCGCTGCACGCCCTGCCATCGCTCATTCAAAGGTGCATTCAAAGTCAGTTCTCCAAAGGTCGGCTTGATTGTTGGGATGAAGCAAGCTTAGAGTGTACTTAGGCAGATTTATACATTAGAAATTTCACAGTGTGAATTTCACAAAACGCCATGGCAGGACTCATAAGGCAGGGGCATTTTCTCGGCGCTAAGTTGCGCGCACTGCGCAAGCGCAATGGCTTGACCCTGGATGAACTGTCGGCGCGCTGCATCCAAGTCGACGCCGCGGGCGCGCCGTCGGTGTCCTATTTGAGCATGGTGGAAACGGGCAAACGAATGCCTTCTGCGGTCATGCTGGACATGCTGGCGGGGATCTTCAGCAAGGACGCGCGTTGGTTTTTGGACGAGAATACCGATGTCGAGGTTTCGCCCGCGCAGCGTGAACGCGGCGGCTTGGCGGCCATGCCGCTCGAACCGGCCTTCCTGTTCTCGCAAGAGTTGCTGCAAAACGCATTGCCGGAGCTTCTCTCGCAAACCGGTACCACAGGACGGCAATTTGCGCAGTTGCTGATCCGTGTCTGGCAAGAAACGCGCCACAATAATTTTCCCGACATCGAGCGCGCAGCAGAGGAGTGCGGTCAACGCCAAATGCCTTTGACGTTGGATGCGGTGCTGGCGATTTGCGAGCGCCATTCCTTGGATATCAAATGGTTCGACGGCGATGGACGCAAGCCCAGCGGCGCGCTGGTACGTTCCCGGTTCGAAGCCCCGGGATGCGTGCTCATCAACAAGCGCCTGCGCCGGCAGGAAGAACGGCTGAAATACGAGTTGGCA
The DNA here is from genome assembly GCA_034667905.1 of Gammaproteobacteria bacterium. GTDB lineage: Bacteria > Pseudomonadota > Gammaproteobacteria > Steroidobacterales > Steroidobacteraceae > Bog-1198. Next base: position 61,441 of record JAXDQK010000020.1, on the reverse strand, counting down.
TTCTTCATCGGGCACAAGATCCTTCACAACGGCGACGGCATGATCTCGCCCCACAGCGCGGTGCAATCTGCCGACGTCGAATCAACCGCTTCGGCCGGAGGCATGGGCGCGCAGGATGTGCTGTATGCCTGGCGAGATTTCGAGTGCAGTTTTTTTGCCGGCGCACTCTTGTGTCCCCGTATTCCGTTTCGCCGCTTCTTGATTCGCGAGGCCCACAGTGTCGGCGCTTGCCGCAAAGTCGGCGTGACGCCGGCGCTGGTCATGCGCCGCATGACGGCGGTGTCCCCCTATCGGCACTGGCACTTTTTCGATGCGTATACCCCGGGCTACTTGCGGGCGGTTTATCGCGGCAATGGAATTCCCCTTCCTTGGGGCAACATGAGCTTGGTGTCCGATCCGTGTCCGCGATGGGCCGTGTTTCGCCTGCTACATCAGACGCCTGAGGCCCCGGCCGCCCAGAAGCCAAGATCGCAAATTTCGGTCATGCAGGACGGCAAGCGGGCGCGCCTGTATTGTTGTCATTCTCTCCTCACTCGCGATGCCTTGGATGAATTGCATGTCCTATCCGTGGGGGTGGACTTATTGCCCGCATTGGAAGCTCAGGGTTTTGCGGGCGAGGACATTGTGGCCTCGGTCGCGGAGTCGTGCCGCCGCGGCGGTGGGGATGGCGTGATACCGGCCGAGGCCGAGGCGGCCATTCGGGCAGCGTCGCAGGTTCTTACCATTTCTTGGATCGCGGATGCGCTCGACTCGAAGGCCAGCGTCATCTGTCCGCGGAGCGGCGCCTGTCCCAGGCACCCGCCTTGCGCCTGACGCGGGCAGGAGGCTCCGAGGTCATTCGACCGGCGCGTAGATTTCCGTCCGCACTTTCTCGACCACCATGGTGCTCGGATCATCGACGTATAAGGAGATGAATGGGCCTTTCTGTACATAACCGTGCGCGGCCAAATAAGCACGCAGCTTCTCCTGGGTCTGGGGCAAGTTTTCGTACGCGCCTACGTGGGTTGTCTTGAACGCCTTGCCGGCATAGCTTTGCACGGCGCGGATGCCCTCGGAGCCTGCGACATCGCTGCGATCTACGGGAATGCCGGCATCGAAAGTGTAATTGCCGGCCGTCATGACACCTTCGATGCCTAATGGCGCGCCGGTTTGGTGCAGCTTGTTCTTGGCCATGAACTTGCCGATTTGCCCAAACGCATCGGCATAGGCCTTACCGATGCCTGCCGGCGGGACCGATTCGTTGACAATCAAGAGCGGGGCGGCCGTTAAGGTAACGGGCTCTGCGGTAAATTCCGCGATGTCCGCGTTGGGCATGCTTTCAACCAGTGACTTGAGCTTGCCGAGCCCGTTCGCAAAATCCTTTCCCAGCATTCCGTCCATCGTCAAGCCGATGTAATGGCCGATGGGATTGGCACCCATGTCCATATCCACCGCCCAAGTGGCCCGCGTGGCGCTGCCTTCCGGAGTCAATGTAACCAGGGATTTCGCCGTGCCCGTGCTTCCGAAATCGAGATCGCTGGCCACGGATCGATCGGTCGTCGAGGCGGTAATCACTTGCGTTCCCGAGCCGACCTTGTCATTCCCCTTCCAAACCAATTTGGCCCCCACGCCTTCACGCGGTCCTTCCGTCACCTGGGTCATGTTGGGGTCCAAGTCCTGCCACGGCGACCATTTCGGAAACAGCACAAAAGAATTGACGGTCGCATAGATCAAACTTGCAGGCCGCTCGATGGTGACGGAACGCTGCACATGCGCGTGTCGCGGCAATAGCAACCCGACTACCGCAAGCAGCACCAAGACGGCAACCAGTATGGTGAGTATTTTTTTGCCCATGCTTAGTCCCTCAAAAAAATAACATAACCGCCATCGGAGAATGCTACAACTAGAGGCCATTGATTATGTCGAAACGCATTTCGATGTGATGAAATGAATGGCTGCACCCGCAGGCCGATAAGATATGTCTTAGAATGGGATTTTAAATGCGAATAATCAATAAGATACGGGGCTTCTCTATAGTAGTTTGTTTAATGCCATTTATTGCCGGGTGCGGCAAATCGGGCGGACCCGCCGCCCCGCCGCCGCCCCAGGTGAGCGTGGCGCAAGTACTCGAGAAACGGGTCAAAGATTGGGACGAATTCACAGGACGGCTCCAAGCTGTGGAGACCGTGGAGATACGGCCGCGGGTTTCGGGATACATCGACAAGGTTGCGTTCACCGAGGGCAGCTTAGTCAAGCGCGGCACGCTGCTGTTCGTCATCGATCCCAGGCCCTATCAGGCTGAATACGATCGTGCCGCCGCCGACCTGAAGCGTTTCAAGACCGCTTTGGACTTAGGGCGGATCGAATTGGTGCGCGTGCAGCGATTGAAAGAAAGCGGCGCCGTGTCCGAGGAGGAGCTGGATGAGCGCAAGAGCACCGTGGCACAGGCCGAAGCCAACGCCGCGGGCTCGCAAGCGGCTCTCGAAGCGGCCGCGCTCAACTTGAATTTCACGAAAGTCTCCAGCCCCATCGATGGGCGGGTGAGCCGCGCGGAAGTGACCCGGGGCAACCTTGTCACCGGCGGCACCAACGGCGGCACGCTGCTCTCCTCGGTGGTTTCGATGGATCCGATCTACATCTATTTCGATGCAGATGAGCAAAGCTACTTGCGCTATAGCCAGAACTCGCACGACTCCGGCAAACCGGTTCAAGTGGGCCTCGCCAACGAAGACGGATTTCCCCATACCGGCACGGTGGATTTCGTCGACAATCAATTGAATCCGCAGACCGGCACGATTCGCGCACGCGCGGTACTGCAGAACAAAGATGGCCGATTTACTCCCGGCTTGTTTGCACGCGTGCAGCTGCTGGGAAACGAAGAGTATTCCGCGATATTGATCGATGATCGCGCCGTCAACACCGACCAGAATCAAAAATACGTGCTGCTGCTCGGAGCCAACAATCAAATCGAATATCGCAAAGTCAAACTCGGACGTGTGATCGACGGCCTGCGGGTGGTGCGCGAGGGCCTGAAGGCGGGCGATGTCGTCGTGGTGAACGGGGCGCAGCGCGTGCATCCGGGCGTCACCGTGACGCCGCAGAAAGTGACCATGGGCGCGACCGCGCCCGCGGCGTCCTAAAGGGTCCCGATGAACATTTCCTCGTTCTTCATCGAACGGCCGATATTTGCCACGGTGCTCGCCATACTGATCACGGTGGGCGGCTTGTTGGCGATGCCCAACCTGCCCATCAGCGAATACCCGGAAATCGTACCGCCCACGGTGGTGATCAGCGGCCAATATCCGGGCGCTTCGCCCAAGACCATTGCCGAGACGGTGATAACGCCGCTCGAGCAGCAAATCAATGGCGTGGAAAACGCGATTTATACCAATTCGACGGCAACCCCAGACGGCACGTTTTCCATCACCGTGACATTCAGGCTGGGCACCGATCTTGATATCGCCCAGGTGCAGAGCCAGAACCGCGTCGCCCAGGCGGAGAGTCGTTTGCCCGACGTGGTGCGGCAGATCGGTTTGGTCACCCAGAAGCGCTCACCGGACCTGACCATGGTCGTGTTTCTGAAGTCGGGCGACGGACGCTACGACTCGCTGTACTTGCGCAATTACGCCATCATTCAAATCAAAGACGTGCTGGCGCGCATTCCAGGCATGGGCGACGTGCGGGTATTCGGCTCGGGCGACTACGCCATGCGATTGTGGCTGGATCCGGGCAAGATCGCCGCCCGCAACATGGATGTGGATGAAGTGCTGGCTGCGGTGCGCGAGCAGAACGTACAAGTGGCCGCCGGACAAATCGGAGGGCAGCCCGCGCTGCCGGGCACACAGTTTCAATACATCGTCAATGCTCAGGGGCGCCTGCAGACCGAACAAGAGTTCGGAAACATTGTCGTCAAGAGCGGCGCGAACGGCGAGACCACGTATTTGCGCGACATTGCCCGGCTCGAGCTCGGTCCGGACAACTATGCCTTGCGCAGCATGTTGGATGGCGGTCCGGCCGTCGCTATTCCTGTGTTCCAACTGCCGGGTGCCAATGCCCTGCAGCTCTCGGATGCGGTTCGCGCCAAGATGAAGGAACTCGCGAAGGACTTCCCGGAGGGCGTGAGTTACGAAATCGACTACGACCCGACGGTGTTTGTGCGCAGCTCGATCGAATCCGTCATTCATACTTTGTTCGAAGCGGTCCTGTTGGTGGTGCTGGTGGTCGTCGTGTTCCTGCAAACCTGGCGGGCCAGCGTGATCCCCCTGGTGGCGGTGCCGGTCGCCATCATCGGCACACTCGCGGTGTTGCTGCTGGCAGGATTTACCATCAACTCGCTGACGTTGTTCGGACTGGTGCTGGCCACCGGCATCGTGGTCGACGACGCCATCGTCGTCGTGGAGAACATCGAGCGCAAAATCGAGGATGGCTTGAACCCCCATGCGGCTGCGCATGCAGCCATGGGCGAGGTAACCCGGCCCATCATTTCCATTGCCCTGGTGTTGTGCGCGGTATTCATACCCGTGGCATTCGTCTCCGGCCTGACCGGCCAATTTTATCGCCAGTTCGGCATCACCATTGCGGCGAGCACCCTGATCTCGACATTCAATTCGTTGACCTTGTCGCCTGCATTGGCCGCTTTGCTCCTCAAACCGCGAAATTCCCAGCCCGACGTATTCCAGCGAGGCATCGACAAGGTGTTTGGCGGATTTTTCCGCTTGTTCAATCGCGGATTCGAGCGCTCATCGCAGGGCTACGGTAACGCAGTGCGGCGGCTCACGGGGATCCGAGTGGTGGTGTTGGGCATTTTCGCCTGTTTGCTGCTTGGCACCTGGGGGATGTTCCGGCTGGTGCCGGGCGGGTTTATTCCACCCCAAGATAAGCAGTATCTGATCGGCATCGTGCAGTTGCCGGATGCCGCCTCGCTTGATCGTACCGAGAAAGTGGTGCGGCAAATGTCCGCTATTGCCAAGGAGACACCGGGCGTTGACCATGTGATCGGCTTTTCGGGCCTCTCGGTGCAAGGCTTCGTCAATTTGAGCAATGCAGCCGTGCTGTTCTTTCCGTTGAAGTCCTTCGATGAGCGCAAGACCAAGAACCTATCCGCGGCCGCCATTGCGCAATCGCTCAACCAGAAATTTTCAGGAATCCAGGATGCCACCATCTTTGCGGTGCCGCCGCCGCCGGTTCAAGGCCTCGGGACGACGGGAGGATTCAAGCTATTCCTTCAGGACCGCGCCGCGCACGGCTACGATGAGCTGGCACGGGTCAGCGGCGAGGTCTTGAACAGGGCGCGCCAAGACCGCCAATTAAATCCTTACGCGACATACACCACGTTTCAAAACAGCGTGCCGCAGCTGTTCGCGGACGTCGACCGAGTCAAGGCCAAACGACAGGGCGTTCCTCTGTCCTCGGTATTCGATACGCTGCAGACTTATCTGGGATCTGTTTACATTAACGATTTCAATCAGTTTGGACGAACTTATCGCGTATATGCTCAAGCGGAGCCGCAATTCCGCAATCAACCCGAGGACATCGCCAATTTGAAAATGCGTAACCTCCGGGGCGACATGGTGCCCATGGGGGCGGTCGCCGACATTCGCTTTGAAGCGGGCCCCGATCGAGTCTCGCATTACAATGTGTACCTCGCTGCTGACATCAACGGGCAGGGTGCGCCGGGTGTTTCGTCCGGCCAGGCGACGGCGGCCATGGAGCGCGTACTGCAGGAAACGCTGCCCAACGGCTTCGGCTATGAATGGACCGACCTCACTTTTCAACAAAAAAGTGCAGGTAATACCGCGCTGCTGGTTTTCCCGCTGTGCGTGATGCTGGTGTTTCTGATTCTGTCGGCTCAGTACGAAAGCTGGGCATTGCCGCTCGCCGTAATTCTCATCGTACCGATGTGCCTGTTGTCGGCGATGCTGGGCGTTTGGCTGAAAGGATCGGACAACAATGTGCTGACGCAAATCGGCTTCATCGTGCTGGTGGGCTTGGCTTGCAAGAATGCGATTTTGATCGTGGAGTTTGCGCGCGAGCGCGTGGAGCATGGATTGGCGCCTGTTGATGCGGCGGTCGAGGCCTGCCGCTTGCGGCTGCGTCCCATCCTCATGACCTCGTTCGCCTTCATCATGGGTGTGATTCCACTGGTAATCGCCAGCGGCGCGGGCAGCGAAATGCGGGAGGCCATTGGTATCGCGGTGTTCGCCGGAATGCTGGGCGTCACTTCTTTCGGCTTATTTCTGACGCCAGTGTTTTTCGTCACGATAGAGACTTGGCTGGCGCGCCATCGTGATCAGTCAGCTGAATACCCTTCGATGCCCGCGAACGAGGTGCCTCCCCGTGCGTAACCGGCTGCTCTGCGCCGCGGCCATCATCGTGAGCGGTTGCGCAGTCGGACCGAACTACCATCGGCCGGACACTCCCGTAGATGCGCATTTTGCCAATGCCGGCGAGCCCGGATTCGCGCAAGGCGATGCGATCGAACAGTACTGGACCAGCTTTGCGGATCCGACGTTGAGCGGCTTGATCGAGGACGCCCTGGCGCACAACACGGATCTTGGTGTCGCTGAGGCAAACCTGCGCGCGGCCCGTGCCGAGCGTCGACTGGTAGGGTTTGACCTCTACCCCACGGTCACGGTCAGCGGTGGTTATTCGCACGTCTTGGATTCCAAGGAACAACTGCCCGGAGTCAGTAGGCACGACCGCGAATTCAACGTAGCCCAAGTTGGATTTGATGAACTCTGGGAACTGGACCTGTTTGGACGGGTTCGTCGCAACGTTGAAGCCGCGCGTGCGGATGTGGGCGCGAGTGCCGCAACGCTGCAGGACGCGCGCGTCAGCGTCATCGCGGAAGTTGCGCGCGATTATTTTATTTTGCGCGGACTACAGGACCAGCTGTCACTGACCATGCGCAATGCCGACAATCAATTCAATACGCTGAAGCTTACGCGCAATCGACTGGAGGCCGGCAGAGGAAATCAATTGGATACTGCGCGCGCCGAGGCGCAATGGCAGACGACCGTGGCATCGATTCCCAGCCTGCAGGCATCGATTGCCACCACCGGTTATCGCTTAAGCGTGCTGACGGGCCGCCAACCGACGGCGCTCGGGGCGACGCTGACAGCACCGGCGCCGGCACCCGCATTGCCGGATTTGAACGCGATCGGCTCGCCCGAGCAGTTGCTGCGTCGCCGTCCCGACGTTCGCATCGCGGAACGCAGGTTGGCGGGCGCTACCGCGCGGGTCGGGGTCGCGGTGGGCGATCTATTCCCCAAGGTTACGCTGAACGGTCAAGTGGGGTATTTTGGGCCGACATTCGGCCAGTTCGGCACCGCCGAGGCAAGTTTTTTTTCCGTCGGGCCGAGTATTTCCTGGGCGGCTTTCGATCTGGGGCGAGTGCGCGCGCGCATCAGTACGGCCAGGGCGCAAACCGATGCGGCGCTGTCGGCCTATGAAGGCGCCGTGCTGGGCGCGCTCGAGGATACCGAGGGCGCCCTCATCAGCTATGGGCGATCACAATCGAGGCGCGACGCTCTGCAACTTGCGGCGGCGGCGAGCGATAAGGCGGCCGAGTTGGCTCAAAAGCGTTTCGAAGGAGGCTTAATTGATTTTCTTGAAGTGCTTGATGCGGAGCGCACGGCCTTGAGTGCCGAGTTGGTTCTTTCGCAAAGCCGCACCGATGCGGCGACCTCGCTGATCGCCGTCTACAAAGCCTTGGGTGCCGGGTGGGGAGCAACGTCAGCCAAATGAAGATCTATTCGTGGAACGTGAACGGCATCCGTTCGGTGCACAAAAAGGGACTGTTCCTCAAGTTTCTCGAGACTCACGAGCCCGATATCTTGTGCCTGCAAGAGACCAAAGCCGAACGCGGCCAAATCGAAATCGACTTGCCGAATTATCGGGAGTATTGGAACTCGGCGATAAAAAAAGGCTATTCGGGAACGGCGATTTTTGCCAAAGAGGAGCCTCTGTCCATCACCAACGGGTTTCCCACCGACTTTGCCCAGCGGTTTACGTTCGCCGACGAATTGAAGCGCGACAGCGCCGAGGAGGGGAGGGTCATCACCGCCGAATTCCCCAAGTTCTATGTCGTCACCGTGTATACGCCGAATGCCAAGGACGACTTGAGCCGGCTCGCGCTGCGACACAAGCATTGGGATCCGGCCTTCCTCGGGTACTGCCAGCAACTGGAGAAGTCCAAGCCGGTCATATTTTGCGGCGATCTGAATGTGGCACACACCGAATTGGACCTGGCCAATCCGAAGCCCAACCGCGGCAAGAAGGGATTTACCGACGAGGAACGAGCGGGATTTCAAGCGTTGCTGGATGCGGGCTTCGTGGATACCTTCCGTTTGTTCACGCAAGGCAATGGCCACTATTCCTGGTGGAGCAACTTTGCCAACTCGCGCGCACGCAACGTCGGGTGGAGAATCGATTACTTCCTAGTCTCGGCTCAGTTGCGCGAGGCCGTTTCGGGTGCGCTGATTCATCCTACCGTCATGGGCAGCGATCACTGTCCGGTGAGCATCACCCTCAAAGCGCTTCCATGACCGTGGCGATGCCCTGTCCGCCGCCGATGCACTGGGTAGCCAGGGCATAGCGACCTCTGGTGCGAGCGAGCAATGCGGCCGCCTTGCCGGTGATGCGCGCGCCGGTTGCGCCGAGCGGATGTCCCAGCGCCAGACCCCCGCCGTCAAGGTTGATGTTCGCCGGATTCAGTCCAAGTTCCCGCATGCATGCAAGCGCTTGGGAGGCAAAGGCTTCGTTGAGTTCGATCACATCCAGAGCGTCTACGCCTAAGCGGGCACGTGCCAAGGCCTTGCGAGTGGCGGCAATCGGACCGATGCCCATGATAGCGGGGTCGCAGCCCACCGTCGCCGCCGAGCGTAGGCGAGCGAGCGGATGCAAGCCATGACGGCCGGCAAATTCCTCACTCGTGACCAGCACTACGGATGCGCCGTCGGTCAGCGGCGATGACGTACCGGCCGTCACGACGCCATCGGCCGCGAAGGCAGGCTTCAAAGCGGCCAGCGCCTCGAGCGAGGTGGCTGGCCGAATGCAGCCGTCTTCAGTCACCAGTTCTCCGGATTCGAGTCGGATGGGGACGATTTCTTCATGCAGGCGGCCCTGTGCGCGGGCCTGCGCCGCTTTGCGATGAGACTCGACCGCCATGACCTCTTGGTCGAGGCGCGATATGTGGTACGCCCTAGCCACATTTTCTGCGGTCTGGCCCATGCTGATATACGCATCCGGAAAACGGCTCGACAGTTCCGGATTGGGGGATCGATTGAAGCCTCCCTGGGGAACCATGCTCATGGATTCAACGCCCACGCAAAGAAACGCCTCGCCGATGCCCGCCTCGATTTGCGCGGCCGCAATTTGAATGGCCGACATCGATGAACCGCAAAATCGATTGACGGTCATGCCGCCGACTTCGAGCGGCAAACCTGCCAACAACACCACGATGCGCGCAATATTCGACCCTTGCGGCCCTTCCGGATAGGCACACCCCAGAATCAGGTCCTCGATCAGAGCCGGATCAAGCTTGGTGCGCTCGAGCAGGCCGGTCACGACTTGGGCGGCCATGGAATCCGGGCGGACTGCCGCAAGCGGACCCTTACGTGCGAAATGTTGCGGCGAGCGTGCGTAAGCGGCAATGAGGGCTTTCATGATTACTTCAGTTCGGTGATGACGGCGTGAGCGTGGCCGCGCAGCAATAGCTCGGTGTGCGTGCGATCGCGGCGGTTGAAGCGAATGTCGCCAAACTTGTTTTCATTGACGACGCTCTTGCCATCCGGCGTCGTGGATTGCAGCGCGCCGGTATCCTCGAATACCACCACCGTGTCCTTGTCGTGAAAGTGCATCGGGGTCGGCTCATGCGGACGCCACACATAGTCCCAGACGATGACCTTGTCATTCTCCAATAACTTTTTGGCTCGCGGTCGAGGAAACGCCAGCGGATAGCCGCTGGCGTTGGGGAGGGGTGGCGTTGCAACTTCTTTCAATTCAATGATGACGGTGCGCGCGCCTGCCTTGCCAGGCGTGTCGCCCTTACGGCCAAAATGGACGCTTCCCTTTCGCGATAGCGGCACCGCGAGGAAGTCGTTCTGGGCCGGCGGCATCACACCGGTGGTATCCCAGACCGTCACACGATCATTGTCGAGGGCCGGCTGCGCCGCGAAACCGGCTGCAGCGAAACCCAGCAGAAACACACCCAAAAGCATCTTTGACATTCGCTGATTGTACACATCGCGCTCGCAGCTGAGAATTGACGACTTCCGCTGCCCTTCAAGAGTCATACATGACAATACTATTGTTGTTCGCTTCCAACGTCTTCATGACATTTGCCTGGTACGGTCATCTTAAGTACGGCCACGGTTGGCCGATGTGGAAAGCGATTCTCGTATCGTGGGGCATCGCCCTGATCGAGTATTGTCTGGCTGTTCCCGCCAATCGCCTCGGCTTCGGTACGTACACGGGTTTCCAGCTGAAAATCATTCAAGAAGCCATAACGCTGACCGTCTTTCTCGTGTTTGCAGTGGTATATCTCAAAGAGAAAATGGCCTGGAACTATGCGGTGTCTTTTGCGTTGCTGATTGCGGCCGTGGTGGTCGCCTTCGCCTTCAGGCCTGCGGCGGTTTAGCGCAAGTTTGACAGGCTTGGCAATGAACCCCTACCGTGGCGGCCATGCCCAACCTCCAGCGCCGCCACGTCATCCTCGGTGCAGCGGCAACCTTGGGCGCATTGGCGATCGGCTGGTCCGCCGCTCCTCAGCGGCGCCGTTTGAATGCCGACCGGCCCCTGGCTGTCGTCCCGGGCCAAGTAGCGCTTAACGGTTGGGTGAAAGTCAGTGCCGACGGCATGATTACCGTCATGATGTCCCAGGCGGAGATGGGGCAGGGTGTCCACACCGGGCTCGCCATGCTGTTGGCCGATGAAATGGATGCCGATTGGGGACGAGTGAAGATCGAGCAATCGTCGCTGGACGCCATTTATAACAATCAGGCCGTGCTCTTGGATTCGTTGCCTTTCGAGCCGACCGATCATGGCATCGTCCCGCAAGTCTCCCGTCACCTCCTGGGCAAAGTACTGCGCCAGGTTTCCGGCTTGCAAGGAACCGGGGGCTCATCGAGCCTCAAGGATCAATGGCTACCCATGCGCGAAGCCGGAGCAGCCGCTCGTGCGATGCTTATCAGCGCCGCGGCGGAAGTTTGGCGCGTACCTGTCGCCGAGTGTCGCGCCGAGAACGGCAACGTGCTGCATGCTGCCGGAAGCTCCGCTTCGTTCGGTGAGCTTGCTGCGCGGGCAGCGCGCCTGCCGTTGCCGGAGAAAGTCTCACTCAAAAGGCCTGACCAGTTCAAATTGATCGGCACGCCGATCCGTCGCGTCGATAACACCCCGAAGCTCAACGGCTCGGCGGTGTACGCCATTGATGTGCAGCCGCCGGGGCTACTGTACGCAAGCATCGCGATGTGTCCAACCGTCGGGGGCAAAGTGGCGCGCTTCAATCGCGAAGCACTGCAATCAGCGCCGGGTGTTCGCAAGGTCATCGCATTGGATCCCGTAGCCGGTAGCTCCATCATGCCGGGGACCACATCGGGCGGTATCGCCGTTATTGCCGACACGCCGTTCCATGCCATGCGCGCGTTGCACAGGCTTGACGCCGAATGGGACCACGGCGCGGCCGCCTCCTTATCGAGTACATCAATCCATGACGACTTATCGCATGCGCTCGATACGCAGGAGGGCAAAGTTCATCTCGAGCGCGGGGATGTAACCTCTGCCCTTAAATCCGCCGCTAAAATTATAAACGCGGAATACGAGGTGCCGTTTCTTGCGCATGCAACCATGGAGCCGATGAATTGCACCGTGCAGTTCAAAGATGGCGCCGCCACCGTCTGGGCACCGACCCAGGCGGCCGGTTTTGCGACCAAAGCCGTCGCCAAGGCCTTGGGGATTTCCGCGGCCAAAGTAACGATTGAGGTTCCGTATCTGGGGGGCGGCTTTGGCCGGCGTTACCTGACCGATTTCGTCGTGCAAGCGGCGCTGCTTGCGCGCGAAACCGACGGTGCGGCGGTGCAGCTGCTATGGCCGCGTGAGCAGGATATTGCCCACGACTATTACCGGCCTACTTATCTGTCGCGCTGCACCGCGGGCTTCAACCCCAGCGGCACGCTTATCGCATGGAAGACGACTTCGGCCGGCTCGAGCCTGGGCGCGCCTGCGTTTCTCGACAAATCCGCGGACGGTGCATCGAATTCTGCGTACGCTTTCCCGACTGCTCGGGTAGCGCATATCACGGTGGAGTCCGCGATACCCATGGGAATCTGGCGCTCCGTCGCGCACTCGCAGAACGCGTTCTTTGCCGAAAGCTTTGTAGATGAATGCGCCGCCGCCGCCGGGCAAGATCCCGTGGCGTTTCGTGCGGCGCTACTGAAGGAGGATCCAAGGCACCTGCGTGTATTGCATCGTGCGGCCGAACTCGCTAACTGGCACGAGCCCCTAGCTCCGGCTGCCGACGGGGCAAAACGCGCACGTGGCATTGCCATTCACGGCAGTTTCGGCAGCGTTGTCGCACAGGTAGCGGAAGTGTCGCTGCTGGAAAATCGCAAAATACGCGTGCATCGTGTGATCTGCGTCATCGATTGCGGTGTCGCCGTGAACCCGAATCTCATCCGGCAACAAATGGAGAGCGCGATCATTTTCGGCTTGTCCGCGGCGCTGCACGGCGAGATCACCATCGAGAAGGGCCAGGTACAGCAGAGCAATTTTCATGACTACCGGCCGTTGCGATTCAACGAGTGCCCGGTCATTGAAGTAACCATCATGCCGAGCGGCGACACGCCCAGCGGCGTCGGCGAGCCCGGCACGCCGACGATCGCCCCCGCAGTGGCAAACGCCGTGTATGCGCTCAATGGCCTGCGCCTTCGCCGCCTGCCGCTGAAGATTACGTAAGTGCAATGACGATGCTCAACATCAACGGCAAGATCACATCGGTGGAGGCCGAGCCCGATACTCCGCTGCTGTGGGTTCTGCGCAGCGAGCTCAAGCTGGTGGGTACGAAGTTCGGCTGCGGCAAGGCACTGTGCGGCGCGTGCACCGTGCACGTCGATGGACAAGCGGTGCGCTCGTGCCTGTTGCCGATTGCCGATATTGGGGCGCGGGAGGTGCGGACTATCGAAGGGGTGCAAGGAGCGCAAATCGATGCTTTGCGCCGAGCCTGGACCGATATCGATGTGGTGCAATGCGGCTACTGCCAAAGCGGGCAATTGATGTCGGCCTGCGCCTTGCTGAAGCAAACGCCGCGGCCCACGGATGCGGAAATCGATGCTGCCATGAGCGGCAATATTTGCCGCTGCGGCACCTACCCACGCATTCGCGCCGCGATTCACTCGGCCGCGCGCAGCTTGGGAGGCGATTCTTAAGGGATGACCGTCATAAACAAATACACTACAAAAATGACCAGCAGCACGATGCCGTGCAGAACAATGGTTCGTCCGGTGCGCAGCGCAATGGCCGTGATGAACAGCGACAAGATCAAGAGCACCGTGGATTTGGTGTCGATACCCAGCGTCAGCTGCGTGTCCATATAGAGCGAGAGGGCGCTGACCGCGGGGATGGTCAACCCGATGCTGGCAAGGGCTGACCCCAATGCGAGATTGAGGCTGGTTTGCAAGCGGTCGGCGCGCGCCGCACGCAAAGCGGCGAGTGCTTCGGGCAGCAAGACAATGGCTGCAATGATCACGCCGACCACGGCATTGGGCGCCCCGACGCGCATGACCGCGGCTTCGAGACTGGGCGCGAGCTTCTTCGCCAGCAATACCACCGTGACAAGGCAGGCGAGCAATAGGATGGCACCGGCGGCCGTCACTGCGTTGCTCGGGCGGCTTGCGTGTTGCGCTGGTGAATTCGCAAGATCCTCCTGAAGAAAGATGCCCCGATGCCCGATCGTTTGTGCGAAAACGAATGCCCCGTAAATGGCCAGCGACACGATTGCAATCAGCACGAGTTGGCTGCGAGAGTAATAGGGACCCGGGGTGGTGATCGTAAAGTTGGGGAATACCAGCGTTAGAACGACGATGGCGGAGAGGGCGACCAGCGCCGCACTGACCCCATCGAGGCTGAAAGTCTGCTCGCTGTGCCTTAGGCCGCCGAGCAGCAAACACAGGCCGATGATCCCGTTGAGGATGATCATCACGGCAGCGAAGACGGTGTCGCGGGCCAGTGCCGTTGCCTCTGCTCCACCCGCAACCATTAATGAGAAGATCAGGGCCACTTCAATGAGGGTGACGGCGAGTGCCAACACCAAACTTCCATAGGGCTCACCGATCCGATGCGCGACGACTTCAGCGTGATGCACGGCTGCGAACACGCTTGCAGCCAAGCTCAAGGCAATCACCGCCACAAAAATACCGCCTGACCCCCAATCGTATCCCGCAAGGAGCATTACGATGCCCGCGAGCACGGGGGCGAGGATGGTCCATAGGGGAAGTTCAGGAACGCCGCGGCGCCAGGAAGCTTGGATGTTTGTCATTTCAATGTCGCAGGCGTGACTTTAGGCCCGGGCCGGGTGATCATTCAACCCTAATTTGGCCGCTGAGGCGCGTGACCCATGACCACGTCTTTGAAGCAGCAGGATTGGCGCAATGACGGCGTTCGGGTCATCAAGAGTGACCGCCTGGACAGCAATACCCCGCAAACACCGGGCATGCTGCGCGCCGCGGCGATTAATTTTGCCCGCGTCGGATCCCAGAAGCTCTGGGCGGGCACGGTGATCATTCAACCAAACGCCAAGACCGGAGCGCATCACCACGGCGCGCTGGAAAGTGTTATTTACGTTGTGCGAGGCGCGGCGCGCATGCGCTGGGGCGAGCGGTTGGAGTTCACCGCGAGGGCGGATGCCGGCGATTTTATTTTCGTACCGCCCTACGTTCCTCACCAAGAGATCAATGCTCTAAGCGATGCTCCGCTCGAATGCGTCTTGGTGCGCAGCGACAACGAATCGGTGGTCGTTAATCTCAACATCGAGGCGGCTGAGAGATTCGAGGAAGTCTATTGGGTCGACCCGATACACCCTCCGCCCCGGTAGCCCACCGACTGTCAAAGAGAGTGACCGTCGTCGGTCTCGCGCCGGAGGTCCACAAGGAATTTTTCAAGCTCGGCCTTGCGTTGCGCAACCCGAGCCCGGCCGGCGGGCGAAAGCACATGTTCCGGCACCTTGTTCAAATTGTCGCTCAGCAACGCTAGCGCTTTCGGCCCGTCCGGATTGCCGCCATGCGGGTCGACCAACCCAAAAATGCGCGCCACGCCTATCGCACCCAACCAGTCCAAAGCGTCGGCGTCGTGCAAGTACAGCGCTTCCGGGCCCACCGGCTCGCGGTAGTACATGTGCGTTCGGATGGCACCGCGCACCGCATCGATTTTTTTCATCGGAAAGCCGGTGTCTTTCAGTACCGACTCAACGACGCGAGCACCGACATCCGAGTGATCTTCTTTAGGGTCTTCCCAAGGCGCGAACGCGGCAATGTCGTGCAAGTACGCGGCCGCGAACAGCACGTCGTCGTCAAGGCTGACGCGATCCGCGGCAGCCAACTCCCGAGCCAGCGCATAGTCGCGCAGATCATGAGAGTAGCCCCAGGCGGGATGCTTGAACTGGCTCGCTGCAAATTCGCGCACCGTAGTGTGCCAATCCGGCGTCGGCGGCGACGATGCCGGAAACGCGGCGGCCATGGACAGGCAAACGCCGAACGCCGCAAGCAAGGGCCCGAATACATTCATCGAGAACGCCTTTTTCATTGGGTAATTCTACGCCAACGCCTCATGCACCTGGCGAATCTGCGCGGCCGCCTCGGCGAGTATGGTGGCGCAATCGGCCGCAGTCACGCCGATACTCGAGAATGCGTTGACGCCGTCGGTTTCAATGGTTCTCGGCTCCGGTGTTTCCAAGGCATCGGCCAGCAGCACACCGGCGATCAGCACATCGGCCAGCTTTGCTCCGTGTTTCCATTTGCGGTCGAGATCGCCTTGGTCTCCCACCGCATCACACATTTCCTCCGCAAAGCCCCAACTCTGCAGCACTGCCTTGCCGATCGAGGCCTGCCAGCCGCTGATAAGATCTATCCAATGCTGTTCTCCCGGCGACCCCCCGGCGGCGCTTGCCACTCGCGCCATGATGTATAACTTGCCGATGCCATGAATCAAGCCGGTCAAGAAAGCCTCATCGGGCGGCACTTTCGTTCGCTGCGCGATCAGTTTGCAGAGGGAGGCTACGGCGATGCTCCTATTCCACAGCTCGGAGAGCGGTTTCGCAATGGAGCGCAACGAGGACTCGTTTTTCATCTGTTGCATGGCATAGGACATCGCCGTGCCTTGAACCATTTGGTGTCCAAGGCGCGTGATGGCGGAGCGCAGGTCAGCGAGAGGTTTCCCCGAGCTATTGAATGCCGCCGAATTGGCAGTTTGCAGCACGCGAGCCGCAAGGCGAGGCTCGGCGCCGACCATGGTAACCACCCGCTCGCTGGTGCTGTTAGGATCCGCCAAGGCCTGGCTGATCCGAATCACCACGTCGGGGAAGCAGGGTAAATCGACGGTTCCTTGGGATACTTCAGTGGCCAGATTTTGCAAAAACTTAAGTGCGATCGCACGTTCTTCCAACGTGGCGGCAACATCGCTTGCGGGAACGGAGTCGCCGCCGGAGCGATACGTTGGAGCGGTTACCTTCGTCATAGGTTCTTGAGGCTAGCTTAACACCGCTTCACTGTACTCACGCCCGGCAAGCCATGCGTGGATCTGGCCGATGATGGACAGCGCAATGCCTTCGGGCGTCACCGCTCCCAAGTCGAGGCCCACGGGACCGCGAATTCGCGCGCCGAGTTTCTCGGTCAGCGGTCCCAATTCCTTTGCGAGGCGGCTGCGGCGGGCTTTCGGACCGAGCAATCCGACGTAGGCGGGGAGGCCGGCTTGCGCCAGCTCGCGCAGATAGATTTCATCCGAAGGCAGATGATGGCTCATGACCACGGCAGCATGACACAGAGATAAATCAACCTCGCTGCGCAACGAGGAGGGGCTGGCAACGCGCACAGTGCAGCCGGGAAAGTGCGCCGCAACCGCATACGCCGGTCGGTGATCGATGACCGAAACGCGCCAACCCAGGGCGCGCGCAGTACTCGCGACCGGCCGTGCATCGGGCGCCGCCCCGCAAATCAGCAAGTGCGGCGGCGGAGCCAAAGACTGTACGTACGCGCGCTCGACTTGCGCCGGTGGCAAGTGTTGCCCAGCGTGATAGGTGCCGAGAGGTGCGTCAGTCGAATCATGCACCATGATCAAGGTGGCGGATTCGCCTGCCTGCGTGGCATGCCCGGCGGACACCAGCGCCGCCTCAGCCTTCGTCCCGACACCTGCGGGCTCCAGAAGAACGCGCATGGTGCCCTCGCAACCGGCCCCGACGCCAAACAGCGTATCGTCTGGACCCCGGGTATCGTATTCAAACGCCTGCGCCACGCCGCTGTCCATCACCCTGCGCGCGTGAATTTGCAGATCTGATTCAAGACAACCTCCGCTGAGCAACCCAATATGGCTGCCGTCGGCCATGAGCAGCATACGAGCGCCTGGTTTGCGGTACGTCGAGCCTGACGTGCGAACGACGGTGGCCAGCACGCGTGAAGCGTTGGCACCGGGGGCGCGCTCCAGTAATGACTCGAGACTGGTATCAAGGCGAACGTCCATGGTGCATTGTTTCATACGAGTGGCGCGAGTCCTACACGGGACTGTGGACCCGATACCGGTTAGTTCAGGAGGTATCACAGATACTTCGGGTAAGTAACTAAATCTGTACGTGATTATGTCGAATCGCCGCCTGTTTGTGCGACTCCCTGGCTCGCCGGTCCGTGCCTTAGCATGAGCTGGCCAGCCTGGATCCCAGCGTCCGTGCGGGGGCGTTCCCTGTGGCTGGCGGGCGGCGGCATCGTGTTTGTGGCGGCGCTCGGCGTGGCGATGAATAGCCAGCGAAACTGGCACCACCGGGCGGCCAACCTTCAACGCGAAAATCTCAACTTACAGCTCACGCAACTGGCGCATGAATTCATGGCCCAATTCGATCAGCTAGCCGACCGCGCTCGCGAGCTGGCGCAGTCCGAGGCAGTCATTCGTTTGGTCCAGGAAAACAGCGACGCCTCTGCCGATCGCCTGGAGTGGGCGGAAATGGCGCGGCACGGAGCCGACACCCTGCTGGTGCTGAACGCGGCCCGTGCCGTGCGCTTCGAGCAATCGGAGCCCCAGCCGCTGCACGTGCTGGAATCGATCAATCTTCCGGACTCCGCCAATCGTAGCTCGCAAATAGCGGTGTTCGCAGATGACCGATGGATTGTGGCGCGGCCCGTCATCGGGCATTCGGCCGCAGCCTCGCTTCTGGGCTGGGTGGTGGTGAGCCGATCACTGTCGCCGGCGCTCATTGCCACCCTGGCCGATTCGGTCAAAGGATCGCTGACTCCACAGCCGCTCAATGAGTTCGACCCAACCCCAGTAAAAGCGCTTGATGCATTCAGCGTAACCACGACGCTATCGCGCGATCAGTCGTCGGGTTTCATTGCAATGCGCGACGCCAGCGGGCGAGCCGTGCGAGGGTTTCGCTTGGTTCCGGCAGGTCAGTCCAGCGCCGATTGGGTAGCGCCGGAGCCTGCGCGCGGCGCCCTTGGATACGCATGGGCTGTTGTGCTGCTGTTGGCCATCCTTGCCGCCCTTGCCATCGGGGCGCGACGCTATTTTCGTCATCAACGATCGGTTGATGCCCGCTATAAAGCCCTCATCGATCAAGCCAATGACGGCATCGTCATCGTGGACACCAAAACTCACCAGGTACTCTACACCAACCCCGCTTTTCTCAATCGCTTGGGCTATACCAATGAGGAAGCCAAGTCTCTGACTCTGTCGGACATTTTCGCGGACGGTGATTCAACCCCGGAAAGCGTGGTGGCGCGCCTGAGCGACGGCCACTCTGAAATGGCGATGAACATGCAGCAACGCTGCAAGAATGGTTCCTTCTTCGATACCGAGGTGCGCTGCAATGCGCTCGACGTCGACGGACGCGACGTCCGCGCCTTTGTCACCCACGATGTGTCCCTGCGCAGAAAGGCGGAACAGCAGCTCATCGAGAATCAGCAACGCCTGGATAAAATGGCGCATCACGATCAGCTGACCGGCCTGCCCAACCGCCACTATCTGACGGCGTTTCTGCCCCAGGCAATCGCGGAGGCCAAGGTTGATAACACCATGCTGGGTGTGGTGTTTCTCGATCTGGACCGCTTCAAGCACATCAACGACACGCGCGGGCATGAAACGGGCGATAAGCTGCTCCAAGAGGTCGCCACCCGGCTTCGCGCGTGCGTGCGCGACTCCGATGTGGTTATCCGGATGGGCGGCGATGAGTTTGTGGTCGTGTTCCGGAACGTGAAGAACTACGACGAGGTGACGTTGGGCGCGGGCCGCATCATCGAGACCTTAAACCGTCCCATCATCATCGACCGCCACCCTTTGCAGACCACGGGCAGCGTCGGTGTCAGCTTGTATCCGCGGGATGGCGCCGACATGGTCGAACTGCTCAAGCATTCGGATACGGCAATGTACCAGGCAAAGGATCGCGGCCGAAACAACGTGCAGATGTTCA
Organism: Gammaproteobacteria bacterium; assembly: GCA_034667905.1. Classification (GTDB taxonomy): domain Bacteria; phylum Pseudomonadota; class Gammaproteobacteria; order Steroidobacterales; family Steroidobacteraceae; genus Bog-1198. The sequence goes on along the minus strand of JAXDQK010000020.1, from coordinate 41,805 downwards.
GTCACGCGATGAACCGCAAGCTCAAGCATCGGGTAGCGGTCGAGGCATCGTTGCGCGAAGCATTGCGGCTCAAGCAGCTCGACGTGCACTTCCAGCCATTCGTGAATCTGGTCACGCGCAAAATCGTCGGTCTCGAAGCGCTGATGCGCTGGTCGCATCCGGTGCATGGAATGATTCCCGCCGATCAATTCATTCCGGTGGCCGAGGAAACCGGCTTGATCGTGCCGATGGGCAATTTCGTTCTGCATCGAACCCTGCAGACCATGAGCGCATGGCGCAAGGCGGGTATTGCGCTGGTGCCCGTCTCGCTCAACGTCGCCCCTGCGCAGCTGCAGCGCGGCGAGCTGCAAACCACCATTTCTACATTGCTGAAAACCCACGGCCTGCGCCCGGAACTGCTGCAACTGGAGATGACCGAGCGCGCCGTGTTCGATTCGCATTCCCCGGCAGGCGAAAATCGCCAGGACACCATGGCGCGGCTGCGCGACCTGGGAATCAAAATCGCCATCGATGATTTCGGAACCGGATATTCGAGCTTGAGCTACCTTAAAAATTGGCGAGTCGACGCACTCAAGATCGATCGGAGTTTCGTCAGAGATCTGGTGACGGACTCGAGCGATTTGGCCATCGTGAGCGCCATCATTGCGATCGCCCGGCATCTGCACATCGAGGTCATCGCCGAAGGAATCGAGGCCTACCAACAGGTGGAAATATTGAGAAGGTTGGGCTGCACGGTGGGTCAGGGGTTCCTATTCGCGCGGCCCATGCCCGGCGATGAAATCCTGACGCTGCTGCGCAACGAGGCGGAGCCCGTGAAGGAAGAAGAAGAGGATATGCTGGCCGTTTTCAGCGCTGGCCGCGGCTGATTAAGCGTTTGCGGTGGGCAGTGCGCCGGCGCCCGCGGTGCTTTCATTGAGCTCGCCTTCCCATTTTGCGACCAGCGTGGAAGCAACGGCGTTGCCGATGACGTTGGTGGCCGTGCGCCCCATATCGAGCACGTGATCGACTGCGATGACGAAAACCAGGCCTTGTTCCGGCAAGCCAAAATAGCTGAGCGATGCGGCGATCACCATCAATGCGGCGCGCGGCACGCCTGCGATGCCCTTGCTCGTGACCATGAGGACGAGAAGCATCATGATCTGCTGATTCACGCTCAAATCAATGCGATAGATTTGAGCGATGAACAAGACGCCGAAGGCGCAGTACATGGCGGATCCACACAGATTGAACGAATATCCCAGGGGCAGAACAAAGGAGGCAATGCGGGTGCTGACGCCAAAGGATTCCAGGCGTTCCAACGTCTGCGGGTAGGCCGCTTCGGAGCTTGCCGTGGCAAAAGCAAGCAGCAATGGCGAGCGGATGGCTTGCAGCAATTCAAGTGCGCGCCGGCCAATACTCAAATACAGTGCGAGCGCGAAAAATATCCACAAAAGCAATAGAGCGAGGTAAAAGCTCGCGATAAACTTCGCATAAACCAGCAATACGTTCGCGCCCTGGGTTAAAACCGTCGCGGCGAGGGCCGCGAAAATCGCAATAGGTGCCAATGCCATGATGTACCGGGTCATTCTCAATATGACGGCGGCGATCTCGTCGAGGGCGTCGATGAGTTTTTTGACTTTGCTTCCCAGGCTGGATGCCGCCGCCCCGAACAAAACGGAAAACACGACGATCTGCAGCACTTCATTGCCGGCCATGGCCTGGACAATGGAGCTGGGAATGACATGATCGAGTATGTCCCTCAGCTGCAGCGGACCGGGGACGCTGCTGGCGGAGACGGCGGAGGCGGTAAGGCCGAGGCCCGGCTTGAATAACTGTACCGCGACGACGCCAATGCTCATCGAAATCATGGTTGCGAGCACGAACCATCCCAACGCTTTGGCGCCGATTCGCGCTATGGATGCTGCGCCTTCCATGCGTGCCACCCCGACGACGAGCGTGGAGAACACCAATGGCGCTATGATCATCTTGATGAGGCGCAAAAAACTCGTCGTGACGAGCGATAATCCTGCGGCGGTATCATCGGCCGCAGGGCCGGCACCGAGCGTTTGGTGGAGGAGCAATCCGGCCGAGGGTCCGGCAATCATGGCCAGAACGACGAACCAAGTGAGACGCGATTTCATCTGCTAGTTTTAGCATAGAGTTTATGGATACACGTAGCCCAAGCCCAAAGTCCACGCTTCGCATGGAATCGATCCGCGAAGCGCACGCACGGATTCGCGACAAAGTTCATCGCACGCCGGTGATGACCAGCGAGGTGCTGGACCGAATTGCCGGGAGCCGCCTGTACTTCAAGTGCGAGAACCTGCAGAAAGCGGGCGCGTTCAAAGCACGCGGTGCCACCAATGCCGTGTTCCTGCTCACCGATGAGGAGGCGGCAAGGGGCGTGGTGACTCATTCCTCGGGGAATCACGCTGCTGCGCTGGCGCGGGCAGCGGCGCTGCGCGGAATACCGGCATACATCGTGATGCCGAACAATTCCCCGTTGGCGAAGCAGGCCGCGGTGCGCCGCTACGGAGGCGATATCGTGCTGTGCGAGCCTACGCTAGCGGCCCGTGAGGCAACGGCACGCCAGGTCATGGAACGAACCGGGGCCGCGTTCATTCACCCCTATGATGACTTGCGAGTCATGGCGGGACAGGGAACGACGGCCATTGAGTTGCTCGAAGAGGTGCCGCACCTCGATGTCATCCTATGCCCGGTGGGCGGAGGGGGACAACTCAGCGGCATCGCGGTTGCGGCCAAGGATATCAAGCCGGATATACGCGTTATCGGCGTGGAACCGGCGGGTGCGGACGATGCTGCGCGCTCGCTCAAAGCGCGCGAAATCCTTCCCATGGTCAATCCGCGCACCATTGCCGACGGGCTCAAGACTTCCCTGGGCGAGCGACCGTTCGCGGTAATTATTAGGCTCGTCGACGACATCGTGACGGTGAGTGAGGACTCGATTGTTCAGGCGATGCGACAGATTTTAGAGGTCATGAAGCTATTGGTGGAGCCTTCGGGCGCCGTGCCTTACGCCGCCATTCTGGAAAAAAAAGTATCGGGCAAGGACATCGGCATCATTCTGAGCGGCGGAAACCTCGACTTGGACCGGCTGCCCTGGCAATAAATCCCACCCAAGCTAATCCAACAGCAGGGGGCTGACTGCGTGCTCTTCGGCAATGCTGCCTGCGAGGGAGAGCGCTTGCGCGCGCGAGGGCGTATCCCGCACCCAACCCGTCGGGGGCGGCAGGGGTTGATCGGTCAGCAATGCAAGCAGGCTGGCATTGGTGACTTCCACGGAATCGAAGGGCGTTCCATGCCGCGATCCCCGCACCACCACCAATTCGGCATTGAGCCGTGCGGCCAGCTCCCGCTTTTCCTTAAGGGGGGTGAAATCGTTTTCAGCCGCGATGAGCAAGATGCGGCATTTCAGTTGGTCGAGCCGGTCCAGGATCGCCCAGCGTGCGAGAGCGAGGCCGGTGCCGAGATAGGAGTTTGCCGGCACGGATCCCATGGCTCGTGCCGCGTGCTCGCGCATGAGGCGCTGCCATGGCTCGGGGAACAAACGAGCGGCCATAAAATAAGCCGCACGGGGCATCCCGAGCAACCGAACAATGGTCGCGGACACATAAGTTTCGAGCCATTTGCGCACATCACGAGGCTGATAGGTTGCGAGACTGTTGATGAGGCCTAACCTCGGCACGCTTGCCGGCCGCAGCGTCGCCATTTCCAGCGCCACGGCCCCGCCCAAGGAGAAGCCCACGATGTTCGGCGTCTGCAGACCCAGATGATCCATGAGTTTCCACAACGCGTGCGCGAATCCGGCGATGGTGTATTCAGTAGCCGGCGGGCGGCTGTGGCCGCTGCCCGGCAAGTCCGGAATGATGATTCGGAAGTGATTTTCCAGCGCCGCTACCTGGAAAGCCCAGTCCGCACCGCTGCATCCCAGACCATGTATCAGCAATAATGGCTCGCCACGTCCTCGCTCGAGGTAATGAATGGACATATCGTCGTCTCGAAAGAAAGGCATCGTCTTCGCTCCAAGGCCAGTGACTGGATTTTCAACCGCCGCAGCGCCGGTGTCTGTGCAAAAGAAACCTGGCTTGCCAGTGAAGCTGAGCCGATTTTTTTGTAGGTGGAATACGACAGCAAGGAATATGGCAAACCGTGGCTCATTCAATAGCGCACCACGACGGCGATATCGCCATCCCGTCGCGTCTGCGTCACGGTGATATCGCTGCCGTGCCGTTTCAGCAACACATCGGCCGACCCGCGGGTCAGGCGCAGATTGCGCAAATGCAATTCGTTGAGAAAGCTCGGCAATGCGGGTCTGAAAAATGCAATTTCGTTGCGTGCTTCCGCCAACTCCAAACCCAAGCACGCTTGCAACAATGCCAGCACGGTCGCGCTAGCCCACGCCTGGGGGGAACACGCCACGGGATATTGCGTGGGCGCATTGCGCTCACGGCGTAAGAATCCGCAGAACAGTTCCGGCAAGCGCCGCAGATCCATATAGCTGGCTGCATCGAACATCGCGGTGAAGATTTGCGCGGTTGCTTCTTTGTGGCCGTAGCGCGCCAATCCTAAGGCAATGAGCCCATTGTCGTGCGGCCACACCGACCCGTTGTGATAAGACATCGGATTGTAGTGAGGCTCGGCCAGCCCCAAAGTTCGAATGCCCCAACCGCTGAAGCACGAGACTCCGAGCAGTGTGTGCGCCACGCGTTGCGCGCGCGCAGGATCGGCAATACCCGTCAGCAGCACTTGTCCGGAATTGGAGGACACGACGCGGCAGGGTTGTTTTTGCCCATCCAGCGCCAGGGCATACACGGAAAGCTCCTCGCACCAGAATTTGGCTTCAAAATTCTGGCGCAACGATTCCGCCTGCGATTGCAACTGCACCGACAGGTGCCGGAATCCCAGCTCGTCGGCAAGGATCGAAGCATGGCGCTTCGCGCCGTACACGTAGGCCTGTACCTCGCAAAGCGCGATAGGACCCTGAGCGTACTGTCCGTTGCGATGGAACACGGCGTCCTGGGAATCCTTCCAGCCCTGATTGGCCAGGCCGCTGTTTGTCTGGCGATAGTATTCGACGAAGCCATCGCCGTCCCGATCCCCAAATGTGTCAATCCACTGCAAGGCCGCCAGCGCGTTTGGCCAAAGCTCCCTGACCGTGTCCAGATCTCCGGTGCGCGAGAAATATTCTCCAAGGAGCAGAACGAAAAGGGGCGTGGCGTCGACGCTGCCGTAATATCTGCCAAAAGGGACTTCGCGCAGATTCGCCATTTCGCCGTGACGCATCTCATGCAGAATCTTTCCCGGTTCCGCGTCGCGCTGCGGTTCGAGGCTGGTGGCCTGCGTCGATGCGAGGAATCGCAGCACCCCTTTGGCGATGCTCGGGTCTGCCCACAGCGTCATGAGCGCGGTGATGATGCCGTCACGTCCAAAGGGCGTGCTGAACCAGGGCGTTCCGGCGTAGGGATAGGCACCTAGCGGCGTGTCCGTCACGAGCATGTAAAGGTCCGAGATCGAGCGGCGCACGACTTCATTGAATAGCGAATTGGAACTATCGATACTGGCGGCGCGACTGCTCGATTCGTGCAGCGCTTGCCGCGCATGGCGCATGTGACGGTAAAATGTGCGTCCGCTCCATGCGCTGGCCTCGGCATTGGGCATTCCGACTCTAACGAAAATGCGCCGCACTTGGCGCGGTCTTAAGGTCACTTCAAAAGCTGCCCGCGCGGTGCCCAAAGATTGCGGCTCCGGACAAAACTCCAGCGTCGTGATCCGCTCGATCTGGTCGAGTCCCATGTAACGCAGGACAACCTTGCCGTCGGAGCTTCTCACCGCCGAAGAATCACCGCGGGCCGCGCGATGTTCGCCGCGCACTTCGAACAAGTCGGCAAAATCCGCGCCGAAACACAGCGCGAGGTTGACCCGCAGCGGGTGGTCGCCGAAATTGCGAACCAGCAGGCGCTCATAGCACGCCCCATTCCAGAGAAACTTCAGCCGATGCAAGTGAATTTGCTCGCGGCGAAAGGCGATCTGGTCGCCGATCATAAGATCCGGATTGCTGAGGTCCGCGCTGAACACGGTGTTGTCGTCCTGGATCATTGAACTCAAGAGCAGGGGTCGTGCCTCTTCGAGCAGCAGCGTCAGCTGCGACAGAATGCGGGTGTCGCGGTTATACAACCCTTCTGCGCTGCCGGTTTCGATTCCAATGTCGCCGCGATGATCAAACACCGCAAAGGTGTCGCCGTGTTTCAGCGTGCGCGTGCGCCGTTCCTGGAACGTGGCGCCCGCCGCAATGCTGAACTGCGCCGCCGGTGCCTGGTCTACGGAGGCGCTGGGTTCAGCCACATCGATAAAGACAGAATCGCTCACGGCAGTCTCTCCGTGCAGAAATTACAACACACGCGTCGGTGTCCTGGTGGCGCATGGTCCTACGTTAAGTTGCGTGTTTGAACTGTATCGGTTGGAATGGGTGAAAGCTATTTTTGTCATCGCGAGAGCCTAACAGGAAGATCGTTCATGAGGATTGCACAAGTTGCGCCGTTGATCGAGGCGGTGCCTCCCAAACTTTACGGTGGAACTGAACGCGTGGTGGCTTACTTGACCGATGCATTGGTCGAGCTTGGTCACGAAGTAACCTTGTTTGCTTCCGGCGACAGTAGGACCAAGGCGAAGCTCGCCCCCATTTGGCCGCGTGCACTGCGACTCGATCCGACGATACACGATGCTTTCGTGCCGCTGTTCATGCAGCTCGAAACGGTTGCGCGCCGCGCCCATGAGTTCGACATCATTCATTGTCACTTGGATTATTTTGCCTTCCCGACATTGCGCCTGCTGGGAGTTCCCTCGATAACCACCCTGCACGGGCGCCTCGACCTTCCGGAACTCGCCGCCTTGTACAGGCTGTACCATGATATTCCCGTGGTATCGATTTCCGACGCGCAGCGCCAGCCATTGCCGGAGGCGAACTACGCGGCAACCATCCATCATGGCTTGCCGCAGAAGTCTCTCGCTCCAGGCCCCGGCGGCGGCTATTTGGCATTTCTCGGTCGCATTTCACCGGAAAAGGCTCCCGATGCGGCCATCCGCATCGCCAAGCGTGCCGCCATGCCGCTGAAGATCGCGGCGAAGGTGGACAAAGTCGACCGTGAGTATTTCAAGACCAAAATTGAACCGCTGCTGTCTCAGGCGGATGTGGAGTTCATAGGGGAAATTGGCGAGCATGAGAAAGCTGAATTTCTCGGTAACGCCGCTGCGTTGCTCTTCCCCATCGACTGGCGAGAGCCGTTTGGCCTGGTGATGATCGAGGCGATGGCGTGCGGCACACCTGTCGTGGCATTCAACAACGGCTCGGTTCCGGAGGTTCTGGAAAATGGACTCACTGGCTTTATCGTCAAGTCCGAGGAGGAGGCCGTTAGGGCGCTGCAAGATATTTCTTGCTTGGATCGCGGCCGAATCCGCGCCGAATTCGAGAGGCGCTTCACGGCGCATCACATGGCGCAAAACTATTTGAAGTTATATTCGCGCTTGGTGAAGAGCCGATGCACTGACGGCGCAGCCAACGGCCCGGAATATTTGCCGCTGTCAGTGAGCGCGCAATCCGCGGGGATTCAATCGCATACGCGATTCCCTGCTAGCATGGAGGGCTAGTCCGGCTGATTGTGGGAGTGAGCGTGTGACCTGGCGGGGATGGGCGGCCTTTGCGGCCCTCGGGATCATTTGGGGATTGCCCTATTTTTTTATCAAAGTCGCAGTTCAGGAAGTCTCCCCGCTTCTCCTGGCCTGCAGCCGTCTGATGCTTGCCACCGCGATATTGATGCCGGTTGCATGGCGGCGCGGAGCGCTGCGTACGCTCGGCAAGCATAAGGCGGCGATTTTTGCATTTGCGTTGGTGGAGTTTGCAATTCCTTTTTCCTTGATCTCGCTCGGCGAGCGATGGATCAGCTCTTCGGTCACAGGAATTCTCATAGCCATGGTGCCGCTGTCCATCGCATTGATTCAGCGTTTCTTTGGCATTCGCGAGTCCTTGGGTCGGTGGCGAATGGTCGGGCTGGCGATGGGGTTTCTCGGCGTGGCAGCGCTGTTGGGGACGGGTTCGGTTTCCGGGTCCCTCGGCTGGCTCGGAGTGGGATGCATGGTGATCTCAACCCTGTGCTACGCAGTCGGGCCTTTGATCATTCAACGGCACATGCACGGTTTGGATTCGATTGGGCCCCTGGCGGTCAGCCTGCTGGTCGCCGGTGGCATCTTGTTCATCCCAGCCATACTTCAGCTGCCGCGGAGTTTGCCGTCCGCCGCGGCACTCGCATCGATCGCCGTCTTAGGGGTAGTTTGCACCGCCGTGGCGATGTTGCTGATGTTTTACTTAGTGCATCATGCCGGCGCCTCCCGGGCAACGGTCATTACCTACATTAACCCGGTGGTGGCGACGCTCCTCGGCGTCCTGGTGCTGCACGAACATCTCGGCATTGGGGGCGCTATTGCTTTTGCACTCATTCTGCTCGGTTCGTGGCTCGCGACACGGGGTGCGAGGTCAAACGCGTGAATCCCAGCAGTTATGCCGGCCTGCCAGAGCGCTTTTTTGCTCGAGTTGCGCCGACGCCGGTTTCCGAGCCGCGCATGATCAAGTTCAACCATGGGCTGGCCGCCGAGTTGAACTTAGAGCTAGAGGACGTCCACCCCGAAGGTTTAGCGGCATTGTTTTCCGGAAACGTATTGCCGCCGGGCGGCGTTCCCATTGCCATGGCCTATGCCGGACATCAGTTCGGCCACTTCGTGCCGCAACTCGGGGACGGCCGTGCCATCCTCATTGGCGAGATGGCCGACCGGCATGGGCAGCGCCAGGATATTCAACTAAAAGGGTGCGGACGCACGCCATACTCGCGCAACGGCGACGGGCGTGCCGCACTGGGTCCGGTGCTGCGCGAGTATCTTGCGAGCGAAGCCATGCATGCCCTAGGATTTCCCGCCACGCGCTCCCTGGCAGCAGTCACGACCGGAGAAAGCGTGCGGCGCGAACAACTCCTGCCAGGCGCCATACTGACGCGCGTTGCCGGAAGTCTCGTCCGTGTGGGTACCTTCGAATACTTTGCGGCGCGCGGCGACGTTGCCGCCACCAAAATTCTCGCTGACTATTGTCTAGACCGCCACTTTGGCCACGTCGCGCACGACAAGGCACCGTACTTGGCAATGCTCCGGGAAGTGGTTGCTCGCCAGGCGGCCCTGGTGGCCGGCTGGATGCAGGTCGGGTTCATACATGGCGTGATGAACACCGATAACATGGCGATTTCCGGGGAGACTATCGATTTCGGCCCGTGCGCTTTCATGGATGCATTCGATCCCGCTGCCGTCTTCAGCTCCATTGACGAGCAGGGCCGCTACGCGTACGGCAATCAGCCGCATGCCGCGGCGTGGAATCTCGCGCGTCTTGCGGAATCTCTGCTGCCCCTGCTCGATGAGAATGCAGCGCGAGCGGTCGAACTTGCGACGCAGGTGATCGAAAGCTTTGCGGCGCAGTTCGCCAGTCACTGGCTGAAGGGGATGCGCAGGAAAATCGGCTTAAATCTGGAGGAAGCGGGAGATCGTGCGCTCATCGACGATTTGCTCGACGCGATGCATCGTCATCAGGCGGATTTCACGCTTACCTTCCGCGGGCTATGCAATCTGGCCACGGATCAGCAGAGGCCCTCTGAGGCGCGCGGTTCGTTCGAGGATACTCGCGACTTTCAGGAATGGGTGCAACGCTGGCGTGTTCGCGCGGCGCGCGAACCCACGGCGCCGGCGGCGCGTGCAACCGCCATGCGGCAGGTCAACCCTGCCTACATACCCCGCAATCACCGCATCGAACAGGTGATTACCGCAGCGGTGGAGCGCCGCGACTTTGCGCCCTTCGAACAGCTTTCAGCCGTGCTATCCCAGCCATATCAGGAAAAATCCGAATTTGCGGAATTCGCCCATCCGCCGCTCCCAGCCGAACGTGTGCTGCAGACCTTCTGCGGTACCTAAAGGCGCTTGCAATGTAATCGCCCGGTCGCCGGTCTTATGTGACAGGAGTAAGATTTGGCCCCCATGACCATCGTAGTTTTAGTGTTTTTAGGCGGCGTGCTGACCATTTTGAGTCCTTGCATCCTGCCGGTACTGCCGTTCGTTTTTGCCCGATCCGAACAAAAATTTCTCACCAGCGGACTGCCGATGCTGACCGGCATGGCGGTTACTTTTGCCGCGATTGCCACCCTGGCGGCAGTCGGCGGCTCCTGGGCAGTCAAGGTGAACCAGTATGGACGCGTTGTCGCACTGGTGTTGCTGATCGCATTTGCGGCCACACTGCTGTCGACGCGGCTGGCCGACTGGTTGGCGACGCCGTTCGTTGCCTTGGGGAATCGACTCGCGCAACCGACCAGCGGAAAGGTTGGCAATCTCGGACTCGTAAATTCCCTGGCGCTGGGTGTTGCTACCGGCCTGCTGTGGGCACCCTGTGCCGGGCCGATTCTCGGGCTCATCCTGACCGGCGCCGCCATCTCGGGTCCCAATGCCCGCACGACGTTGCTGCTGTTTGCGTACGCCGCCGGCGCGGCAACCTCGCTAGCCCTCGCGCTGCTTGCCGGGGCGAGGGTTTTTGCTTTCTTGAAAAAATCGCTGGGTACCGGGGTGTGGATACGGCGCGCCCTGGGCGTCGCGGTGCTTCTCGGCGTGATGGCCATCGCCTTTGGCTGGGATTCGAGCGTGCTGACGCGTTTATCGCTTAGCGGGACGAATAGCCTCGAGCAATCCCTCATCGACAAGATCAATCCGCCCGGCTCGAACGGCAGCACGAGCATGGCCATGAGCAATTCGAAGGGCGACGGAAATGCGATGATGATGTCGGCCGCGAAGCCTGCGGGAGATTTGCCGATCGAGGGAGAGATCCCGTCATTCGCCGGCGCTACCTTGTGGCTCAATTCACCGCCGCTCGCGCCCGACGCCTTGCGCGGTAAAGTCGTGATGGTCGATTTCTGGACCTATTCCTGCATCAACTGTCTGCGAGCGCTTCCCTTTGTGGAAACATGGTATGAAAAATACAAAGATCACGGCTTGGTCGTCATCGGTGTGCATGCGCCGGAGTTCGCTTTCGAAAAGGACCCGGCCAATGTGCGGCGCGCTATCGCCGATTTGAAAATTACGTATCCGGTTGCGCTCGACAACGACTACGCCATTTGGCAGGCATTTAACAATCAATATTGGCCTGCGCACTATTTTATTGATGCCGCCGGCCGCGTCCGCGCCCACCACTTCGGCGAGGGCAACTATGCGGAGTCGGAGCAGACTATTCGAAAGCTGCTGAAAGACGCGGGGCAGACCGATCTGCCGCCGCCCGGGATGGGCGCGATGAGGGCAGTCGGCGTGCAGGCTCCGCCCGACGAGGCGCACGATCAATCACCCGAAACCTATATCGGCTATGGACGCGCCGAGAATTTCGCCTCGGCGGGAGGGTTTGCCAAGGAGCAGTTGCATGCTTATTCGGCGCCGCCGGCATTGAAATTGAATCAATGGGCTTTGAGCGGGTCGTGGAAGGCGGATCCGGAGAAGGCTGTGTTGAGTTCGGCGCCGGGGAAAATTATATTTCGTTTTTATGCGCGCGATTTGCATTTGGTCCTGGGGCCCGGCAGCGGCGGAAAGCCGGTGCACTTTCGAGTGGCGCTGGACGGCGCATCCCCCGGGGCGAGTCATGGCGCGGATACGGATTCCAATGGCGACGGCGCGATTGACGGACAGCGCCTGTATCAGTTGATTCGGCAGGCCGGGGATGTGGGAGAGCACGTATTTTCCATCGAATTCCTAGATCCCGGTGTTCAAGCGTATTCATTTACGTTCGGTTGAGAGGCAAGTCATGCGCGAAAAAGTAACTCGTCGTCATTTTGTGTTCGGATTGACGGCATTGTCCGCGATCCCTTTCGTGCACAGAGCGGCCGCGGCTGCGCTGTCGGGGCCGCCGCCGAACAATCAGGTGTCGATCGAGAATTTCTCGCCCGCAGGCAAAAGTACCGGCATCGCCCGGGTCGCGAAAGTCGTCAAGACCGATGCCGAGTGGCAATCCCAGCTTTCTCCACTCGCTTATCGGGTCGCGCGCCAGGCGGGCACCGAGATGGCCTTCAGCGGCGAGTACGATAAAAATCATGCGGACGGTATTTATCACTGCGTGTGCTGCGACACGGCGCTCTATGATTCGAAAACCAAATTCGAGTCAGGCACCGGGTGGCCGAGTTTTTGGCAACCGATCTCTGCTGCCAACGTGGTCAAAAGCAGCGACCGAAGTTTAGGTATGGAACGGGACGCAATCTCTTGCCGCCGCTGCGACGCTCATCTCGGTCACGTTTTTGATGATGGTCCCCGGCCCACAGGCTTGCGCTATTGCATGAATTCAGTGGCTTTGCATTTCACCGCCCGCGCGTAACCAAGGAAACAGACATGGCCTTTTGGAATATTGCATCTCCCCTGCGGCTTAGCCTGATTGGCGGCTTAGCGATGATCGGCGCCAGTATGTATAACTCGACCCTGTTCGGGGCGGAAGCACCGGTCATCATTGCGCCGCCTACGCTCGATAACCCCAAGAGCACGGGCTCCTCCCAGACCGCCGTATTGGCGGGCGGCTGTTTTTGGGGCGTCCAAGGCGTGTTCGAACATGCGAGGGGCGTGCAAAAAGTCGTCGCCGGTTACGCCGGCGGGGAAAAATCCACGGCGCAATATGAGACCGTGAGCTCGGGTAGTACCGGACACGCGGAGTCGGTAAAGATCACGTTCGATCCGGCCGTCATTTCCTACGGACAAATTCTGCAAATCGCATTTTCAGTGGTGCACGATCCCACCCAGGTCAACCGTCAGGGGCCTGATGTCGGCACCCAATATCGCTCCGCAATTTTTTACGCCGATGAGAGCCAGAAGCGTATTGCGCAAGCCTATATCAGCCAGTTGGACCAAGCGCACGTGTACCCGCGGCCCATCGCCACCCGGGTCGATCCGCTCACGGGATTTTATGCGGCGGAAGACTACCACCAAGATTATCTGATCCACAATCCGACTCAGCCGTACATCGCGATGTACGACCTTCCCAAGATCGAGAATTTCAGGCGCACTTTTCCAGAGTTGTATAGCGGACGACCGGTGCTCGCCCACAACTAAGAATATCCATGAAAAGAACTAGCCTAAGTCTGTTGTTGATGGCTTTTTTGGGGTTGCAGGCCGGCGCGGCGGATGAGGAGAAGAAATCGATCACGGTATTCGCCGCTGCCTCCCTCACCAATGTGTTGCAGGATCTCGGGGATGCCTATACCAAGGACTCGTTGGTTCCGATTCGCTTTTCGTTTGCGGCCAGCTCGGCGCTTGCCCGTCAAATCGAAAATGGCTCGCGCGCCGACATGTTCTTTTCCGCGGACTTGGAGTGGATGGATTATCTGCAGACGCGCAAGCTGATTCAGCCCGAGACGCGCCACGACGTGTTGGGAAATCAATTGGTTTTGGTTGCGCCGGCGGATAGCAAGGTCAACTTGAAAATCGCGCCGCACTTTGCGCTCGCCGCGGCATTGGGAAAGGGACGATTGGCGACAGGCGATCCGGATTCCGTGCCGGTGGGCCGTTATGCGCACCAAGCATTGGCCAAACTCGGCGTGTGGGATGAAATTGCGCCTCGGCTAGTTCGCGCAGATAGCGTGCGTTCGGCGCTCGCGTTCGTCGATCGCGGCGAAGCCGCACTCGGCATTGTGTACGCAACCGATGCACTCATCGACCAGGGCGTGCGTGTCGTCGATGTGTTTCCCGCGGCCAGTCACATGCCCATCGTTTATCCGCTTGCATTGACCGTCGGCGCCAAGCCCGATGCGGCCGGATTTCTGGCATACATTCGCGGGCCGGCCGGCGACATTGCGTTTAAGCACTACGGTTTTACGCCGTTGCACTGAGCCTCGCAACGTCGATGGCTGGAATGCCGCGGCGGATATCCTCTGAAAAGCTTTCGCTGCGGCCGGACTGTTTCGCGCGCTCGGTGATCCTGCCGAGCGTTCGCAGCTCCTCGAGCGTGAAGCGCTGATCAAGTCCGCCAACCTGGTAAACATAGGCGGGCAGGTATCCGGTGAACAGCAGTCGATAGCTCCAAGGCAGATAGCCGACGATTCTTTTCATCATGTGATAGACGAGCGTCGTGCAATTGACTGTAATGGTGTTGTAGAACCGCGGCTGGCCGACCAAGCGGCTGGCCTGTTCGACGTATCCGAGAAACAGAGAGCGCATTGCGCTCTGCGGCATGCGGACGCGATACAAATAGTCGTCCTCGCCGCGAACATTGGTACGTACTCGAATCACATCGCGCTCATCCGCCGCAATGATGCTCAGCCCATAGTTCTTGAAAAAACCGCCGATCTCCGAATAGGTTTTGTCCTTTAGACGCCTTACTTCCACGGAGAAAGCCACGTGCTCACCGTCTTCGAAGCCGAACGATATCAGCATGTGCGCGATCGCCCAGCCGTTCCAATACGACATGATCATGTCGACCGAATTAAGCTTGGTCAGGTCGTAGACACGTGTTTCCCATCGCTGCTCGTAGTCCTCATTGGTGCGCCAATCGAAATTGCGCACATTGTGCAAGGTGACCAAGTTGCCCTCGATCGTGCCGGAAGTGATGCGGGAAACATCGTCCGCCCACGAGCGATCGTTGGAGGGTGTAATGTGATACCACCAAAAAATCAGGGCGAGAAATGCCGTTACAAAGAACGCCAAGGCGATGACGGCCCGACCTTGCCAGAGTGCAATCAACACGCCTACCAGAAGGCACGTCCACAGCGCGACCACAGCGGCTTTCACAGGCTGTCCGGCTGGCCCTTGATACCACAAGGCCAAAGCCGCCCAACTCCCCGGCAAGGCGATCAGCACCGATGCCAGGAGCAGACTGATGAATCGCACAATATTCGCAGCACCGGTACCCATGAATCTCATTGTGCCAGTAACGCGCATTGCGCGGATTGGCATCCATTCATTGACAGCCTCTAGGGCTCAAGGTACGGTTTCGTGTGACTCAAGCGCCGGCATTTCGACTCAACGTTCCCTTCATCAAGGAACTTGGCGTCGAATTCATCAGCGCATCGGACGGGCGTTCCGTGGTGGCGCTCGATCTTGAACCCTGGCATCTCAACAGCTGGTCGGTCGCGCACGGCGGAGTGCTTATGTCGCTTCTCGATGTGGCGATGGCTGTCGCCGGCCGCTCGCTGATGGAAGGTGCCGGAGGCGGAGTCACCGTTGAGATGAAGACCAGCTTTTTGCAACCCGCGAAAGCGGGTTCGCGCTTGTTGGTCTCGGGATACGCGTTTCATCGCTCGACCACGATGGCGTTCTGCGAAGGCGAGGTACGCGATACCAATAACCGTCTGATCGCGAAGTCGATGGGAACATTCAAATACTTTAAATCTGAAACGCCAGCCTAAGTTTCAAGCCTCAAGTCTCATGAAACAGCTCATTTTGCATCACTATCCCTTCTCGCCTTTCGCCGAGAAGATCCGCCTGATTTTCGGATTCAAGGGGCTGCGGTGGTCCTCGGTCATCATCCCCAATGTGATGCCCAAACCCGACTTGACGGCACTCACCGGCGGCTATCGCAAGACGCCGGTGATGCAAATCGGCGCGGATATTTATTGCGACACCGCGCTGATCGCAGATGTGATCGAGGCCGAGGCGCCGCGGCCGACTCTGTATCCGGAGGGTATCGCCGCAGCATCGCGCACTCTGGCCCAATGGGCCGACTCGACGTTCTTTTGGACGGCAGTTCCGTTTACTTTGCAGCCGGCTGGTCTCGCCGTGATGTTCGAGGGCGTGCCTCCCGATACCGTCAAGGCTTTTGGCGACGACCGAAACGCCTTTCGTGCCAACATTCCGCGCATGCGGCCCGCCGAGGCCACCGCTGCTTTTGCGCTGTATCTAGAGCGTCTCGAAGAAATGCTGGGCAAACAAGGCTTCTTTTTTGGGGCCGTCGCGAGCATTGCCGATTTCTCGATCTATCACAGCTTGTGGTTCGTCCTGCGCGGCGGTCCGGTGGCCACGATTCTTGAGTCCTTTCCTGCGCTGAAAGGATGGAGGGCGCGCGTGTCCGCGTTTGGCCATGGCACGATCGAGAGCCTGAGCGGCGCCGCTGCGATCAGCGTCGCTCGCGACGCCACGGCCGAACCCTCCGTAGGGACCAGCGGTGACTCGCATGGCATTTGCGTGGGGGAGAAAGTCGTCGTGGCCGCAACCGACACCGGCACCGAGCCGATCGATGGGACTATGTATGGGGCCACCAAGAACCGCATATCAATCGCGCGGGAAGATGTTCGCGCGGGGAAAGTCGTGGTGCATTTTCCGCGATTGGGATTTGAAATGCGCCGGGCGAAATGAGCTTAGATCCGCGGGCCTCCGGGCCGCCAAACTCGAAAGCCGCCTAAGAACGCAAAGTCGTTATTTCCGAGGCGCGCAGTCTCTGGCATCTTTTTCAGCTTGCGGGCGTTGCCGCCGCCAATGACGACGTAGTCGGCTTCCAACGCCTTGCTCAACTGCTCCACCACATCGTTTACCGCCCGGCGCCATTTTTTGGCACCCAGGCGGCGGCGCCCTTGCTCGCCTACATAATCTTCGTAGCTTCGGCCGCGCTTAAAGGGCAGATGGGCGAGTTCCATAGGGGCGACGGTGCCGTCGACAATCAGGGCCGAACCTAAGCCGGTGCCCAAGCCCAAGAAGAGCATACGGCCGCCTTCGTAGCTGCCGATGGCCTGCATGGCGGCATCATTCATCACCATAGCGGGTCGGCCAAATGCCTTACGAAAATCGAAACCCACCCACCCGCGCCCAAGATTGTAAGGCTCGGTCACGATCTTGCCGTGCACAACGACACCGGGATATCCAATTGATACCACGTCATATTTCAAATCCCCAATGAGCTTCAGCACACCCGTAACCATCTGGCGGGGCGTCATGGTGGGACCCGATTCAAACTGGCGCATCTCGCGGCGGCCCGATACGCGGGCCTTTACATGATTGCCGCCGACGTCGATGACGAGTACGCGCCGCTGAGGCTTTCGTAGCATGATCCGCACACAATAGCGCACTTAAGCGCCACTCGTCAGGCGTACGCTGACATAATGCGACCTAACGAAGGTCCCAAAGGCGGAGGGCACATGAGGTTCAATTCGTTCGCGCGAATGTTTGTTATATCGGTGTGCATGGTCGCGGTTGGATGCGCTACCGCGCCATCGGTGCCAGGCCCGCTGCGCGTGCCCCCAGGTCATGAGCTCATGGTGCAGCTACATGCGACGGGGGTGCAGATCTATCAGTGCCAGCCCAAGGGTGACTCGCAGTTCGAATGGGTATTCAAGCAACCCGAAGCCACTTTGTTCACGAAACGAGGCAAGAATTTCGGCAGGCACTATGCAGGGCCAACCTGGGAAGCCAACGATGGCAGTAAGGTCATCGGCGAAGTGGTAGCCCATCAGGAGAGCCCCACGCCGAACGCCATTCCGTGGCTGCTGCTTCGCGCCAAGGCCACGTCAGGCCGCGGAGTATTCACGCGTGCTCAGTACATACAGCGATTGAACACGGTCGGCGGCAACGCCCCCGCCGTTGTGTGCCGCCCGGAGCAGTCCGGTCAGCAGCTGCGCGCCTCCTATTCTGCCGACTACCTATTTTACGGCGCGAAGCGTTAACGCATGTCCCAGGATGCGCTGGAAGAGGTGCAGTCGAAGATCGCCTATCTCGAGCGCGCAATGGCCGAGCTCGGCGAGGTGGTATTTCGACAGCACGGAGAGATCCAGGTGCTTGAGGCCAAAATTCGCGCCCTGACGGACAGGATTGAGCTCGCCGCGTCCCCCGAAATGCGCTCGGCAGATTCGGAACGCCCTCCTCACTACTGATATTAAACGGATGCTTGTCGCCGCCATCGTGATCGCGAGCGTGCTGATTGGAATCGGTGCATGGGCCGTGTTCCGGCGTTATCGTGTCCGGGCGTCGGCGGCCGGCACACCGGGAACAGGGCACACCAACAAGCCGGAGCGGGGTGTCGCTCTCGCGCCCGCGCCTCAAGGAGCGGGAGTCGAGCTGGCAAACAGCTTGGTGACGGAGCGATTGTGGAAGCTTGCCTTTGCCGCGCCTTCTGAAGCCCAATACCTAGAACTTGTGGATGTCGAAATCCGAGATTCCGTTTCCAAGGTCCTCGAAGCCGAGTCCCCGGATCCGAAATATTTTCCCCGTCGGCCCACCTTGATGCCGCAGCTGCTGCGCGCCGTGGATGATCCCGGAGCCGCGCCGAACAAGCTTTCCCGAATAATCGCGCACGATCCGGTATTGGCCTCCGATGTACTGCGGCTCGCCAATTCTTCACTCTATCGAATCGCACCAGAGCCGATCGAAACCATCCAACGCGCAATCGTCGTTCTCGGCGTCGATGCGCTGCGCGGTCTGATTGCAACTGCCATGCTGCAGCCGGTATTTCGAGCCACGCGCACCAACTTCCCGCGCTTCCCGCGGATGTTATGGGAGCGCACCGAACGCGCCGCACGTGCCGCGGAGATGTACGCGTTTAATATTCACCCCCAAGATCGTTTTGAGGCGCAGTTAGTTATTTTGCTGAGCGCACTGGGACCCTTGGTGGTTTACGGTGCGACGCTGGATGCCTACTCGCGCCGCCCCGATATGGCGCCGAATCCAACCCTGTGCGTGGCATTGACCGCGGCGCTCGGCCCGCAAGTGGCGCTGCGGATCGCGCTGCATTGGGAGACTTCCCCGCGTCTCATTGCGGCTATCGAAAAGTCGCCGCAAGAAAAACTGACTATGGCACTTTGCGCGGGCGAGCTGCTCGGGACCTTATCGCTGCTGCATACTCAAAACGTGATCACTTCTGAGGAAGCGTTGGCAACGGCGAAAGATGCCGGGCTCGACGATACGATTGTGGTACCCATCTGGAGACGGCTGACGACGGGCTGAGCGGCTCTATGGCATCATGCCGTCATGGCACGTTGGAAGGATCCAAGCGATTGGATCGAGGAGGCCGCTCACCTCCCGCACCGTTTGTTTTTGCGAACTCCGGAGGGCCGAGACATCGGCTATGCGGAGCTGCGTGAGGAGTCCGGGCGCCTCGCCTCGGCGTTGAGCGCGCGCGGTGTGGTGCCGGGAGACCGGGTGGCGGCGCAGGTGGACAAGTCGCCCGAAGCAGTGCTCCTGTATGTCGCGTGCCTGAGGTTGGGGGCGATATTTGTGCCCATCAACGCTGCCAATACGTCGAACGAAGTCGAGTATTTTCTGCGCGACTCGCAGCCTCGAGTCGCCATCGTTCGGCCGGGCGACCTCAGCGAGATTGAACCGCTTGCGAAGCAAGCGGGTGTGAGCCATGTCGAGACGCTGGGGACAAGCGGAGATGGGTCACTGGCCGACCTGGCCGGCAGCTGCGCCGCGGATTTCCGCTGCGTAAGACTCGATCCGAACTCGACCGCGGCCATCGTCTACACGTCCGGCACCACTGGGCGCTCGAAAGGCGCGATGCTGACCCGCGCCAACCTCGCCTCGAATGCACTCGCGCTGGCCGAAGCTTGGCGCTTTTCCGAAAGCGATGTACTTTTGCACGCCTTGCCGTTGTTTCATATTCATGGGCTGTTCGTTGCCATCAACACCGTGATGGTTTCCAGAGCGAGCCTGCTGCTGTTGCCGAAGTTCGATGGCGCGGACGTTTTGGCGCATTTGCGGGACGCAACCGTTTATATGGGGGTCCCCACGCACTTCACCCGCTTGCTGCAGCAGCCCGAATTGAATCTCGAGACCACGGCCAAGATTCGCGTGTTCATTTCGGGGTCCGCGCCATTGCTGCCTGAGACGCATAGAGAGTTTCTGCAACGCACCGGTCACGTGATACTGGAACGTTATGGAATGACCGAGACGTTAATCAATACCTCGAACCCCTATGAAGGTCCCCGATTGCCGGGATCCGTAGGTCGGCCGCTGGAGGGCACGCAGATGCGCGTGACCAACGCCGAGAGCGGCGCGGTCGAGAATGCACCGGATGACGTTGGAATCCTAGAGGTGACAGGTCCCAACGTGTTTGCCGGTTACTGGCGGGATGCGGAAAAAACCCGCAGCGAATTCGCCTCAGACGGATGGTTTAAAACAGGCGATGTCGGCCGAATCGATCGCCACGGGTACGTGCGCATCGTGGGCCGGGCGAAGGATCTTGTGATTAGCGGCGGCTACAACGTCTACCCCATAGAGGTGGAATCCGAGCTGGACGCCCTGGCAGGGGTGCAGGAAAGCGCTGTATTCGGGGTGCCGCACCCGGATTTAGGCGAGGGCGTCACGGCCGCTATCGTGGCCAAGGCCGGCGCCGTTCTATCAGAACGAGGGATCCTCGAGGCGGTCAGGTCTCGGCTGGCTCGTTACAAAGTGCCGAAGCGGATCCTTCTCGTTGACGAGTTGCCGCGAAACACGATGGGCAAGGTACAGAAAAATGCCCTGCGCAAAGCGTTCGCGTCGATATATTCCGTCGACTGAACAGGGCCGTCAGTCGGGAGGCTGCAGTGTAACCATGGTGAGGGTTCGCGCGCCCGTCGCCGCGCCTCCTTCGGATTGATCAATGACGACGTAGAAGCTCTTCGGCTGACTGCGTCTCGCATTAAGCAAGGGAATGTTGAGAGAGATGCTCGATTTTCCGTCGCCGATGTACGCGAGCTGAGGGACGACAGGTGAAAAATCTGCGCCTGGTTTTGCAGTCCCCGACTCAGTCCACCAGGTAAAGTTTGTTTCACCGCGCAGACTCCCTTTGCGCCGTACCGTGACTTCAGCTGACGACTCGCCCGCCGGAACATCAATCGTGTCCGCGGCCATTTCTAATTTGGGCGGGCCCCAAGGGACAGCCGCTGGCGCCGCTGCGACACGTGGCGTAACCGCGCTCGTAGCCGGCGCTGCGGCAACTCGTGGAGGCGGCGAGGTGGCAGGTGCCGACGTCGCGGCAGGCGGCGAGGTGGCAGGCGGCGGCGTCGCGGTGGGCGGCGTCGCGGTGGGCGGCGTTTCGCGCGATGCTAGCGAAGGCCTCTGCCGGCCGGACGATGCCGTCGTCGAATCCGAACCCGGAGCCGGCGCAGTGCGTTGCGCGGAGCGGTCCGGTGTACCGCTGTCAGTCCCCGGCTGATCGCGGTTGCTGACAAACCAAAAGCAAGCAGCAATAATCAAAGCCACCGCCAGAGCCGCGGCGGCGTTCAGGGCAGAATAGGATTCTCTGCCCTCGGGCGCTTCAAGAAGAAGCGCAAGGGGAGCGACACGTTTCGCCGCTCCGCGCAGATCAAACTGCTCCAACCACTGCTGCATGTCGGTCGGACGACCCTGACGTTCCCAGCGAAGACCCGCACGCAGTGCTTGCCATTGCTGAGTGCTCAGATGCGGCGGCCGCCGCGGTTTCACTCCCGCTTGCCGAGCTTCGATGGCGGTTCTCCCAAAGAAGGGATGCGCGCCCGAGAGCAGCCGATAAGCGACACAGGCCAGCGCAAAAATATCATCGCTCGTATCGGGCTGCTCGCCCTTCAGCACCTGAATGCTGGCGTAGCCTGAGGTGGCAAACGGCAAGGTCAATTCAAAATCCAAGGGCGGTAAGCTGTGCCCCTGCAAGCCGCGCGCCGCGGTGAAGCCCAGGATGCGCAGGTCGCCTGGGGTCGTGACGAAAACGTTTTGCGGATTGATGTCCCCGTGGACGACACCGCGAGAATGCGCATACGCGATGGCTTCACCAATGGCGCGGACAACCGCCAGTGCTTGGGCCCGCTCCAAGGGAACGAATTTTCGCTCATCCAGCACCCGACCGAGCGGAACGCCGTCCAGGAGTTCCATGGTAAAGAAAGCCGCCGCACCATCGCGATCAAATTCGAACACGCGCACGATGTTTGGATGCGACAGCAACTGTAGCTGCTGGAATTCTTGCTGCAGGTCGTTGAGCAACCCCGCGCGCTTCGCAGCGCCCGCATTCAGCACCTTGACGGCTATATGGACGCCGGGCGCCGATTCGAGTCGATACTCATCGAGCGCTTCGAATACCGTTCCTAAACGGCCGCGGCCCAGAATGTTTTCGAGACGATAACGGCGACGCAACATGGTGCCCGGCTTGAGCTCAACTCCGCTATCCAGGATCGATGGGTCCGCCGCGGGTTCGCGGGCCTCCGCCACCCGGCGAATCCCCGCTGTGTCCCGCGGCGCGGTCTCGCGCGGCACCGCCTCCCGCAGCGCGGCTTCCCGCGGCGCGGCCTGACGCGGCGCCGGCCGATCGGACGGCCCACGTGAGTTCGTGGCACCCAAGGCGGACTCCGCTACCGATTTTTTAAGGGCCTGGAATACTTCGGCTTCGATCTTGCCGAGACGATAGTATTGGTCCAGCTGCGACAGGACTTCCCAGCTCGCCTCGGGATCGGACTGGAATATTGCCTGCATTGCCTTCAAGAACGCCGCCTCATCGTAGGCGCCGCTTGCCAGCGCATCCAAGCCGCGTTTAATAGCGGTTTCATCCGCCAACTCGGGTTCCTGTAGGTCAGCTTGCGGCCGCACCGGGGTCATACACTTCCTTGGGTTTATCGCTGCTGCGGCTATTGTACCCCGGCAGCCAGATGGGGATTGCGATGAGGCCAAGGCCACGGGCCTTTTTGGGGGGATTGTTGTTTTTGCTGTAAATTAGGCCCGAAAGGACCCTTATGCTCGACCTGACGCTGGCGATAGGCCACCACCTACTCATTTTTGGGATTTTTGGAATTGTATTTGCTGAATTTTGGGCCTTGCGCTCCGGCATCAGCGCCAGCACCGTGCAACGCGTGGCCAGGATGGACCTGTGGTACGGCGTTTTGGCCGCGGCCATCATAGTAATCGGTTTTTGCCGCGCAATCTTTGCCGCCAAGGGCTGGGCGTATTACTCGCACAACGCTTTTTTCTGGGCCAAAGTCGGCACTTTCGCGGTCATTGGGCTGTTGTCCATACCTCCCACGATGGCCTTCATTCGCTGGAGAAGAGCGGCCGTTTCGCCGTCCGATTCGGATATGAAGTCCGTCCGCCGGTACGTGCACCTGGAACTGGCGCTGTTCGTTTTCCTGCCTATTTTTGCGGCCGCCATGGCGCGAGGGTACGGAGAATTCTAACGGGCGTGGGGGGAACCGAACAGGCTCCCCAAGTTCAAAGCCTCATTCGCGAGTTCCGAAGATGTCGGTACGCGCTGCTCGCCCGCCGTTTCGGAATTTTGTCAAAAGGATAATGCATGAATCAGAAAGCTGCCCCGTCGCTCTCCGAGCAAAACGCGAGGTATCAGCCCATCCCGGTAGCGCGCGAGATGCCGGCGGTCGCCGCAGACCCCGCGATGCGGGCGGGGCGTGAGACCGTAGCGGCGAGTTCAGCATGGATCAAACCGCTCCAGCAGGAAATGGCCCACGTCATAGTAGGTCAAAAGCACCTGCTCGATCGATTGTTGGTTGCGCTGCTCACGAACGGACATGTGTTGTTGGAGGGCGTGCCCGGTTTGGCCAAGACGCTTGCGTTGAAGACCCTGGCAAGCTGCATCGCTCTGGACTTCAAGCGATTGCAATTCACGCCGGATATGCTTCCCGCCGACATCGTCGGAACCATGATTTACAACCCGCAAGATGGCGCCTTCAGGACGAAGCACGGGCCCATCTTCAGCAATTTGATTCTTGCGGACGAAATCAATCGAGCGCCGGCAAAAGTACAAAGCGCGCTCTTGGAAGCCATGCAGGAACGGCAAGTCACGATTGGCGACGAAACTTATAAGTTGCCCACGCCGTTCCTGGTACTGGCGACCCAGAATCCCTTGGAACAAGAGGGGACCTACCCGCTGCCCGAAGCGCAAATCGATCGATTCATGATGAAGGTGATCGTCACGTATCCAAATCGCACCGAAGAGCGCGCCATCCTCGATGCCATGGCAACTACCGAAGCCATGCTCGTTCCCAATGCAGTGGTAAGCGCGGCGCAAATCATCGAGGCGCGCCACGTCGTGAACACGCTTTATGTCGATGACAAAATACGCGATTACATCGTCGACTTGGTGCTCGCAACCCGCCCGCCGATCGCCGCGTCGTTGAAATTGAACGGCTACATTCAGATCGGCGCCTCGCCGCGGGCGACGATTGCACTGACCCTCGGCGCTCGCGCCATGGCTTTCTTGAATGGCCGCCACTTCGTGGTGCCGCAGGATGTCAAATCGATAGCGCTTGACGTATTGCGCCATCGTGTCTCAGTGACGTACGAGGCGGAAGCGGAAAACATATCTTCGGAGAATGTCATAGAAAGAATTCTCAATGCACTTCCGGTGCCTTGATGGCGAAAGATGCGGCCGTGTCGAATAGGGTCATCATGAGCGGCATGCGGCAGCTGGAAATCCGCACGCGACGCATGGTGAACGACAGTCTTGCCGGCGCTTATCATTCGGTTTTCAAAGGCCGCGGAATGGATTTTGACGAGGTGCGAGAATACAGCCCTGGCGATGAAGTGCGCACCATCGATTGGAATGTCACGGCGCGGGCGGGCAGACCTTTCGTAAAGAAGTTCACCGAAGAACGAGAGCTCACGATTTTCTTGCTGGTGGATATCAGCGCTTCGGGAAATTTTGGGTCGGGCTTGGCAAGTAAACGCGATCTGGCAGCCGAACTAGCCAGTGTATTGGCGTTTTCCGCAATTCGAAACAGCGACAAAGTCGGCTTGTTGCTTTACACCGATCAGATAGAACGCTATTTGCCGCCGAAAAAGGGCCGTCGCCACGTACTGCGCGTCGTGAGGGACATCCTCTATCACACCCCTCATGCCATTGGCACTGACACGGTCAAGGCGCTGGATGTGGCCAATCGGCTCCTGCACCGGCGTGCGATCGTATTCCTTATTTCAGATTTCGAGACAGCCGACGACCCCGCTGCTGCTCGGACAAAATTGCGCAGCGCCATGCGCCGCACAAATCGCCGTCATGATCTTATCGCCGTACACGTGCAGGATATCCGCGAAAGGGAGCTGCCCGATGTGGGTATCGTTGCGCTCGAAGATGCTGAAAGCGGCGAGATCATAGAGCTCGATACGGCGAGCGCCGCAGTTCGAAAGCGCTTCAAAGAACAATCATTGGAGCGAGACCGGCGGCTGGTGAGCGACCTGCGATCGGAGGGCATCGATACCCTGCAATTGCAGACCGATGCACCCTATATGCCCGCCCTACAGAGATTCTTCAAGACCCGAGAGCGCAGACGCCAATGAAGAGCCGGATTGCCGGCGCGCGTGCGGCAATGGCGTTGGGCGCGATGAGCGTATTCCTCGCCGCGGGACTGTGCGCGTTGCCGCCTTCCGAGACTCCAGCGACGCCGCAAGTGCCCGCCGTTTCCAGCACGTCCTCCAGTTCCGACGAGGACATACGCGATATCCGGGGTCCCCGGAACGTAATGCCTGGCTGGATACTCGCCGCTCTGGCGGCCGGCGTGGGACTCCTTGCCTTGAGCATTTACCTTTACTGGCGCCGGCGCCGTAACCGGCGCGTGCGAATCTTGTTGCCATACGAGGTGGCGCTGCAACGCCTGGAGGACATCCGCGCGCTCATGCAACCCTCGAGGGCGCGCGAGTTTTCCACGGCAGTATCGGATGTGGTTCGAAATTACATCGAGCAGCGATTCGAGGTCGCGGTCACTCGCCGAACCACTGAAGAGTTTCTCCGCGACCTGGTCGAATTCCCGGTGCCCTCCCTGGGTCGCCATCAATCCCTGCTCAGCAACTTCCTGCAGCAGTGCGATCTCGTAAAATTCGCTGCGATGTCCCTTGCCTCTCAAAGCATGGAATCACTGCATCACAGTGCGCGGACGTTCGTGCTGGCAACGGTCAAAACGGAGGAAGTATCTTCTGTAAAGGTGGCAGGTGATTCGCTTCCTATATCCTGAATGGTTTTGGGCGTTCTCGCTCTTGCCGGTGGTCATGCTGTGGCGTGGGCGGCGCGGCCCTGTCGCGGCCATTGAATATTCCGATGTCAGCCTGGCGCGCAACGTGGCTCGCGCCAGCCGCAGTCGCATAGGAGCGCTGGTATGGGCATTGCCGCTCCTTGCGGGTGTTTTGATGATCGTCGGACTCGCTCGTCCGCAACGCGCCCACAGCCGCACGGAGGTCACCGCGAACGGCATCGATATCGTGCTCGACTTGGACGTTTCCGGCTCGATGCAGGCGCTGGATTTTCAGATTGACCATCAACGGGTCAATCGGATCGAAGTGGTCAAGTCGGTTGTTTCGAAATTCATCGACCAACGTCCCGACGATCGTATAGGTCTCATTGCCTTCGCCGGGGCGCCTTACTTGGTCAGTCCGATCACGCTTGATCATGATTGGCTGCAGCAGAACCTTGAACGCGTCACCGTGGGGGCCGCCGATGATGGTACCGCGATTGGTTCGGCGATTGCCGCGAGCGTCAATCGCCTGCGCTTAACGCAAGCGAAGTCAAAGGTGGTGATCTTGCTCACGGACGGCGTGAACAACACCGGAAAAATCCAGCCATTGGCGGCGGCGGAGGCGGCAAAAGCCATGGGCGTGAAAATATACACCGTGGGAGTGGGCGTGCGCGGCGATGCGCCCATTCCGGTTCATGATGCAGCTGGAAATACCCGCCTGATCATGGCCAAAGTCGATGTGGATGAGAAAACCTTGCAGGCCGTCGCGGAAGAAACTGGCGGAAAGTTTTACCGCGCTACCGACACTTCTTCCCTGCAAAAGATCTACGAGCAGATCAACCAGTTTGAGAAGAGCGCGCAGACCGTGCAAAAGTTCGAGCGCACCGAAGAGCTTTACCCCTGGGTACTAATCCCAGCCCTTGCCATTCTAGGACTCAGTTTGACGCTGCAGCATACCCGGCTGCGGAGGCTGCCTTGAAATTCAGCCACCCTGGGTGGCTGTCCGCGGCACTTCTCGCCGTGCTGCTTCTCATTTGGTTGTGGCGCGTATATGACGCCCGCCAGCGCGCCGCGCTTGCAAAGTTCGTCTCGGCTCACCTGCTCGCGCAGCTTACTCGATCGATATCGCCCGGAAAGCGCCGCGCGCAGCGCGGGTTGTTCCTCGCCGCCGTGATTTGCTTGTTTGTCGCCTTGGCCGGACCCTTGCTGGGATTCCGCTGGGAACAGGTCAGCCGCCGCGGAAACGAAGTTATCTTCGCGATCGATACATCGCGCAGCATGCTGACGCCGGATTTAAAGCCAAATCGGCTGATGCGCGCGAAACTAGCGATCGATGATTTCGCCAAGCAGCTGGACGGCGATGCAGTCGGTATCGTCGCATTCGCCGGAATGGCCTTCCTGGCGTGTCCCATCACGCTCGATTACGGAGCGTTTCACGAATCCCTCAATGCGGTCGATACCAATATCATTCCGCGAGGCGGTACGAATATTTCGAGCGCCATCCAAGCGGCCCAAGTGGCGCTGCGCCGGCGTCCCACGAGCGATAAAATACTGATTCTCGTGACCGACGGCGAGGACCTAGAAGGCAGTGCGATCGATGCGGCGCGAGCGGCTGCGGCATCGGACGGGCTGAAGATATTCACGGTGGGTGTGGGAACTGCGGCCGGAGATTTGATACCGATCCCGCAAGCTCAGGGCGGTGGATTCGTGAAGGACGATACTGGCGCGTTCGTCAAATCACGTCTGGATGAATCGGGATTAAAAGCCATTGCAGCGGCCACGGGCGGGTTTTATGTGCCGCTGGGCACTCAAGGGGAAGGTTTGGACGCTATCTTCAAGACTGTTCTCGGCCCGATTGCAAAACACGATCTGGCCTCCCGGCAGCAGAAAATTTACACCGAGCGGTATCAATGGCCCCTGGGCGCCTCGCTGGCGTTGTTGCTGGCCAGTCTTCTTTTCGGGACCCATCGGCGGAGCGGCGCGCAAAAATCGGCTAGCGCAGTTTCAGCAGCGACGCTCCTATGCGGCGCAATTGCGACAATGATTGCACACGTGCAGGGCTCGCATGCGGCTGGTACGAGCGAGCAGAGCGCCGCGGCGCCCAATTCTGCGGCCGGCCTCGACTCGAGAAAGCCTGTGGTGGAGTACAACGCAGGCACTGCGGCATACCGGGCGGGACAATTTCCGCAAGCCGCACAATCGTTCCAACAATCGATCAGTCATTCTCCGTCAAGCGACTCACAGCGCCTGGCCGTGCAACAAGATGCCTACTACAATCTGGGCAACACGCTATATCGCGCCGGACAGAAAACCGAGCAGACCTCGCCCCAGGAAACACTGCAAAAGTGGAACGATGCGGTGAAAGCTTACGAGACGGCGCTGCAATTGCGTGCCGACGACTCCGACAGCAAATTTAACCGGGATTTGGTAAAGCGCAAGATCGATGCGCTCCAGCAGCAGCAAAACCAGGATAAACAGCAGAGCCAAAATCAAAATAAAAATCAGCCGCCAAATAAGGATCGACAGAACCAGAACCAGAACCAGAGCCAGCAGCAGAACCAAAATCAGCAGCAGAATCAAAATCAGCAGCAGAATCAAAATCAGGAAGGCGCCGGGCAGCAAAATCACGATCCTCAGCCGGGATCCGGA
Source organism: Gammaproteobacteria bacterium (assembly GCA_034667905.1). Taxonomy (GTDB): domain Bacteria; phylum Pseudomonadota; class Gammaproteobacteria; order Steroidobacterales; family Steroidobacteraceae; genus Bog-1198. The sequence continues at coordinate 13,240 of JAXDQK010000020.1, read as the reverse complement.
CAGGGCGGGGGTGCTTCGCCGCCACCAGCCGATGCGCCAAAGGGGGAGCAGTCGCCGCAGAATGCCAGCGAGCCCCAGCCTTCAGAGGAGCCTGATCGGGAAGCCGATAACCAGCGCGTTCCCGGGCAAATGAGTCGCGAGGAGGCACGCGAACTCCTCGATTCGGTAAAAGGGGACGAGCATCATTCTCTCGGCGTTCCGGTGGCGCAACGCGCCGGGGTTCGGCCCCCGGAAAAACCATTTAAGAATTGGTGATGCGCGCGAACCGAATCTGCGGGTGGCTGATCGTCTTGATCAGTATGCTGCTGGCATCAGCGGCGCCGGCCGACGAGGAGCTGGTCTATGCCACGATCCAGCCCGCGCAAATTACACTCGGCGAATCCGCGAAGTTTACGATCACTAATTTGGGCGATGGCACTTCCTCTGTCAGCATGCCGGTGGTGGCGGGTCTGAAATTCGAGGTCATCGGGCGCACCCGACAAATGGAGATCATCAACGGCACGATGATCCCCTCATCATCCATTGTGGCGCGAGTGACGCCGCAGGTCGCTGGAATCTTTACGATTCCAGCGGTCACGCCGAAGACCCAGCCGCTGGTACTGCAAGTGAGTCCTCCGCCCGGGAGCGCCGGAGCCTCTGCCTCCAATACGCAGAAGCCCGCCAACCCACCGCCCATACTTTCAGGTGCGACCGTACCCAAGGGTGTTCATCTGACGGAGGATGGTTCCGCGTATCTGCGATTGACCGTGCCAAAGCGAGAAGTGTATGTCGGGGAGAGCATTCCGGTTGAAATGGAGGTGGGAATGCGTTCCGGATTTGTCACCTCGCTCAACGGCTTGCCGAAACTGACCGGAGAGAACTTCACGCTCAACAATCTGTCGCACCAACCCGAGCGCACCGAAAAGCTGATCGACGGACAGCCGTTCGTATTGCTAACCTGGCGCAGCGTTTTGTCGGTGGTCAAGCCGGGCACATTCCCGCTGGTGGCGCAGGTGCCGCTGACCGTAAAAATTAGAACGCGATCGCGGCGCCAATCTGAGCTCGACGATCAATTCGGCGACCCTTTTTGGCAGAATTTTTTCGGCATGAGTGTCCCTAAGGACATCAATGTCGAGAGCCCAGGACAGGAGCTGAACGTTTTGGAGCTGCCCGCGGAGGGTCGGCCAGCCGATTTTCACGGTGCGATTGGTACGTTTGCCATCGAGAGCGATGTTTCCCCGCTCAGGGGCGAAGTGGGTGATCCCTTGACCTTGCGCATGCGCGTGACCGGCTCCGGCAATTTTGATCGGGTGGACAGTGCCATGCTGCAGCGTGTCGAGCAATGGAAGACCTACCCGCCGAAATCCACGTTCAATAGCAGCGATCCCATCGGGCACAAGGGCGAGAAGATTTTCGAGCAACCGATCATTGCGTCGAAGTCCGGGATGCAAACTCTGCCAGCACTCACCTTTAGTTACTTCGATCCGAACACGCGCCGCTATGAGACGGCCCATAGCGCGCCGCTTCAAGTCACCATTTCTCCATCGCTGGCCGACAGCCCTCTCGCGGCCCCACCGGCCGGCGACAGCGCCTCTATAACCGAGAATGAATTTACGAAGGGTCTCAAGGGGGACCACGCCGCTAACGGAGGACTGGCGCGGTCCTTGACCCCGCTATATCTGCAGCCGAGATTTTTGGCGGTCCCTTCCTTATTGGCGTTGGCATTCGCCGCAGGATGCGTAGTCATTCAACGGCGAAGGAGTCCCGTAGGCCGGTTGCCCGGGCGCATTCGTGCCGCCTCGCGCGCGGCCGGTCGTATGCTCGCCCAAATGGAGGCAGCCGCGCGGATGGGCAATGCGACACTCTTTTTCAGCTCCGCCCGGGAGGCCCTGCAGGAAATCCTGGCTACTCGATGGCAGGTTCGCCCGGATCAAGTAACGACCGCCGAGGTGCAAGCCCGCTTAGGCCACGAGGGCATTGGCCAAATTTTCGCATTTGCCGATGAATCCAAATATTCAGGCCACGATTTGGATGCCACCGATCTCGGGCAATGGATGCGCGTCGTGCGGCGCGAAGTGGCGGCAGGGGAGGCCCCATGAAGAGGCGACTCACATGGGCGGCCTTCGGTGTAGGCCTGGCGCTGTCGAGCGGAGCGATTCATTCGCAGAGCACAGACAACGGGTATTCGGCGGCTAGTCTTTATAACCTGGCAAATTCCTATGCACGCCAAGGTAAATTAGGCATGGCGGTGCTGAACTACGAGCGGGCGCGCCTGCTCTCGCCGAACGACCCCGACATCGAAGCGAACTTGAAATACGTTCGCGCCGCGTCGCATGTACCCGAACCGCCGCAAAGCGCTTTCGAGCGCGTGGCGCGACGAGTCAGCCCGTTCTACATGTCATGGATCGGGATTGTCGGTTTACTGATGGTGGGATTGAGCGTCCTGGCCGCGCGGTTCTCCGCTCGGGTGGTATGGATGCGCCGCGTCGCGTTTATGCTCGGCGTTTCGATGGTGGCACTCACGGTGTGTGATGGCATTGCGCTTTGGCCGACCTTGCACCAGGGTGTCGTGATCGGCGCGGCGACGCCGGTCCGCGTGTCGCCCGTTCCCATGGGCGACTCGTTATTTGAACTGCCCGAAGCGGAGACGGTGGACATTACCGCGGAACATGAGGGATTTCTTTTGATCAAAACCCGCTCCGGGCACGCTGGGTGGGTATCGCGTTCCGCAGTCGCTCGTGTCATACCGCAGAAATAAGACTCTGCAAAACATTGAATATAAAGATAAATTAGCAGTTGATGTGCGAGCGCAAAAATCATGCGCTTTGGTACGCCACCGCACAGACGGCGGCCATGTAGAAGTTACACTCTGGCTTGGGGATAGACCCCAACGGAGATACCGATGACAGACGTGTATGTTTACTGCTTCACCGGTTGGGATGGCTCGAAAGATGTGAGCACTCGCTCCCAGCGTCGTGCGACTTTGGAAACCATCAAAGGGCTCGGCGAGCCGATCATGGAATCGCAGATTGTCGTGGATGATGCGGAGTTGGACACCAACGGGTTTTTCCATGGCGACGTCGCCAATGACGCCCATCCGACCGAAGGTGTTAGGAGCGAGATTAAGTCGCTCAACCTCAGAGCCGCTTCGAGGGATAGCCAAGCACTGAACTTGAGCGAGGCCGCGAGCGGCGCGGATAAATACATGCTGCAGCTAGAAAGCCGGGAGTTGCGCAAGCAGGCGCAGCAACTACAGAAACAATACGAGTCCGGTACTGATAAATCCGGTTTTGACGAGTTTCTACGGTTCGGTCATAGCCCCAGCGCCGGATGACGCGCGCCCGGCGGCGCTCTCAGACGTCAGTGACTTCGCGGAGTCTTGGCGCCAGTCTGGAGCGGCAGCTTGGTGGAGGAATCGTCAGATCTGCGCAGAGGACCTCGTCCATCCTTAGGATTGGTGATTCCGTCCTCCTTGAGGTTTTTATTCGGCTTTACACTGGATGGACCGCTTTCTTTGTGAGACATGATAGCTCCCCCCGTTTTGCCTAAAGAATAAGACCGTTGCGCAACGCGTATGCAGTCATGTCGGCATTGCTGGTGAAACTCATTTTTTCCAAGATTCGCGATCGATAAGTGCTCACCGTTTTGACGCTCAAGCTCAGTTCTTCGGCGATGTCGCCCACGCCGGCTCCCGCCGCCAGCTTTCCAAATATCTGAAACTCTCTCACCGATAGTCTCTCGTGCAGGGGTTGCTGCTGGTCGTGCGAGCCCTCAAGGTCCGCTGCCATGGATTCGGCCAGGGCGGCGCTCACGTAGCGGCGCCCAATCAACACCGTGCGCACGGCTTTCAATAGTTCCTCCGGCGATCCGCCCTTCGACAGATAGCCGCTGGCGCCGGCTCTGAGCACATTGCGGGCATATTGAGCCTCGGGCAATCCGCTCATGATCAGCACCCGCAATTTAGGATATCCGCTTGTGACATGCCTGAGTATGTCCAGCCCACTGCGGTCTGGCATATGAATATCCATCAGCAATAAATCCCACTCGTTGCGTCGCAATTGATCCAGCGTTTCGTTGCCGCTGGCAGTTTCACCGATGGCAGTAATGCCGGCCTCCGCCTCCAAAAACTGTTTGTACCCGGCCCTGACGACGGCGTGATCATCGGCAATGAGTACTCGCGACATGATTAGAATTTCCTTGTTGTTGCGGGGGATCCCCCTTGGCGCTTTATGCACCTGGCAGTTATCGTGCGGCAAGAGGGAACCGCTCAAGTGACCGTCGGGAATTTCCTACATGCCGCCGGCGCGCCCTCCCGCCCAGCGTTGGGTCTAGCGCGACAGCGCGTGACATACTAGCGCCATGCTGAAGTGTAGTTTCATGGTAGAACGCTGAACTCAAGTGTCCGACACCAAAACCAACAGCGGCAACCCGGCCGCGGACGTGAAAGTCGCCCACTTGGGCTTCCTGCGCCAGTTGGGACTGGTAAGCCGCGCGATTGCAAGCTCGCCGGTCGGCAAGACCTTGTTGATTTTGATGGCGACGATCCTGGTCGTCATCATTGTCACCGCCTATGGGCAAATTCGCCTCAACCGCTGGAATAAGCCGTTCTTCGACGCACTGTCGCGGCGAGATTTGCGTGATTTCATATACGAGCTGGGCGTTTTTTTTGTCATCGCGGGATTCCTTCTTGCCCTGAATGTGACGCAGCGGTGGCTTGCCGAAACGTTGCAGGTAAAACTGCGCGAGGGCTTGGTTCGAAGTCTGCTCAAGGATTGGCTATTTCCACGACGCGCTTTCTGGCTGGCCAATTCAGGCACCATGGGCGTCAATCCTGATCAACGCATGACCGAGGACGCGCGCAAGCTTTGCGAACTGTCGGCCGATCTTGGAATGGGACTGGTGCAGGCCTCGATCTTATTTGGGACGTTTGCCGGCGTGCTTTGGGGTCTTTCGAGCGATTTTGCGCTGCGTATTGCGGGCCGCGATTACGCCATTCCGGGTTTCATGGTGTATGCGGCCATTGTCTATGCGAGCGCGGGTTCGCTGTTGAGCTATTGGGTTGGAGGAAACCTGATTAACCGCAACGCGGAGCGCTATGCGCGGGAGGCCAACCTGCGATTCTCTCTGGTGCGCGTCAACGAGCATGTCGATGACATTTCACTGGCCGAGGGCGAGACGGACGAACGGCACCGGATCGAGGGCCATCTCGCCGACGTACTTCGCGCAACGAAGCGCATCGTCTGGGGGCACACGAATCTCACCTGGGTTACGGCGGGTTTCGGGTGGATCACCATCGTTGCACCGACGCTGGTTGCGGCGCCGCTGTATTTCACCGGCAAAGTTTCATTTGGCGGCCTCATGATGGCCGCAGGCGCCTTTACGCAGGCTCAGTCCTCGCTACGCTGGTTTATCGACAACTTCAGCGTCATTGCCGACTGGCGAGCGACCTTGCTGCGTGTGGCCAGTTTCCGTCATGCCGTCATCACCACTCACGAACCTCGCGGATTCGAAAGCCGAATCGTCTATGCGCAGGGTGAACCCGGCGCAATCAAATTGGAAAATCTGGAAAGCGTGTCCTCCGCCCACGCAGACAGGCTCAGGGAATCGGAAGTGGTGGTGGAGGCGGGCGCGCGCGTTCTGATCTTGGGCGCGCCGGGAACGGGCAAGACGCAGCTTTTCCGCGCCATCGCAGGTCTTTGGCCATGGGGAGCGGGCCATATCACCCGTCCGCGCGGCGAGCAGATTTTCTACCTGCCGCGCGGCACGCCGTATTTGCCGCGTGGGAGCTTAAGGGAGGTCCTCGCTTATCCATTGAAGGCGGACAGCTATGACGCCGGCGCCTTTACGCGCGCACTATTTCGTCTCGGACTCGAACGCCTTGCGCCGCTGCTCGATGTGACTCGACGTTGGGATCGGGAATTGAGCCAGGACGAGCAACTGTGCCTGGTGTTTGCACGCATGTTGATCCAGATGCCGCAGTGGGTGCTCATTGATGGCACATTGGGTTCGCTCGATGATGATGTCCTCGCGCTGGTCATCGATGTATTCACCAATGAGTTGGAGCGGACCGCGATCATCCACATCGGCGGTCCTGGAGAGGCGCACGCGCTTTTTGCCAAGACCTTGCATCTCATCAAAGCGCCCAGAGCGGCGGCCCTATGAACGGCACCCCAGTGCACGGCGTAGCGGGGAGCCTGCTGCAGGGCGCAAAGGGTCTTCTGTTGTTCTTGGTGCTCATGACACCGATATGGGCTGCGACGGAATTTGATTTTCGACCGCCGGCAAAGCCATCGGATCCCACGGCAGCTGCGATCATGAGCGATCTGGCAGCGCGCCTCATTCCGGTCTACCAAGATTCCGATCCTGAGCGGTATCTTGCGAACTTGTCCGCGCTGCAAATGGCCGTCGGTGATTATTCGGCGGCAGATATTTCCAGGCAATCGCTGCGCGAGCGCCGGCGCAAAACGGATTTCGGCCATCCCGTCGGCCGGGCATTGATCTACGACATTTACGTGCATGCGAAGGCACTGGAAGCACAAAATCGCATAACCTTTGCCGAAGCCTTTACGAGTTCGTTCCGCGAATCGATTCGCCGCCTCGACGATCACGACGCCTATCTGGTTACGCAGTGGTTGGGCGCATCTCCTTCCTTTTATCAAGACGCGCTGCAAAAGGCATTTGATCGGCAGCGCGCGCAAGACAGCATTGACGAAGCAGAGGCGGTGGAATTGATATGGAAATACGATTGGTATGATGCCTATCGAACCTTTGGTCCCCTGGTGGTCTTGCTCAACGCGGAGGAAGATCATCGACGCTATGCCAATGGCGAAGTTCAAATCCCAACTCGCCATGGGACTACTATCTCAGCGATGGTGATTCGCCCGAGCACCCTCGACCGGCCGCTACCGACGCTGCTCGAGTTTAGGCTCGACGATTTGCAGAGTTACGCGAAAGACTGCGCTGCCCATGGGTTTGTGGGGGTGGTTGCGTACGTCCGCGGAACGGAGAACCCGCATGCAATCATTCCCTTCCAAAGGGAGGGCGAGGATGCGCGTGCCGTCATCGATTGGATCGCCAAGCAGCCGTGGAGCGACGGCCGTATCGGAATATATGGGGAAGGCTATGGCGGCTATATGGCTTGGGCTGCGGCGAAAGGCCGCTCGCCCGCACTCAAAGCCATTGCTCCCTCAGTGTCGATGGCACCCGGGGTCAACATGCCCATGGAGGGAAATATATTCAAGAACTGGTCTTATGGATGGTCGCTGCAAATGGCCTCTTCCGCTGCATCTACGGAAAGCGACGATGATGCGGCGAAGTGGCGCGCGCTCGACGAGAAATGGTACCGGAGCGGACGACGGTATCGCGACATGGGGCGTATCTACGGCAAGAACAACCCTGTCTTCATTCGCTGGCTGAATCACCCGAGTTACGATCGCTTCTGGCAGCGGTTGGTCCCTTATCGGGAGCAGTTCGCGCGAATCGACATCCCGGTTCTCTCGATGACCGGATACTTTGCTGCCGGCGAGCCGGGAGACCTGTATTTTTTCACTCAGCATCATCGCTACAACCCGCACGCAGATGATAAGTTGCTGATAGGACCGTACGACGATGCCATGATGCAACGTGGACTAGCCGCGAACATCCATGGCTACGAAGTCGACTCGGCTGCACTCGTGGATTTTCGTGAACTACGCATTCAGTGGTTTGAACATGTCTTCAAGGGCGCCGCCACACCGGCGTTAGTTGCGAATAACGTTAATTACCAGACCATGGGTGGGAACAGCTGGCAGCATGCGGACTCCCTCGATGCCATGGCAGGGAAGCCGTTGCGATTTTATCTCGATGCGGCCGCGGGAGAAGCGAACCATCGACTGGCACTCGCGCAACGAAAAAAGAGCAACGACGCCTTTGTGCTGCAGACGGTGAGTCTCAACGACCGCAAGGATGCCGCATGGACGCCATCTCTGGATTTCATCAGCAAAAGCCTGGCTCCCCGTCACGCGGCCATATTCGTCAGCGATCCGCTTACGAAAGCCACCGAATTCAACGGCTTGTTCTCGGGTCGACTCGACTTCACCGTGAATAAAATGGACGTGGACTTGAGTATCAGCATGTACGAGCTCCTGCCCACAGGCGACTACATCCGCTTGTTTAGCCCGACATATGAATTTCGTGCGAGTTACACCCGGGACCGCACGCATCGGCACCTCCTCAGGGCGGGCGAACGTCAGGAATTAACGTTCAAGAGCGAGCGTCTGACCAGCCGGCAGTTGCAGCCCGGCAGCCGGCTGGTAATGGTGCTTGGAATTAATAAGCGGCCGGACCGCGAGATCAATTACGGCACCGGAGGCGATGTGAGCGAGGAATCGATCGCCGACGGCAAGATTCCGCTGAAGGTCCGCTGGTACAGCGGCAGCTACGTCGATATTCCGGTGCGCATTAGAGAGTGAACATCAAAGACCGCGTATCAGGGACACCGCTGCGGCGGGATTGAGCGCTTTGTGACCACTGATGACGTACAGAAAGACGTCGCGCGGCTTGCCGTCCGGGAAGGGCGCCTCAACGTAGTTGAGCCCCGCGGACGTGGCGCCCGAAGCCCACGCGCGCGCGCGCTGAGACCACACTTTCTGCGCAGCAACGGAATACCCTGACTCCTCGTTCGGCTTCGTTCCCATGATACGGGCGTAGATGAAGGGTGCCGTAATATCGGCGATTTGCGGATACGCCGAATCGCCGGCGATGACAATGCCGACACAATATTCGCGGACCAGCGCGATAAAATCCGGGATGCGGAAGCTCTCGTGGCGAACCTCGACGACATGGCGCAATTCGCGTCCGGCCGCTTCGCGCGGCAGAAGCTTCAAGAAGGCTTCGAAGTCCGCCGGTTCAAATTTTTTGGTAGGTAGGAATTGCCAATTGATGGGGCCTAATTTGTTTTTGAGTTCGGTCACGCCGCTTGCAAAGAATCGCGTGATGCTGGTGCCGGCCTCGGCCAGCACTGTGCGATTCATCGCATAGCGCGGCGCCTTGACGGAAAATACGAAGTCATCCGGCGTTTCATCGTGCCATTTGGCGAAACTCGCCGGCTTCTGAGATCCGTAGTAGGTGCCGTTGATCTCTATGGTTGTGAACTGGCGGCTGGCGTATTCGAGTTCACGCTTCTGCGTAAGGTCGCTCGGATAGAACAGCCCGCGCCAAGGTTCGTAGGTCCAGCCGCCGACGCCGATTCGAATCGTCCCCATCATTTTTCCCGTCGCCATTGCAGCTACGCCACCAACTTGTTGAGATAATTGAAACTGACGGCGACCGCTTCGAGCGGCGGTTTAGTAAATGGCGGTTCCTGCTCGACATAGAATTGGCGTACGCCTGCGTGGTACGCGGCTGTGAGCAATGATTTCCAGTCGATCATGCCGCTGCCCACTTCGCAGGGAACCTGCTGCAAGCGGAAATTCGGGCGCGTGCTGGCTTTAATATCCTTCACATGCATGGCCGTGAACCGGTTCGGATATGTTTTCAGCAACGCCCCAGGATCGGCGCCGGCCGCCACCACCCAGCCCGCATCCATTTCGAAGCTCACCAAAGCCGGATCGGTTCCTCGCAGCAGCAAGGCCAAACCGGTACTATCGGCCACGGGGGCGAATTCGAAGTTGTGGTTATGGTACGCAAGACGAAGACCCAACTTCTTGAGCTCGGCACCTTTCGCGTTGAGGAAATCTGCGTTCCCCTTCCAATCATCCGCCGTCATCGCAGACGCGATGCGCGCCAGCATGTCGCCAAACTCTTCTCCCGGGGCCGGCTTGAGTGAAAAGCGCTCGGGGATGGAAATCATGGGACATACCAGGGTGTCCACGCCGATGGTGTGGGCTTGATCGGCGAGGATTGCCAAATCACCGCTGAGGCTTGGTTCGGGACCGGATGAACGCGCGGCAATATGCGCCGAGGGAGATCGCAATCCTGTGCGATCAAGGGCTTGGCGCCAATACTGAGGGCTGCGATCAAAAAATCCGGCGAGTTCCACGGTTTTATAGCCAATGTGGGAAATCGCGCTCAGCGTACCGTCAAAATCCTGCTTCAAATTTTCGCGCACCGTGTAAAGCTGCAGCCCCAGCGGGAGCCCGGTACGCTCAAAGAAAGGTTGCGCTTGCGTCGCGCGGATCGAATTCGTAATCACGAGGCCGGCCCCCGCGGCTAGAAAACTCCGACGCGACCATGCAGACATTGGCAGCTCCCCAGCCGGCTATTGCGACCCCAAGAATGTACAACATTTTGACGCCGTGAAGCTCGTTGGCGCATGGTGCGGGCTTACGTCATGTCAGGCCGGAATGGCTTGATGCTTGAGAAAAGCGAGACCAGTCCCTCTGCGTAAGTGGGATGTGCGACCACCAACTCCTCGATTGCGTGGTAGGAAAGTCCCGCCCGCATCGCGATTTGGACCGGTGGCAGCAACTCGCCGGCGCGGGGGCCGAACGCGGTGAATCCGAGGATCCGGTCGTCTTCCCCGATCAATACTTTGAGCTTGCCGCGCGTTTCGCCGGTCGTGCGGGTGCGAAGGATCGAGGAGATAGGGAGCTCCGTCAACCGGTAGGTGACGCCCTGCCGTTTGGCGTCGACCTCGTTCAGTCCGACGCGCGCTAGCTCGGGTTCGACAAACAGACAGAAAGGCACCTGCCGTGCCACGGTGCTGCGCTGCCCTCCGCGGAGATTGTCCCTAACGATACGGAAATCGTCGAACGCCATATGGGTGAATGCCGGGCTTCCCGCGCAATCGCCCATCGCCCACACCGCGGCAGCTGTCGTCTCCAGCCTGTCGTTGACGCTCACGTAGCCCGATGGAGTCAGTTTGATGCCGGCCCGCTCGAGGCCTATCCCGCTGGTGTTCGGCGTCTTACCCAGGGCAACGAGCAGATGTGAACCTTCTATTATCTTTTGCGAACCGCCGATCATGGCGTGGAGCGCCACCCTCTCGCCGGACCGCCCGGAGATGCGGCCCACCTCGGCGGCGGTGATGATCGTGATTCCCTCTTCCTGCATCAGGTCGCGGATCGCCTCTGCGATGTCTTCATCCTCGCGGGGTAAGAGCCGCTCGTCGCGCTCGCAGACTGTGACGCGGCTGCCTAGTCGGCGCATCGCTTGCGCAAGCTCAAGGCCAACGTAGCCGCCCCCTAGAATCAATAGATGCTCGGGAAGGGTGTCAAGTTCAAGGAGTTCGACATGCGTGAGTGGAGCGGCTTCGGCGAGCCCGAGCAGCGCCGGGAGGCTCGCAAAGGCTCCGACGTCGAGGAAGACCTGGTCGCCACGCAGCGTGCGTGTGCCTCCACCGTTGAGCGCGACCTCGATGGTCCGCTCGGCAATAAAGGAGCCCCGTCCCATCACAAGCTCGCAGCCGCTGGTGGCGAACTTATTCAGATGCGTTTTGACCAGGCCTTCCACCATCGTCCGCTTGCGGGCCTGAATTTCCCGCATCAACACATTCCTTTCGACGCGCGCTCCGAGCACTTCGCTCGTGGCTACTGTATGAGCGATGCTTGCAGCGTGGACGAAGTTCTTGCTCGGCAAGCAGGCTATATTCGGGCAGGAACCGCCCACATAGCGCTGCTCTACGACCACGACGCGTTTGCCGGTAGAGCCGAGATGCCACGCTATCGATTTTCCCGCCTCGCCGCTGCCGAGCACCACCGCATCATAGGTATCAATTGGTTCCGGCATACCTGACCTCGGTCACCATGCCGGTCTGCATATGGTAGAGATTGTGGCAGTGGAATGCCCACCGACCCGGATTGTCGGCGTCGAAGGCGATCCGCACGCGTCCTGCCCTAGGCATGACCAGCACGGTATCGCGCACGGCGCCCCGGATAGGCCGACCGTCGATCGCGACCACTTGGAACGCGTGGCCGTGCAGATGGATCGGATGCGCCATCATCGTCTGATTGACCAGCTCAAAATCCACACGCTGCCCCTGCTTCACCATGAGCGGCGTGATGTGCGGCCACATCTCTCCGTCCATCGACCAGGCATAGGGCTTCATGCTGCCGCCGAGCGAGACGGTACGAACAAGATCCGCGGGACGCGCGTGGAGCGGCTCTGCGGCGGCGAGCCGCGTCTCGAGCGAAAGGTCGATCGGCGGCGCGATCCGGCCCTGATCCGCGACGTGCGTGATGCGCGAATCTGGCGTAGCGAGGATGATGCCGGTGCGGCGTGGCGACCCTTCGATCTGCGCGAGTACTGGAAAGGCTCCAGTCCTCGGGAGATGGATCAACACGTCGAGGCGCTGTGCCATCGCGATCGGGAAGCGTTGGCCCGCGACGGGCCGGACGGAATGGCCGTCGACTGCGACGACGTTTCCGGTGAGCGCTCCGAGATCAATCCAGAACTGGCTCGAGGACGCTCCGTTGATGATTCGAAGGCGGACGCGCCCGCCATGCCCGACGCGCACGACCTCAGGATCAGCAAGGGTCCGATCGTTGGCGAGGAACGCATCGAAATCAACGTCATTGAGGTCCATGTGCGGGACCGGCGCATCGCGTGCTGCCATGTTCATCGCGCCCATGTTCATCATCATGCCGGTCATGGCAGCGGGTTGCGCGCCGACAGCGTGGCCGGAACCGGTGAGGCCGGTGAGCACCTCCTCGGGACTGCGGAAGGTGAAGTCGTGCAACATCAGAACGATTTCCTGCCGATCCTCGCGCGGCACCGTGTCGTCCTCGACGATCAAGGGCGCCGTCATCAGCACTTGTTCCTGCATACCCACGTGCGAATGCATCCAGTACGTCCCGGGAATGGGAGCGTAGTCGTAGGATTGCACCGCGCCAATTGCCAACGGAGGAGTCTCGGGCCACGGGAATCCGTCTTGCGTCCAGGGCGGCAACTGGCCGTGCCAGTGGACGAGCGTCTGCTTGCCGCTCTGATTGGCGAGATCGACACGGAACCGCTCACGCGTGCGGAGGCGGATGCCAGGGCGTCCATCCGGTCCGATAAGACTGTAGACTCGCGCTGCGCGGCCATTGACCTCTAGCGTTCGCGTTCCGGCGACCAAACGCTTCCCGGCGTCCGACGCGACGCCTCGCGACGATGGCAATGTTGACACGATGCCGGTGGCCAAGGTGGCGGCGAGGAACGTGCGACGAGAGAGCGTGCGCGCCGCGGTCCCCTCGGGGATCGCACGATGCCGGAGGCTGTCGCGGTTCGCTCTCGTCATGGAGGTCCTCCCAGGATCATTCGGTCAGCGACAATGTCCATCTGCCGCGTTAACCATCTATGTCCG
>JAXDQK010000019.1:0-3932 GCA_034667905.1 Gammaproteobacteria bacterium | reverse complement strand
CCTGTCCCTCGCAAACGCAGCGCCGACGCGGCTAGAAACGGCACAGATGAAGCAAGGAGTGCGGACGTGACGATGCTTGAACAATCCCGGACGTATGCGGCACACGAGGAAATTCCTGCGCAGAGCGCCGTGCGGAAAATCCTGGATAAAATTCCGGCTGGCAATGACGCGGTGGCGAAGATGCTTCCCGCGGAATGCTATACGTCCAGCGAATTCTTCGAGTTCGAGCGCAAACACGTGTTTGCGAACTCGTGGCTCTGCGTAGGACGCGTCGAGCAGGTGGCCAACGCCGGCGATTGCATTTCGGCGCGACCGGCGGGTGAGCCGATCCTTGTTACACGCACGCCCGCAGGCGACCTCCGCGCCATGGCAGCCGTTTGCCGCCACAGGGGCCAAATGATTCCATGCGCCGATAACCAAAAAACGTTTCGGTGTCCCCTTCATTTCTGGACTTACGATCTCGAGGGAAAGCTGATCGGCGCGCCGCGCATGGGTCGCGACGACACCTCGGATCTGAGGAAGTCCGAGCGGCTGACGCCCGTCAGGCTCGAGCTTTGGCATGGGTTTATCTTCGTCAATCTCGACCCTCTCGCCGAGCCTCTGGCTCCGACGTTGGCCAAGGTCGAGCCGTTTTGGTCGGGGTACGAAAATGCGGATCTGATCGGCATTCCGCCGAGATTGGCGGACCAGCCGCTGCCGTGGAATTGGAAAATTCACGTCGAGAACTTCACGGATGCCTATCATCCCGAATTCGTCCACCGGGGCACGCACGACTTCGCGCCGAGCGTCATGTCCGATGGCGGAGTTGAATTCACGGATATGAAGCCGGGAGACAATGCAATCGTCAGAACGGTGCCGATGTTGAAACCCGACGGCGGCATGAACAAGGACGGATGGGGCGAGAATCCCGCGTTTCCACCGATTTCGGCGATCTCGGCCGCGCAAAGGCAGCGCCTGACGTTCGTGATGATTCCGCCGAGCATGACGCTTGTCTTTGCACCGAATGCCATCGCTTTCACGCTGCTTTCGGCGACCGGTGTCGAAGCGACCTTTGCTTCCAGCGACCGGCAGACCGCCGGAGGGTGGCTGCTTCCGCGGTCTACGACGGAGCTGCCCGATTTCAAGGAACGCGCGGCTCTGGTGATGGAAGGCGGTGCAAAGATCTGGGCTCAGGACGTGCCCGAGAACACCGGCATGCAGTCCGCCAAGAAATCCCGCTTTACCCCGGAGGGCATTTATGGACCGCTCGAAATCACGCTCGTTCAATTCAATGCCTGGCTTGTCGAAGCCTATCGGCGGGCCGCCCAGCGTATTTGAGACTGCGCCCAGTTCGATGGCGCGATCTCCCCACACAGAAGAGGCAATCGGTTCTCCGTATTTCGATTTCGTTGCGCTCTTCGCCATCGCGCTGTCCTTCGGGGCGGTTGCGCACGACGAGCAGAAGCCAAAGTTTCGAGCTTGGACAGGTCACTTTTGGGGATTCTGTAATCCGAGCCGGAGCCGGGGGACGATGAAGAGGTCGAGGCATCGCTTGTCCGGCCGAAACCAATAAGGAGGCGAGCCTTGGACGCGTCACTCAACGAGAACAGGACGGAAATTGCACTTCTGGGATTGCGCAATTATTGGTACCCGGCGATTGCGGCCTGGCGGATCCGGAGAAAGCCCAAGGCAATAAGCTTGCTCGGCGAAAAGATCGCGCTGTTTCGCGATAACGGCAAGATTCTCGCGTTGGCGGACCGGTGCTCACATCGCGGCGCGCCTCTCTCGATGGGAAAATGCCTTTACCCCGGTAGCGGAACGGTAAGCTGTCCGTATCACGGATGGACATTCGACGGCGGGACCGGAAAGCTCGTGGCAAAGCTGATGGAAGGCAGCGAGACTCCACTGCCGGCGCGTGCGGCGGTCAAATCCTACCCAGTTCACGAACATGCCGGCTTCGTCTGGGTGTTCGTCGGCGACATGGAACCCGTACCGTTCGAGACGGATCTTCCGGAGTGCATTACGGATAGATCGCAATGGTTCTCGATCAGCAACTGGAGAACCTATAACTGCAATTGGCGGCTGCTGATCGACAATCTGTCGCATGAACAGCACGCGCCGTTCCTGCATCGCGATTCGCCCGAGCTACTGTTCCAGCCGATCTTCAAGCACGCCACGCGCAATTCCACTGAAGAACTGGAAGATGGAAGAGGGATCGGTCATCAAGCGACAGGCGGCGTGCACGTCACGCATTATCCCGGACTTGGTGATTTTCCTCCGCCGCAGGAAGCTTGGTATAGGGTCCTCAAACCCAGCGGCCGCGGCAAAGATATGGGCGAAGGCAGCGAGGCAACGTCGAAGTACGGAATAAAATTCCGGCACATGAACATGCTGCCGAGCGTCGCCCTGATCGGGCGGCCGAACGGAAATTTCTTCACTTGCAGGTTTGTCACGCCCGTCGACGAGAACACCACAATCCTCTTTAATCTCAACTTATTCCGCCGACGTGGTTCGCTCGTAGCGCTGATTAATTCGCTGAAATGGGTATTTTGGTCTTCATGGGCACACGATTGGCTGTTCTCCGATCAAGACAAATACGTGATAGAACGGATCCAACCGGGCGCAGAATTGCTGTCCAAGACCGACGTCGGATTGACAGCCTGGCGATGGTTCATGTCCACGAACGCCAGACGGCCAGAAGCAGCAGCGGCTGCCGCCAATTCTCAGGGTGAGAAAGCGGAAGCCTGAAATGGTCAGTAAAAACGCGCCGACCAACCTGTTGCTCTTCGTCGTATTGATCCTCGCTACCTGCGGCATGGATCGCTCAGCGCGAGCGCAAAGCCGGCCCGCGTTGCAGCACGTGTCGGTCCGCCTCAACTTTCTTCCGGGCGTGGAGCATGCGTTTCTCTATCTTGGGAAGCAAAAAGGCTGGTACGCCGAGCAAGGTATCGATCTCGAGGTGGTGCCCGGACAAGGTTCGACGGTTGCCGTGAAGACCGTCGGCAGTGGTGAAGACCAATTCGCAATCGCCGATACGGGATCGGTCGCGCGTGGCTGGGAAGCAGGGGTGCCTCTAGTTTACGTAGCAATGCTGCTCAAGCATACGCCGGCCGCGATTTTTTCGTCGCCTTCCCATAACATCGTCGCGATGCACGATTTGTGCGGCAAAAAGGTCGGCATCAATCTCAGGAGCACCACGGCCGAGCAGTACCACGCCATGGTCAGGCTGGCGAAGCTGGACTGCCAGATAGAGGAGATCCCGATCAGCTCCGGCGGAAGCAAGGAAGTTCTGACGAATGCCATCGATGCGGCAGTCAATTTCTCCTATACCGACGCCTTGCGCGTCAAGCTGAATGGCGGCGTCAACATCGTCCCTGCCACCCAATTCTTCGACTTTTTCAGCCTGGGCTTCATCACAAATCAGAAATTCCTCGCCGACAACAAGGATCTCGCCCACCGCTTCCTGAGCGTAACATTCCGCAGCCTCGGCTATTCGTTCGATCACAAAGACGAGGCTATGGAAGCGTTTTTCAAGATGGTCCCGGAAGCCGACCGAGCTTACGAATCTGCCAAGTTCGACATGTTCAGGGAGCTTGCACAGGACGATGACGCCGATCACGGCGTCGGCCCGCAATCCCGCGAAGCGTGGGAGGCGACCATGCGGTCGCTGCGGGACGTGGGACTGACGAGATCGGTCCTGAGCGTGGATGGAAAGGTTTCTGACGCGGCGATCCGATGAGTGCCAAGCGGCCCGGCGAGAACGTATCCCAGCATCTCGGGTAATGGTCAGCTACTTGACTTTGCCGGCTGCACCGCGATGGCCTTACTGCGAACGAGCCTACAGCGTTTACTAAGCACTGTCGTGCCTCTTCTGGCAAGTGCTTCAAGGACATCAAAAGCCGGAAAGCAAAGTCAAACGACCCTAGCTAGCACATAGCTAGCAGCCTGCTGCC
>JAXDQK010000018.1:0-3639 GCA_034667905.1 Gammaproteobacteria bacterium | reverse complement strand
GCACATACTTATTCAAGGAGGCAACGCATCATGAAATGTTTCCTTTGGGCATTTTTTTTTGGAGCGCCGCTCTTATGCGCGAATTTAAGCAATGCCGGTGACCTGTCTGCCGAGCAGAGCGTGGCCGTTGGGGGTAATCAACCTGCGATCAAGCGAACTGTCTTGAGAAGGGCGGATGTTCCGGGAATAGGTTACGAGGTTGTCTACGCCTTAGTGAAGATCGCTCCGCATTCAGTCGTGCCTAGGCATACCCATCCTGGAATGGTCTTCGGATATTTGATGAGGGGCGACTACACAATCCTAATCAATGGATCGCCGCATTTGATTCGGACGGGAGAAACTTGGGAGGTTCCAGGCGGTGTCGTGCACGAGGAACATACCGGCGACAGTGGGGCAGAGATTCTTGCCGTCTTCACTGTCGAGAAAGGAAAGCCACTTACATCGGCAACAAACTAGGTCGTATCGACAGCACCAGCACGGTTACTGCAGATGAACGCAGTCCAAGCGCGTTTTCGATTGGGGTCCAGACTTCGGAACCGCTTCGTAGATTCTCGCCGCGATTGCACGACTTCGTCGATTACGGTTTCATGCTAGCTCTGTGTTTCCTTGCATTCCAATCGGCGCATTCGGAGCGACCGGGCACCTAGTGCGCATCACGGCGAATATCCGGGACAACACTGGACCCAGGTTAACAAACCTGAAGATCGTGGGTGGTCGTCGCAGAAGCTGGCCGCCGCCAAAGTGTATTCGGACTCTATCGAAACGGCGGCGGCAGCTGGTTTGAAAAATGAGAGTACCTCCCGAGTTGCGTGTAGGGAACCCCGCACGCTAGATCAATTCGGGCTTCGCTTGGGATAGCAACGATCACTGCGCTGCTGTTGCCTCGTTTGCCAAAGCTCCGGCAATTTCGGGCGGGAAAGGTATGCCGGCGGCGGCATAATCCCCACCCGACATGAAAAGTTCCATGACGGAGTTCCAGCGATCGCGCCACGTTGCAGCGTAATTGCGAAAGTTGTCGCTTGCAGTTGTGAACGCCGCGGTCCTCGCATGCGGGGCGTAGACTTTAATCAACGTGACGATTGCGGCGTTGTTCTCTGCGAGCCGATCGAGCCGTTGCTTCATTTCCGCATTCTTGGGCACGCCGGCGGCCCGGATCCTTATGAGATAGGACTCCAGAATGCCTTTGCCATTCTCGGCAAAGGGCTGGGTCTGCAATTCGTGGATGATCTTTTGATCTTCCGCGATCAACACGGCGATCGGATCAAGTACGCTCGCGGCGCACTGTGCGTTCGATTCCTGCAGAGCTGCCTGGCGACGGATCGAAACGCCAACTGCGACGCATGTAACAACTGCAAGCACGGTCAAGACAACGATTGCGATTCTGCGGCTCACTGAATTGTCGGTAAGGTGACCTTGTGCGGGCGGGTTGACCTTCTGCATGTCGAAATTTTGAACTGAATCAATGCACCGAAAAAGGCGTGACAAATGGGGGAAGAACAATCGCGACTACCGGCAATACGGTGGGCGTACCGAACTGCGCTGCGTAGCAAGTATTGTCGGGCTGCAGGCCGGAGTTGATGCTTATCGTAAGCGCTCCAGTCCCCGGAAGGTAGACGGTAGAGCTGCCCGGAGCTGATGGGGTCGCGAACGGTATCAGCTGGGGCGCCGTAGCGCCAGTCCAGAAATACGGCGTGCCAGTGCAGTCGGAAGTCGTAAAGTACAGGCCGCCTTGAAAGGCCAAGCCACTCGCGTTGACGGACGTATAGAAGGGACTGCCTTGCGAGGTGATTAGAACCTGGCCGCCGGGAAACCAGGGACCGATGAGCACATTGTTGGCGTCATACACCGATAGCGACGTCCCCGCCGCGCCTTGTGGTCCTGCCGCACCGGTAGGTCCCGTTGCCCCGACGGATCCCTGAGGTCCTAGGGAGCCCGCCGGTCCTGTCGCACCTTGCGCTCCTGCGGGACCCATGGGTCCGGCGGCCCCTGCAGGCCCCGCCGGGCCTACAGTTCCCGTGCCGCCGTTAACACCTTTGACCCCTTGAGCGCCCTGCGCACCCGTGGGGCCTTGGGGTCCCTGCGGACCTTCCGGACCAGCCGGGATTTTTTGCACGGTCGTCTGCAGCGCTGTGACCGTCTGTGCAGTGTCGTTGATCGCGCCGGCTACTGCGGTGAAATTCGCGTTCACGTCCGCGGCTTTTGCCGGGGTGCCGGCAACAAACGTGTTTGGAATCGTCATCGTCTCGGCCGACGCGCCAGACGATACGCTCGTCGCGGCTACTGTGAGCATTGCCGCAACGACCCCGGCGAGTTGTGAGTTGCGCATGTGGAGTTTCATCCTTAGGTCCAGTCCGAGTTGTTCCAGGCGGTGGTGTTCCAGGTGAGCGGTTGATTTTGCTCCGTACCCGGAATCGCACTGCTGGGATTAGTGTTCCCGCAGGCACTCATTAGTAGCAGCGCGGAAGCGGTGATCAGGGTGACTGTGAGTCGCCTGCCCGCTGCTATATAAAGTGACATCGTGGCGGCGAAGTTCATTAAGCAAGATATGCTGGTCGTTGCCATCCGTGAGTGATGGTGATCTCACTTCCGCTTCATTCGGAAAGCCCACATCGTGTTCGATCCGGACTCCAAGCAACAGGGTCCGAGTCGTGAACAGCGGCGGCGCGTGAAGCCGAACGGCGCGCCGCCAAGGGAAAGCGAAAAGCATTCACGAAGCAATAACTTGACTGGACTCGCACTGGTTTCAATGGCGATCTCTATAACGATGTCTGGTGGCTGCATTTACCCCCCGCACGATGCATCGTGGCGGGACTCGGAACAGATTCAGGACGAACTCAATATCAAAGCCATCGAGGTCATTCCACGCGATGCTGCGCTGGTTACCTACCGAATCAATCCAAATCTTCCGGTGATGGGAAAGCGATACGGCACGCTCATTCCCGCGATCCGCGCCGCCTTAGAGCAATCAGACAGCAGCATCATCGCGAAGCTTGCGGCTCGAGGAGAGCTTCTGAAAATCGAAGTCGAAGGACAGACGATTGAGCTTGCGCCCGACGCACTGCTGATAGAGACGACCGCTGCCGAAGGTTTTGCGTGCGCAGAGGACGCCGGCTACTTGGTTGGTCTCGACACGACATTGACAGATGAACTCGTCCACGAGGGGCTGATACGTGGAAATTCTAAGAACCGTACAGGATGCCCGTAAGCAAGCCGGGCTCAACGTGTCCGATCGCATTGTTCTTAACATCGATGGGAACGAGCCAGTCATGGCTGCTATGTCAGCGCATCGAGAATATATTGTGAGCGCGGCACTCGTTAACGGATGGCAGCAATTATCTTCACCGCCGGCATTTTCAATCCAGCACAGGCCCGGCGCGGCGCGGTGGGGAATTCGCCTCGCGCGCTTTGGCGAGTTCTGATTTGTTGTGTGACTGTCCGTGCGTGGCCGTCGGTAGCCGGTTGTGACTCTACTCCCGGTCTCGACCCCGTTCCAGGCATTGGTGAGCATCGGCTTAGAGCAGGCCGCTGGTTGCCGCTTACAGCCCGAGAAAATATACCGGGGCCATAGCGGCGAGCGCCGCGCCGATTTGCAACGCCAGAACATAGAGTGCTTGCCGTGGCACGCGCGGGAGCCACCGG
>JAXDQK010000017.1:0-9027 GCA_034667905.1 Gammaproteobacteria bacterium | reverse complement strand
GCTATGCGATTATTTCATGATCGCTTGATAAGCCCAGGTATGCGATAAACCGCGCACGTCCGGGAGGGCCGCGCCGGCACCGGGGCCGGCCACTTGTTGAATCATGCCAATCACGATCAAATCATTCACCGGATCAATCCAGAACCATGTGCCCGCGGCGCCGCCCCAGAAGTACGAGCCCTTGGCGTAGTAGCCGCCGGCGGCAACCGGATCTATGTATACGGCGAAGTCCAGGCCGAACCCCGTGCCTGGCGAAACAACCGGAATGGTTGGCGGCAGGACGTTGGTACGCATCAGTTCAACCGTCAGCGGCGACAAAATTCTGGTCCCGTCCAGCTCACCGCCATTGCGCAGCATTTCGCAAAAGCGCATATAGTCGGAAGCTGTTGAAACCAATCCGCCGCCGCCCGAGGGCAACGCCGGCTTCGCGGCGAAGTCGTGGTTCAACAGTTCTTTCGCCCCCACCACCTGCATCTTGCCGTCCTTGTCGTAATTATAGAATTGCGCGAAACGGCGGAGTTTTTCCTTCGGCACATAGAAAGCGGTATCGACCATCCCCAGCGGCTTGAAAATGCGCTTGTCTAGAAATTCCTCGAACGGCATGCCCGAAAGCTTTTGGACGATGTAGCCCTGAATGTCCACCGAGATGCTGTAATGCCACTCGCTGCCGGGTTGCGAATTCAAAGGCAGCTTGGCGACGCGTTTGATGAATTCATCCAGGCTGTTGTTGGGGTTAAGGACGTCCGCCTCGACCTGCATTTTGTCGACCGGCGTAGAGCTGAAAAATCCGTACGTCAATCCGCCCGTATGCGACATCAATTCGACCATCGTCATTGGGTGCGCTTGCTCCTTCATGACGACGTTGTTGTGCGCGTCCGTTCCGTACACCTTGAGGTTGGCGAATTCGGGAATGTACTTGGAGACAGGATCATTGAGCTGCCATTTGCCTTCTTCGAAGAGGATCATCATGGCAACGCCGGTGATTGGCTTGCTCATGGAATAGATGCGGAAGATGCTGTCCTTTTGCATGGGCGAATTGGCGCCGATGTCGCGTTTACCTGCGGCATCGAATTCCACAACCTTGCCATGGCGCGCAACCATGGTCACGGCGCCTGCCAAACGGCCTTGCTCCACGAGCTCCCTCATCCCTGCGCTGAGGCGGGCCAGACGCTCAGTCGACATACCCTCACTTTCAGGCTTGGCGGCGGGAAGATCGTGTACCGCGGCGGGCGCGGCCTGAACGAAGAGTGCAAAAGATGCGATGGCCAGTAAGCGCGGTAACTGCATGCCGAAACTCCCTAGTAGATGATATTTATGAAATCCGATGCGCAGTTTAGCCTTTGGCGCGCTCGAGTATCCAGCGCGCCATTAGGCCGAAGAGGGCGGTCCGGGAGCCATCTTCTTCATTGTGAATTTCGTGAAGCAGCCCAGGGTAGGTCACCAATTGCTTGTCTTGCGAGGCGATCGCGCCGACAAGCGTGCGTGATCCACTGACGGGACACACCGTGTCAGCTTCTCCATGCAGGGCCAGCCAAGGTAGCGTGATCTTGTGCGCCTGCTGCCGGCATTTGCCGCAAGCAAGCGCAAAACCGTGCAGCAGCTTCAGGCTCGCCGTGCGCGGTACGAGCGGATCGCTCATGTGGCGCTGCTGTATTTCCAACACTGGCGTGAGTGCGGTGGCGTCTATCCTCAAGCTGATTCTTAGCCGTGGGAACAGCGCGGTGCCTACCTTGAGGATGCCGCCGACCAAGCCATCAAGCTTTGGCATCGCGTCGAGCGCGCAGCCGGTCGTGATCACGCCGCGTGCCCAATGCAGGCCATCGATTGCCGCGAGCGTCACGACTACCGAGCCCATGCTGTGACCCCAGACGAACAGCGGCAGTCCGGGAAACTTTTTGCCTACCGCCTGCCCGATGGATTCCAAGTCGTCGGCGAACACCGCGAAATCCTCAACGTGCGTGCGCGTGCCGGGATTTGTCCCGTGTCCGCGCTGGTCGTAGACCAGACAGGCGATGTTTTCGGACGAGAGCGCTTCGGCGACGTGGTGGTATCGGCCCCCGTGTTCGGCAATTCCGTGCACGATGATGAGTCCGGCTCGGGGCGCGTCGGGCACAACCGCGAAACCTGAAAATCGTGTTCCCATCATGCCGTGAAGGTTCATCGCGGCTCAAATTTCGGCTGAAAATTGAGATTCTCTATGAATGCTCGATCGGTTAGGCTCGCCAAAAAAGCGATTAAGTCCGCGCGCTCCGCTGCTGAAAGCACCAGAGGGTGGATCCGGGGGTCTTGCCGGGAACTCATGTGGCCGCCTCGTGCGTAATGATCCAGCACCGCCTCGAGCGTGGGCAGTACGCCATCATGCATGTAGGGCGCGGTGAGCGCGATGTTGCGCAAGGTCGGAACTCGAAACTTTCCTAAATCTTTTGCCCGATGGGTCACTTCAAACAAGCCTCGATCAGCGGTTGGATAAAGCCCATTGTTGGCAAATGAGGCGGCATCCGACTCATGACCTTGGTAAACCAGCGATCCTGAGAAATTCAGTCCCGAATGGCATTGAACGCACCCAACCCGGACGGAAAAGAAAAGATCCATGCCGCGCTTCGCCGAGTCCGGCATCGCCGTCCCGTCATCGTCAAATATATACCGGTCGAACGGCGAGCGGCCGGAAATCAAGGTACGTTCAAACGCGGCGATGGCCTTGATGATGTGATCCAGGGAGAGCGCTGTTCCATCGCCTGCAAATGCGCCGGCGAATTGCGCGCGATAGCCGGCATCGGCCGACAGTTTCGCCATGGCCGGCGAGCCGTCGTCCTTGAGACCCATTTCGACCGGATGTCGATTGAAAAGGGGTTGACGCATCTGGGATTCAAGCGAGCGCACCTTGGTACTGCCCCACGTAAAGGCGGGGTTGTACGCCACATTGGCCAGCGACATCGCGCTGCGCCGCACGGACTCGCCGCTCGCTCCTAACGCATGCGCTCTGGCGTCGGTGAACGCGAGTTCCGGCCGATGGCAAGTCGCACAGGAATATCGGCCCGTCGAGGATAATCGGATTTCGAAAAAGAGGCGGCGTCCGAGAGCCACTTTTTCGGCGGACATTCGGTTATTTGCAGGAACAGCCGGTTGCGGAAATCCAGGCGGCAAATGCCAGTCGTAAGTATTCGCCCTTGAATCATCGGCGGCGTGCACGGCGAAAATCGCCGTGCACGCTGCTAGCACAATGAATGAGTGGCGAATTTACCGTCCCTGGCTCCAGGGCAGCCTTGCGCCGATGGCGAGCGAGGCGGTCTGCGACGCGATTCCCGCGCGTTCGTCCATCCACTTTGTGAAAGCCTCGACGTCCGCGCTGGACAGGCCTTGCGCGTCTTGCCGACGCGCGTCGGCCCAGTGATGCATCGCCGTCATCAATTCGTCGGCGAGGGGGCGCGAATCCCGAAACAGCGCCATGTATGCACCCTTGGCTTCCTCGATCTGGTTCAGTCCCAGATAGGCTTCGCCGCGATACTCGATCGCGTCCGGATAGTTCGGGTTTATGTCGAGTGCCTTGGCATAGGCGGCGAGGGCGTCCTGATAGTTGCCCAGATGGCGGTTGGCGAATCCGAGATAATTCCAGGCTTGATACAGGGCCGGCTGCGCACCCACGGCATCGATAAATGAGGCCAATGACTCGCGATAATATTTTTGCGCCTTTTCGCGAGCCTTGTCCGCCTTTTCCGGCGTCGAAGCCTTCGCCGCATCCGCGTCCGATTCCTGCGCCTTCTTGATGCTGCGCACGCCGTTATTGTAGGCGGCCTTTGCCGCATCCTCAGGGCTGCGCTGCGAACCCGCGGGCACGCCGGAAGCGCCGCTCGGCATCGAACCGCCGCCGTGCGCCAGAGCGGTTCCTACCGGCGCCATACTCAAGGCGCCCGTGACGATCACAATACCAAAATGGATTCGCATGACAGTCTCCGTTCGATGGCGAAGTGCATCTTACGGTGGTGAGTACCGGCGTACTCGCGCAAGGTTGCGGCCCGGCCTATTGAGGCCCAATGAGTTCAGCGGCCGGATGCGGCAGCATTGCGACTTCTCGGGCCGTCACATTTGTCTTGTATTTATTCTCGAAATGAGAGCGTACGTAATTGACCACGTCGGCGATTTGGGCATCAGTCAAATGCGTCGCCCGGGATTGTTGGTGATCCGCCGGCTGACCGAAGGGCGGCATGCCACTTCGGCCGTTAAGAACCGTCAGCGCCACGAACTCCCAAGATACGAGCTTCTTGTTCGCCGCAAGCTTCGGATATGCACCGGCGCCAATCGCTCCAACGCCGCCGGGCATATGGCAGCCCTGACATATATGGTCATAGATTTGCTCGCCATTCAACGATCCGATTGCCGCACGGGATGTGAACAAAGGACTGTCCGCATAGCTACTCGCTGCAGCCACGACAAGGAGCATCGCAAGAGTGCTTCTCATGCGCGGCCCCCCTGCGCTACGGCCCGCATGTGCAAGCGACCGATAGCGTCGAGCGCCGAGGTGACCGCTCCTTCCTGCCAGCCGCCAAGATAAGAGGCGTGCTCGCCGGCGAGCGCGATACGCCCGTCGATTTGGCACAAGTCATCGTAATGCTTGGCGCGGGTATCCGAGCTCCACATACCGAAACAGCCCATGGTAAAGGGCGAACGGTGCCAGGCTACGGCCACCCCGTTCTCGAATTCCTTGTGATATTGCGGGTGAATTTGGCTGCCGTAGTCGACCACTCTCTGCACGCGTTCCTGCGGCGTCATGGCGGTGAATTGCATGGCGTTCATGCCCCACATGTACGCCCCCAACAGCACCCCTTTGCCGCCGCTTTGGAATCCCGTATTCGGATAACCGATATTCATGATCGGCAGATCGGTATATGTAATGCCGCCAAAGATGTGTTCGTCCTCTTCCCAGAAGCGCCGCTTGAACTGCAGTCCCACCTTGATCGCCGCAGCATAGGGAACCGCGGAGATTGCCGATGCCAGGCCTGGGCCCACATTCATCGGAATTTGGGCTAGCACCGGCAAGGGAATGGTGCACAAGCACCAATCGGCGCGAAGCGTTGGTTGGGTTCCGCCTGTGCGGCTGTCCGTGAATGTGACGGTGACGCCTTTGTCATCCTGGTGGATCTCGGTCACTTTGCTGTGGTAGCGGATGACAGGGTTAAGCTCCCTGCCGAACGCTTCGCCGATTCGCCCCATGCCGCCTGCAGGCTGGAACAGCGCCGTTTGCATATCAAAAGCATCGCCGTTCGGAAGACCCTGCCAAAGGCCCGACTCTAGGAGATCGCGAAGGGCTACGGGCTTCGAGTGTATGGGCCGCGCACTCAAGCCGCCGCCTGGATCTTTCTCATAACCCCGCCGGTCGCTGACCGCATCGCTCGAGACATACGTGTAGTCATTATCCAGGGTTCCCCAATGACGCAGCGACTCCAGCAGTATCTCCTGGTCCTCCTTGCTCACGGAGGCGTCCAGAGCCTTCTGCCGCGTGGCCTTGGCCAGCAACTCGGCGACATGGCCGTGGTAATCCGCTTTGACCTCGCGAAAACGCTGCGGCTTGCCGCCGAAGGCCTGGCTGCTGTGTAAATAGGCGTTGTAATTGACCTGGCAAAAAGGCTCGAGAGGAACGCCTAAGAGTTTGGCGTAATGCATCATCCCGTGGTGGTGATAGGGAATGCGCCACGGACCGGGGTTGATGTACAAGTCTTTATCGAATTCGCACTGCTGCGTGAGGCCGCCCATCTCGGTATAGCTATCGCCGCCACGCAGGCTCCAGTTGCGTCCACCTGGCCTCCCGTTGTATTCGAGAATTTGGACCTTGTAACCGGCCTTGCGCAGCTCAAATGCGGCCGTCATGCCGGCCATTCCGGCACCGAGAATTAAAATGGAGGCACCCTTTGGCGCCCCTTGCAGGTCCGTCGGCCCGTGGTAAGGCGATTCGGCTGCAAATCCGAGACTGCTCATGGCCTGGTACATCGCGGCACTGCCCGCAGTGGACCCAATCATCTGCAAAAGCTGACGCCGGCTCAGCGAAGAAGAGCCATCCCCATTTCCCATATCGTCCCCGTTGTTAGGAGCTGTTTCCCTAACGATCAATACTACAGGAGCATGAGATTAACGCAGCAATCGTGACTCCAGTCTCACTGTGTTCCCGGAACCGGTACCCCAGGAACCGCAGGGCGTCCGGCGAGTCTATAATCTAGTCAGTTGCCATTGGGGCCGGCTGGTTAAGGGTAGCCTTATGAAAAATCCTAAAAGCTTGCGTTCATTCTCCTTGTCCCTCTGCGCATTGGTTGCGTTGGCCTCGGTGACTCCCGCCTTCGCCCAGCACGGCGGTGGGTGGCATGGCGGCGGCGGCCACGGAGGAGGCTGGCACGGCGGCGGTGGCTGGCACGGGGGTGGCTGGCACGGCGGAGGGTGGCACGGTGGTTACGGTTGGCACGGCGGCTGGGGTTGGGGCTGGGGATTAGGTGCGCTGGGGCTCGGTCTTTATTTCTCGAGCCTTCCGTACTATTACTCGACCTATTGGTGGGGCGGGGTTCCTTATTATTACGCCGACAATAATTACTTCATTTGGAACAGCGACGTAGGCCAGTACCAAACAGTGGCCCCGCCTGCCGGGATCGCCAACCCGGTGCGCAGCCCGACGGCAATGAGCGGCCAGGCGGCGGCCGCCCCCACGGATCTAATCGCCTATCCAAAGAACGGACAAAGCGAGGAGCAGTTGGGCAAAGACAAGTTCGAGTGCCATCGCTGGGCCGTATCTCAAACCGGATTTGACCCGACCCAGCCCGGCGGGGGTTCAGCCGGCGGCAATCGCTCGAGCTACCTTCGAGCCCAAGCCGCTTGCCTCGAAGGTCGGGGCTACAGCGTCAAGTAACCGCGCTCTCCATCAGCGCTGAGCCGAAGGCCTTGAATTAGGGCACTGCGGCATAACATCGTTCTTTTTTCGACACGCACTAGGACGCCGTGGCAAAATACCCGGCTTTTGATCCGGCCTCCAGGCCCCCCAATTTTTACCTGTAACTTACGGAATTTTGCTATGGCCCGCACTACCCCCCTTTCCGATATTCGCAATATCGGCATCATTGCCCACGTCGACGCCGGGAAGACCACGACGACAGAGCGCATCCTGTATTACACGGGGCGTAAGCACACGATCATCGATATCCACGATACCAAGGATCTGAAGACTTCCACTACGACCGATTATCTGGAGCAGGAACAGAAGCGCGGCATCACGATTCAAAGCGCCGCCGTGTCCGCGTTTTGGCGCGACAAAAAAATCAACCTGATCGACACGCCGGGACACGTTGATTTCACCATCGAGGTCAATCGATCGCTGCGCGTACTCGACGGCGCGGTCGTGGTGTTCGACGGCGTGGCGGGGGTTGAACCGCAATCCGAAACTAACTGGCGCCTTGCCGACAATTACGGCGTTCCGCGTATTTGTTATGTCAATAAAATGGATCGCAGCGGCGCCAATTTCCTGCGCTGCGTCGACATGATCCAGAAGCGCTTGGGCGCCAGGCCCCTGCCCGTGCAGATTCCGATCGGGTCGGAAGATAATTTCAAGGGCATGGTCGACCTCGTGGAAATGAAAGCACTTGTCTGGGATTCGGACGACAAGGATGCCGAATGGAAGGTGCTGGAAGTGACGCCTGATCTGGCCGATAGATTGCACATCACGGTGCCGAGCGACCGCAAGCTCCTCAACAATGTCACTCAATTCCGCACGGAGTTGGTCGATACCTGTCTGGAGCAGGACGACGAAGCCATGGAAGCCTTCCTTACCCATGGCACCGTGCCGTCCGGTGACATTTTGCGCGCGTGCTTGCGCAAGGGAACCTTGAATTCCGCCTTTACCCCCGTGCTGTGCGGCTCCTCATACAAGAACAAGGGCGTGCAGCAGGTGCTGGATGCCGTCGTCGATTATTTGCCGGCGCCCACGGACGTGCCCTCCATCAAGACGGTTGACGCCGACGGCGAGCCGATCGGCGAGCGCGCGACTTCGGACGACGAGCCTTTCTCTGCGCTCGCGTTTAAGGTCATCAACGACATCTACGGCGCGCTGACGTTCATCCGTGTGTATTCGGGCGTGCTGACCAAGGGCGCCTCGGTGCTCAATTCCACACGCGGCAAGCGCGAAAAGATCGGCCGAATGGTTGAGATGTTTGCCAAGGAGGCCAATCCGGTGGAAGAAGCGCGTGCGGGCGACATCATTGCCCTCGTGTCCCTCGCCGATACGGAAACCGGCGATACGCTGTGTGACTCGGCGAACCCGGTGGTGCTGGAACGCATGCGCTTTCCGGAACCGGTTATCAGCGTGTCGGTTAAGGCAAAGAACAAGTCCGAGCAGGAGAAGTTCGGCAGCGCGCTCGGCAAGATGGTTCGCGCCGATCCCTCGCTGCATCTGGAGACTGATCGCGACACAGGTCAAACCATTCTGCGCGGCATGGGCGAACTGCATTTAGAGGTCACATTGGACCGCATGCGCACGGAGTTCGGGGTGGAAGGGACCATGGGCGAACCCCAAGTCGCGTATCGCGAAACCATCACCAAAAAAATCACAGAACAGTACATTCACAAAAAGCAAACCGGCGGTTCCGGCCAGTTTGCCGAAGTGTGGATCGTGTTCGAGCCGATGGAGCGGAGCAAGGGCTTCGAGTTCGTCGATGAGACCGTGGGCGGATCGGTACCGCGAGAATTTGTGCCCTCGGTCGAGAAGGGACTCAAGGTGCAAAAGGAAGATGGGGTACTGGCTCACTATCCGACGGTTGATTTCCGAGCGACTTTGATCGATGGAAGCTTCCACGACGTCGATTCGAACGCGATGACATTTGAAATCGCCGCCAAAGCAGCTTTCCGCGAGGGTATTCGCAAGGCTGCACCGATCCTGCTGGAACCGGTGATGAAGGTCGAGACCGTCACGCCGGGAGACTATCTGGGCGATGTGATCGGCGACATCAACCGCCGACGCGGCTCGGTGCAAGACCAGCTGGAGCGGGGCACCAACATCGC
>JAXDQK010000016.1:0-25054 GCA_034667905.1 Gammaproteobacteria bacterium | reverse complement strand
TCTAACCGAATCGGCCCGTGATGTAGTCTTCGGTGAGTTTTTGCTGGGGATTGGTGAAAACCCGATCGGTCGGGCCGACCTCGATCAGATCGCCAAGGTGAAAATAGGCGGTGCGCTGCGAGACGCGCGCGGCCTGTTGCATATTATGGGTCACGATCGCGATCGCATAGTTCTCGCGCAACTCATCGATCAGGTCTTCGATCTTGGCGCTGGCGATCGGATCCAGCGCCGAAGTCGGCTCATCCATCAAGATCACTTCGGGATTGACCGCAATCGTGCGCGCGATGCAGAGACGTTGCTGCTGGCCGCCCGAGAGACTGGTACCGGGTGTCGACAGGCGGTCTTTGACTTCTTCCCACAAGCCCGCCCGCGCCAGGCTGGTTCGCACCAATTCATCCATGTCGGCGCGATCCTTGGTCAAACCATGAATTCGCGGACCGTAAGCAACATTGGCGTAAATCGAGTGCGGAAACGGCGTAGGTTTTTGAAAGACGATCCCGACGCGCGCACGTAGCTGCGCTACATCCTGCATTTTATCGTAGATGTTCTGTCCGTCCAACGTGATGGTGCCATCGACGCGCGCGCTGGGAATCGTATCGTTCATTCGATTCAGGCAGCGCAGGAACGTAGACTTTCCGCAGCCCGACGGCCCGATCAGGGCGAGAACTTGATTGCGCCCTATATCAAGACTGACATTTCGGACCGCGCACTTGTCGCCGTAACTGACGGTGACGTTGCGCGCGCTCATCACAGGATCGGGTACATTGTCCCGCAGCACCGTGGGCGTGTTGTTCATGCGAGGCTAGCCGAAACGCCCGGTGATGTAATCGTCGGTCTTGCGATTCTTGGGAGAGGTGAAAATCCCGCTCGATGGACCTATTTCCACCAACTCGCCCATGTACATGAACCCGGTGACGTTGGAGACGCGGGCCGCTTGCTGCAAATTGTGCGTCACCATCACGATGCAGTACTTCTCCCGCAGCGCCTGCAGGGTCTCTTCGACGCGCAGCGTCGAGATAGGATCGAGCGCCGCCGTGGGTTCGTCGAGGAGAAGGACTTCGGGCTGCACGGCAATCGCGCGCGCGATGCACAGCCGTTGTTGCTGGCCGCCCGAAAGGCTGCGCCCGTCGGCGTTGAGCTTATCCTTCACCTCATCCCAAATGGCGGCATCGCGCAATGCCGATTCGACGCGTGCTTTTAAATCGGCGCCTCGAACGCCGCCCGCCAGGCGCAGACCGAAGGCGACGTTGTCGAACACCGACATGGGAAACGGCGTGGGCTTTTGAAACACCATACCGACGTGGTAGCGAAGCTCGGCAATGTCCACGGACGGACTTAAGATATTCTGGCCGCCAATCCGCACTTCCCCCTCGGCTCGCTGCCCCGGATATAGGGCATACATCCGATTCATCACGCGCAGGAGCGTCGATTTGCCGCAGCCCGACGGGCCTATGAAGGCCGAAATGGAGCGATCGGCGAGCGTCATATTGATGTTTTGCAGCGCCCGCTCGGCGCCGTAGTAGAAGTTAAGCGAGCGAACCTCGATTTTTGGGGGCCCCAAATCTTGCACCGGTTCCGCAGAGAGCGGATGCGGCACGCGCATTTTCAAATGCTTCGGCGGTTTGGTTGAGGGAATCATCGGCCCGAGCCCCGGTCTGCTTGCAACAAGGCCAATATTACTCGCGCGGAAATACTTAAAATCAGAATGGTCGCGGTGATGATCAGCGCGCCGGCCCACGCCAGATCCTGCCAGTCCTTGTAAGGACTCAAAGCGAATTGAAAAATCACCACCGGCAAATTCGCCATCGGCGCATTTAAATTGGTGCTCCAGAACTGATTGTTGAGTGCCGTGAACAACAGCGGCGCCGTCTCGCCGCTGATGCGGGCGATCGCGAGGAGCAATCCAGTGACGATGCCGCTGCGCGCGGCCGGATAGAGTACGCTCAAAATCGTGCGCCACGGATACGCGCCCAGCGCCGCGGATGAATCCTTCATCCCGATGGGTACGAGGTTCAGCATGTCTTCGGTGGTGCGTAAGGTGACGGGAATGGCCAGCACCGCCAACGCCAATGCGCCGGCGATGGCCGAAAAATGCCCCATTTTGACCACGACGATCTCATAGATGAATAGGCCGATAATGATCGAAGGTGCACTCAAGAGCACATCGTTGATGAAACGAATCGCCGTGCTGAGTCGAGAGGTTCGGCCGTATTCCGCCAAGTAAGTTCCCGCCAGCACGCCGATTGGCGAGCCGATTAGAATTCCGAGCAGCGTCATGACGCCGCTGCCGTAAATCGCGTTGAGCAGCCCGCCTTGACTGCCCGGCGGCGGGGTCATCTGCGTAAATATGCGGCCCGACAGGCCCGAGACGCCGTTCGATATCAGCGTAAATAAAATCGCGGCTAAACAGGCAAGACCGGTCAGGGTGGCGATTAAGGAAAGCGACAGAAATGCGCCGTTCTTGATTTTACGCCGCATCCGCCGATTCACGCGACCACCCCCGAACGACGTTCCAGCCTGCGCAGCATGGCCTGGGCGGCGGCAATCACGGTGAAGGTGATGAGAAACAAGAGCAGCCCGAGCGCAATGAGCGAGGAGGTATAAAGGTCTCCTACCGCTTCGGTGAACTCGTTGGCGATTGACGATGAAATGGTGGTTCCAGGGGCAAGCAGCGAAGAACTGATGCGGTGCGCGTTGCCGATCACGAAGGTCACCGCCATGGTTTCGCCGAGTGCACGCCCCAGGCCCAGCATGACGCCGCCGACGATGCCCACCCGCGAATGGGGCACGACCACATTCCACATGACTTCCCACGTGGTTGCACCGAGACCGTAACCGGATTCCTTGAGCATCGGCGGCACGGTGTCGAACACGTCGCGCATGGTGGCGGCGATAAAGGGCAACACCATGATGGCGAGCACGACGCCTGCCGTCAGAATGCCTATTCCGTATGGCGGCCCCTTGAATAAATGGCCCATGACCGGGAGGTCGCCGAATGTGCCGATGAGCCACGGCTGCACGTGCCGTTGCAGCACCGGCGCCAGCACGAACAATCCCCAAATGCCGAATATGATGCTCGGCACCGCCGCCAATAATTCCACCGCGACACCGATGGGTCTTTTAAGCAGTGGTGGACACAGTTCCGTCAAAAAGAGCGCTATCCCGAATCCCGTGGGAACGGCGATCAGCATGGCGATGAGCGATGTCATCACCGTGCCGTAGATCGGCGCGAGCGCACCGAACTGATCGGTGACGGGATTCCAAATCTCGCGGTTGATGAACGAGAATCCAAAGTGGGACAAGGCAGGCCAGGCGCCGCGTAACAGCGAGACCGCTACGCCGCCCAGAATCAACAACACCAATATCGCCGCTATGAAAGTGGCGGATCGAAATATCCTCTCGTAAATCAGCTGCTTCGCGGCGTGCCGCGGATCGATGATCGCCACGTGTGAGTTCCGCTCCCGCTCCTGCCATAAATACGTCGAGCCCGGCATAGGGCTACGCCGGGCTCGACCGTATCTTAACTACCCAAATCGTGGCTAGCTAATTCGCGAAACGCCTATTCGTGCCACACGGGTTTGCCGTCCGCCGTTTTGATTTGCGTGGCCCAGGCCTTTTTCGCCTCGGCGATCAATGCCGCAGGCAAGGGCACATAGTCAAGCTCGGCCGCCATGCTGGCACCATCCTTGAAGGCCCACGCAAAGAATTTCAACGCTTCGGCGACCGCTGCCGGATCATCCGGTTGTTTGTAAACGAGGATGAAGCTCGCACCGGTGATGGGCCAGCTCTTGGCGCCGGCTTGGTCCGTCAATATAACGTAGAAGCTATCAGCGTGCGCCCAATCGGCGTTGGCCGCGGCGGCCTGGAATGTTTCGGCGCTCGGGTCGACGGCGTTGCCGGCTTTGTTGGTCAACGAGGCATAGGACATCTTGTTTTGCTTGGCGTAGGCATATTCGACGTAACCGATGGCGCCATCGGTCTGTGTGGTCATGTTTGCCACGCCCTCGTTACCCTTGGCGCCTATACCTGCGGGCCATTGCACCGAGGTGTTCGCGCCGATGCTCGATTGAAATTTCGGGCTCGCCTTGGACAGGTAATCCGAGAACAAAAAGTTCGTTCCGGAGCCGTCCGAGCGATACACGGGCGCAATCGCCGTGGTCGGCAAAGTCAGTTTGGGATTGAGTTTTTTGATGGCCGCATCATTCCACTGCGTGATTTCGCCCAAGTAGATGCTGGCAATGGTCGCTCCGTCCAAATGCAGCTGGCCGGGTGAAAC
This sequence comes from Gammaproteobacteria bacterium, assembly GCA_034667905.1. Taxonomy (GTDB): domain Bacteria; phylum Pseudomonadota; class Gammaproteobacteria; order Steroidobacterales; family Steroidobacteraceae; genus Bog-1198. The sequence continues at coordinate 20,778 of JAXDQK010000016.1, read as the reverse complement.
GCCCTTGATGTTGACCACCGGGACCACGCCGCCGATGATCATGGGGAACTGGATCAGACCCGAGGCCTTCAAATCATCGGGCTTCAAAGGCATGTCGGAGGCGCCGAAAGTCACGGTCTTCGCCTTGATCTGTTTAATTCCGCCGCCCGATCCGATCGACTGATAGTTGAGCCCGATACCGGTCAGTTTCTTGTAGGCATCCGCCCATTTAGCGTAAATCGGATAGGGGAATGTTGCCCCCGCGCCAGAGATGTCGGCGGCTGCGGCCGCGACGCTCAAACAGGCTGCGATGCCTAAAATAAATAGGCGCTTATAAGTTCTCATATGGCCGCTCCCAGTTGGTACCCGCGTTTGGGCCTAAGCCCCTCGGCTTGGGTCGATGAGCGATTATCGAGACGAAGTGTGACAGTTTTGTGACAGGTTAATTGAAACAAGGCTTTACCGCACTGCGCCGCGTCCTAAGCCTCTCAGGCGTGATAGTCAGCCGCCACTGTTTGGTCGACGCGTGCCTTGTTTGTGCCCAAGGCGTTGAACACCGGCGTCAGGATAGCGGCCACGGCCAAATTGAGAATCACGCTGTACACGGCGCTATATCCCGGGATCGTATAACTGCCGATGTGCAGAGGATACGTATTGGTCAGTTTTACGGCGATGGCCATCCAGGTGCCTGCAAAGGTGCCCACGGCCCAACCGATGAGCAGCGCCCAGGAATTGAACCACCGCGTATAGGCGCCCAGCATGACCGGCGGCAGCGTTTGGATGATCCAGATTCCACCCAGCAGCTGCAGTTGGACGGCGTATTGCGTCGGCACGAATAAAATGAAAACCAGCGCACCCACCTTGACGATGAGCGAGGTCAATTTCGCAACATGCGACTCTTGCTTGTCGGTGGGGTTCTTGTTGATGAACTCGCGATGAATGTTGCGCGTATACAGATTGGCGGCCGCGATCGACATGATCGCCGCCGGCACCAGCGCGCCGATGCCGATGGCCGCGAACGCAACGCCGGCAAACCAGGCCGGAAAGCTATGCAGCAGCAGCGCGGGCACGGCAAAGTTATTGCCGAACTGTTTGAAGCCGGCGGCATATTCCGGCAGCTTGTCCACGCCGCTGGCGATGACGAAGAAACCGAACAGCGCCAGCAAACCCAGCATGAAGGTGTATCCCGGCAGCATGGCGGCGTTGCGGCGAATCACCTTTCCGCTGCTGGCGCTCAAGATGCCGGTGAGTGAATGCGGATAGAGGAATAGCGCCAGCGCCGAACCCAGGGCGAGCGTGGCATAGCCGCTGTACGAGCCGGTGGTATTGGGACCGGGGACCGCCAACAGCAGTTTCTGCGCCGGCACCGAGGAGAATATTTTGCCGAACCCGCCCAGCTCATACGGGATGACAATGACCGCGGCGATGGCCGTAACGTAAATCAAAATGTCCTTGACGATGGCAATGGATGCCGGCGCGCGCAAGCCGCTCGAATAGGTGAAGGCCGCCAATATCACGAAGGCGATGAATAGCGGCAAATCGGCCATGAGTCCGGTACCGGAGATACCGAGTGCACCGATGACCACCTGCAAGCCTACCAGCTGCAGCGCGATGTAGGGCATGGTGGCGACGATGCCGGTTACCGTGACCGCCAAGGCTAGCCAGCGATTGCCGAAGCGGCCTTTGACGAAGTCGCCGGCGGTGATGTAGCCGTGCTTGCTGCAGACATTCCACAGCCTGCGAAAGATCAAAAACATCAGCGGATAAATGATGATGGTGTAAGGCACGGCGAAGAAGGCCACCGCCCCCGCGCCGAATGCCAGCGCCGGAATCGCGATGAAGGTGTACGCGGTGTACACGTCCCCGCCGACCAGAAACCAGGTAATCAGGGTGCCGAAGCGCCTGCCGCCCAAGCCCCATTCATGCAGCAGGTCGAGATCGCCCTTGCGCCAATGGGCCGCGGCAAAACCCAACCACGTAATGAAGCCAAACAACACTACGAAAATCGTCAGTGCGACCCAGTTCACTTCTGCCACGAGCGTCCCCTATGACTTTTTTTATTCTTCTACGGCGAAATAGACGATCGCCGTGAATACCGCGCTGACGATCACCCAGAGCAGCTGGAACCAATAAAAGAACGGAATCCCCAACAGGTAGGGCTCGGCTCTGTTGTAAAGAGGAGGCCAGAGAGCGACTGCAAACTGGATAACGAAGAGCAGGTACCACCAGCTCCAACCGCCGCGTTTTTTTTCTGTAGCGTTCATGCGGGTCCCTAAGTGCGTCTGCCTGGAGAGGGATCCTACGCGTGTGAGGACACAGATGTCGAGAAGGGGGGCCGGGGAGAGGCGCGGCCGGCGAGGCGGTTCATGGCGAGCCATGAACCGCACCCGGCTGGGATTTAGAAGTTAAAGCGCACACCCGCCATCGGGCTGTATTCAGACGTGAAGAGGAACCCGGACGCGAGACCGTTTTGAACCCGGGACCAGTTGACGCCGAGGTAGCTGTCGAAACGCTTGGTAAAGTGATAGTCGGCCACCAATGAGATGTCGGCCAGCTCACCGGCGCACGTCCCTGCGCTGGCGTTGCGGCAGCCATTGGCCGCGTTGCTCTTCTGGTTATACCCGTAACCCGCGGCGGTCAAGTCAAAGTCCGGCGTAACCGACCAGCGCGCGCCGATCCAGGAGATCTGCAAGATCCTTTGGTGCGTGTACGCAGTGTTGTTGACCACACCCAGAACATAGCCGCCGATGTCTATGGTGCCCACCGCATCCGTGTGTGCCGGATTGTTGTATTTGATGCGTTCCCAACCGGCGTAGAACTTGACCGGGAAAAAGTCTTTGGCGTTGTAGCTCGCTTGCAGCGAATAACCGGTGTTATCCGAAACCGTCGCCGCCAACGTATTGGAGGAGCTATACCCGAGTCCCTGGATAGTCAGGACTTGCGCCGCGCTCAAGGACGAAGCGGCGACTTCGCCGTGGACTACACCCCACAGGGCATCGAAGGAGAAGCCTGCATAGTCGGCGCCGACGCTGACCTCGTTCGAGTTTTGCGGTACGCCGCCGTCGCTGCCGAACCCGTGTATCAGCGCGATCCGCCCAGGGCCCACCTGCAGTACGTACTTCACCGAGTTATCGAGACGGTTGCTTTGAGTGTCGCCCAACCCACCCGACGTGCCGGACAGAGCGATGGGCGAGAAGGCTTGGGCCTGCAGCTGGGGATCATACTTGGTGAGCATGTCGAGCATCAATCCGTTCTGGCGTCCGAATGTCAGCGTGCCGTAACTCTTGGAGCTGAAACCCGCGAACGCGACGCCGTTCAGCCATTGACCGGCACGGCTGGAGTCACCCGCGGACGCCCTTACTGATACCGCTTTGCCGTTGTTGAGCGCCAGAGACCCCGGTCCATCGACCAGCCTTCCATTCCAGGGGTTGAACCCGGTCTCCAACCTGAAGATACCGGTCAAGTCGAGAACGCCGGGAATCGGCTCGACACCGGATATGCCGACTTTTGATTGGCTCAAACCATTGCCGTTCACCGTCGTGATCGAATGATTGCTGAAGCTTTGAATGAAGGACGGCAACCCCGGACCCCAGAGTTGGCTCAAGGGAGCGCCGTGCGAAACGTACTCGACTCCGATGTCCACGGTGCCGTAGAGGGTAATGCCGGCGAAGGTGAGCGCCGGGGTTTCCTTTCGCTTCACCTCGTCAGTGGCTTGCGTGCCCTGGTTCGCCTTAGCGGGCGGCGCGACGGTGCCGGTTTGCCCGGTACCTTGCCCCGCGCTCATCCGATCGATTTTTTGCTGCATCTGGCGAACTTGTTCTTTGAGCTGCTGGATATCTTGGGCGTCGTCGGCAAGGACGACGGCCGGCGCGGCGCAAATGGCGGCGCAGGCTCCCATCGCAGCCAGGATGGGCTTACGCACTTGAAACTTAAGCATTGCATTCACTCCCGCGTTTTCGATTGTTGGATTTAATCGACGTATTGTTACAACAATGTGACGTTGTCTTTTGTCCGCAATATTACCGGCTCAGGGACACGGACGTACATATATCACAAGTGTTAAAAACATCAACTACCAGTGTGTCTTTTTCGCAACAGGTCGCGTGACGAAAATCAAGGCGCCGAATTTCGCAAAGTGCGCCTAAAAGCGGCAATGATTGCGGGCTGCGGGCGCCGGATATCCGGAATCGCTTGGTAGTTTTGCCAGCCGCCTCCTAGGTTCTTGTAGAGGCGAACGAACTCTTCGCCTTGGGTGACTTGCCCCGCCGCATATTGCTCCTGAAGTGTATAAAACTGCCTTTCGGCATCCACGACATTCAGGAAATCGGTCAAGCCGCGATCGTATCTTGCCTTTGCCAGATCGACGGCGCGTTGGGCTGCCAGCATCGCATCACCCAAGTTCGTCAATCGGTCCTGCTGGGCGTTGTAAGCATCCAGCGCGGTATCGACTTCCTGCACGGCGGTCAATATGGTTTTGCGATAATTTACAAGACTGGCGTGGGCAGCCAAGCGAGCGATGTCTACTTTGGCATCGAGCGCACCGAAATCCAGCAGCGGCCAAACGGCTCCGGGTCCGAATGACCAGATGTGCTGCGCGACGCTTGGCGCGGTGCCCCACCCTTGTCCTTGCGAACCGATCGAGCCTACCAGCGTTACCTGCGGGAAGAGCTCTGCCGTCGCGACACCGATACGCGCGGTCGCCGCTGCCAGCTCCCGCTCAGCCTGTTGGATATCCGGCCGGCGCTTCAACAGGTCCAGCGGTACACCGTACGCGACTGGCGCGGGCATGGAGGGGATCAGGTTCGGCGCCGAGAGTTCCTGCACGATAGTCTCCGGATACCCGCCCACCAAAACGGCCAGAGTGTATTGCAGCGCATTAACTTGAGCGTTTAGGGGCGCAATTTGCGCTTCTACGGTATCGAGTTCCCGCCGCGCCAGCACCACATCCAGCTCGTTGGTAATTCCGCGCTCATAACGGATGTTTACGATTCGGAGGGACTCGCGCAAGACGTCACTCGCGTTTTTTAGTATGCCGACCTGTGTTTGAAACCCGCGTAGATCGACGTAGGCACGCACCACGTCGGCGACTATGGAAGTGATTACCGCATTGCGTGCGGCGGCGGCGGCTTGCATGTCATAGCGCGCCGCCTCGATCTCGCGGCGGAATTTGCCGAAGAGGTCGAGTTCCCATACCGCATCGAATCCCGCTATCGTATTGATGTGCTGCAGGCCGGCCGAGTTGTCTGCTGACCTTAGAGCTTGCTGGGCGCGGCCGCGCGTCAGGTCCGACCCGGTGCCGCGTCCGGCGGCAGCGGTGGCGTCGAGTTCGGGCACGGCATGGCCTACGACGACGGCCTCGTAGGTGCGCGCTTGTTGCAGCCTCGTCAAGGCAATCTCCAAGTCCGGATTGGACTTGATCGCGCGCTCGACCAGAGAGTTGAGTTCCGTATCCTCGAGTGAGCGCCACCAGCTTGCAAGATCCGGGGCAGGCACGCTCGCCGAAGGCGCCGAACTTAGCGTCGTTGCCGCGGCGAACTCGGGCGGCGTATCGGGCTTAGGTACACGGTAGTTCGGGCCTACTGCACATCCCGCCAAGGCGGCGAGTAGGCAAAGAAAGCTCGACGCAACGGCTTTCACGGCGAATTACCGTTCAAAGTTGCGCCAGCATTTCTGCCGGCCGCAACCTCGCCGTCGGTGGCCGTCACCCGTTGGCCGGCTGCTATCTGGCTGCTGATATTCAAAACCAGGCGATCGCCGGGTTGAACTCCCGACCCCAGCTCAACCAGGCTGCCATTGTCGCGGGCGATGGTGACATTCTGAAAATCAATCTTGCCGTCCGCGTCGACCCGTGCAACCTGAGTGCCGTTCGGGCGAAAGACCAGCGCCGCAGCAGGGACTTCCACCAGTCCTCGGGGTTGCAGCCGGAACGCGACATTGACGTAAGTCCCCGGCAGCAACGCGTGAGTCGCATTGGGCATGTCAACTTCCACTCGCATCGTTCGAGCCTGCGAGTTGATGGACTCGGACGAGCGGGTGATTTTTCCGGTGAACACCCCTCCGGAGGATCCCGGGGAGCGGATTTCTGCCGGCACGCCGGACTTCATCAGCTCCATGGCCGCACTTTGCGGCACGTCGACGAATACCCGCAAGGGATCGGTTTGCGCCATGCGATACAGCGAAGTTGTGCTCGATCCGCTGCCGGCGCTCACCAGATTGCCAATGTCAATTTTGCGTTCGGTGATGGTGCCGTCGAACGGCGCCACAACTTGCTTGAACTGCGCCAGTGCGCTGTATTGCTCAACCTTCGATTTATCCAAGGCAACCTGTGCCTTGGCTGCGAGGAGGCGCGCGACTGAGCTTTCATAGTCCGCCTTCTTCGATTCGCGTTCCTGATCCGAAACCACGCCCTTCGGCGAATCACGCCAACGTTCGTTGGTGCTCTTGCTGAATTCGGCCTCGGCTTGGCGCGCCACAGCCTGTGCCTCGGAGGTCTTTAACTGCGCCTTGGCGGCACTGAGTTCGGCATCCAATTCCGGCGTCTCGATGGTTGCCAGCACTTGCCCTTTTTTTACATGATCGCCGATATCCACCATCCACTTCGCCACGTAGCCGCTGACGCGTGCATAGAGGGTTGTTTCAAACCAAGCCGCCGTCTGACCGGGAAGCACGAGGTCTTGTCCTATGGAGGCAGGACGGGCGGTGACGACATCAACCGGCGGCGCGGCGGAGAACGCTGTCTCCGCGCCCTTCTTCAGCGAGTGCGCCTCGATGACGCGGATCAGCATGACGGCGAAGAAGCAAAACACCAGGATGGCCGCGGCGATTCCTGCGCCTATCTTCAAGGTCCGGCCGGTACCTGCGCGAAATTCAGTGGATACCGCACCATCCTCGCTACGCGAGGTATCGTCGGGCAATTCTTCATGCCGCTGCATTGGCTCTACCTATGGGATCTGACTCGGGAACTCTAGTCGGCCGACGGCGCAACAACCGGTACATCGTGGGGACGAAAATCAGGGTGGCGAATGTCGCGAACAACAAGCCGCCGATCACGGCACGCCCCAAGGGAGCGTTCTGTTCGCCCCCCTCGCCTATCCCTAAGGCCATGGGCACCATGCCGAGAATCATCGCGCCTGCGGTCATCAATACCGGGCGTAACCGCGTGTATCCCGCGGAGGCGGCCGCGCGCAGCGCATCCTCTCCCGCCGCCATGCGTTGATTGGCGAAGCTCACGACCAAAATGCTGTTGGCGGTGGTCAATCCGATGCACATGAGCGTGCCCATGAGCGCCGGCACGCTCATGGGCGTTTGCGACAGGAACAGCATCCACAACACTCCGCCCAGCGCGAATGGAACCGCCATCAGCACGATCAACGGGTCGATCCAGCTTTGGAAGTTCATCACCAGAAACAGGTACACCAAAATGATGGCCAGTGCGATTCCCGTAAAAAGGCCCGCGTAACTCTCCCGCATGGTTTCCACTTGGCCGCTGAGCGTCACCTTCAAAGCCTTGGAAGCATCCGGCCGGTGGGCCGCCAGCACCGCATCGATATCGTGCGCCGCCGAATAGAGGTCCCGCCCTTGTACGTCGGCATGCACATCGAACACAGGCCGGATATTCAGCTGGGAAGTGACCAGCGCAATGGAGCTGCGGCCAAATGCGGCGAGATTCGTCAACAGCTCACCCTGTCCGTTTTCGCCGCCCGAAGTCACCGGCATCGTCTCAAGGTCTTGCGAGGTGCCGATGCGATAGCTCGGCACCTGCACCACCAAGGGATAACTCACGTTGTTGCGAGGGTCCACCCAGAAATTCGGCGCCGTCTGCGCGCTCGAGTTGGTGGCGACGAGGACGTTGTTGGCCGCCTCTTGCTGAGTGACACCGGCTTGAGTCGCCAGCGCCCGGTCCACGTCCACCGTCAGCGCCGGCGCATTGGGCACTTGGAACACGTGAGAATCCACGACCCCCGGCACGCGCGTCAGGTCACGCGCGATCGCCGCTGCCAGCGAGAACGCCTCGCCCTGATCCGGCCCGGATATCCTGACATCGATCGGCGCCGGCTGACCGAAATTCAACACCTGATCGACAATATCAGCCGGCTGGAAAAAGAACTGCAGCTGCGCGAAGTGGGCCGGCAATGCCCGGCGCAGAGTCGCGATCAGGCGCGCCGTCGGAGCGTGCTTCTCATTCAGAGAAATCAATATCTCGCCATCCATCGGCCCCACGGTAGCGGAGTCGCTCAACGCAATATTGATACCGCTGTATGGCAGGCCTATGTTGTCGAGCATGACGTTGATCTGATCCTTACCCACGATGCGCTGGATCTGCGCTTCCACGTCGGCAAAGTATTGTTGGGTTTTTTCCAGGCGGGTTCCTGGAGGTGCGCGTACGTGCAAGCGCATTTGGCCCGCATCGACTTGGGGAAAGAAATCTCGTCCCAGCAACGGAAATAAGCAGAGAGACACGACCATCAACAGGCCAAATGCGGCACAGATCTTCAGCGGCTGGGAAAGGGTCCACGCCAAGGCATTGCGATATTGCTCGCGGAAGCCTTCGAAGCCACGCTCGAAGGCGCCTTGAAAACGTACCAGCGGATTCGTCGATCGAGCGTGCTGCCCGACGAGGCGGTGCTCTGCCTCGGCGTCGAATCGATGGACAGTGCGCCGCATGAGCATGTCGAAAAGCACCGGCACCATGGTGAACGAGAGAGCCAAGCTCGCCAGCAATGCCCCAATGACTGAGAGCGACAGCGGCGAAAATAAATATTTTGCCGTGCCCTGCAGAAGAAACACGGGAACAAAGACGATGCAAATGCACAGGGTGGAAAGAAACGTCGGCACGGCCACTTCGCTCGCGCCCTGCACGATGGACTGTCGCAGGGGTTCGTTCATCCCGACGTGCCGCTCGATGTTTTCGATCACCACCGTTCCGTTGTCGACCAAGATGCCGATCGCCAGGGCGAAGCCGCCCAGGGTCATGGTATTCAGCGTTTGACCGGTCAGATAAATGAACAGCACGGCGGTAATGATCGACAAGGGAATGGCGGCAAGAATGATCACCGACAGGCGCATGTTGCCGAGGAACAAGATGATTACGAGCGCGGTCAAACCGGCGGCCATGCCGGCACTCAATGCCACGCTATTAAGCGCCGCCTTGACGAATACGGATTGATCGAACAACGCCTTGACGGAGACACCTGCGGGTAAGACCTTCTTGATGTCCTCGAGCGCCGCGCGTACCCCGTCGATTACGGCGAGCGTCGAGACACCGCCGGTCTTGCGAATTACCATCAATGCGCCGGGTGTGCCGTTGACCGACACCGAATTGGTTTGCACCTGAAAGCCATCGTGAACGTGCGCCACATCGCGCATGAACACCGTGCGACCGTCGATTTGCTTGATGGGAAATGCGTTAATGGTTTCGATGACGTCGGGCGAGTTATTCATTCGCAGCGTGTAGTCTTTGTCGCCGATCTTGACGTCGCCCGCAGGCAAAATGACGTTCTGGTGCTGCAGGGCCAAGCTTACATCCGAGGGAGACAGACCGCGCGCCTGCAGCGCTTGGGAATCCAAATCCGCCATGATCACCCGCGGCTTGCCACCGTAGGGATAAGGCACCTCGGCACCATGAACGACCGCGAGCGCGGGCCGGATGATGTTCTGCCCCAGGTCATTGAGCTTCGTATCGGGCAACGACTTGCTCGAGAGGCTGAGCTGAATGATGGGGACATCGGTTGCCCCATAGCGCAATACCAACGGCGGCGTAATGTTCGGGGGCATGTACTTGAGAACGACCAGCGCGCTGCTGGCAAGCTGCGAGACGGCGCGCGTGACGTCGGCGCCTTCACTCAGATAAATCTTCTCCACGCCCACGCCCTGGTAGCTCACGGCTTCGATGCGCGAGATGTTATCGACCAGAGAGGCGAGCTGGCGCTGATGGAGCGTCAGAATGCGGTTTTGCATGTCCTCGGCGCTCATGCCGTTGTAGGTCCAGACAACCGCGACAACGGGTATGTCGATCTCCGGGAAAATATCGATCGGCATGCGCAGCGCAGCGCCGATCCCTCCGAGACTGATGAGAATCAGCAAGGCCACGACCGTATAAGGCCGTTTTAGCGCGAGCTCGACGACAGACATGCGGTAGTCACTTTCTTCTGGACAGCAGCGCAAGTTCCGTTCGGGTATTGGCGTGAAGCTTTTCCATGATTCGGCTGACGTAATTTTTTATCGTGCCTTCAGCCAGGAACAGCGCAGCTCCGATCTGCCGGTTGCTCATGCCTTGCGCGATGAGCTCGAGGACTTTCTCTTCCTTGTCGTTCAGCGGCTCAGGCGCCAATTTGGCAGGCTGATTGGACGCATCTTCGCCGGCGTTGCGGCCTGCAACCGCTTCCCCTCGCAGAGGCTCCGATTGCGCCAGGCGCCGAAACTGATCCATCACTTTGCGTGCGATCTGTGGAGTCAAGCGTGATTCGCCGCGCCGCAGGGCTCGGACGGTTTCGAGCAGCTCATCTTCCTCCGCATCCTTCAGCAGATATCCGTGGGCGCCGGCACGCACGGCGTCGAATACGGTTTCATCGTCATCCAACGTGGTCAAAACGAGAATCTGTGTTGCCGGTTGCGCTCGAGTGATTTCGCGCGTTGCCGCGACACCCCCTTTTATCGGCATGTGCAAGTCCATAAGGACGACGTCAGGGCGCAGTAATCGCGCAAGTTCGACGGCCTCGGCGCCATTGCAAGCCTGTCCCACCACCTCCATGTCCGGCTCCAAGGAAAGCAGCAAGGCCACGCCCCTGCGCACCAGAGCTTGATCTTCGGCGATGACGATTCGAATGCGGGGCGAGCGCGCCTCATCGCTACCGGTCACGTGTAAACTCCACTTTCGTGCTTGCTCACGGGCCTGATAATGCGACTCGATCGGCATCGTTTGGAAGTGACTTTAGTCACCTTTTACCCGCGGCGCGCGCGGTGATCATCGATCCGAAGCGCAGCCTTGCCGCGGGGGTCATGTGGCTCACCATTGCCCTCGCCTTCACGTTTTCAATCGCAGCGGCGGTCTGGGTAGGACGAATTGCCCGCGAACACGTGGTTGAGCAACACATACGCCGGCTTTCGTTGGAAACCGACCTGCTCGCCGCTGAATTGGACCAAGCCCTGGCGTCGCGCTTGGCCGCAGTGCGCGCTGCGGAGAATGTGTTCCGCAGCGCCGCTGTGTCACGCCGACCGGCCGATCTGGCGGATTTCTTCCGCTACCTCAAGGCCGATTATCCCGGATTCGATTGGATCGCGATCGCGGACGTCGCGGGCAAGGTCATGAGCAGCGATGGCGAGTTACCGGAAGGCCGGGTGACAACCAGCGAATGGTATTCAAGAGGATCACGCGGTCTTTGGATCGGCTTGATTGCGGAGGCTGCAAGGACCAAAACCGCGTTGCCGGCCAATGGAGTCTCCGGCCTCGGCGATATGTCTGCCCCGGTGCGGGACGAGACCGGTGCGATCATCGGGATAATCGCGGCTCATTTAACGTGGCGCCGAACACCGGACCATCCCTTGCGCCTCACGGACGAATCGGATCCTCGGAATGCGGCGCAGGCCTGTATATTGGATCGCAGCGGCTTGGTAGTCGCGGGACCGGATGGTTTGCGCGGCAAGCGCTGGGAGGGAAGGCCGGCGCGCGAGCAAGCGCCGGCGCCGGCATCCCCAGCTCTCGAGATGAGCGGCCGCCTCTTGGAATTCGAGCGCGTGCCCCATGGCGAGGAAGTGCTCGTTTCGCGCGAGCCCTTGAGCGCCGGGGCTGAATCATCCGCCGGCGATTGGCTGGTGCAGCTCAGTGAACCCAATCAGCGTGTCTACCAGCGCGCGGACGCCCTGGCAGCCCAGATTCTGTGGGTGTCCTTGTGTCTGGGCGCGTTGACAGCCTTCCTAGGGATCCTTGGTGCGCGCCATATAACCCGCCGGCTGCAGCGCCTGGCTGTGTCCGTGGCCGGCGCAGGACACCATCATGCGGGGGGATTCGAGGTGCCCCAGGGCGTCGATGAAGTGGCGCAGCTCGGCGGCGCATTCGCGAAGATTCTCGGTGAGCTTCAGCAGGAGCGCAGTGAACTCGAGCGACGTGTCGCAGTCAGGACCCAGGAAGTGCAGCGGCTGGCGGAAGAGTCTCGTTTTGCCGCGATAGTCAGAGAGCGCCTGAGAATCGCGCGCGACCTGCACGATACGCTGGCGCATTCGATGATGGCGATGCTGAGCGAGATCCGGTTGCTGCGAAGGCTGCACGCGCATGACCCGCAAGCCGTGCCGGCGGAGCTTGCACATGCCGAAGAAATTGCGCATCACGGGCTGAAGGAAGCGCGCAGCGCCATTTCTCAGATTCGATCGAACGCGGTGCGCGAGACCGGGCTCGGACCCGCCCTGTCCATCGCGTTCCAGCACTTCTTGGACCGCACCGGCATCGCGGGAGAGTTCGACGCCGATCCGGAGGCCGCCCGATTCGGCGATGAGCGCGCCGAGACCCTATTGCGAATGGCGCAAGAAATATTCCGCAACATCGAACAGCACTCCATGGCAACGCACGTCACCGTGAAGCTTAAAATAACCGACGGAACGCAGCTGGAACTCCATGTCGAGGACAACGGCCGGGGCTTTGACCCCGCAAGCATTCCGAAGGAGCACTATGGAATCCTAGGCCTTCGCGAGCAGGCAGAGTTCATCGGCGCGGCATTGCTGATAGACAGCAAATCGAATCAGGGCACCAAGCTGTCGATCTCGCTGCGCCTCTCCCCTGAAGCCTTCGGCGGCCGAACCCTTTAGCGGCCGTTGCTGCGCGCGTTGAGATTGTTCACCACGTCCTTGACGTTCGGGACGCCGCGCACGATCGCCTCGGCTCTGCGAACCTCAAATTCCGTATCGACCGTACCGCTTAGGTACACCAAGCCGTTGATGGTCTGAACGCGCAGCGCGGCGGGTGGTCCGAGTTCCCGGTGTTCGGCCACCGTCGCTTCCACCGCCGAATTGATTTCGGCATCCATTGCGCAATTTTCGGGAGAGCATTTCTGGAAGACCGCACACGCGGAAAGGCTCGCCGCCAGAATGAGTGCGAAAGTCAATGCGTAAAGGCGATTCGGCTTGTGCATAAGGTCCCCTGTAACACAAGACATTATGAAGCGAGCAACAGTTCCAGGGTACGCCGATAAATGGCGTGCAAACGGTTGATGTCTTCCACGCGCACGCACTCGTTCACCTTGTGGATGGATTCATTGATGACCCCCAGCTCGATCACTTGCGCACCCATCGGGGCGATGAATCGTCCATCGGAGGTTCCCCCACCCGTGGTGAGCTTGGGCTCAATTTGCAATTGCTCCTGCACGGCACGACTTGCTGCCTGCGACAAGGTCCCGGGCGCGGTCAGAAAGGGATGTCCGGAGATAAACCACTCGAGTGAGTACTTGACCCGGTGGCGCTGCAAGATCTCCTCGACAATTCGTTTCAGGCTATCGATGGTTTGCTCTGTGGAGAAACGCAGATTGAAACGTGCCCGAAGTTCGCCCGGGATGACGTTCGGGGCCCCGGTACCGGCGGAAATATTCGAGACCTGAAACGTGGTGGGTTGAAAATGCTCGTTTCCCCGATCCCAGGTGCGCGCAGTCAATTCCGCCAGCGCCGGTGCCAGCGCGTGCACTGGATTGTCCGCAAGGTGCGGATACGCAATATGCCCCTGCACGCCATGCACGGTGAGACGGCCGCTCAAGCTGCCCCGCCGCCCGATCTTGATGGTGTCCCCCAAAGTGTTCTCGCTCGAGGGCTCGCCCACCAGGCACCAGTCGATGCTCTCCTTGCGCTCGCGCAGCACTTCGACGACTCGGCGCGTACCATCGACCGAGGGTCCTTCCTCATCGCTGGTGATGAGAAAGGCGATGGTGCCGCGATGCTTCGGGTACTTCCCGATGAATTCTTCGCTGGCCGTGAGCATGGCCGCGAGGCCGCTTTTCATGTCGGCAGCGCCGCGGCCGTACAGCACTCCGTCCTTGACGACCGGTTCAAAGGGATCGCTGCGCCATTCATCCAAGGGTCCCGAAGGCACGACATCGGTGTGACCGGCAAAACAGAATACCGGGCCGCCGTCGCCGCGCTTGGCCCAAAAATTATCGACGGGCCCAAAGCGCAGGCTCTCGATGGTGAAGCCGATCGCCGCCAGGCGCTCGATCATCAAATTCTGGCACCCGCCGTCGACCGGGCTGACGGACTGACGGGCAATCAAGGCTTTGGTCAATTCCAGGGTGTTCGACATCAGAAGCGCAAAACCGGCTGCTGGTGCCTCAGGTTGACCCACAAGGCGTAAACGCCGAGGACCAGCACGCTGATCAGCACCCAAGCCGGCATGGCCAGCCCGAGAAACTCCCAGGTAATTTTGGCGCACTCACCGGATCCGGTCAGCACCTTGACCAGCACTTCGCTCAGTGAAAACACCTTGAGCATGAAGTCGAGCGAAGCGCCGCAGGCCGGCACGCTGCCGGGCGGCAAATGCTGAATATAAAGGTGGCGCAAGGCGATGCCGATCGTGGCCAGTGCAGCGAGTCCCAGTAGGACCGCATAGACACGCCGGCCAGTCACGCCTGGATCGTGCAGGGCGGCGATCAAGAACACGACGGCGAGAACGATGATTCCGATCCGCTGAAACATACACAGCGGACAGGGCTCCAAGTGCATCACGTACTGGGCATAGTAGGCGTACGCCAGCAACCCGGCGCAGGCCATAAACCCCAGCAGATTGCCGAAGCGCGCCGTCATCAGCGACGCATGAGCGCGTGCGCCGCGTCGATCTGCTTCGCGACATCCTCGAGGGAGGAATGGCGAATATCCTTGCCATGAACCATGTAAATCACATATTCGCAGATATTTTTCGCATGATCGCCGATGCGCTCCAACGCGCGCACGATCCACATGATCTCGAGCGCGCGGCGGATCGTGCGCGGATCCTCCATCATGAAGGTAATGCACTGGCGCTGAATCGACTCGTACTCTTCGTCCACCATTTTGTCTTCTTGGGCGGTCTTGAGCGCCGCCTGCGAGTCCATGCGGGCGAAGGCATCGAGCGCGTCATGCACCATCTGCGCGACTTGCCTCCCCAAGTGCTTTACTTCGCGGTACTTGTCGGCCGGCCGCTCCATGGTGGCCAGCCGCGAGGCGATATAGCCGATCTTCTCGCCTTCATCCCCGATACGTTCCAAATCGGTGATGGTTTTGATGATGGCCACGATCACCCGCAAGTCGCCGGCCGCCGGTGCACGAATCGCGAGAATCCGGCTGCACTCCTCGTCGATGGATAATTCCATGCCGTTGACCTTGTAGTCATCGGTGGCGACCGACTCGCCCAGGCGGCTGTCACCCTCGACCAACGCGGTGATCGCCTTGTGCAGCTGCTGCTCGACGAACCCGCCCATCTGCAGCACCTGATTGCGCACCTTCTCCAAGTCTTCGTTGAAGCGGCGCGAGATGTGGTGGGTTAGATCAGCGGTTTCCATAGAATTCAACCTTGATGCACTGGCAACGTGCGTACAGTCAATTACTCGCGTTCGTTTACATCTGATTGCAGCGTACGTCAACCTAGCACGTCATATTATGACATTCACGCGCTGGCCGCATTTCGCAGCTGCAGCTTCCATATGCGTTGCTGCGGAAAATGGCAGGTAAAGGTGCTGCCTCTGCCCTCGATACTTTGCACGTCGAGCCAACCGCCATGGCGCTGCAAGGCGTGCTTTACGATCGCCAATCCCAAACCCGAGCCGCCCTGCCCGCGCGATCGCCCCGCGTCCACGCGATAGAAACGCTCAGTGAGGCGCGGGATGTGCTCGGCCGGAATGCCGATGCCGCTGTCCGTGACCGAGAAATACGCGCCTTCCTCGTCGGTCCACCACCGCATCCGCACCGTGCCCTCCGGGTTGGTATATTTCAGCGCATTTACCAGCAAATTGGTCAGGGCGGATTCAATTTCATGCGCGGTCCCGTACAAGCCGTCGCTCGACTCCAAATCCAAGAACACCTGGCGTGGCCGATCCGCGCCGACCAGCGCATCACGATGCAGCCGCTCGAGCATGCGCGGCACATCGATCGGCTCGCGCCCCGCCTCCCCGTCGGCGGACTCCAAGCGCGACAGTTCCAGTAGGTCTGCGATGATGGCGTTCATGCGCTGTGCCTGTGCGCGCATGTCCCTGATAGGGCCTTCCCATGCCGGATCCACCGAGGAGTCATCGGCCAAGGTATCCAAATAGCCCGAAATCACCGTCAGGGGCGTGCGCAACTCGTGCGAGGCATTGGCGACGAAGTCCTTGCGCATGGCTTCAAGACGCATTTGACGGGTCACGTCCCGTACCAGCAGCAAAGACTGTCCGCCCCCGTAGGGCACCATTTGCAGCGCCAAAAACATGTCCATCGGCACCGGCGGACGGATAACCAGCGGCATCGAAAAATCGTCGCTGTGCAAATAGCGGGCAAACTCCGGGTCGCGGATCAGGTTGTCGATGCGCAATCCGACATCCACCGGGCGGCGCAATCCAAGCAACCGTGCCGCTTGGCGATTGAACCAGACGATCTCGCGCTGCGTGCTTAAGATGATGACCCCGTCGGGCAACGCTGCGGTGGAGCGGCGCAGTTCGCGATACAGCTGAACGAGACGCTGCTTGTGATATTGCTTGCGACGATGCAGGCGGATGACCTGAGCGATGACGTCGCCCCAAATTCCACCGATGTTCGGCGGGGCGATTTGCGAGCGCAGGCGCAGCCAGCGGTCCACCCGGTACAGATTCAGCAGCTGCCAGGCCAAGTAAAGGCAGGCAGCGCCCAAGATCCAGAGCCAAATAGGCTGGATCAGCAGACCCAAGATCAGGCCCAACAGTAAAATGCCCGCGAGGCGCGCGAGCGCGAAGGTCCACATCGCTGCCATGACCTAGGAGCCTCCTAGAGAACTCGCTTAGGCGTCGCGCGTCGAAAATCGGTAACCAGCGCCGCGCACTGTTTGCACGAATTTCTCCAATGCGAATGGCTCAAGCGCCTTGCGTAGTCTGCGAATGTGCACATCCACGGTACGTTCTTCCACGTAAGTATTACCTCCCCAGACCCGGTCGAGCAACTGACCGCGCGTAAATACGCGTTCCGGATGAGTCATGAAAAAATGCAATAACCGGTATTCCGTTGGGCCTAAGGCGATCTCCCGCTCGCCTGCGCTCACCCGGTGGCTCGAATCGTCAAGCTTCAGACCCTCGACTTCCACGATATCGTCGGCTCCCGCCGGCGCAGCACGCCGAAGCACCGCTTGGATCCGCGCCAGCAACTCGCGCGGCGAGAACGGCTTGGTAATATAGTCATCGGCGCCGCCCTCCAGCCCGTTGACCTTGTCATGCTCCTCGGCCCGCGCCGTCAGCATGATCACCGGAATTTCCTCCGTGTCTTTGGCGCGCTTCAGCGACCGGGTAAGCTCTAAGCCGCTCATATCGGGCAACATCCAGTCCACCAGCATGAGGTCGGGCCGCACGTCGACGATGCGCGCGCGCGCTTCACGGCAGTCTTCCGCCTCGCGGACTTCGTAGCCGGCCCGGCGCAAACCGAAGGCAATCATGTCGCGAATGGCTTTTTCGTCTTCGACTATTAAGATGCGCCTGGCTGACATTATGTAGTCCCTTGATTCCAAAGCCGACTATTACAGACTTCGATTGTGACAGTTCCATGACTTAGGCTATTGAGCGGCGCGTTCCATCTCGGTCAATGCAACTTTATCCCTTAAATACAGCGGCTTCAGATCGGCGGGGTCGACTCCGCCGCCGGCAGCCAGCTGCAACGCACCGAGCAGGACGATTTCTCGTGCATTGGGCAAGGCCAGGGCGTGCGCCGGTTCAACCTCGACACCCGGAATTTGCGCAAGCTGCGGATAAACGGAAAAGCCGCGGCCGATGCCGAGGTAACGTCCCTGCAATTTCGAAGCGATGACCCCCGGGGCGGCAACGCCGAGCTCAACGGTTTCAACCATTCCGGGTGTCGCCACCCCGGCTTTGAAGACGCCCCAATAGAGCTCGCCCATCCGCGCATCGAGGCAGGCGAGGATGCGGGCCTCGTCGTGCAGCGCCTGCACGGCATGCGAGGCCTGCAACGCCAATGCCGACAGAGTCGTGACGGGTACGACGTTGAGATCTGCGCCAAAGGCCAATCCTTGCGCCACGGCCACGCTGATCCTGACACCGGTGAAAGCGCCGGGTCCTATGCTCGCTGCGATCCCATCGAGTTCCCGCAAAGATGCGTGGCCCTCGGCCATCACCTCTTCGACCAACTTCAATAGCTGCTGCGCGCTGCTCTTGCCCGATTCGATCGAGCGCACCAAGCACTCGCCTTTGGATAGGAGCGCCACCGAGCAGAGCTCAGTGGCCGCATCCAATGCCAGCACTCGCATCGCCCTACCTGGCCTGCGATACGCTGGGCATCGCCGCGGGCCGAGCACGCAGTCGATCGCTCAAAAACTGGGCCGCCGCCGCGCTGTCAACCAGGGGACTGGCCGGCATCGACTGCAGAAAGACCCGTCCATAGGCTTTGGTTTTGATGCGCGGATCGCCGATGACGATGACCCCAAAATCATCGAAATCGCGGATCAGCCGGCCCACCCCCTGCTTCAACGCGAGCACCGCTTGCGGCAGCTGATATTCAAAAAAAGGATTGCCGCCTCGACGGCGAATTCCTTCCAGGCGCGCTTTGAGAAGCGGGTCATCCGGCGCGGCGAAGGGCAACTTGTCGATGGCAACCAGGGACAATGCCTCGCCCTTGACGTCCACCCCTTCCCAGAAACTGCCGGTTGCCATGAGCACGGCGTTGCCAAGTTCCCGAAACCGGTTCAGCAACGCTTCGCGCGGCGCCTCTCCCTGCACGAGCACCGGGAAGGGCGGCTCGGGGAACCGTGCCTGCAGCGCGCGCACACCCTCGGCTAAGCCGCGATAGCTGGTGTAGAGCAGAAAGGCCCGTCCGCCGCTGGCGATGAGCAGCGGCGCGCAAGCCTCGATGAATCGCGCGGCAAAGCGGGGGTCGTTGGGTTCAGGCATGGAAGGCGGCAGGAACAGGCGCGCCTGCTCGCGATAGTCGAACGGGCTGTCGATGCGCAGCGTGCGCGCTTCACCCAAACCGATTCTCGCCGCGAAATGCGAGAAATCTTCGCCGATCGCCAAGGTCGCCGAGGTAAACACCCACGCACAGGGGCGCGAGTTCACATATTCGCGCAAGCGCTCGGCAATCTCGAAGGGCGTGAACTGAAGCGTCATGCCGTTGGCGCCGGCCTCGACCCAGCGCAAGCCGGAATCGTCCGGCAGCTCACGCAACTGTGCCAACGCATTGGCGACTTTGGCGGCCCGGCGCGCGCAGTTCGACGTTCCGGCGCCGCCGCCGAGAGACTCGAGCAGCATGGCCAGCTGGCTTAGCGCGGTCTCGATGTCCGGCAGAATGTCTATGAAAGAGTCGGGAAGTTCCGCCCAGTCGTAACGTCCGGCGCCGCGTGGCAGAGCAAATCTCAAGCCCTCCAGTTGCCCGTCCACGGCGAGCACGGCCTCAACAACGGCCGGTGCGCGAATGGCGGCGGCAGCCAATTCGGCCGTGATGTCACGCATGAGCACCTGGACCTGACGCACCGACCAGCTCTGGCCGAAGAACTGTGCGGCAATATCCGGTACTTGGTGCGCTTCATCCAGGATCACCGCTTCGGCGCCGGGCAAAAGATCGCCGAATCCCTCGTCCTTCAGGGCCAGATCAGCCAGCAATAAATGATGGTTCACCACGACGATGTCCGCGGCCTGCGCGTTACGGCGGGCATCAAAGACGTGGCACCGGGAGAATTGCGGACACTCCTGGCCCAGACAGTTCTCCCGGGTCGAGCTGATGCTGGGCCACACCGGGGACTGCTCGGGCAAATCCGTGAGTTCGGCCAAATCTCCGCTTTTCGTAGTCGCCGCCCAACGAGACACTTTGGCGAGCAAGCCTGCGATATGGCGTTCCGGCGGCAGCAGGGAATCCTGCTGGGTCGCGAGTTCCAGCCGATGCCGGCAAAGATAGTTGGTGCGTCCCTTGAGAAGCGCGATTTTCACCGGCAGGCCTAGGGCTTTTGCCAGCAGCGGCACATCGCGGCGAAACAGCTGGTCTTGCAAAGTCCGGGTGCCGGTCGAGATGATCACGCTGCGTCCGGATAGCAGCGCCGGAATCAAATAGGCAAATGTCTTGCCCGTGCCCGTCCCCGCTTCCACGATCAAGGGCTCGAGCCGTGCGAGTGCCGCACCGACCGCCTTGGCCATGACGGCTTGCTCAGGGCGGTAGGCATAGTTGGGCAGCGCCCGCGCAAGCGGTCCGCCCATGCTGAAGACTTCTTTGTAATCGCTGTTCATCGTGGAGTAGCGTACGACGAATCGGCATCCACTATTTCATGCGCGCGCGAAAACGCACGAACGCCACGGAATTGCCCTTCAAGCCGTACTTCAATTGCCAACGAATGTGCGTGTAGTCGGAAGCAGCCGCCAGGTGCGGCGCACCCCCGGGTTCCTGGACCTTGAGATTCTCCGGCACATCGAAGCTGCGTCCCCCATCGACGGAATAACTGATTTTGGCTGCAGGACCGACCGCCGAGTCCGCCACGTACTCGGTGTATGCCGGAACCGCATAAATCACCGTCGGGGCGGGAATGGTCCTGGGTGCGGTATTGCGCACTTCGAGTGTGTAAATGAGCCTATCCCCCGAGGCGACCCGGTCCGCGGGGGCAAGTGTCGAAACCTCCCGGCCATGCTCGACTTTACGCAG
>JAXDQK010000015.1:0-44159 GCA_034667905.1 Gammaproteobacteria bacterium | reverse complement strand
TCTTGAGCAAGGAAGAGGGCGGGCGGCACACGCCGTTCTTCAAGGGTTATCGGCCGCAGTTCTACTTTCGCACCACCGATGTGACGGGAGCTGTGGAGCTGCCGGAGGGCACCGAGATGGTGATGCCGGGGGACAACATCAAAATCGTGGTGGAACTGATCGCCCCGATCGCCATGGAGCAGGGCTTGCGTTTCGCCATCCGTGAGGGCGGCAAAACCGTCGGCGCAGGTGTGGTCGCGAAAGTCATTGCTTGATCTTACTTTTAACGAACGGGGCCGCATCGGCCCCGGGAAATATTGGCGCGCAAGCGCCTGGATTAGGGCAGTAGCTCAATTGGCAGAGCGGCGGTCTCCAAAACCGCAGGTTGGGGGTTCGATTCCCTCCTGCCCTGCCACTGATGCGTGTCCGTAGGAAAGTGTAAGTACATGGCTGAAGTGCAAACCCCCACGGTTTCCTCGTCCAAGGATAACGGCCTCCTCGTATTGTCGATCGTCGCGATCTTAGGCGGAATAGCGGCGTTTTACTGGTACGACGAACAGCCCTTGCCGCTTCGTATCGGCATGGTCATCGTCGGCCTGGCGGCGGGCGCGGGACTCATGTGGCTGAGTTCGTATGGCCGGGAATTCGTGCAGTTTGCTCAAGCGGCCCGGGTGGAGCTGCGCAAGGTCGTTTGGCCGGACCGCTCGGAAACGATCAGAACGACCTATATCGTTTTTGGTTTTGCGATTTTGATGGGCTTATTTTTCTTCGTCCTTGACTGGGTTCTTACCTGGATGACCCGCCTTCTGGGCGGCACAACGGGTTAACGAACGGAGCCTTCTATGTCCCTGCGATGGTATGTGGTGCACGCTTACTCGAACTTCGAGCACAAAGTCTCGGAGTCATTGAAAGAGCGGGTCAAGCGGGCCGGCCTCGAGGCTAAGTTCGGCGAAATTCTCGTGCCCACGGAAGAAGTGGTCGAAATGCGCGACGGCCAGAAACGCAAGTCGGACCGTAAGTTCTTCCCCGGCTATGTGCTGGTGCAGATGGAAATGGACGAAGACACCTGGCATCTGGTGAAGGAAGTGCCGAAAGTCCTCGGCTTCATCGGCGGCACCAGCGATAAGCCCGCTGCCATCACCGACAAGGAAGCGATGTCGATTTTGCGCCGCGTCGAAGAGGGCGTGGACAAGCCGAAGCCCAAGGTGCTGTTCGAGCCCGGCGAAGTGGTGCGGGTCACCGACGGCCCCTTCAACGACTTCAACGGTGTGGTCGAGTCGGTGAATTACGAGAAGAACCGCCTGCAAGTGGCGGTGCAGATCCTGGGCCGCTCGACGCCCGTGGAATTGGATTTCTCGCAAGTCGAGAAGGGTTGAGGGGTTTTCTGGCGGGGCGCAGCGCCCCGTTGAAAGGTTGGCGCGTAAGCGCCTAGAAACAGGCGTAAGCGCCTGAACACGGGGAGCTGCCTGGAAGGGCGGCGTTTGCACCCACAGGAGTCTTAGCGATGGCGAAGAAAGTCACGGGCTATATCAAGCTGCAGATCCCTGCAGGCCAGGCCAATCCCAGTCCGCCGGTCGGCCCGGCATTGGGTCAGCAGGGCGTGAACATCATGGAGTTCTGCAAAGCATTCAATGCGCAGACCCAGGCCTTGGAAAAAGGATTACCGACCCCAGTAGTGATCACGGTGTACAGCGACCGTAGCTTTACCTTCATCATGAAGACGCCGCCCGCGTCGGTGCTCATTGCGAAGGCGCTCGGTATCCCCAAGGGCAGTGCAACACCGAACACAGCCAAAGTCGGCAAGGTCACCCGCAAGCAGCTCGAGGACATCGCGAAGATGAAGATGCCTGACCTGACGGCGAGCGACTTGGACGCGGCCGTTCGCACCATCGCGGGCAGTGCCCGAAGCATGGGCGTCGACGTGGAGGGACTCTAAAATGGGCGCGACAGTGAAGCGAACGAAGACGTGGAAGGAAAAGTTGCCGCCTGGGAAGTCCTATCCCATCGACGATGCGCTGAAATTGGTAAAGGAATTTGCGACCGCAAAATTCAATGAATCAGTGGACGTGTCGGTGAATTTGGGCGTCGATGCCACCAAGTCGGACCAACAGGTGCGCGGCTCCACGGTCATGCCGCACGGCACGGGCAAGACGGTGCGCGTGGCGGTATTTACCCAGGGCAAGAACGCCGAGGCCGCCAAAGCGGCCGGCGCGGATATCGTCGGCTTCGAAGATTTGGCGGAAAAGGTCAAAGCCGGTCAGATCGATTTCGACGTCGTGATCGCCAGCCCCGATGCCATGCGCATCGTCGGGCAACTCGGCCAGATTTTGGGGCCTCGCGGGCTCATGCCTAACCCCAAAGTCGGCACGGTGACGCCGAACGTGGCTGAAGCCGTGAAGAATGCCAAATCCGGTCAGGTGCGCTACCGCACCGATAAGGCGGGCATCGTGCACGCGCAGATCGGACGCGCGAATTTCGAGCCGAACGCCTTGAAGGAGAACCTGTTGGCGCTGGTGAACGATCTGCAGAAGATCAAGCCCGCAACATCCAAGGGCGTCTACTTAAGAAAGCTGACCCTCTCCTCGACCATGGGGCCTGGAGTTGCAGTCGATCAGGCGAGTCTTGGCTTGGTCAAAATTTAATGGACGGGGCCGCATCGGCCCCGTTGAGAGTTGCGCGTAAGCGCATGAAAAGATGGAGGGCTGCGGGGCCGCGGGGCCGCGCACTCACCGTCGAAGACCGTAGGCGAGCTTGAGGCTACTGAAAACCTCGAGGCTCTTAAAGACCGCCTGCGCAGATGGTGGGACCGGAATCAGGAATTGCCTGAGAAGGTCGCACCAATGAGTACGCAGTACTCAAAGGGTGGACGCGAGACGTGCAGCTCGCATCCGATGTGTGACGCTTCTCTTTAGGGGAACCTTAGATGGCACTCAAGTTAGAAGAGAAGAAGGTCGTGGTGGCAGAAGTCAACGCGGTCGCGGCGAAAGCCCTGTCCGTCGTAGGCGCAGAGAACCGTGGCTTGACCGTGACGCAAATGACCGATCTTCGTGCGAAGGCGCGCAAGGAAGGGGTCTACCTGCGAATCGTCAAGAACACGCTCGCGCGCAAGGCCGTAGCCGGCACTGCTTTCGAGTGCATTTCTCCGGCGCTGAAGGGACCCATTGTCCTCGCATTCTCCAACGACGACCCGGGCGCCGCCGCCCGCATCGTCAAGGCGTTTTCGAAGGACAACGACAAATTGGTGACGACGATCGTGTCTTTGGGCGGACAACTGCTCAAGGCCGATTCGCTCGAGCGTGTGGCTGCATTGCCCACGCGCGCGCAGGCGTTGTCCCAGATGCTGGGTGTTCTGAAGGCGCCGATCGCAAAGTTCGTTGGTACGTTGGCTGCCCCCAACTCGAAGTTGGTACGCACGCTGGCTGCTGTTCTTGAAGCCAAGAAAAGCGGTGCGGCGCAGGCGGCGACGAATTAATCCTGATTCGGGTCAAAACCCATATTCAATTTTTGGAGACGATAATGGCTGTTACTAAAGACGAAATCCTCGACTCAATTTCCAAGATGACCGTTATGGAAGTGGTCGAGCTGATCGCGGACATGGAAAAGAAGTTCAACGTCACTGCGGCAGCTCCTGTAGCCGCGGCGGCGGCGGGCGGCGGCGCCGCGGCGGCCCCGGCTGCCGAAGCGCAGACCGAGTTCACCGTGACGATGACTGAATTCGGCGCCAACAAAGTGGGCGTCATCAAGGTCATTCGCGAGATCACGGGCTTAGGCTTGAAGGAAGCGAAGGATCTGGTCGAAGGCGCGCCTTCAACCGTCAAGGAAGGCATTCCGAAGGCGGATGCCGACACGATCAAGACGAAGCTCGAGGCCGCCGGCGCCAAGGCTGTCATTAAGTAGTGATTATTGCCGATATGCGCAGTTCGATGGTTGCCGCCGAAACAGCGGCAGCCGTCGGCTGCGCCTTTGATTTGAATTGATTTAAGGCGGGGCCGTTGAGGCTCCGTTAATTGGCGCGCAGCGCCTGTTGATACTGGAACAAAGGTAATCCACATATGGCCTATTCGTTCACCGAAAAGAAGCGCATTCGTAAGAACTTTGGTAAGCGTCCGAGCATTCTCGGCACGCCGTACCTGCTGGCAATCCAACTGGATTCGTACCGGCGATTCTTGCAGGCGGATACTGCGGAATCCAAACGCGATGAGATCGGCTTGCATGCCGCTTTCGACAGCGTGTTTCCCATTTCCAGCTATTCCGGGAATGCCACGCTCGAGTACGTGAGCTATCGCCTGGGCGAACCGGTATTCGACGTCAAAGAGTGCCAGCTTCGCGGGCTGACTTACGCCGCACCGTTGCGCGTCAAGGTGCGCCTCGTGGTTCTGGACAAGGAAGCCAGCGGGGCGAAGAAGCCCGTCAAGGACGTGCGCGAGCAAGAAGTATATTTGGGCGAGCTGCCCCTCATGACCGACAACGGCACGTTCATCATCAACGGTACCGAGCGGGTCATCGTCTCGCAACTGCATCGCAGCCCGGGCGTGTTCTTCGATCACGACCGCGGCAAGACTCATTCCTCGGGCAAACTGCTGTTCTCCGCCCGCATCATTCCGTATCGCGGCTCGTGGTTGGACTTCGAGTTCGATCCGAAGGACTGCGTATTCGCGCGCATCGATCGGCGCCGTAAGCTGCCCGTGACCATCATCCTGCGCGCCCTGGGCTACACCGAGGAGCAGATTCTCGACATCTTCTTCGAGAAGAACGTGTTTCATTTGTCGAAGAAGGAGATCGAGTTCGAGATCATCCCGCAGCGCTTGCGCGGCGAGACCGCGGCGTTCGAAATCCGCGTCGGCAAGAAAATCATCGTCGAAGAAGGACGGCGCATCACGGCGCGTCACGTCAAGGAGCTCGAGGAAGCCGGCGTCAAGCGCCTGCCCGTGCCCACCGAATACGTGCAAGGAAAGATTCTGGCGCACGACATCGTCAACACCGAAACCGGCGAGATCCTGGCCAAGGCCAACGAGATCCTCACCGTGCCGACGGTTGCGAAACTGATCGAGAGCGGCATCACCGAGATCAAAACGTTGTACGTCAACGATTTGGACCGAGGCCCGTACATCTCCGATACCTTGCGCATCGATCCGACCAAGACCCGCCTCGAGGCGTTGGTGGAGATCTACCGCATGATGCGTCCCGGCGAGCCGCCGACCAAGGATGCCGCCGAGAACCTGTTCCAGAACTTGTTCTTCAACGGCGAGCGCTACGACCTGTCGCCCGTCGGGCGCATGAAATTCAACCGCCGCGTCGGCCGTGAGGAAATCACCGGCTCGGGCGTGTTGAGCAAAGAAGACATCATCGAAGTCATGAAGACATTGATCGATATTCGCAACGGCAACGGCCATGTGGACGACATCGACCACTTGGGCAACCGCCGCGTGCGCAGCGTCGGTGAAATGGCCGAGAATGCCTTTCGTATCGGCTTGGTTCGCGTCGAACGCGCCGTCAAGGAGCGCCTCACGATCGCCGAGAGCGAGCCGATCATGCCGCAGGAAATGATCAACGCGAAGCCGGTGGCCGCCGCGGTGAAGGAATTCTTTGGTTCCTCGCAGCTGTCGCAGTTCATGGATCAGAATAATCCGCTGTCCGAAGTCACGCATAAGCGGCGCGTCTCGGCGCTCGGCCCAGGCGGGTTGACGCGCGAGCGAGCCGGATTTGAAGTTCGCGACGTGCATCCCACGCACTACGGCCGGGTCTGCCCCATTGAAACCCCGGAAGGTCCGAACATCGGTTTGATCAATTCTCTGGCCGTGTACGCACGCACCAATGACTATGGGTTCCTCGAGACCCCGTATCGGCGGGTCGCGAACGGCAAGGTGACCGATCAGATCGACTACTTATCGGCCATCGAAGAGGGTCAGTACGTGATCGCTCAGGCGAATGCGACCCTCAGCGAGAAGGGCGAGTTCTCCGATGATCTGATCTCCTGCCGGACGCAGAACGAGTTCACCTTGTCTGCGCCGGACAAGATCCATTATATGGACGTGTCGCCGAAGCAGATCGTCTCGGTGGCGGCATCGTTGATTCCGTTTTTGGAGCACGACGATGCCAATCGCGCACTCATGGGATCGAACATGCAGCGCCAGGCGGTACCGACCCTGCGTTCGGAAACGCCTTTGGTGGGCACCGGCATGGAACGCGCGGTGGCCATCGACTCCGGCGTCACGGTCGTGGCGCGACGCGGCGGCAGCGTCGATTCGGTCGACGCTTCGCGCATCGTGGTTCGTGTAAATGATGATGAAACGACGGCCGGCGAACCCGGCGTGGATATTTATTCGCTGACCAAGTACACGCGCTCCAACCAAAATACCTGCATCAACCAGCGTCCGCTGGTCAATGCCGGCGATGCAATCAAGCGCGGCGACGTGCTGGCGGATGGCCCCTCGACGGATCTGGGCGAGCTTGCGCTCGGTCAGAACCTGCTGGTGGCCTTCATGCCTTGGAACGGCTACAACTTCGAAGACTCCATTCTGATCTCCGAGCGCGTGGTCGAAGAAGATCGCTTCACGACCATTCACATCGAAGAGCTGACTTGCGTCGCGCGCGACACCAAGTTGGGCCCTGAGGAGATCACGGCCGATATCCCCAACGTGGGTGATTCGGCATTGGCGAAGCTCGATGAGGCGGGTATCGCGTTCATCGGTGCCGAAGTTCGTGCCGGCGACATCCTGGTGGGCAAGGTCACGCCGAAGGGCGAGACGCAGTTGACGCCGGAAGAGAAGCTGTTGCGCGCGATCTTCGGCGAGAAGGCATCGGACGTTAAAGACACTTCGCTGCGCGTGCCCCCCGGTATGGATGGCACGGTGATCGACGTGCGGGTATTCACCCGCGATGGAGTGGAGAAGGATTCGCGCGCCCTCGCCATTGAGAAATCAGAGCTCGAGCGCGTCCGCAAGGATTTGGCCGATCAGCAGCGCATTCTGGAAGACGATTTGTTCCAGCGCGTTCGCGGCATGATCGAAGGGAAGGCCGCGGAAGCGGGGCCCAAAAAGATCAAATCCGGCACTCAGATCGACGATGCCTACCTGGCCGACCTGCCGCGCGAGCAGTGGTTCGAAATTCGCTTCAAGGAAGAAGAAACGAATACCCAGCTGGAAACGGTGGCCGAGCGCTTGAAGGGTCAACGCAAGGCATTCGAGAAGCGCTTCGAAGAGAAGAAGGCGAAGATCACCGCCGGCGATGATCTCGCCCCGGGCGTTCTCAAAATGGTCAAGGTGTACTTGGCGGTGAAACGCCGTGTACAACCGGGCGACAAGATGGCCGGGCGCCACGGCAACAAAGGCGTGATTTCCTCCATCGTTCCGGTGGAAGACATGCCTTACATGGCCGACGGCACGCCGGTGGATATCGTGTTGAACCCCTTGGGCGTTCCTTCACGTATGAACATCGGCCAGATTCTCGAGACGCATTTGGGCTGGGCCGCAAAGGGCTTGGGCGCCAAGATCGGCAAGATGCTGGAAGCGCAGCACGCGGTGGTGGAGCTGCGAAAATTCCTGGGACAGGTCTACAACGAGACCGGCGGCCAAAAGGAAGACATCAAGTCGATGAGCGATGCCGAAGTCATCGAGCTTGCCAGCAACCTGAAGAAGGGCGTGCCGATGGCGACGCCGGTGTTCGACGGCGCCAGCGAGGAAGAAATCAAAAACCTGCTCACCCTGGCGGACTTGCCGACCTCGGGACAGACCACCTTGCACGACGGACGCACCGGGGAGCAATTCGAGCGGCCGGTTACCGTCGGGTACATGTACATGTTGAAGCTCAACCACTTGGTCGACGACAAGATGCATGCGCGTTCCACGGGACCGTACAGCTTGGTCACCCAGCAACCGCTGGGCGGCAAGGCGCAATTCGGCGGTCAGCGGTTCGGCGAAATGGAAGTGTGGGCGTTGGAGGCTTATGGCGCCGCGTACACCTTGCAGGAAATGCTGACCGTCAAGTCGGACGACGTCAACGGACGCACGCAGATGTACAAGGCGATTGTCGACGGCAACCACGAAATGAAAGCCGGCATGCCGGAATCGTTCAATGTCTTGGTGAAGGAGATTCGTTCCTTGGCCATCAACATCGAACTAGAGAGCGAGGCCTAATCAATGAAAGACTTACTCAAATTGTTCAAGCAGCAAGTTCCGGTCGAGAATTTCGATTCGATCAAGATCGGGCTTGCCTCACCGGACATGATCCGCTCCTGGTCGTACGGCGAAGTCAAAAAGCCGGAGACCATCAACTATCGCACTTTCAAACCGGAGCGCGATGGCCTGTTCTGCGCGAAGATCTTCGGGCCCGTGAAGGATTACGAGTGCTTGTGCGGCAAGTACAAGCGACTGAAGCATCGCGGCGTCGTGTGCGAGAAGTGCGGCGTCGAGGTGACCCAGTCCAAGGTGCGCCGCGAGCGCATGGGCCACATCGAGCTGGCGAGCCCCACGGCGCACATTTGGTTCTTGAAGTCGCTGCCCTCGCGCATCGGTTTGATGCTGGACATGACCTTGCGCGAAATCGAGCGCGTCCTGTACTTCGAGGCCTTCGTGGTGGTCGACCCGGGCATGACCTCGCTGCAACGCGGGCAATTGCTCACCGACGAAATGTACCTCGAGTCCATCGAAGAACACGGCGATGAGTTCGACGCGCGCATGGGCGCGGAGGCGGTTCATGAGCTCTTGAAGTCCATGGATCTGCCTTCCGAGGTCGTCAAAGTCCGCGAGGACATGGCGAACACGAACTCCGAGACGAAGATCAAGCGCCTGTCGAAGCGATTGAAGCTGATCGAAGCCTTCATGGAGTCGGGCAACAAGCCGGAATGGATGGTACTGACCGTATTGCCGGTACTACCGCCCGACCTGCGTCCTTTGGTGCCGCTGGACGGCGGCCGCTTTGCAACTTCCGATTTGAACGATCTCTACCGGCGCGTGATCAACCGCAATAACCGGTTGCGCCGATTGCTGGAGTTGAATGCGCCGGACATCATCGTGCGCAACGAAAAGCGCATGCTGCAAGAAGCGGTGGATGCGTTGTTGGATAACGGGCGCCGCGGCCGTGCCATCACCGGCACCAACAAGCGGCCGTTGAAGTCCTTGGCCGATATGATCAAGGGCAAGCAGGGCCGCTTCCGCCAGAACCTGCTCGGCAAGCGCGTCGATTACTCGGGCCGTTCGGTTATCGTCGTAGGCCCGACGCTGCGTCTGCATCAGTGCGGGTTGCCGAAGAAAATGGCGCTGGAACTGTTCAAGCCCTTCATTTTCTCCAAGCTGCAGCTGCGCGGCGAAGCCTCGACCATCAAGGCCGCGAAGCGCCTGGTCGAGCGCGAAGGACCGGAAGTGTGGGACATCTTGGAAGAGGTTATCCGCGAACATCCGGTGCTGTTGAATCGTGCGCCCACTCTGCATCGTCTCGGCATCCAGGCGTTCGAGCCGGTCTTGATCGAGGGCAAGGCAATCCAGCTGCATCCGCTGGTTTGTGGGGCGTTCAATGCCGACTTCGACGGCGACCAAATGGCCGTGCACGTGCCGTTGTCCATCGAGGCCCAGCTCGAAGCGCGTGCATTGATGATGTCCTCCAACAACATTCTCTCGCCCGCGAACGGCGAGCCCATCATTGTTCCGTCGCAGGACGTGGTGTTGGGCTTGTACTACATGACCCGCGAAAAGGTGGGTGCGAAAGGCGAGGGCATGGCGTTCAGCGATGTCAGCGAAGTTCACCGTGCCTACGAGAGCCGCAACATCGACCTGCAAGCCAAGGTCAAAGTGCGTCTGGTGGAATATATCCGCGATGCCGGTGGACAATTGGTCAAGAACACTCGGGTGGTGGATACCACGGCGGGACGGGCTCTGTTGTCCGAGATTCTGCCGAAGGGCCTGTCCTTCGATGCCATCAACCAGGACATGACCAAGAAGATCATTTCCGGAACGATCAATGCGTGCTATCGCACCGTGGGCCTCAAGGAAACGGTCGTGTTCGCCGACCAGTTGATGTACACGGGCTTCCAATACGCGACTCGATCAGGCGTATCGATCGGCGTGGACGACATGGTTGTCCCGCAGCAGAAGATCAAAATCCTGGCGACGGCCGAAAAAGAGGTGAAAGAGATCCAGGAGCAGTACTCCTCAGGTCTTGTCACCAACGGCGAACGCTACAACAAGGTGGTCGACATCTGGTCGCGTACCAATGACCAAGTGGCCAAGGCCATGATGGAGAAGTTGGGCACCGATGAGGTGACCGACTCCAAGGGCAACAAGGTTCGTCAGAAATCGTTCAACTCGATCTTTATGATGGCCGACTCGGGCGCCCGCGGTTCCGCCGCGCAGATCCGTCAGCTGGCCGGCATGCGCGGCCTGATGGCTAAGCCCGATGGTTCGATCATCGAGACGCCGATTACCGCGAATTTCCGCGAGGGCTTGAACGTACTGCAATACTTCATCTCGACTCACGGTGCGCGTAAAGGCTTGGCCGATACCGCATTGAAGACGGCCAACTCCGGTTACTTGACCCGCCGCTTGGTCGACGTGGCCCAGGACTTGGTGGTCACCGAGATCGATTGCGGCACGGTCAATGGTCTGTCCATCACCCCGATCGTCGAAGGCGGCGATGTGGTGGAAGGATTGGGCGAGCGCGTGCTGGGCCGTGTGGTCTCCGAAGACGTATCGGTCGCTTCCAGCGGCGAAGTGCTGGTCAAGGCCGGCGCATTGATCGACGAGAAACTGGTCAAGTTGCTGGAAAAAATGGGTGTGGATCAGGTCATGGTGCGTTCGCCCATCACCTGCGAAACTCGTTATGGCGTTTGCGCGCAATGCTACGGCCGCGACTTAGGCCGCGGACATCGCATCAATATCGGCGAGGCGGTGGGCGTCATTGCGGCGCAGTCGATCGGCGAACCCGGCACGCAGCTCACCATGCGTACCTTCCACGTCGGCGGCGCAGCTTCGCGAGCGGCAGCGGCCAACGGCGTCGAGGTCAAGAGCAAGGGCACCATTCGCTTGCACAACATCAAGACGGTGCGCCATGAGAAAGGGCATCTGGTTGCGGTATCGCGTTCCGGTGAATTGGGCGTGGTGGATGAGTTCGGTCGTGAGCGCGAGCGTTACAAGATCCCCTACGGCGCCACCATCACCGTGAACGATGCGGACGTGGTCACGGCGGGACAAGCGGTCGCCAATTGGGATCCGCACACCCACCCCGTGGTCACGGAAGTGGCCGGTATGATCAAGTTCTCCGACTTTATCGACGGCATCACCGTCACGAGCCAGGTGGACGAAGTCACGGGCCTTACCAGCACGGTGGTTCTGGATCCGAAACAACGCGGATCCGGCGGCAAGGACCTGCGTCCGGTCGTTCGCTTGACCAATGCCAAGGGCAAGGAAGTCACCTTCGCCAACACCGACATTCCGGCGGTGTACGCGTTACCCGCGGGCGCGATCGTCAGCCTGGAAGACGGTTCCAAGGTGTCGGTGGGCGACGTCATTGCACGTATCCCGCAAGAGTCTTCGAAGACCCGCGACATCACCGGTGGTCTGCCGCGTGTGGCCGATTTGTTCGAGGCCAGAAAGCCGAAGGACTCCGCGATTCTCGCGGAGCGCTCAGGCACGGTGAGTTTCGGCAAGGAGACCAAGGGCAAGCGCCGCTTGATCATCACCAACGAAGGCACGGACAAGTACGAGGAGTTGATTCCGAAGTGGCGCCATCTCAATGTGTTCGAAGGCGAACAAGTGGAGAAGGGCGAAGTCATTGCCGACGGCGAGCCCAACCCGCATGACATTCTGCGTCTGCAAGGGGTCGAGGCGCTGGCCAACTACTTGGTTCGCGAGATCCAGGACGTCTACCGGCTGCAGGGTGTGAAGATCAACGACAAGCACATCGAAGTCATCGTGCGGCAGATGCTGCGCAAGATCGAAGTGCTCGATGCGGGCGATTCGGCGCTGTTGCGCGGCGAACAGATGGATCGGGGCAGATTGCTCGATGTCATCGCCAAGCAGAAGACCGAGGGCAAGCATCAGTCCACTTGGGAACCCCTGTTGTTGGGTATTACCAAGGCATCCCTGGCGACGGAGTCCTTCATCTCAGCGGCCTCCTTCCAAGAGACCACCCGCGTCCTCACTGAGGCGGCGGTACGGGGCCTCAAGGATGATCTGCGCGGATTGAAAGAGAACGTCATTGTTGGGCGCCTCATTCCTGCCGGAACCGGCTTCGCGTATCATGCGCGGCGTCGACGCGCTTCGGACGATAGCCGCCGCCGCAGTTTCATGGATGTCAGCGGCGGTATGAGCGATTCGGACGATGCGGTACCGGCGGGGGATACGGAGGCAGCGGAATAAAACGACAAGAAAGCATTTAAAAAAAATATGGCCTCGGATCCGCAAGGGTTCGGGGCTTTTTTTTGCGCTAGGGTTGCTGGTTGGGAAATTGAAAATTTGGTTGATATTACGGCATTAGTCGTAATATCGTATGGTAATGGAAACTGCCCAAGTCATCGAAGCGTTAGGCGCCCTTGCGCAGGAGCATCGGCTAGCGATATTCCGCCTGTTAGTGGTGCACGGTCCGGGCGGGCTGCCGGCGGGCCAGATCGCGGAACGAATTGGACTCGTGCCCTCGTCTCTGACATTTCATTTGCAAGCTCTGCAGCGTGCCGGCCTCATCACCCAACGCCGCGAAAGCCGTCAACTCTATTACGCGCCCGACTTCTCAACCTTAAGCGCAACGCTGGATTACCTCAGCAAAAACTGCTGCGCGGCCAGTGGTGAGACGTGTTCGACGGGATGCCTGCCGGCAAAACCTGAGAAAGCCGCTAAGCGCGCATCCAAAGCGGCCTAATAAGCCCGCCGTGCACGCACCTCCCTACAACGTCTTGTTCTTGTGCACGGGTAACTCCGCGCGCAGCATTTTGGCTGAATCCTTGCTCAATCACTGGGGCGCGGACAAGTTCCGCGCCTTCAGTGCGGGCAGCTACCCGAAGGGCCACGTGCACCCGCGGGCGGTGGAGCTGCTCAAGAGCTTGAATCTGCCGACCGACAATCTGCGCAGCAAGAGCTGGGATGAGTTCGCGACGCCCGGTGCGCCGCAGCTCGATTTCATCTTCACGGTCTGTGCTAACGCGGCAGGAGAAGTTTGTCCGGTGTGGCCTGGTAAGCCGATGGCTGCGCATTGGGGCGTAGCCGATCCGGCTGCCGTGGAAGGCACCGAAGCGCAGAAGGCTCTCGCATTTGGAAAGACCTTGAAGGAGATGGAGTCGCGGATCAAACTCTTCACGAGCCTTCCTCTTGCTTCGCTTGATCAAGAGACGCTTAAACACAAACTGCGCGAGATCGGCAACACCGCTAACGATTCTGCCGCCTGAAAATGCGGCGGGCTCTGATCGCTGAAGGTGTTGGATCAATCGCGCTCGCGGCAACCGTCATCGGGTCCGGCATCATGGCCGAGCGTCTCGGCGGGGGAAACGCCGCAGTGGCGCTCGTTGCCAATACGGGTGCCACGGTAGCCGTGCTGGCTACGCTGATCGCGCTCTTGGCACCTGTGAGCGGCGCACACTTCAACCCCGCCGTGTCCTTAATCCAGGCGCTACGGGGCGCACTGACCTGGCGGGAGGCGCTTGCCTACGTGCCGATCGCCCGTGTGATCTTTATCTCGCCTCATATCGACTCTAGATAGGCAACGACCGCAAGCATCTGCTCTTTGTTGAGATCTTTGACCACGCCATGCATGACGGGCGCGTTGCGCAAGGCGTTTTGAATCACCAGCAATTGCTTCAATAGATACGGTGCGTGCTGGCCTGCAAGTCGCGGAAATGTCGCCATCCCTTCGCCATGAGCGCCGTGGCAGGAAGCGCAGGGTGGAATTTGACGTGCCGGCACGCCTTCCTCGAATACAAGTTTGCCGCGCTTGATCAGGGCAGAATCCCCTGGTTTGCCCGGTGCCGCCGTTTGCTTCGCAAAATAGGTGCCGAGCTCGCTGATCATGGCATCGCTCAACTGCGCCGCCATTCCCCACATGTACGCCTGGGCATCAGGATCGGCGCGCGACTCGTCTTTGAATGCCTTGAGTTGCGCTTCGAGGTACGGCGAGGTTTGCGCCGCCAAATTAGGAAAGGTGGGCGAGACGCTGCGTCCGTTTACGCCGTGACACGTGGCGCACGTCTGTACGGTCGCCGCTACGTCAGCCGCGCTTGCCGTGACGGCCAAGGTGAATGGCGCGCCCATTATCAAGGCAGCAAACAAACTTGGTTTCATGTATGGCTCCGTGACGCAAAGGGCGCTTAGAAATTTATCCAGCCCAGCATGTACAAAGTGTTGTTATCGGAGGCATTGCGGCCGGCGCCATCGTAGTTATTGCTCAGCCCATTGAATTTATCGAAGCGCACGTATTGCAGCTGCAGCTTGGTATTCAGCCAGGGTAGATAATTGAGTTCCGCAATATAGCCGCGCGAATCGGCGTTGTTGGACAAGCTGCCGGATACGGGCGCTTGCGGAAATAACAACGCGTCTGTGCTGCCTGTGGTGTTGAAGAATCCCAAAGAACCTCCAATCATGCGTCGATAACTGTACTCACCCGCCACCTTCAGGGTCTTCAGTGTATTGTCCAGGTTCTGGGACAGGCCCCCGGCAAAGCTGGCATCTAGCTTTTGACGTTCGTGAATGTAGGTTGCCAACCCCGTAAACAAATGATCTTCGCCGATAAATTGGTACTGCAAATCGGCGGCCGTGTCGGTATAGCGGTCGACAGGGCCCTGCAATGCCTTGCCATTGCCCGGATGTTCCTTTGCGACGATGCCGTACGTTCCGACCGACAGGGAATTACGATCCCACCGGTACTCGTACGCGATGCGCCAGTACGGAGAGGCGCCGTGAATGACATTGGCCTGCGTACTGTCCAAAGGATGCGTGCCGCCGCGAAGTGCCGCAGCGTACACGGTTAATTCCACATACAAGCTGTCGTCGAACCACGAGTAAACGCCGAGGCCCGCCGCCGTTTGTCCGATCGCGCCGGCACCGCTATCAAGTTTGGCAGAGGCCATTGGCGCTGGAGCGACACTGCTCGAGGAGTACGGAAACCCCCAGGCGGCCGTGGTGTTCCAGACATCCTGCACTGTTGGGCCATTGTTGACGGTGACGCCGAGAATCAAGCTGTGTTGATTCGGCTCCACGTCGCTGCCGAAAGAAAAATGCCGCGCGTAGCGAATGTCGCTGTTGTCGAAGCCAAAACTGTCTCCGACGCCGTCATAGGTCAATTGAACGAATGCCCCAAAATTGTCGGCAATCTTGCCGGCATAGAAGAGGCTGGCTTGCTGCGGAAACAGGACATCTCCGTCTTTGGCAAGGGCTCCGGATACCACACTGTCCGGGAGCGCCGTTTTAGTGTGTGTATAGGAGACCTGCAGCATCATGCTGATGGGTGGAAGGGAGTTTAGCGACAGTGTCTCGCGGTTTTCGGCGGTGATACCTTTGATTTGCTTGATGTTATCGATGACATAGCCGTTCAACTTAAATTCCCTGCCGAAGGGCGTCAGCTCGGGAAACACCGTATGGCACGCAGCGCAGCTCATACCGGTTTGGCGCGCAAAGCTTGGGACGGCGGATGCGGGCGCAGCGACGCCAAGGAGTAGGCATAAGCCCGCGGCCTGAAATAGGGCTCGACGAAATCCCGGCGTGAACATGAGCATCCCCTACGTCCTAAGCGAACTCGCTTAGGACAGGAGCGGTACAGTCCTCCTGCCGCACCCGCAGGTCTGTACGGTGGCGAACACAGGAGTGGTGTAAGAGAGTTCACTGGCGAAATCTCCGCTGCGCCGACAGACCGAAGGCCCAATCTGGTGCACGGTGAAGCTCAAGTACCGATAACAGGGCATTACCATGAAAATTGAAGATCCCGAATTCATCGATGTGGCGCCGTTTCAGGAGTTGGCTGCCGCGGTGCCGCCCTCCACCGGTACTGTAGACGATGACGATGACCCTGCGGATGAGAGTCCGAATGAGAACGAAGCGGCCATACGCGAGACCAGTGAGGCGACCGAAGCTCCTGAAGAGTTCGAAGTCGACGACGAGGATGATCTAGGCCACCCTGAAGACGACGATGCCGATGCAATGGATGACATTGAGGACGACGCTTAGTCGACGGTTTCTGTGCCTTGAAACCACCCGACTAAAAAGGCGTGAATCGAATCACGCTTTTATCCTTAGGCGCCATTATTCTGGGCGCCATGTTGTTCCTTTCGGCATTTTCCCGCTTAGTACCCCCTGAACCTGCGCCCAACGACTTGCTGGCGGAGGCGCGAGCGGCACTCGGACATTTGGGATTGACCATAATCGCCATCGTTTTCGTGCTGGTCACGTTCTGGAAGTAATTTTCCGCCCCTAATTCGCTTCCGTAGTGCGGCCGCTAGGCTGTCTGCCTCAAGGCGAAGATTCCATGATTCTTTCCATCGCACTAATGCTGATGACCGCGGGCGAGTCGGGCGGCAGCGTGGCGACGACTCAATTCGATGCGCGCGGCTTGCAAACCGGAGAATTTGTATATCGGGATTCCGCGAAGGGCAAGGCGATCGGTCAAAGTTCGATCAGCATCAGACTCAGCGCAAGCGATTCGAGCTATCGATTCTCGGCGCAAACCACCGGTTACGCGGATCAACACTGGGAATCCGTCGCCTCTCCCACCTTGATCCCCATCTCTGCCCAGCTCACCTTCGGCAAGGGACCTGATCAGCCCAAAGCCTTTGAGCTTCATTACGCGAACGGCAAGGTCACCGGGTTCGTCCTCAACCGGCGGTCCCCGGAACCCACAACTCAACTCCCCGTGAACGCATCGATGGAGCCGAATACCGTCGATCAACGCATCGACTGGGCGACCGTGATGGCATTCGATCTTCGCAAGGGTATTAGGTTCAGGTTCAATGTCTACGACCCCACAACCGGCAGCAGCGAAGTGCGAGCCCGGGTCAGCCCCCGCCGCCGCATCGACGTACCCGCCGGAAGCTTTCACGTGCTCGCCGTGACGTATTGGGTCAAAAAATCCACCGGCGCCGAGCGCTATGTTGTCTATGCCACGACAAGCCTGCCTCGCCTTATGGTCCGCGAAGATTTCCCCGACGGCACCATCAGTGAGCTGCTGTCCTTCGTCTCGCCAGGCCGTTCGGGTCGGTGGCAGTGACGGTCTACGCAACATCGGCAATGGCACCATGTCGATTTTGTAGACCATCACCGCGGGTTCTATTTCGACCGATGCAGCTTTGAACCGACCAATGCAGGCCTGATCAAGTGGGTGTGAGACGAGGACACGAGGCTCAGGCCCGCACCACCGCGCAAGAAAAACAGCCCCGATTGGCGTTATGCAAATGGATGTACGCGACTTGATCACCCGCAAGCATCTTCTGAATCGCCGTCGATACTTCAGTACCAGGGCACACTGTCGCGTCCGTCATCAGGTGCCCGGCATCGTATGCTCGTACCGAGATGAGACGCGTCCGAACATAGTCGGGCACGACGCCGGCGTCGACACGGGCTGGCACCGCCGCTTTGCGCACATAAATCGGACCGGAAGACTTGTAGGGCGAACTGGCGGGCTGATGCTCGAAAGGAAGCAATAGAAGCTCATCGCCTATGTCGGCATCCGTAAGACTAACCCTGCACGGATACCCCGGCTTGGTTGCCGCAAAAACCCGCTTAGCGTTGCAGGCCGAAAGCTCCGCGTCGGAAAGCGCAAAAAGGTGGGAAAAGGGCTCAATTGGCAAACCGACCAATCTGAAGGTATTCATGATGCACCTAATAGTAGGAGGGCCTCATGGTTGCTCAGTTCGCTTTCGAAGTCTCTCCGTTTCCTGACTTCAAATTCGACGAATCTCGGACGGCCAACGCGCGCTTTCTCGTCTTCATTGTTCGAGATTGTGCTGCAGCACTGCATCTAGGGCCTCCGAATGGACGCCGCATATGGCCGATTTCCGCCTCCGCGCGTTACTGCTTCAGCTGAAACCGAACACCCAACGGATAGCAGGAGTCCACTGGCCGTCCATCTTCGGTGGAGGCGCGATAGTGACCAGATCCGGCTCGCGCCAATTTCAGCGCGGCTTGGTCGAGTCGCGTGCTGCCGCTGCCGTGCATGGTCCTCGGATCGGAGGTGAGTCGACCGTGATGATCGACACACACTTGGACCGTGGAAAGCCCCTGTTCTCCCGAACGAATCGAGGAGGAAGGATAGAAGTCAGCCGTGTCCGGGAACCCAGCACCCGGCCCCCCCGCAACACGTGCGACCACGTGAGTCGGCATGACCGGCGCAACCGGCGGCGGATACGGCTCGATCAGGGTCTCTCCGGGCTTCGTCGTCACATCGTCGTTTGGAACTAGCGCCCGCCGAATCTCAACATCCGGCTTCGGGACGATGATCGACCAGTCCCTCGCTAGAGACTGCGTGACAGATACCTTTTCCCGTGGGATATCCTTGAGCGCTTGGTTCTCCAATATGGCCGGAGGTACGGCCCCGCGCGTGTGCGCGAGTGTCGTTATCAATCCGTAGAACAGCGCGGCATGAAGCCCACCAATTAAGAATAACGTGGCGGAGCGAAGGGAGAAGTAGCCGAAGTTTCGATCAGCAAGCGTGACCAATCCGCCCGCTGACACTTGAGAACTGGCCGCCGGAGCCGGACCGAGCGGGTATTCGCGAGCAATCACCATGGTCGCCCAACAGCAACCCGCCGCGAAGCGCAGTCTCGACAGCCTCGAGGATCGCGACTCCAGATCCGCGAGCCACTCTTCCTCAAGCCTCGAGGATAATGAATCCGGCGCTCGATGAGCGGCGTGGTGAATCAGCCAATGAGTCACGCCCGGGAGGTCGACGCGCGTCGATCGTTCGTTAGGCTGGCTCATGCGAGTACTCCTCGATTAAAGCTTGCGAACACTTCACTGGCCCGTCTCAGACCTGTCGTGGTCAGCCGATACAGCCGACGACGCGGTCTACCTACGCTGGAGGGATCAATAGATTCCCATTTACTGACAAACCAACCCGCTGATTCGAGTCGCAGCAGGATCGGATACAGGGTTCCCGATGCAATGCCGCATCGCTGATGCACTTCCGCGCCGGACAGTTGCTCGGTCGGATTCTCCAAGAATGCTTCCAGCACGCGCAATGTTTGCAGAGACATCCGAACGTTTCGCCCTTGTTTAACCATAGTAGTAACTCTACATAGGGTATAAGATAAACGCAAGTGGGCGCGGGATGGATGGAATTCGCAACTCGTCCAATTTGACCGCTAGTGCCTACGGATAGCAGTACGATTTTGCCCAACCGATCATTTCAGCCAAGAAACTTAAGGAGAGCGCCATGGCCATGATTGCAGGCAGCAACTACGGACAGTCCTATTCCAATATCAACATGACTCCATTGATCGACGTCATGTTGGTTTTGCTGATCATTTTCATCATCACGCTCCCGAGCCAGACGCACGCAATAAAGATCGACAACCCATTGCCAAATCCTCATCAGCCGCTTCCGCCCACGCCGCCTGAAGTAATCAATCTGCTAATCGAATTCGATGGCACCCTGTTGTGGAACAAGATTCCGGTGGACCACGCGACGCTTCGAAGGATTATCAGCGCGCAATCGGTCAAATCACCTCAGCCAGAAGTCAACATCACGGTGGATAAATTCGCCAACTACGAAATCGTCGCGCAAACGTTGGCCGATCTGCAGCATCGCGGACTTAAGAAAATAGGCTTCGTCAACAATGATTTATTCTAGAAGCTATTCAAGCGTTTGCACACATTAGGTCTGTTGGGGCCCCAGCAAATCGCAGGCAAATCACCGAAACCACCGGCTCAGTCAATCCAATCGTGCTTTAAATTCCCCCTAGCGTATTCTTGCTGGCATCGCGTGCGTGCGGGAACTTTTTCGGCTCGAAATGGCTCCGGTACCACGAGAGCATGATGCGACTCGACTCGATCACCGTCAGAGATGAAGCTCAAACAGATAACATGATTCGGCGAAGGGAGAACGAGAATGGATATTCGTATTGTGGCCCTCGCGGGCCTTGTTTGGCTCGGCGTGGCGTCTGCTGCTGCGCTAGAGAGCCCTGCGTCCCGAGCCCGTGATCTCGGCGTGCCATTCGATGGAACACCAGGGCCGAACAATGCGATTACCGACGTCTTAGGTGTAGAGGTGGGCTTCAAGACACTGATCTCCGGCGACGGCCCTCTGGTCCGCGGAAAGGGGCCGGTTCGCACCGGCGTCACTGCGATTTTTCCGCGCAACAAGACTGACACTCGCGCCGTTTTCGCTGGGTTTTTCGCAGGAAACGGCAACGGTGACATGACCGGCACACATTGGGTGGAGGAGAGCGGCGTTCTCGAGACGCCGGTCCTAATCACTGGGACCGGCAGCGTCGGCGTCGTGCGCGATGCGTCGTTCAAATGGCTCGCCAATCATCGCAAGGGTTTCTTCTGGTACCCCGTGTCGGCTGAAACCGCCGACGTGCCCCTCAACGACATGGCGGGCCAGCACGTCACACAACAAGATGCGCTCGACGCGCTCGATAGCGCTAAATCCGGTCCGGTGGCCGAGGGCAATGTTGGCGGCGGCACGGGCATGGTTTGCAACGGGTTTAAGGGTGGCACGGGAACTGCGTCGCGCAAGCTGTCGCCGGAAGCGG
The DNA here is from genome assembly GCA_034667905.1 of Gammaproteobacteria bacterium. GTDB lineage: Bacteria > Pseudomonadota > Gammaproteobacteria > Steroidobacterales > Steroidobacteraceae > Bog-1198. Next base: position 23,521 of record JAXDQK010000015.1, on the reverse strand, counting down.
GCGGCTATACGGTCGGGGTACTCGTGCAATGCAACTACGGCTCGGCCCGACAGCTACGTGTGGCGGGCATTCCCGTTGCGCGCGAGATGACGCTTCAGCCGCGTTGCGTGGCCCGGCTGACGTCCCCGCCGCAACAACTGTTCGGCACCGTCGCAACACTGTGTGATCCTAAGCGGCTGGCAATTGCAGACGGCCTGAGTCAGGAGCACCGCGGCTCAATTATCATCGTCATTGCCACCGACGCACCCTTGACAGCCGAGCAGCTGAAGCGATTGGCGCGGCGCGCCTCCGTGGGGCTGGGACGCCTCGGCGCAATCGAGAGCGACGGGTCCGGCGACATTTTCATCGCCTTCTCCACCGCCAATGCGGGCGCCGACGACGGCAACTGGGCAGCTGACGCAGAGAAGCCGGCGCAAGTCGAGCGTCTGCGCAGCGCAGCCCTAAACCCCTTGTTCGAAGCAACGGTCCAGGGCGTCGAGGAGTCCGTTGTCAATGCGCTGGTCGCCGCCCGCACCATGACGGGCGCGGACTACTGGACCGTCTCGGCCCTGCCTCACGACCAACTCCAGGACGTACTGCGCCGTCACGGCATGCTGGTCGTAACACGGGCACAGCAATGAGAGACCCTCGACTGCGGGGTAGTCATGAGCACTCACCATGGTCGTTCAGCAGCAACCCGCCGCGGTTGCGGCCTCCCCGCGCGCGGACCTTGTGATGTATTGCTCGGATTCCCCTTCGCTCGTGTGATCAAATTCGACCCTTCCGCAATTGCGTTCCACGTCAAGGGAGTGATATGGACAGTTCCGCTAAATCGCCGTGTATAGGCAATTGCTGCCTGGACGACGACCTTACTTGCCTCGGCTGCTTTCGATCTTTAGAGGAGATCAAAGAATGGGGCGTTGTCGATGATCATCGACGCGGCATCATTCTGCAAAACGCCAAACGGCGCAGACGGGTGGCATTCCAGACAACATTTTCGAATAACTGATTCCCGATCCCTTTGGACGCCGCACTGAGTCGCGCGCCGCGATGGCTTGGCCAAGAATCGGTGGTTGCGGATCCGCCGGTCACGAAAGCCTCCGCATCACCGAGGGGAAAATAGCAGCGCGGGAAGGTCGCGCATGCGCTCGAAGGTGTAGTGCGCGCCCGCCTCGATCAGCCGCTTTTGTGGAGTGACCGCGCAGTAACCGAAAACAGTCATTTCCGCGGCAACACCTGCCCGTACGCCGGTGGGCGTGTCCTCGATGACGGCACAGGCCGCAGCCGGCACGCCCGACTGCTTCGCGGCATGCAGAAACACATCCGGAGCAGGTTTGCTGTTCGCCACTTCGGTGACGCTGTACATTCTGCCTCGGAATTTGCTCAGCAAGCCGGTGATGCCCAATGTCGTATTCATCTTATCGTGAGTGCCGCTGGAGGCAACACAGTAGGGAACCCCCACGCTGTCCAATACCAAGCCGATGTCGGCAACCGCTTTGAGATCAGACTTCAAGGCTCGGGTCGAGCGCGCGTAATAATCCTCGACGAATCCAGCAGGGACTGCCCGACCCGATAAGGCCTCGATCACTTCCAAGCATTGGGGCATCGAGCGCCCGACGAATCGCTCGAACATGTCCTCGTCAGATACGAAAATTCCCAGCTCATTCAACATGCCGGAAAAAATTTTGTTGGTAATCGATTCGCTATCGACGAGCACGCCGTCGCAATCGAAGATGATCAATTCGAATCGGCTTTTAGTCGCGTTGCCGCCCGCTTTCAAAGCTACGCCACCGCCTCGCGCATTGACCTGATGAAGCTCCATAACGCAACAATTCCCAACACGGAAAACAGCCCGAATGCCTGCCAAATTGAGGGATCCGGTATGCCGTTCAACAGGGCCCTGGCCGCATCCACCGCATAGGTAAAGGGGTCGAACCTTGCAATGAGGCGAATGCTCGCGGGTGCAAACGCCACCGGCAGCATGACGCCCGATAGAAGCACCAGCGGCAGCGTGAAGAAATTCGTAATCGCTGCCAAGGTACCCTCATCCTTAACGAGCACAGCGACCGTGTAGGAAAGGGACGCCATCGTTATGCCGATGAGAGTCATCAATATCGCAACGACGGCCGCGCCCACCGGATCGACGCGAAGCCCGAAGAGCAACGCCGTCAGCAGCAATAGCGCGCTTTGTACGATGAGCACCACTGCATTGCGCAGCACCAAGCCAAGAACGATTGCAAGCCGCGATACAGGGGTGACGCGGATCCGTTCAAGAAAACCCGAGCGTAATTTGTCGATCAACCCGAAGCCGGCGAATGAGGCATTGAACAAGGCATTCAAAATAAGCAGCCCGGGCGCAAAGAACTGAATCGCGTTGCCCGTCGGGAACCCCGGCGTCTTCGCGATGCCGGTGAGGAAGGGCGCAAATAAAAGCAAATACACCACCGGCTGAAACAATCCGAATACCAGCCAGAGAGGATTGCGCACCTGCACGATCAGCTCATTTTTGCCGAGCAGATAAGTGTCCATCAAGAGCTTGTTCATGGGGTAGAACCGTCGCCAGAGTCGCGTATGCTGCGGCCGGTTAGCTTCAGAAATACGTCATCGAGCGAAGGCCGCGAAAGCCGGATGTTCTTGATGGCGATGTTTTGCTGATGCAGCTGCATCATCAGCGTCGGCAGGTTTTCATCGCCGCGTTCGACATGTAAGGCAAGCACGGCATCCGCGGACGAGGAATCCGTGATAAAAGCGCTTCCGCTCAAAGCTGCCAGCGCCTGTTGCGCGGTTTTTGCATCCGCAAATCCCAAATTGACGATATCGCCGGCGATCTGACGTTTAAGTTCCGCCGGCGTGCCGAGGGCCACGATATTTCCGTGATCTATAATGGCCACTCGGTCGCATAACGAGTCGGCTTCTTCCAAATAATGCGTGCTCACAAAAATTGTGGTGCCGCGCTCGCGGAGTGTCTTGACTTGCTCCCACACCTGCGCGCGATTCTGCGGGTCCAATCCCGTGGATGGCTCATCCAGAAACAGCAGCTGAGGTTCATGGACTATCCCTGAGGCAAGATCGAAAATTCGACGTTGGCCACCCGAATACGTGCTCGTGCGCCGATCGGCAAAGCTCTCCAGTTGCAGAAGACCCAAAATAGCCGAAATGCGCGTTTGCGCGGCGCGCTCGCTGAGACCGTAGAGACGGGCCTGCAGCAATAAATTCTCCCGGCCGCTGCTTTCCCGCTCCATGCCGCCGACTTGACTGACATATCCGATGACCTTGCGCACCGAGTCCTGCTGAGTCAACAGGTCGTAGCCTGCGATGGATGCGGTACCGCCGGTTGGCGTCAACAGCGTGCACAACATGCGCATCGTGGTGGTCTTGCCCGCACCGTTCGGACCCAGCAAACCAAAAATCTCGCCCCTCTCCACCGCTAAATTTATGCCGGATACCGCCTCGACCACCGCACCCTTGGATTTTTTGTCTTTTGCGCGGAAAGTTTTGCGAAGGTCCTTAACCTCGATCATGGAGGAACTCATCGATTCGTCGTCCCTGTGTTTTGGCGGCTAGCATAACCGCTCCGCCAGGAACTTTGGATAGGTGCTGATATGATTCACGCGTGCCGACGGCCCTCACTATCCTCCGCCAATCCGACTATGCGGCGACGCCGTGGAGAAATGGCGGCGGTACAACGCATGAAGCAATTCGAGTACCCGCCGGCGCCGATGCCTTTCGATGGCGGGTGAGCGTGGCCAACATAGAGGTCTCCGGCCCGTTCTCGGATTTCGCCGGATACCGACGCACCATGGTATTGCTGCGAGGGTCAGGCCTCACGCTCCAGTTTGCGAATGGAGCCCGGTGCGTTTTACAGAACATCGGCGACGTGGCGAACTTCGACGGCGCCGTATCCACTTTCTGCGAATTACATGATGGGCCATGTGTGGACTTGAATTTGATGGTGTCAAACTTGAGCCAAGCCGAGGTCCGCGTCTTGGCTTGGGACAACAGCGAGCCGGTGCAGGCTTGCGATGAAAAATCGACTTTGATTTTAAGCATTGCAGACCCAATGTTGCTGCAAAGCGATGCAGGCGAAACGGTCAGGCTCGAGCCTTGGGACCTTGCCGTGCTCTCGCAGGGCAGCGCTCGGCTCGGCAAAGCCGAGCCTGCTGCACAATCCGCACCAAGTGCGGTGTTTTTTGCGACTATAAGCCCTTAACAACCGAGATACTGATGGCCGCTAACCCGAATGAACCACCCGCGGACGCACCCGAAGGGCTTCGCCGCACGATAAGAGATCAGGGCACCTGGTCCGAGGACAGGGCCGTGAAGCGGTTGCTGCACAACCTCGAGCTCACGGGCGGCGCGCGTCATCGCGCCGTCAGCATAGCGATGGGCTTGGTGGACGGCGCTCGCGCGCGCCGTGATGAGCGGCCGTTTCTTGACGCGTTCCTGCAAGAGTTCGGCCTCTCGAATCAGGAAGGCATTGCGCTCATGTGCATCGCCGAGGCACTGCTACGGATTCCCGATGATGCCACCGCAGATCGGCTGATCTCCGAGAAGCTCTCGAGCGGCGACTGGTCTTCGCACGCCGGGCGGTCCGAATCGCTGTTCGTGAATGCCTCGACCTGGGGGCTGATGCTCACGGGAGGCATCCTCGAGCTGGATCCCTCCATCAAAACCGATGCGGCTGGATGGATGCGCAAGCTGACCCGCAAAGCTGGCGAGCCGTTGGTACGGCTCGCGGTGCGCCGCGCCATGCGCATTATCGGTGGCGAGTTCGTCGTGGGAAGAAGCATCGAGGAGGCGCTGGCACGCAGCGCCCGCGAACCGGAATTGCGTTTATGTTCCTTTGACATGCTAGGCGAGGGTGCGCGCACCCGGCAGGATGCGGCGCGTTATCTTAAATCGTACGAGCACGCCATCGACGTGATTGGATCGACGGCGCGCGGCCGCGCGGTTCATGAAGTGTCGAGCATTTCGATCAAGCTGTCCGCTTTGGAACCCCGCTATAATTTGCTGCAGCGGGATCGCGTCATACGCCGCCTTGCGCCGCAAGTGCTCGATCTTGCACGCCAAGCGGCACGCCTTGGCATACAACTGACCATCGACGCGGAGGAAGCGGACCGTCTCGAATTGTCTTTGGATGTCATTGAAGTTTTGGCCGCCGACGCCGCCACCCGGGATTGGCCCGGACTCGGCATGGCGGTGCAGGCTTACGGCAAGCGCGCCTTGGAGGTCATCGATTGGGCCGCCGCGACCGCGCAGCGCTGCGGCAGAAGAATGACGGTGCGTCTGGTAAAAGGTGCCTATTGGGATACGGAGATCAAGCGCGCTCAGGAACGAGGGCTCGAGGGTTATCCGGTCTATACCCGCAAGATCACCACCGACGTGTCGTATTTGGCATGCGTCGGGCGGTTGTTCAAGCACGCCGCTTCCCTCTACCCACAATTCGCCACCCATAACGCGCACAGCATCGCATCGGTGCTCGAACTAGCGCCGCCGAAGGCGGATTTCGAGTTTCAGCGCCTGCATGGAATGGGCCGGCTGTTATATGCAGAGGCAGAGCGCCAGCTCGCGAACTTCCCGCCGGTGCGCGTGTACGCCCCCGTGGGCGAACACAAAGATCTGCTTGCGTATCTGGTCAGACGGCTGCTCGAGAACGGCGCCAATACTTCTTTCGTCAACCGCTTCATGGATGAGCAGGTGCCGGTAGCCGACATAGTCCGCGATCCTATTTCCGAACTGGAACGCCTCGAGTCCTCAGCCCATTCACGCCTGCCGATACCTGCAGCGTTGTATTCCGATCGGCGCAACTCCCGTGGAATTGATCTCGGCGAGCCGCGTGAAATACAGGCCCTGCGCGAGGAAGCACTGGCACATCGCTCGGAAAAATCCGCCGGCATGGCCGTTGCGGGTCCCCTCATCGGTGGGATATTGCTGCCTGGAGCTACCCATCCGATCACCAATCCGGCGGATCGGCGCCAGTCCGTGGGGGCTTCGCGCGATGCCAACGCGGCTGAAATCAACGAGGCATTCGATGTCAGCGCCGAGGCGCAGCCCGCGTGGAACGCGTGCGGCGGCGATGCGCGCGCGAATTGCCTGGAAAACGCCTCTGACATTCTCGAGACCAGGCGTGCGGAGTTTCATGATCTGTTGGTCCGGGAAGCAGGCAAGACCATCAGCGACGCGATCGCCGAAGTACGCGAGGCAGTGGATTATTGCCGCTATTACGCCTTGCAAGCCCGCAAGCAATTCGCGGTTCCGCAACGGCTCGAGGGTCCCACCGGAGAGGTGAACGAGCTCATCTTGCAGGGCCGTGGAGTATTTGCCTGCATCAGTCCCTGGAATTTTCCTTTGGCGATATTCGCAGGGCAAGTCACCGCCGCGCTCGGCGCGGGCAATACCGTGGTGGCGAAACCGGCCGAACCTACGCCGTTGGTCGCCGCGCATTTCGTTCGGCTGCTGCACGAGGCGGGAGTTCCGCCGCAGGCTGTTCACTTGGTGCCGACGCCGGGTCGATTATTTGGAGAAGTTTCGTTTAAGCATCCGGCGTTGGCAGGCGTCGCTATGACCGGTTCGACGGCCACTGCTGTGACTATCAATCGCGCCCTGGCCGCACGCGAGGGGATGATTGTGCCGCTGATTGCGGAAACCGGCGGCATGAATGCGATGATCGTGGATTCCACGGCGCTGCCTGAGCAAGTCGTGGATGATGTGGTGAGTTCGGCCTTCATGAGCGCGGGCCAACGGTGCTCGGCGCTGCGGCTGTTGTTCCTGCAGGAGGAAATTGCCGATCCGGTGCTGGAAATGATCGCCGGTGCGATGGATGAGCTGATCATCGGCGATCCGTCCAATCTTCAGACCGACGTGGGTCCGGTCATCAACGCGGCTGCGAAGGATCAACTGATGCAACACGTCGATCGGATGCGCACCGAGGCACGCATCATCAAGGCGTGCGATCTCGGAGAAGCGCACCGGCATGGCAGCTTTTTTGCGCCTCATCTCATCGAGCTCGAGGATGCCGCACAACTCAAACGCGAGGAATTCGGTCCGATACTGCACGTCGTCCGTTATCGATCGAGCGAGATAGGCGCGGTGCTGCAGGCCATTCGCGATAGCCAATATGGCTTGACGCTGGGCGTGCAAACTCGCCTGGAGTCGTTCTGGCGGCAAGTCTTCCAGGACACCTCCATCGGTAATACCTACGTCAACCGCAACATGATAGGCGCCGTGGTCGGCGTGCAGCCTTTCGGCGGCAATGGCTTGTCCGGCACTGGTCCGAAGGCAGGTGGCCCGCATTATTTGGCGCGCTTTGCCAACGAACGCACGCTGACCGTGAACACCACTGCGACGGGCGGTAACGCCGCGCTTCTCAATCTTGGCAATTAGGGCGAGGGGGGCCAGCCCACCGTCCTATTTCCAGTTGCGTTCAGGCGACGTTAACGGCTTCTTAGGGCTGGTTGTCGATAATCTGTCGGTCTTGGGGTTGCTCGCGGCGGTGCTGATCGGCGCTTACGGCGTGCCCGCGGACATTGTGTTCGGACGGATGTTTCCGGGCACCGCTTTCGGCGTGCTGGTGGGCGACCTGGCCTATACCTGGCTGGCGGTACGCCTGGCGCGCCGCACAGGCCGTGCCGATGTCACTGCCATGCCGTTTGGCTTGGATACGCCCTCCACGATCGGCATGGCTCTGCTGGTACTGGGCCCTGCGTTTGCCAAGTTTCGCGCAGCCGGTCTGGACCCGACAGCGGCGGGCCTCGAGACGTGGTATCTCGGGATGGCCGCGACCGCAACCATGGGCGCGCTGAAATTGTTGCTGTCATTCGCGGGCAGGACCGTGCGCCGATTGATTCCCATGGCCGGACTTCTGGGGTCTCTGGCGGGCATCGCGCTGACCTTGATCGGCTTCTTCCCAATGATCAATTTGCTGCAGTTCCCCCTTGTCGGCCTGCTGACCTTGGGTCTTATTTTCTATGCGCTCTTTACCAAGGGCTCAATTCCCTTGCGCTTGCCGGGCGTGCTTTTCGCAGTCATTGTCGGGACCGTGGTGTATTACACCGCGGGGCACTTCGGCTTTCTCGGCATGCAGATTCCACCGGCGGCCCTGCCGACGGTGCGCCTGGCATTTCCGCATCCGGACCCGGGAATATTGCGGGGTTTCGGCGCACTCGGGGATTACCTGCCTCTGATCATTCCTTTCGCTCTGTTGACCGTGGTCGGCGGTGTCAACAATACGGAAAGCGCGCGAGTCGCGGGGGATGACTACGATGTGCGCAGCATTTTGCTGGCGGAAGCCGCAGCTACTTTGCTCGCAGGCTTGGCGGGCGGCGTGGCGCAAACCACGCCGTACATCGGCCACCCGGCGTTCAAGGAAATGGGCGCGCGCTCAGGGTACACGTTGCTGACGGGAGTTTTTGTCGGGCTCGGCGGAATGTTGGGGCTGTTGGCCAACCTCATCGAGTTCATACCGCTCGCGGCGTTGGCTCCGGTGTTGGTATTCCTGGCATTGAATATAACCGCTCAAGCATTCACGGCCGTTCCGGCGCGCCATGCGGTCGCGGTCGGCTTAAGTTTTTTTCCGTCGATTGCGCGCCTGGTGACCATCGAACTGAGCGATGCGAGATTCGTATCGCCGGAAAGATTCGCGCAATTGCTGACCGCACCCGAGAACGGCTTGCCGACATTGAGCGTCATCGTAGCCCTCGGTAACGGGTTCATCATCACGGCAACCATTTGGGCAGCTTTTGTCGTTGAATTGATCGAAAACCGGCTGCGCAGCGCCGCCGCCTATCTGGCCGTCGGAGGCGTGCTGTGCTTTTTCGGCATCATGCACTCGGTGCGCCTCGATGGTAGCTCGTATGCGCTATGGCAGCTGGAAGGAATCGCCCGCACGATTGCCAACCAATTTTGCGCCGCGTACTTCGTGCTGGCGGGGGCATTGTTGTTGCTCTCTTTGCAGCGCCAAAGCCGACGGAGAGACTTTTAAGTTTTGACGATTTTGTTCATGAGCGCTTCGATTTCAAGCGCTTCAAACGGCTTGATGATGGAACGAACATTGTCGCCCCAATTCTCGATGCCGAAATCCAGGTCATAACCCGATGCAACGATGATGGGCATGTGGGGTTTGGAGCTGAGTATGCTGCGCGCCAGCTCGATGCCCGACATGACCGGTAAACTTACGTCCGTGACCACGACGTCGAAAGGCTGCTTGGCAAATTCTTGAAGCGCCTCTTCGGCCGTCGCGCAGGCCACGATCAGCCGACCATCCTGGGCAAGCAACTCGGCGGTCACTTCCCGCACGATTTCGTTGTCCTCAACATAAAGAATCCGGCGAGGCGTTGGCATGGCTTCAGTACGGTAGACCGCGCTGCGTGAGTCGTCGATGGCCGTTATCAGTGTGTCTTTTGAACAAGCCATAATCCGGGCTTACCCTTGGGACTCAATCCCAAATGCACCAAAGCCGACTTGCTTTCGAATAGACGGGCGACCGGCAAACCCTCGCGCCTCACCTGGCGGACGAATTGCTGAATAGTGGGGCGGGTTTGCGCCCCCGCGAAGCCTGGTTGGGGCGACTGAATTGCTTGTTCGGAAGCCCCCAGCGGGGGATGCGTCCTAGAGGGGAACGCGGTCGATTCCTCGGAAACCGCGGCCGCATGGGACGGTGCGCGGAGGTCCAAATGCTGGGCCAGAGTTTGTATTTGGCTCTTGGGTGGGCGGCTCGCCGGCGGGGCGGCAAGCGCTGAGTTCAGCGCCAAGAGCGCGACGATTCCAACAAAGGCCGGAATGAAGACTCGGGTCCTTATTGTCGTTTTTGTCCGTTCCATGCTCGCAGTAGACCATGCTGCGGCGCGAACTTCATCCGGCCCAGCGACCGATCATCCGTAGGAAAGGTCTTAACGTCCGATTATAAGTGAATTCCTACAAGTGTTTACGTGCGGCCGCGCTAGTCCCCGCTGGCGATCGAAGACAGCATAAGTTTAATCACGCATGGCCGCGATGCAAGAAAGGATTTCATCATGAGCAATAGTGCGAATAAGTCAAAGACGTGGGCGCTGGTGCTCGCCGGCGGCCAGGGCAGCAGACTGCAGGGGCTTACGCAAGACGGCCAGGGAGTCGCGGTACCGAAGCAATTCTGTTCCCTGAACGGAGGAGCCAGTCTTCTTCAGGACGCCTTGCAGCGCGCCGCTGCGGTTGCGGAGTTGCCGCAGCTCTGTACCGTCGTCACCGAAGAGCACCGCCGGTGGTGGACGCCGGTCTTGAGCCACCTCCCGACGAGCAATATTATCGTGCAGCCTCAAAACCGGGGCACGGCTTTTGGGATTCTGCTGCCGCTCCTGCGGATCGCCGAACGCGACCCCGATGCAACGGTGGTGTTATTACCGGCGGATCACTACGTGCGAGACGAGCATTTGATGGCAGCATCGCTGCGTCGTGCGGCCAAATTGGCCGTTGCCGATCCGGACCGCATTTATCTGCTGGGAGTGGAACCCAATGAACCAGACACCGAATTGGGCTATATCTTGCCGCACTCCCGTGCGCGAGACCAAGCGGTGCAGGTGGCGCAATTCGTCGAGAAACCCACAGAGTACCGCGCGCGTCTGCTACTCGAGCAAGGCGCCCTATGGAATATCTTTATCTTGGCCGGCTCGGTGAAAGCCTTGCTGGGCCTGTTCGACAAAAAGTTCGCCGCCACCATCGAGGCGATGCGCGTGTCCAAAGGCGCTGGTATTACCGCCGTTTACCAGGGACTTGGCAGCGTGGACTTCTCCCACGATGTGCTGCAGGGCAAGGAATCCTTGCTGAAAGTGCTCGCCGTACCCTATTGCGGTTGGACGGATCTCGGCACCCCGAAAAGCATCGGTCTCACCTTGGAGCGTTTGCGGGGGGACGTGGGGGCGGTAAGCCACGTGCGGTTCAATGCGCCAATCAATCTTGCGGATCGATTCGCACGCGTGCGCTGACCGACGTCGAGAGCTGGTTTCATTTTGATTTTGCGACTCTCACCGCAGCCAGCGCGTCGAATAGATTGCGGGCCGGGAACTTCTGACAGTCCGACATGAGCGCAGCCTCGAAAGCGCCAACGCCGCCGGCATCGAAGATATGACTGCCGGATTTCGCCGCCGCGAATCCGAACAACCACATCATGATGGTTTTTGCACTCTCGGCATCGGACTTCATGAGATCGAGGTGGCGGGCTGCGAAGGTCTGACATTCCAGGGCGGTCAAATCCATCGGATTCTTAGGATCCGGTTTCACCGCGGCCAACGCTTGCAGCAGGCTCTCGGCCGGGTGGTCTTTGCATTCCGCGTCGAGTGCGAATCCGAAACCGGCCAGCGCATCCCCGTACATGACGTGCGCGCCGGAATTCGCCACGGAATACCCAAACAGCCACATCATCGTATTGATGGGATCCTCGCCGGCGGTCGAGCCTGCCGAGGCGATAAACTCATTCTGATATTTGGCGCAGCTCAAGGTGGCGATGTTCGTTTCCGCGGCGTGAGCCGCACTCGCGATGTAGCCTAGGCAAAAAAGTACAACGCAGTAAAATCTCATGACCGTGAAAATCTCATGACTTTAAGCCCTCGAGGGTAAGACTCTGCGCAACAGCGCGCTGAAGCGTGCCGATTTAACCCAGGAACACGCCGCCTCGATATCGGGAGCGAAATAGCGGTCCGCGGCGTAGTAGGGAACTTCTGCCCGAATGTTGGCATGCACCTCCTCGAGGCTGCGAGATGATCGGGCGGGGCGATGAAAGTCGATGCCTTGGGCGGCCGCGAGCAGTTCGATGCCGACTATGGCCGCTGCATTGTCGACCATGGGACTCAAGCGGCGCGCCCCATGAGTCGCCATGCTGACGTGGTCTTCTTGATTCGCCGAAGTGGGAATCGAATCGATGCTGGCGGGAACGGCGATGGTTTTGTTCTCCGCCACCAGCGCGGCGGCCGTCACTTGCGCAATCATGAATCCGGAATTCAAGCCGCTGTTATCGACCAAGAAAGCAGGCAGGCCGCTCATCTTCGGATCCACCAGCACGGCTATTCGCCGCTCCGATAAACTGCCGATTTCCGCAATAGCCAGCGCAAGCGTATCGGCGGCGAAGGCGACCGGTTCGGCGTGAAAATTTCCGCCGGACAACACATCTTCCGCGTCGATAAACAACAGCGGATTATCGGTGACGGCGTTGGCTTCAATGCTCAAGGTGAGGCTGCAGTTGCGAATCAGGTCGAGGCACGCGCCCATGACCTGCGGCTGGCAGCGGAATGAATACGGATCCTGAACCCGGGTGCAATCAAGATGCGAGGCTCGAATCGCGCTGCCCGAGAGCAACTCTCGGTATTCGCGCGCCACGGCTATTTGGCCGGGCTGGCCGCGAACTTGTTGAATGCGCGCATCGAAGGGCGAGTCGCTCGCCTTCAACGCATCGACCGACATGGCGCCCGCCACGACCGCTGCCGCGAACACGTCCTCTGCGCCAAACAATCCAGCCAATGCCAGCGCCGTGGAGACTTGGGTGCCGTTGATCAACGCCAGCCCTTCTTTGGCACGCAGCTTGATGGGTTGCAACCCGGCTAGACTCAACCCGGCATGCGCCGGCAGCGTGGCGCCGCGCACTCGCACCTGACCCAAACCGAGCAGCACTGCGCTCAAATGCGCGAGGGGTGCCAGGTCCCCCGAGGCGCCCACTGATCCTTGCGCCGGGATCACCGGATACACCTCGTGCTCCAGCAATGCGAGCAAGGCATCCACTAACCTAAGGCTGACGCCTGAGTGGCCGCGGGCCAGCGCGTTCACTTTGAGCGCGAGCACCAGCCGAACCACGGCCTCAGGCAGCGGGTTGCCCACGCCGGCCGAATGGGAGAGCAGCAAATTGCGCTGTAGCAGCTCGAGTTGCTCGTTGGGGATGCGTGTATTTGCCAGCAAGCCAAAACCGGTGTTGATGCCGTAGGCTGCATCGCCGGCAGCCACGATCCTGTCCACCAGCGCGCTTGCCAGAGCAATGCGATCTCGATCTCCGGCGGACAACTCGAGAACGATGGCTTGCTCGTATATTCGGCGCAAGTCCGCTAACGATAGCGTGCCGGCGTGCAGGGTAAGGGTGCCGTTCAAGGCTGCTCGATCATCGGCAATTTCAATCCTTGTTCGCGCGCACAGGCTATCGCGTCCGGATAGCCGGCATCGGCGTGGCGCATCACTCCCGTTGCCGGGTCATTCCATAACACCCGCGCAATACGCTTGGCCGCGGACTCACTGCCGTCGCAGACGATGACCAACCCGGCGTGCTGCGAGAAGCCCATACCGACACCGCCGCCGTGATGAATGGATACCCAAGTGGCTCCCGATGCGGTATTGAGCAACGCATTGAGCAAGGGCCAGTCCGAAACGGCATCGGAGCCGTCCATCATCGCTTCGGTTTCGCGATTCGGGCTTGCGACGGAACCCGAATCCAAATGATCGCGGCCTATCACAATGGGTGCGGACAGCTCGCCGCTCTTGACCATGTCGTTGAATGCGAGGCCCAGGCGATGCCGCTGGCCCAGGCCCACCCAGCAAATTCGTGCGGGTAATCCTTGGAAGCGGATGCGCGAGCGCGCCATATCGAGCCAATGATGCAAATGTGGATCATTTGGAATCAATTCTTTGACCTTGGCGTCGGTCCTGTAGATGTCTTCCGGGTTGCCCGACAGCGCCACCCATCGGAACGGGCCGACGCCGCGACAGAATAGGGGTCGTATGTATTCCGGCACGAAGCCTGGAATCTCGAAGGCCTGCGATACCCCAGCATCGAAGGCGACTTGCCGGATGTTGTTGCCATAGTCGAATACCGGCAGTCCCTGGCGCTTGAAGCGCAGCAGGTATTCGACGTGCTTGGCCATCGAGCGAGTCGCGGCAGCTGCGGTGCCCTTAGGATCGCTGACCCGCCGCTCATCCCATTGCTCTATGGACCAGCCTTGCGGCAGATAGCCGTTTACCGGGTCGTGCGCAGAAGTTTGATCGGTGAGCGCATCAGGCGCTATGCCACGTTGCAGCAGTGTGTCGAGCACATCAACGATATTACCTAGCAGTGCGACCGATATCGGAGTGCCATTGCTTCGCGCCTTCTCCAACATGGCAAGGGCGTCATCGAGCGTTGACGCTTGCGCATCGATGTAGCCCGTTTCGAGCCGCTTGGCAATTCTGTCGGCACGGCACTCGACCGCCAGAAGGCTGGCCTCGGCCATGGTGGCGGCCAAGGGTTGCGCGCCTCCCATGCCACCCAAGCCCGCGGTAAGAATCCACTTTCCTTTGAGGTTGCCGCCAAAGTGGCGCCTACCCATTTCAGCGAACGTTTCATACGTGCCCTGCACAATGCCCTGGCTGCCGATGTAGATCCAGGAACCGGCGGTCATCTGGCCGAACATGGCCAGCCCCTTGCGATCGAGCTCGTGAAAATGTTCCCACGTGGCCCAGTGTGGCACCAGATTCGAGTTGGCGATGAGCACTCGCGGCGCGTCCGCGTGCGTCGGAAACACCCCCACGGGTTTACCGGATTGCACCAGCAATGTTTGCTCTTCGGTCAGCGTCTTTAGAGTCTCGACAATGCGGTCGTAGCAGTTCCAATCGCGAGCCGCACGCCCAATGCCGCCGTATACGACCAGCTCGGCCGGATTTTCCGCGACTTCGGAATCCAGGTTATTCATGAGCATCCGAAGCGGCGCTTCGGTCATCCAACTGCGAGCGCTCAAAGTGTTGCCGCGTGCGGCGCGGATGTTTCTAGCGTTTAGCGGGGCGAGCATTTTCTTTCCTCTTCAGTAACCGGCCGCATACTTTGGTAGCGGCAGCCGCATAGTATAAGGGGGCGGGCTGTTATAGACAGAGACGAGTCAACCTGCGGCCAGCCTATCCATCACACGTGCAAAGTTGCCTCGCAGCTCTGCATCCGCCGCGTGACGACGATCCTCAATGACCCATTTTCCGCCGACCATGACGTCGCGGATGGCCTTATCGGCGCCTGCGAACAACAACCGATCGAACGCACTGTCTGCCGCAGCGCCCGCCATCGCCGGGTGAGCGGGATCGAGCACCAGCCAATCGGCGCGATTTCCGACGGCAATTGCGCCCGCCGGGTGGCCGATCGCCTGCGCCCCGTGAAGTGCGGCATCGCGCCACAACCGGGTGCCCACATGCGGTTCTTTTTCCGTTGCGAGCACACCTCGACGCTTCTTGCGCAGCCTTTGCTGGTACTCCAGCCAGCGCAGTTCCTCGGCTGGATTGACGGTCGATTGACTGTCGGAGCCCACACACAGGCGTCCGCCCGATTTAAAAAACCGCGCGCTATCGAAGAAGCCATCGCCAAGATTCGCTTCCGTGCTTACCGATACGCAAACCGCGGCGTTGGCGGCGGCGATGCCTTGCAATTCTTGCGCGGTCGCGTGAGTCGCGTGCACCACGCACCAGTGTTGCGTCAGTATGCCCTGGTCCAAGAGCAACTCGATGGGACGGCGACCCGTCGCACGTTCGCAGGCCTTCACTTCCAGCAATTGCTCAGCGACATGGATGTGTACCGGCATGCTTGAATCGATCGTGCGCAAGGCTTGGGTGGCAAAGTTAAGCTGATCGAGCGGTACCGCGCGCAGGCTGTGAAATGCCGCTCCGGTACGCACGGTGCGCGAGGCCGCCCGTCGCTCGGCGCCGATGCGTTCCTCGATGGCCCGCAAGAAGGTGTCGGTGCCCAATGCGAAACGCGCCTGCTCAGGTTTGAGCGGCGCCCCTCCGAAATCGCTGCTTTGATATAGGGTCGGCAACAGTGTCAACCCAATGCCGGCAATGCGTGCGGCGTTGCCGACGGCTTCCCAAAGAAGGTTCGTGCCCAGGTACTGCTGTGCGCCGCTTGGCCGATGCAAGTAGTGAAATTCGGCCACGGAGGTATAGCCTGACTTGAGCATTTCGACGAACAACTCTGTGGCGACGACTTGTAAGTCCTCCGGCGCTATGCGATTCGCGAGTGAATACATTGTTTGGCGCCAGGTCCAAAAACTGTCGCGTGCAGATAATCGATATTCTGTGTTACCGGCCATCGCGCGTTGGAACGCGTGGCTGTGCGCATTCGCCATGCCGGGGATGACCACGCCCTCAACATGTTCGATCGCAGCCCCGCCCTGTTCGGACTCGGCGGGTAAGCTTGTATCGATGGCAGTGATGATTCCCTGCGCGGAAACCGTGACCAGCACGGCACGGGCCCACCCTTGCGGCAAATAGGCGGACTGCAAACGGTAAATAGCCATCTTGGCTGTATCATACGTTGTGCCCAATTTATCGAACAATGGTGTGGACCAGGTGTGGGTCGGCGCAAACATTGCGACGATGGCAGGTGCCGCTGCCTTTGGGAGGCTTGAGGATGCCGCCCTGGCGATCAAAGGCGAGCGCATTGCATGGATCGGCACAGCGGCACAAGGGCGCCACCTGGCGCAAGCGCACGGTGCTGCCATCGGCGACGCAGAGGGTTTATGGATCACACCCGGACTCATTGATTGCCACACCCATTTGGTCTACGGCGGAAATCGTGTGGAGGAATTTGAGCAACGGCTTGGCGGCATGTCCTATGAGGATATCGCGCGAGCCGGCGGCGGTATCCAATCAACCGTGCGGGCAACTCGCTCGGCGACGCGCGCAGCCCTGTACGAATCAGCCCTTGCACGCCTCAAGTGCCTGATGATGGAGGGAGTGACCACCATCGAAATCAAATCAGGTTACGGGCTGGAACTCGCCGCGGAGCGCCGCTTGCTGGAGGTGGCGCAAGATTTGGGTGAGAAATTGCCGATATCGGTGCAGAAAACATTCTTGGGCCTGCACTCGCTGCCGCCTGAGTTCGCCGCGCGACGCCAGCTATTTGTGGACGAAGTCTGCGGTGCGTGGCTCACGGCGTTGTCTCGCGCGGGATTGGTGGATGCCGTCGATAGCTTCTGCGAAGGCATTGCGTTCTCGGTGGCGGAAACTGAGCAATTTCTCCGAGCTGCAAAGGCGCTAGGGCTTGCGGCCCACGTGCACGCAGGCCAATTGAGCGATGTGGGCGCGGCGCAATTGGCTGCGAAGTGGGGTGCACGTTCTGCCGATCACCTCGAATACCTGAGCGCTGATGGCGCCCGGGCGCTGGCGGCTGCCGGCACAGTGGCAGTACTCCTGCCCACCGCGTATTTCACCCTGAGGCAGACCACGCCTCCTCCGGTAGCACTACTCCGGGAAGCGGGGGTGGCGATCGCCGTGGCCACGGACAGCAATCCCGGCACATCCCCGTGCACGTCGATCCTGCTTGCCATGAGTATGGCCTGCACGTTGTTCGGTCTGACACCCGAAGAGGCGCTGGCCGGCGTCACACGCAACGCCGCGCAGGCTCTGGGCGTGCACACGGATGTAGGCACCATCGAGGTCGGAAAACGCGCGGATTTGGCATTTTGGCGCATCGAGCGGCCCGCGGATCTATGCTACGGACTGGGTGCGAATCCCTGCGCCGGCGTGATGTATCGAGGAAAAATTCGCGAGCCGACTGGGGGGAGGGAAATTGCGCCTGCCAGGGCATAAGATTGCTCATGGCTAGTCGATCTCGTCCAGGAAGACCGCCTCACGACGATGTGCTGACACCCGCCGAGTGGCGCACGGTTCATGCTGTGAAACATGGATTGACCAGCCGACAGATCGCAGAGCGCCGCGGCATCAGCATCGATGCGGTGAAGTATCACATCGCCAATGCGCTCGCAAAGTTGGGCCTGGCCAATCGCAAGGAGTTGAGGCACTGGCACCAGGCTCCCAAGGACAGCGCACTCAAGGACAGCGCACGCAAGGAGAAAAAAATGAACGCGCAAATAAAAATCGGCTCGATCGCTCAAATCGCCAGATCAGTGCAGGACATCAAGAGAGCGGAAGACTGGTACAGAAACGTGCTCGGCATGCAGCATCTCTACACGTTCGATAGGCTGTCTTTTTTCGATTGCAACGGAACACGGCTCATGCTGAGCCAGGAAACCGCCGCCGGGCCGGAATCGATTTTGTACCTGCGTGTCGGCGATATTGCGGAAGCTTACGAACTGTACAAATCTCGCGGAGTCGAATTCATCAACGCGCCGCATATGATTCACAAGCATGGCGACGGAACTGAAGAATGGTTGTGCATGTTCAAGGATCCTGAGGGGCGACCCTTGGGCCTGATGGCGCAGGCGAGACCGTAGCCGCGCAAACCCTGTAGTCTTTGTTGCATGCGAACTGCAACGAAGGCATTCATCGCGATGAGCTTGTTTGCGGGCCGTGCTGCGATGGCGGTGACGATTGCCGAAAAGCCGGCGCCGCCGTTGGACGAAATCGTGGTGACGGCCGAACGTGCCGGCCCGGGCATGTGGCACGTTCATCGCGGCGACGCCAACGTGTGGATACTGGGCAGTATTTCGCCGCTGCCGCGCGATATTACCTGGCGCTCCAACCAAGTCGAGAATGTGCTCGAAAGAACCAGTCAGGTGCTGGTCCAGAAACCCATCGAGATCAGCATTCCTCGCGTCTTGTGGATGCTCATTGCCGATCGAAAATTTCTCATGGTCGGCGGCGGGAAAAGATTAAAAGACGTTCTGCCGCCGGAGCTGTACGCGCGCTTCGACGCGCAGCGAAGCAAGCTCGAGGAGCCCTCGGACAAGTGGGAGCGCTATCGCCCGATCATAGCGGCGGCCTTTCTGCAGCAGGCCGCGTTCCATCGAGTCAACCTGTCCATGCGGCTCGATCTTGGGGCGGCATTGCGGAACCTGGCCAAAAAACACGGCGTCCGCGTCGAGGAGATCAAAGTCGCCGGCGCAAGCGATATGCTCGAGGCGCTGAAGACGATGCCCGCGGCGGCCGAACGCACCTGTGTCGAGGCGTCCCTGACGACCCTCGAAAGCGGCCTGCCGAGGCTGGTGGAGCGCGCGCAAGCCTGGGCGGAAGGCAATGTCGAGCGCATCGAGAACCTGCCTGAACTCAAGGAAGTCGATGCCTGCCGCAGCGCCCTGGATGAGGGCAAGGGCGCCTTCGATGTGATCGGCCGCATACGGCAGACCTGGCTCGAGAATATCGAAAAATATCTGCGATCCGCCGGGACTACCATTGCCGTGGTCAACTTGGATATGCTGCTCGAACGCGGTGGCCTGCTCGATGAGCTGCGTGCGGATGGCTATGAAATCGAAGGGCCTTAGAGAGTAATAGTGGACTTTAATGCTTGCTGCAACGCAGCAATGACCTTGACACTAACGCCGACGGTTCCTACAATCGCCGGCCTTTGTCTGCGGGCACTTGTGCCGGGCCTCGAGCCCGTAAATTTTTGGTTTTGCATCAACGGACTGCTTTTCCTACGGGCGGTTTCTAAAGGTATTTATGGCGACGACGACCCAATTAATCCGAACCGGCCGCAACGAGCCTGCTTGGAAGTCCAAGGTCCCGGCTCTGGCGGCTTCGCCGCAGAAGCGTGGGGTATGTACGCGCGTGTACACGACCACGCCGAAAAAGCCCAATTCCGCTTTGCGCAAGGTCTGCCGCGTACGCTTGACCAACGGTTACGAGGTCTCCAGCTACATCGGCGGCGAAGGGCATAACCTGCAAGAGCATTCGGTGGTGTTGATCCGCGGCGGCAGAGTCAAGGATCTGCCCGGTGTGCGCTATCACACGGTGCGCGGCGCGCTTGATTGCGCGGGTGTCAGCGATCGGCGGCAAGGCCGCTCCAAATACGGCGCCAAACGGCCCAAGAAATAGCCAAATAGGCCAAAAGGTTCTCTTATGTCCCGCAGAGCAGCAGCCCCGCATCGCACGATTCTTCCCGATCCCAAGTTCGGCAATGACATGTTGGCGAAATTCATCAATATGGTGATGGAACGCGGCAAGAAGTCAGCCGCAGAGAAGATCGTGTATGGCGCCATTGATCGTATCAGCGAAAAGAAGGCCGGTGCCGCAGGCGTAGAAGCCATTGCTGTCCTGCAGCAGGCCTTGGATAACGTCAAGCCGGTGGTCGAGGTCAAGTCCCGCCGAGTCGGCGGTGCCACTTACCAGGTGCCCGTTGAAGTACGTGCAAACCGCCGCCAGACCCTGGCCATGCGCTGGGTCATCGAAGCGGCCACCGCGCGCAGCGAGAAGTCCATGGCCCACCGCTTGGCCGCTGAATTGATGGAGGCTGCCGAAAATCGCGGCGCCGCCGTGCGCAAGCGTGAGGATACTCACCGCATGGCCGATGCCAATAAGGCCTTCGCGCACTATCGCTGGTAGCGCTACCGCGGCTGGAATTGCACCGAATCGGCCATATATAAAGTTCTATCGGACGGGGCCGCATCGGCCCCGTTAACAGTTGCGCGAAGCGCATGGAAAGTTATGGCACGCACTACGCCCATAGAGCGATACCGGAATATCGGTATTTCCGCTCACATCGACGCGGGGAAAACAACCGCGACCGAGCGTATTTTGTTCTACACCGGCGTGTCCCACAAAATCGGCGAGGTCCATGACGGCGCGGCGGTCATGGACTACATGGAACAGGAGCAAGAGCGCGGCATCACCATCACAGCCGCGGCCACCACATGTTTCTGGAAGGGGATGGACAAGAGCTTCCCCGAGCACCGCATCAACATTATCGACACGCCCGGTCACGTCGACTTCACCATTGAGGTCGAACGCAGCTTGCGCGTGTTGGACTCCGCCATCGCCGTCTACTGTGCGGTTTCCGGCGTGCAGCCGCAATCCGAGACCGTTTGGCGCCAGATGAACAAGTACGGCGTGCCGCGCATCGCGTTCGTCAACAAGATGGACCGTGCCGGCGCGAACTTTCTGCGCTGCGTCGAGCAAATTAAAACGCGTCTGCGGGGCAACCCGGTCCCCATTCAACTGCCCATCGGCGCCGAAGAGGGCTTCGTCGGCGTAGTCGATCTCGTCAAGATGAAGGCGATCTGGTGGGACGAGGAAACTCAGGGCATGAAGTTCGAGTATCGCGAGATCCCCGCGGAGATGCGCAAGGAGTGCGAAGAGTGGCGCGGCAAGATGATCGAGGCCGCCGCCGAAGGCGACGAAAGCTTGCTGAATAAGTATTTGGACAGCGGCTCTTTGAGCGACGAGGAGATCAAAAAAGGTCTGCGCGAGCGCGCGGTGAAAAACGAAATCTGCCTGGTCACCTGCGGTTCGGCTTTCAAGAACAAGGGCGTGCAGGCCGTGCTCGATGCCGTGGTCGAATACATGCCGTCCCCGACCGAAGTACCTTCCGTCAAGGGTCAAAGCGAAAACGGCGAACCCATGACCCGCAAGGCCGACGATGCGGAGCCGTTCTCGGCGTTGGCCTTCAAAATTTTGAATGACCCGTTCGTCGGCAACCTGACTTTTTTCCGTGTGTATTCTGGAACGCTCAATTCCGGCGACCAAGTTTTCGTGCCGAATCGAAGCCGCGCGGAACGCATCGGCCGCTTGCTGCAGATGCATGCCAGCGATCGTTCCGAGATCAAGGAAGTGCGCGCCGGCGATATTGCGGCCGCGGTTGGCCTCAAGGATGTCACCACGGGCGACACGCTGTCCGACTTGCACAAAGTCATCATCCTGGAAAAAATGGAATTTCCCGAGCCTGTGATTTCGGTGGCTGTCGAGCCGAAGACCAAGGTTGACCAAGAGAAAATGGGTTTTGCCTTGCAGCGGCTGGCCAAAGAGGATCCCTCGTTTCGCGTGCACACCGATGCCGAATCGGGCCAGACCATCATCGAAGGCATGGGCGAGCTGCATCTGGAAATCATCGTCGACCGCATGAAGCGCGAATTCAAGGTCGAAGCGAATGTCGGCAAACCCCAGGTTGCTTACCGCGAAACGCTGCGCAACACCGTCGAGTCCGAAGGCAAATTCATTCGCCAGACCGGCGGGCGGGGCCAGTATGGACATGTGTGGCTGAAGCTCGAGCCGCTGCCGCCGGGCAAGGGCTACGAGTTCGTCAATGGAATTGTCGGGGGTACCGTACCTCGCGAATACATCCCTGCCGTGGACAAAGGGATTCAAGAAGCGGTGCAGACCGGCGTGATCGCGGGCTATCCCATCGTGGATGTGAAGGTCACGATATTCGATGGCTCGTACCATGATGTCGACTCGAATGAGATGGCTTTCAAGATCGCGGGATCGATCGGTTTCAAGGAAGGGTTTCGCAAGGCCAAGCCGGTGCTGCTCGAGCCCATCATGAAAGTCGAGGTGGTGATGCCCGAAGACTATTACGGCGATATCGTCGGGGATTTGAGCCGCCGCCGTGGTCAAATCATCGGCACCGAAGACAGTCCGTCCGGCAAGGTGGTGACCGCCGAGGTGCCGCTGGCCGAAATGTTTCAATACTCGACGTCAATGCGCTCCATGAGCCAGGGCCGGGCGAACTACACCATGGAGTTCGCGAAATACCAGGAAGTGCCGGGCAATGTCGCAGACGTCGTGATGAAGAAAGCTTCTTAAGAGTCCGAAACGCGTATTTATTTTTTTGAGAGGTAAGGCCTGTGTCGAAGGGGAAGTTTGAGCGAACGAAGCCGCACGTGAACGTGGGGACGATTGGGCATGTTGATCATGGCAAGACGACCTTGACGGCAGCACTGACGAAGGTGATGGCGGAGAAGTACGGCGGGGAGTTCAAAGCCTACGATCAGATCGACAAGGCCCCCGAGGAGCGGGCGCGAGGGATCACGATTGCCACGGCGCACGTGGAGTATCAGAGCGAGGCGCGTCACTACGCGCACGTGGACTGTCCCGGGCATGCCGACTATGTGAAGAACATGATCACGGGGGCGGCGCAGATGGACGGGGCGATACTGGTGGTGTCGGCGGCCGATGGCCCGATGCCCCAGACGCGGGAGCACATTTTGCTGGCCCGGCAAGTAGGGGTGCCCTACATCGTGGTGTATTTGAACAAGGCCGACATGGTCGATGATGCGGAGCTTTTGGAGCTGGTGGAGCTTGAAGTGCGCGATCTGTTGACGCTGTACAAGTTTCCCGGGGATAAGACCCCGATCATCACAGGCTCCGCGCTCAAAGCCCTGGAAGGGGATGAGAGCGAGATCGGGGTGCCCTCGGTGATCAAGTTAGTCAAGGCGCTGGATGAGTACATTCCGGTGCCCAAGCGCGCGGTGGAAGGGGCATTTTTGATGCCGGTGGAAGATGTGTTCTCGATCGCCGGGCGCGGCACGGTGGTGACGGGTCGCATTGAGCGCGGCATCGTGAAGATCAACGATGAGGTGGAGATTGTGGGGATTCGCCCGACGACCAAGACCACCTGCACGGGTGTGGAGATGTTCCGCAAGCTCTTGGATGAGGGTCAGGCGGGAGATAACGTTGGGGTGCTCTTAAGGGGCACGAAGCGCGAGGAAGTGGAGCGCGGGCAGGTGTTGTGCAAGCCCGGCAGCATCACGCCGCACACCAAGTTTGAAGCGGAAGTGTACGTCTTGAGCAAGGAAGAGGGCGGGCGGCACACGCCGTTCTTCAAGGGTTATCGGCCGCAGTTCTACTTTCGCACCACCGATGTGACGGGAGCTGTGGAGCTGCCGGAGGGCACCGAGATGGTGATGCC
>JAXDQK010000014.1:0-17823 GCA_034667905.1 Gammaproteobacteria bacterium | reverse complement strand
TCGATTACCTAAAAGAGCTGAGCTTGCACGAGATGGAGTATTCTCTAGTACATCTAGAAGATTCCGAGCGTCAAATGTCGTCCGCCGCTTTTTGCGATGTGAGATCTCAAAGAACGCGCAAAATATTCGATGCAATCTGAACTCTTCGTCTTTAATTTCAAGGTGAGTTGTTGCTTTAGTTCGAGGGTCTACTTCGAAGGCTAAATGCCCCACGCCTTCAGAGAGCAGTTCCGTCGCCGCTTTGCGTTCCGCCGAATCGCCACCTAATGTAAAAGAGGTTACCTCCGGAGTTCGGCCAGTCGGCGCTCGAGCCAGTTCGAAGAATACTTTGCCAATTGCAAGAACCAACCGCTTGAGTTGCACACCGTGATCTGCCAAACCCTCAAGCTGGCCTAGTCTCCGCTCGCCCACAGCCTTAGCTGCGACAGTCTGAGATAAGGGAGAGATTTTTAATGTTCCTCGCCATTCGTGCCGTTCACCCAACTGATGAGAAAGCGCCGCTTCGATTAACTCTAGGAAATACCGAATGTTCCCTGCCGCTAACGATAAGAGAACGCGGTCGCCGCAATAGTATTTGCGGATCCTCGCGCCTTTATTTCCCTTCGAAAGGGCGAATAGACTTGCATAGGCATAATTTCCATAACGCGTGACCCACGTTCGCTCGTTTGCGTGCCAGTCGTTCGCCAACTCTACGAACGGCTTGTCTTCGGTCTCCTTCCAGTATTTTAGAAACGCCACTTCCAGA
Source organism: Gammaproteobacteria bacterium (assembly GCA_034667905.1). Lineage (GTDB taxonomy): Bacteria > Pseudomonadota > Gammaproteobacteria > Steroidobacterales > Steroidobacteraceae > Bog-1198. The sequence goes on along the minus strand of JAXDQK010000014.1, from coordinate 17,078 downwards.
GCCGGCTTATTTCTAAAGAACGCTTTCACCGCTGAGGGAGCTCCTGTCAGGTGACTTTGAACCTCTTCCGCAACCTTCTCTGCACCGAGGAGTGATCCCTCCTGTTCCAAGGTCAGTTCGTCCAGAAGCTCCTTAAGCTTCTCCGGTACGTCGAGGCCTGATTGCCGCGCGCTACCAAGCCGCAGTTCCGCTACGGCGCGAGCAAATAGTTCAAATCCCTCCTCGGCAATTTCGATTTCCGCATAGTCGTCAGGGGTCTTTAGAAGATCGTCACCATCCAGAGTGTCCCGCGTGCGAATGCCATTTTTTCTCACTCCTACTTTATAAGACAGTGGAGGTTCCGCGTGCTTCACGTATGTATTGAGCACGGATTGCTGATACGGGAGGAGATTTTCAAATTCGTCTACACAACAGAACAGCATCGCCGGTCCGAGCAGCCCCGATTCCCTGAGCGCCTCTGCGTATGATCTCAGGGGAGCCTCCGCAATTGAGAGCGGTAGCTCGCTATTAGTTCTTGGATTGTTCACCTGAAGCTCGAGCGCAGCTATCCCTTTTTTAATCTCGACTTGAAGCGCACGCGAGTTCGCCGCTTTTGACAATGCAAGCGCTTGGCAAATCAAATCAATTGAGCCGGCATCGAGCCTTATCTCACTGCGCTCCTCGAGCCACTCCGTGAGTGAGGCAAATTCCAGACACACCAGCAGATTAAAGTAATGCGCGAATAGTTTTTGCCACTGGCCCATGGAAACGCTGCTTCCCTCGAACGCACGGACGCGGTTTTTGTTCATCCGCACAAGGACGCCGTAATAGTTGCGGTCGTTCGCCTCGTTGATGCGTTGGCGCTGGGCTGACTTGAAGTTGAGAGACTGCAGCGATGTAGTCTTGCCGGTTCCTCGGCCTCCTACCAGAAAGCATGGCCGCATCGATTCAAGTTTGTGCAGATAGGCAGGCTGAACGAAGAGCGCACTAAGTTGAGGCGACTGCTGTTCGGCACGATTCTCGCCGAACAGCTGCAGCAGGATGTGTCCGTGTCCAGACTTGTCAGTTTCGTTCAATTAGCGGCTCCCATGATCCATCGCCTGGCGCCCAAAATATTGGGAGGGTCGCGTCTGGAATTGAATGATCGAATCCAAACATTAAGCCAAGTGATCCGAAACCGTACTGCAGAAAGCTCGCACTACTGCTGATATAGTTTTCCTGGGGTCGCAATCTAGAAGAGTACTTTTGTAAAAAGGCCGGCATATCGGCGGCAAACTGAAGGTCAGCGCCGCTACACCCGTAAATGGTCGATCGATCCTCTAATATGTGGGTAGCGCAGACAGCGACTGATGGTGCGTCGTTATATATCCGCCCGATTCCTTTTGCCGTAGCCACCAGCGTTATGTAGATTGCCGTAAAATGGTTATTGGAATGAATCATGGCGAACGAGTCGCCATTAAAACTCCGTGTCCAAGTCTTTAAAAACTGCTCGCCTGAGCCCACGAAATCGTCAACAAAGACTATGGGATGGCCTTGAGCTGCAATAGCGATTGCTCTGTCGGCCTCAACAATTCTATCTTCTGGAACAGCTAATAGCTGACGAGCGCGTCGACACAGCAAATTGCCCGAATCGGTAGGATTAGGGCTTTCGCCTTGAACCGGCGTCCAGACGGCGCTGCCGACAACAGAGAGCAGTTGCGCACGGGTCGGCGCATTCGGACCTTTTGGCATTCCATCACCGATTGAATCGAAAGAGGCTACTAACAGTCGATCGGTCAGTGCGGAGTTATAGAAGGTAAATCGATCGAGAAGCTTCGCTGCTATCGCACGGTCCGACTGATCGAAGTTAGAGATCCAAGCCCTCGGGCGGATACGAGGTTCCGCGGCCCACAGGCCTGCCCGCTTCAGTGCCTCGCACTTCAAGAGAACGTCATTGATCGCAATGTCTGAGCGCAAGCGGCTAATCCCTGCCTTGAAGTTACCTGAATTATCATCCTACGCTCGACTGCTTTGAAGACTAGGACGCATCGCACAGTTGCGCGTCGTCTCTCCCAACGAGAGCCGAAGCGCGAGCCATTGCCGACCTCGCTGCAATAATTCGGTCGGCATATTGCAGCGGCATTCGCGTCGACTTCCACCCGCCAGCCTGAGTAATGGCCGCAAGATCGATATTGAGCTCGGCCAGGTCTTGCGTGGCGCCTACTCGGGTTGAATGCCCGCTCACTTTAGCAACAAATCGCGCAGGCATCCCTATCCATAGCGCTACTCTTTTGAATATCGGGGCGATGCTTCCGGGATTCAGCGGCCCGCCGATTTGATCCTGCCCAATCAAACGCCGGAATACCTTGCCGTCCGAAATTCCCGCATGCTCCACCCACACTTTGAGCCAGCGCACCGTCTCTCGCGATAGGTAGGTCATTCTTCCCTGCCCTTCAGCGTCCGTCTTGCCGCGTCGTATCAGCGCCTGGCCAGTTCCATCCGGATGAAAATCGATATCTTTGACTTCGAGCGCCGCGAGCTCACCGCGCCTTGCGAGGGTTTCATAGGCGACGCAAAGCATTGCACGCTCACGGTCGGCACGGAAGCCTTCACCGGCGCTGTCGATAAATTCCTTGATGTCTTTCCACCCCAACGGATGCGCCTGATCCTGGCGGGCCGACGTTTCACGCCCCATCTTTTTCAGACCTAAGCGAACGGCCTCACTTGAGCACGGATTCAGAAGTCCCGCGGCCACGTGCGCGCGCGCAATGGTCGCGACGTGGCGTCTAATTGTTGCTGGTTTCTTACCGGCTTTGACGCGGTCTTCAATAAAGGCGCGAATTGTCTTAGGGTCCGCCGGCAAGTAGTTCTCGCTTCTCGATTCACAGAATGCCTGGAATATTGCCCCATCCGCCTTTTGGGCTCGAAGCGTATTGGGTGAATACGCGCCCTGCGCCATCGCTTGCCACTCAAGAAGCGCAGCCAGCGGGCCCTTGAGCACCGGTTGCGGCACGGGTGGGCTTGGATCGAATTCAGAGGGCTGAACGGCGGATTCCGATTTCATGCCTAAGACCAAAGCACGTTTAACATGCGATAACTGTAATTATCACATGTAAAGATGCGGCATGTTGAACTCCTAGCGACCGCTGGATTCTCGATGTGCAAGCTCGCCACTGATGTGATTACTGGTTCTTGCGACGATTTAACTGGGTGCAGAACAAGCGCTGTTTTGCGCGCGCAAGAGCTTGACATTCAGCGACGGTATTCGCCAAAATACATAATAAAATCAATTAGCTAGATGGTGGCAGGGAGGGAATTGAACCCCCGACACGCGGATTTTCAGTCCGCTGCTCTACCAACTGAGCTACCTGGCCTTCTGAAAGAGCCGCGTATTAAACAGGCGCGGGCTTTACTCGTCAATGAATAATCGAAGAATCAGCCACTTACGCAAGCCGCACGCTCTGTTTTGGCTATTTCGGCACGAACTCCTTCGGTTTGTCCGACCCGCTGCCGAACAGAAACTTCTCCATTTCCGCCACCAAGAACGCCCGGGCCTTCGGTTCAATTGGCGTTAGTCGATTCTCATTGATCAGCATGGTCTGGTGCGCAACCCACTGCGCCCACGCCTCCTTGGAAATGTTGTCGTAAATCCTTTTGCCCAACTCGCCGGGGTAAGGCAAGTAGTCGAGGCCTTCCGCCTCGCGCTTCAATAGTAAACACTGAACCTTGCGTGCCATATACCGAATCTTACGCTACGCCGTGCTGGTCGTGCGCAAGCGCGCGAACAGCTGCGCCACCGGTTGAGGCAAGCCGATTCTGGCCGGCGCATGGAGTTGATACCAAAGGCGGTCACCAGTCTCGTTAACACTCGCGCTGGGTTCGCAAAATACCTGCAAAGGCTGGAGCCGCAAATCAAAATGCGTGAATGCATGATCGATCGGCGCCAGCAACTGGGATTCAGCAGTAGCGCCTAGTTCTCTTCGGCACCACTCGAGCGCGTCCTCCGAGTTATTGAATTGCGGCGGCGACCACAGACCGCCCCACAAGCCGGAAGCGGGGCGCCGTTCCACGAAGATTGCGGTTGCGCCGTTCTTTCCGGTTTGCGCAATGAGCAACGTGGCCTCGCGCGCGGGTCGAACGCGTTTTTGTTTTTTACCCGGCAGTTCCGCTTGGCGCCCCTCGAGCGCTGCCACGCAGCCCTCATTCAGGGGACACATCGTGCAAGCGGGGCGAGACCGGGTGCACAGCGTGGCGCCCAGATCCATGATGGCTTGCGTGTACGCCGCGACTTGCTCGTTAGGAGTGCATGCCTCTGATTGCCTCCACAATGCAGCGAGGACAACCTTCGAAGCCGGGTCACCTGCAACGCCGAACACGCGCGCGAGCACACGCTTGACGTTGCCGTCCAGAATGGCATGCCGCTGGCCGCGCGAAATTGCCAGGATGGCGCCTGCCGTGGACCGCCCGATGCCGGGCAGGTCCATCACGGAATCGATTTGCGGTGGAAACTCTCCGCCGTAGCGAGCGGCCAAGGCTTGCGCACACGCCTGCAAATTCCGGGCGCGCGCGTAATAACCCAATCCTGTCCAAAGGTGCAGCACTTCATCGAGCGGCGCCGACGCGAGCGAGTGAACATCCGGAAAGCGCGCCATGAATCGTTGGTAGTAGGGGATCACCGTGGCGACTTGCGTCTGCTGCAGCATGACCTCCGAGATCCACACCCGATACGGGGTGCGGTCCACTTGCCACGGCAGCGTATGCCGGCCGTGCACGGCAAACCACTCGAGCAGTCGCTGCGCAAATTGATTTGCCTGCGAACTCACCGCTTGAACAGTCCCTCGAGGCCGTTCTTTTTAAGAATATCCTGAAGCTTTTGCTTCAATTGATCCTTGGCCACGGCTCCCACATCCGGCCTGACCGTGGGATCCACATAAGTCCCCGTGATTTTTAAGGGGATGTCGGTGCTTCGTGCGGGCGCGGTGAGAATCGCGGCGAGCACATTGAAATCAATCGCCTTCGACGACAAATTGGCGCTGCCCTGGCCGGTGACTTTGAGCACTTGCGAAGCAATGGTCAGATCGTGAGTCTCGGCGACGCCGTTGGTAATCTGCGCCGAGGTTTTGAAGGCCTCGAACTTGGTGTGCCCGGTGTTGTTTCGCGGCGGTGGGCTGGACCGGTCGATCAATGCTTGCGCCACCCCCAATTCATACCCCACATCGATCCCTTCCAGCGCCCCGTCCGCAAGATTCGCTTCCAGGTGTCCCGTCAAAGTCTTGAGGCAGGCATCGACCGTCGCGCCGCGCGCGGTGGCTTTGAGCGTCAAGGTCGCACGACCCGTTACCCTGCCTTTTTGGGCCGTGTTGGCCAGCAGGCGCGTCATCTCGACGCCGCTGAGATGTTCATCGACGCTCACCATCGGCACCTGACCACGGCTGTCAATGGTGATATTGCCGGCGTATTGACCGGCGTCCACTTGCGCCTCGATCGGATTGAGGTGGATCACCTGGTCCTTGGCGGCGAGCGTGACGCGAAAGTTGCTAAAATCCACCCGCATCACCCGTGCAGCCTTGAGCTTGAACGTGCCGCTCGCGTTAAGCGGGTTGCCGCTCTTCGCCGGCTTCTCCGACGTCGCGGACGCGGGTGCACCCTCCGGCGGTCGATAGCGGTCCAAATCGATCTGATCCGCCGCAAGATCGAACTCGATCACCCCCTCTTTCACTGTGGGAAGGGAGAGGTTTCCCTGCAGCTGCGTATCATCGAGGCGCATCTGCAGCTTGCTCAACGCCAACGCCCGGGCGTCGTAAGCAAACTCCGTGCTCGCCGACAATTGCGATAGCACTTTCTCGTCGCGGGTCTTCGGCAGTGAAAGCCCCAACCGCGGTGCGAACTCGCGCAGCACCAACGGCGCGAGGGTCACCGTACCGGCCATGTTCAACTCATCGAGAATTTTGGTGGCCGACACCGCGCCGCTCACATGCGCGTTGGCATAACTTAGAGTGAATGCGGGCACCGCCAGGGTCTGCTCCATGAGATTGATCTTGATGTCGGGCGCCGATACATCCCACGGCACCGGGGCCGCCTCGCCCACACGCGTGACCGTGCCGTTTAAGTTCACGGCAGCAAAGCGCAACAGCTCACCCGTCGCATCCTCGCTCACATGGAATTTGGCCTGGATCGAAGCCTGCTCGGCGCCAATTCCATGATTGACGTCGAGACTTAAGTTCACGGGAATCTCGTGATCGGCGCCCACCGATCCGGTTTCAAGATCAATGTTCGAGAGCGTGATGCCCTGATAACTCACCCGTCCCTTTTGCACGCGCACATTGGCCAATCCTTCCCAATAACGCGCGGCAGCGCCGTCCGCAGGCTTCGCAATTTCAGTCGAGGATTCGACGCCCTGCCAATTCCCCTTGCCCTGTGCATTCTTGGCGAGGCGCAAGTCCAGGCCGTCGATGGCCACGCGCGCGACTTCCAACCGCTGGTGCAACAGCGGCAGCAATTTCACGCGCACGCTGGCGTGGCTAAATGCCAAGAACGGCTCATCGCTGAAGCCCGTCGGGTTTCCTAGGGTGGCGGGTCCCAACTCCAGCGCGACCCAGGGCAATACGGACAGCTTGATATCGCCCCTGAGCTTCAATTCCCGACCGGTGGATTCCTTCACGAGCGCTGCGATCTTGCCCTTGTAGTTGTTAGGATTGACCGTCAGCCACACGACAATGAGCAACGCGCAGAGAATCGCGAAGATTGCCGCGGTCAGAACGCCCAAAAACTTCAGTTTTCGCATGCATTTCGCTCAGGAGTGAGACCTCGATCATAGCTCAAGCGGTGTCCCCGTCAGCCGATACCCTTAAGATGTTGGGTGCAGGCCCCACCGCTTACGGAATTGAGCATGCGAAGCTGGTCGAATCAGAGCAAATTACTCAACCGATTGCGGCGACGCACCGACAAGCCCGACCCGACTGCGGCAGGCGTCGGCAATCCATCTCCTCCCTTGACGGAATCGGAGACGTCCTCGCTGCGCTCCGCAGAGTTTCTGGAGTTTGCCCAAGCCGCGGGCGGGTTCGGCGTATTCGAATTGAATCTGGTGACGGGCGCCATCCAGGGTACCTCGCTTTTTTTCGAGTTGATCGGTCTGGAATGCGACGACATGTGTCTCTCCCGCGAGCAATGGCTCGCCTCGGTCCACCCGGAAGACTTGGAGGGTGTGATCCTGGCCATGAGCAAGGCCGTTGCCTCGGGCAACGGCTACGAAACCGAATACCGCACCTTGACCGCGATGGGCGAGATTCGCTGGCTAGCAGGGCGCGGCCAGGTTTTGCTGGGCGCCGACGGGTATGACGCGCGAGCCATCGGCACCATCACCGACATCACGGAGCGCAAGGAGCTGGAAGATCGTCTGCGATACGCCACCGAATCTTTGAACATCGCGCAAACCGCGGCCGGCGTTGCCACCTTCGACTTTGATTTCCGCCGCAACAGCCGCATCTGTTCGGACAACTTCCGGGAACTGCTGGCCATTCCCGCGAGCACGCCGCTCGATGATTTGAATCGCGCCCTGTCCCGCGTTCACCCGGATGACTTCGCGCAAGCTCGCAGCGCACCCTTGGAGACCACGCCCGCCGATCCTTACTACCGCTGCGAATATCGGGTGCTGCTCGATAGCGGCGCGGAACGCTGGCTGGCCGAGAAGGCTTGGGTTTCGCGGGCGCCTTCCGGCGAGGTCGAGCGCATCACCGGCGCCATCGTCGACATCAGCGATTTGAAGCACACCAAGGCCGCGTTGGGTTCGGTGGAAATCCGCTTGGAACGAGCGCTGCGAGGCACGCAAGATGGGTTGTGGGAGATCGATCTTCTCACGCACGTCTCCTGGTATGGCTTGCGCTTCAACGAGCTCTTGGGCTACAGCGTCGAAGAACTCGGAACCTCGCACGAACACTTCGTCACGCTGATTCACCCCGAAGATCGCGAGCGCGTCGCCGCGTGCCTCGCCAATCATCTTGAGCATCGCACCGTGTACGATCTGGAATTCCGCGTTCGCCACAAAGCAGGGCATTGCGAATGGATGCGGGCGCGGGGCCAGGCCGAACGCGCCGCCGACGGCACGCCGCTGCGCCTGGCCGGCGCCATGCAGCTCATCACCGATCGAAAATTGGCCGAGCAGGCATCGCTCGAGGCGAAGCTCGCGGCCGAGGCGGCGAATCGCGCCAAGAGCAGTTTCCTCGCGAACTTGAGCCACGAGATTCGCACGCCCATGAATGGCGTGCTCGGCATGTCGCAGATCCTGGCCGAAACCGGGCTCGACAACACACAGCGCGAGTACTTGGACATCATCCGCGGCAGCGCCAAGGCCTTGCTCTCCCTGATCAACGGCGTGCTGGATCTGTCGAAAATCGAGGCCGACCGGCTGGAACTCGAGAACGTCGAGTTCGATCTCATCCATCTGGTCTACGAGACCGTCGCCGCGACTGCATTGCAAACCGCCCCCAAGGGCATCGAACTCATCGTCACCATCGAGGCCGAGGTACCGGTGCTGGTGCGCGCCGACCCAGGCCGCCTGCGCCAGGTGATCCTGAATCTGCTGGGCAACGCGGTCAAATTCACGCACGAGGGCCACATCACGGTGCGTTTGGCGACCCGACTGGATGCGAAGGGTGGCAGCCTGCTCCTGATCGAAGTGAGCGACACGGGCATTGGGATACCCGCGGATCGGCTCGACCGGCTGTTCAAGGCCTTTTCTCAGGTGGATTCATCCACCACGCGCCACTACGGCGGCACGGGCTTGGGATTGTCCATCGTCAAGCGATTGGCTGAACTCATGGGCGGCGATGTGGCCGTGCGCAGCGAGATCGGCAAAGGCTCGATCTTTTCGGTCACCGTTCAGCTCGATGTCGTCAAGGAACAGCCGGTCCGGATACCGATTGGATTGGGCCGCAAGATTCTCATCGTCGATGATATTGCCGCCGTGCGCGACAGTTTGATTCTCAAGCTCAAGCTCTACGGCTACCAATCGGTGGCGGTGGGCAGCGTCGATGAGGCAGTAGCGCAACTGGCGAAAGAGCCGCGCTTCGATCTGGTCCTGGCCGATGAGCTGATGCCGATCCGCGGCGGACTGGACCTGCTGACCGCGATGCGCAGCGACACCCGCTATGCTCGCCTGCCGTTGATTCTCCTGTCCTTGTTCGGCGCAGAACATGACAGCATCAATTCAAAGCATCGGCCCAATGCCATTGGCTTGAAGCCCATTCGCGCGGCTCACTTGGCCAGCCTCACCGATCAAGTGCTGACCGGCAAGACGCCGCACGCCCCCAACGTGAAATCCTCCGCCAAGGGGAGTTCCACCTTTCGCGGCAATAAGATCCTGCTGGTGGAGGACAATCCGGTCAACCAGCGCGTGGCGCAACGAATGCTGCAGAACTTGGCGGCGGAGGTGATAATCGCCAACAACGGCGCCGAAGCCCTGGAGCGCATTGCCGCCACCCGCTTCGATGCGGTCTTGATGGATTGCCAAATGCCGGTGATGGACGGCTTCACGGCGACGCGCCGCATTCGCGAGTTGGAACTGAGCAGCCATGCCAAGCGCCTGCCCATCATCGCGCTCACCGCCAATGTCATGAGCGAGGATCGCGAAAACTGCATCGCGGCCGGCATGGACGCCCATCTGGGCAAGCCCATCGAACCGGCACAGCTCATCGAGACCTTGAGCCGCTTTCTCAAAGCGCACTCCCTGGCGCCGGCGGTGGACCGGCAAGCGCTGCGGGAAGTGACCGGCGGCGATCTCGAGTTCGAGCGCGAACTCGCGCAAACCTTCGTCAGCAGCGGCGATCAATGCCTGGCGGAGATCATCGAGGCCTTGAAGACGAACGACTACGACACGGTGCGCAAGCGTGCGCATTCCTTGAAAGGCGCGAGCGCCAACATCCACGCGCGGGATTTAAGCCACGCGGCCTCGAGCCTCGAGCACGCGGTGAGCGAGAATTCCATTCCCGCCATCGGCGATCTGGTGGCCGAGCTGGGTGAAAAGCTCGCCGCCGTCAATGCGGAATTGAGCCAGGTCGGCTAGCGAAATTTTAACCGTGCGCCGCGAGGGACATGGGGGCGCCGAGTTCTTGGCCCGTCAGGCAGTTACGTCCCGCCAGCTTGGCTTTGTACAGGCTCTCGTCCGCGGCGCGGATCAGCGTCTCGACTTTGAGCGCCAGATCGGGTCCCTGCAGCCCGGTTGAGGCGATCCCAAAGCTGGCCGTCACCGAGACATCGCCGGCGCGGGTCGAAAACTGGGTCGAGGCGATCAAATGACGGAGCTTTTCCGCCACCACCAAGCTTTCGTCGTAGCTGGTTTCCGGCAGCACGATGAGAAATTCCTCGCCGCCGTAGCGGGCGATCCAATCGCTGTTGACGCGGATGAATTTCTGGGCGCGGCTTGCAAATTGCTGCAGGACGTCATCACCCGCCGCGTGGCTGTGCTCGTCGTTGACCTGCTTGAAATGATCCAGATCGCACATCAGCACCGATAGGGGGTAGCCGTAGCGGCGGCAGCGTTCAAACTCCCGCGGCAACTGCTCCATCAAGTAGCGCCGGTTGAAGGCCCCGGTGAGCGCGTCGGTAATCGACAGAATCCGGTTGCGCTGGTTGGCCACGCGCAGCGAGTGCTCAAGCGCCAGAATCCGCCTGCCGGCATTGAGGCGCGCGATGAGCTCGGCTTCGTGCACGGGCTTGACCAGGTAGTCATCCGCCCCCGCCTCGAGCCCCGCGATGATGTGCTCTTTGGCATCGCGCGCAGTCAAGAGCAGCGCGTACACGTAGCCATCGAGCTGCATGTTGCGCACAGCCTTGCATAGGGCAATGCCGTCCATCTGTGGCATTTCCCAATCGGTCACCAACATCGGGTAGTAGCGCTTGGTCATTTTGTCGAGCGCTTCGGAACCATTCGCCACGGCATCGACTTCGTAGCCCGCGTTCTTGAGAAAGCGGGTCATGAGCATGCGCGTGACCGGATCGTCCTCGGCCAGCAAAATTGCCGGTGATGCCTCGAGCGTGATCGGCGTCACAGATTCTGTCTCAGACACTATATTCAACCCCACGGGCCAAAGCCTTACTCGAGCTATCGTCCTGAATCCTCGATGACTTGATCATGCGCGAGAACCCGGTTGTAAAACTCGGCACTGGCACTCATTGAGACGTAGGAGAAGCCCCTAAGTGGGCATATTCGTGAATTAGCCGCGGATTTGCCTCTTCAGGGAGCCGCTGCGCGCCCGATACTTGCGGGCATGCGCGCGCGTTCCCTAAGCAAGGCATCCCGCCCGGGACGCGGGCCATGCAGGCCAGCGGCGATGGGTTTTGGGAAGTGGACCTGGCCGACGGCTCCGCCTGGTTCAGCGATTGGTTCTGCACGCGCCTCAAGTGGGGCGAGGCGAAACGCTGGGCCTTCAGCGACTTGCAGCCCCTCATGTCGCCCGAGACCTGGGAGTCGCTGCTGCGCCGATTGCGCGCGCATCTCGAGGAGCGAACCCCGCTCGATGCGAAGTTTCAAGTGCAGCTCGCCCCGGGCCAAAGCGAATGGTGGCAGCTGCGCGGTGCAGCCCAGCGCAATCATGTGGGGCTTCCCACGCATTTCGCCGGCTGCGTGCGCGATGTCACGGCCAGTCACTGTCGCGAAACGACTAAGGATTAGGCTCCTCGCTCGGGGCCGGCGCGCCGTGGGTGCTCTCGCGCCCCGTGAACCAATTCACCGCGTATTGCACCAACTGCGTTCCGGTATTCAAATTGAGCTTACGCTTGATGCGCTGGCGATGCGACTCGACCGTCTTGATGCTCAAATTCAAGGACTCGGCGGTCTCGCGCGTGCTCATGCCCTTGCCAATCATGTGCAGAATCTGCAGTTCACGATTGCTCAACCGGTCGATGGGATTGGCCGAGATATAGGAGCCGCCGGCGGCGAACTTCTGAATCATGTTGTTGCCGACGGCCTCGGACACGTAGATCCCGCCGTCCAGCACCCGGCGCAGCGACACCAAGAACTGTTCGCTGGCCGCCTGTTTCATGATGTAGCCGTTGGCACCGGCCGAGAGCATGCGTTCGGCGTAGATGGTTTCATCGTGCATCGATAGCACCAAGATCGGCAATTGCGGATAGTGGGCGCGCACATCGCGCACCAACTCGATGCCATCGCTTTGCTTCAAGCTGATATCCGCGATTATGACGTCGGGATTCAGCTCCTTGATCGCAATGCGTGCGTCGCGCGCGGTTTCCGCCTCGCCGCAGACGATCAAATCCTCTTCGTTTTCCATAATGCGCCGCAGTCCCTGGCGCACGATTGGATGGTCGTCGACGATCAAAACGCGCCGAACTCGGCGTTTGGCCGTGCTAATGCCCGATTGGGACGTCGAAGATCGAATCCATGCACTGCTCGCTGCCATGACTAGATCCTCCTGATATGGCGTGGTGGCATTGTATCTTATCTTGCCCGGCCGCTAACCTGCCACGGTCACCGTGGCGCCGTGCGGCTCATTGGGGCCGATATCGAACTTGGCGCCGATCATATCGGCGCGGTATTTCATGATTTTGAGGCCCATGCCGCTCACCGAGGGCGCCGCCCGCGCCAGGCCGACGCCATTGTCGGTGATACGCAAGGTAAATCCTTTTTCCCCCGCGGTCAGAGCGATATTCACGAGGCTGGCCTGCCCATGACGCGAGGCGTTGGTCAGCGCTTCTTGCGTGATGCGGTAAAGGTGACTGGCATTGGTTTCAGTCAGGGCGAACTCGCGCGTGACTTGCGAGTGAAATTGCACTTCCAGGCCGTACAAGTCGCGGCTTCGCGCCGCCAGTGCGCGCAAGGCCGAGCTGAGTCCCCCGGTTTCGGTGCGCACGGGCAACAGCCCCCGCGCCAGGGAGCGCGCCGATTCGATGGATTGATTCACGTGACCGACGATTTCATTCACGTTCTCGACGACGTCGGGACAGCGATCTTTGATCCGGGTCGCGAGGCCGCGCAACATGAGTGCCACGCCGGTCAGTTCCTGGCCCAGGCCGTCATGCAGATCGCGGCCGATGCTTTGGCGTTCGCGCCCCGATACATCGAGGATTTCCTGCTCGAGACCCTTGCGTTCGGTGATGTCACGCATGGAAATGGAAATGCCCGTCGCGACTCCCCGGTCACGCACCAAGACGGCGCGATTCTCAAAATAATGCGCCTGTCCCTTCTCCAACGATTCGAATTCGAAGGTGGCGGTTTGGCCGGTTTCCAAGAGGCGCGCGAGTATTTGCAGTACCCCCGCGCGCGCGCCCGGCGGCAGCAGCGCACCGATGTCGCGGCCGATGATTTGCTCGGTGGTCAAATCGTTCACGCTCTTGTTGATGAAGCGCACGCGCATGGCGGTGTCGAGCAATACAAGCGTGTCGGCGGTATTGGCGGTGGTGACACGCAGCAACTCCTCGGAGCGGCGCAAGCGTCGCTCGGACTCGCGCCGCGCGGTGACATCTTGAATGACACCCACCAATCCTCGCGGCACGGAGCCCTCGAACAGCGGCCGCGCCGTCGTGGCATAGGAACGGTAGCGCCCGTCAATACCAATGAGCTCGAATTCCTGGCGCACCTCGTTTTGACCGGAAAACGCAATATCGATGGCGCGCCTGACCGCGCTCTGGTCTTTGGGGTGCACCCTCGCCAGCATCGCCTCCATATCCGGATAGACGCTGGGCAGATGTACCTGCGGCTCGTCCAGATTGGCGAATTCGAAGCTGTTTTGCGTCCGGTCCCAGCGCCAGGCATGCATGTTCGCCATGTTCATGGACAGCTTCAGCCAGCCCGTGCTGTTTTCGAGCTGGAGTTGCGCCAACTTCTTGGCCTGTATGTTTTGCACCGAACCGAAAGCCCGGAATGGGTGTCCGCCCAACATTTCCAGATGTCCGATGATTCTGACCCAGATACGCTGATTCTTGAGTGAATTGATTTCGATTTCGAGATCCACGTGGCCCGAGCCCGCCTCCGCCTTGCGGAAGGACTCACGAAGCTGCTCAGCGGATTCGGGCACACATTGCGCCAGCATCGATTCCCACGAGACTTCGAATTCCTTGGCGTTGGTGCCGTAGATGCGAAACATTTCATCGGTCCAGGTCAGTTCCTCGGTCGCATAGCTGTATTCCCAGCCGCCGATTTTGGCGATGCGCTGGGTTTCATCCAGAATGTCCGTGAGGCGCTTGATCTCCGAGATATCGACGCAGCAACCGATCACGCGCACCGGATCCCCGACGGTATTGCGCTGAACCAACGCGCGATCAAGGATGGATCGATAGCGGCCCTTGGCATCGCGAATCCGGTAGGAAGTGGTCCAACCGCGCCCCGTCATGAGGCCCATGGTGAGCGTCTTTTTCACCGCAATGAAATCACGCGGATGAATCCGCGCCGTCCACGCTTCGGGCGAGGATTCAATCTCATCGGGTGCCAGACCCAGCACTTCTTGAACCGCGCGCGAGCGGTGCACCACGTTCTTCGCAACATCCCACTCGAAAATGACTCCATCAACCGCTTCGGCGGCCAGGCGGAACACTTCTTCACGTTGCGCCAGCCTGAATTCCGCCTGTTTGCGCTCGGTGATGTCGCGCGAATTGATGACCACGCCATTGATCAGCGGATTGGCGAAGGCGGATACGCAACGCGACTCCAGCCAGCGGTACGAGCCGTCCTTGTGACGCATGCGATATTCTCGCGAGAAGCTCTTGATGTCGCCTTTGACCAGTTGCCGAAACTTGCCCAGCAGCTCTTCTCGGTCATCTGGATGCGCGTGCTCAAACACGAAATTCGACTCGCGTTCTTCGGACGTGTACCCCAAGGAGTTTTGTACGCCGCCGCTGACGTATTCCAGCCTGCCGTCCCCATCGACAATGGTGATGATGTCAAGGGCGTGCTCGGTCAGGGCCAACAAGCGGCGCTCGCCTTTGCCGTGCGCACGATTGCTGGCGCCACGTTCCGTCACCTCGAGACACAGCACCACCAGACCCATGATGCCTGCGACCCCGCTAAGCGGATGCACATCGATCTCGAATCGACGCGTGATGCGACCGGCTTCCGCGAGCACCAGCGATTCATCATGGAACGTAATACCGGCGAGAGCGCGCGCAAACACCTCGGGCTGCAGCAACATGGTCGGCGCCAGCATCAAGGCAGAGCAGCCCAACACCCCGCCGGGTATCTCGCCGGCTGAGCGGACCGCACCGGCGTTGGCGTAGGTCACCTTAAGCTCGGGGTCCAAAATGAGGATGTCGAAGGGCAGCTGGTCCACGGCCGTCACCAAGTCTGGCTGCGTCGAAGGCGGTGCGAATGTCAGCATCACGAGGCGTTGCGCACCGCCGGAGTCCAATGGCTTCAATTCGGTTAACGCGGATTGTTCGCCCCGTAAAAAACGCCAAGTGAGCTGGCGGCTGAGGGGCATCTTCGAATCGGTCAGGGAACTCAAGAGAGAATCGACCGTCGGCGCCGAAGCGCTACCCAAGACCCGCGCCAAGGGTGACTCGATGAGATGGGTTTTATCCGAGCCGGTCAAACAGCGGCGCGCCGCCGAATTGGCCAGAACGAGGGGTAAATGTTTATGGCGAGCATCGATGACTAGCACCGCGTCTCGCAAGTTATCGAGGGCCGTATCCGCCAACGCCCGCGACGCACTAGCCGCCAGACGCAGGAAATCCGGAGATGTCGCCATCCTTTGGAACTCCGGGAACGCTTAATATATCAGCTGGTACTCCTTTATACGCCGAACGTCATTCAAGCGTAATCCCGCAGTACCAATATCCGGGAATCCCTCAGTCTAGCAGCCCGAGGTCTCGACGTTGGTGACAGTTGGGACTGCACTAGGCGTCGGAGCGGTTTGGTAGGCTACGGAGCAGGCCTTGGCGGAGGGTGCGTCGGGATTGAGGAAGGTCACGGAATCCTCGGTCGTTTCAGCGGTGAAACCCTCAGTCTCGAATAAGGCGTTGCCAATCCCCGCGCTGCTGGCCTCAGGGTAGCCGTTCTTCAAGCGGACGAGTTTTCCCCGGATAATGACACTGCCGGCCCGAGCGCCAGATTCCACATACTGGACATGCGCGAGCTGTGCGGCTTCGCGAAGTTTCGCACCCAGCGCCGTGACCTCCGATGCCCGCGCGGCGTTGGCGAGGCGCGTATAGCGGGGGACGGCGAAGGCCGTCACGATGCCCACCAAGCTGACCAGCACCACGCTCTCAATGAGCGAAAAATCTCTGGACTGCAGGAAACTTAGGCGGGCGCTCAAGATGCTTCTCATCCGCAAAGCATCGGCCGCAATTCCCTGCGCTTAAGTAGCCCGAATCACACGTGTGAATTCTCTCTCGGCTTGGATTGCGTTATGTCCGTAGGCTGCGTGTACATCGTCGAGTCGCAGCAACCCAAGAGAGATCACTTTCTGAACAAATCGTCCAGAGCGGATTTCACCTTCGCGAGTTCCGCTTCGTTCTTCGCAACATATGCGCCGGCCTTGGGCTTGAAGTGATCGCAAAAATTGGCTTCATCCTTTTTGCGAACCTCCTCGGCGGTGGGCTCTTTGCAATGCTTGGCATAGGACGTGTCGTACTCAACGCACAACTTGCATGTGTGCAGTTCAGCATTGCAGGCCTTGCAAACATCCAGGCGGCGAAGAGGTAAGCTAAGTGCAGCGAGGGATGCACCGCAGCGCCAGCAGACTAGGGAATGAGCCACTACTTCATCGAGATGAAGCTACCAGTAACTTCAGCGTCGCTTGGGTCGCCACTACCCTTAATAAGGGTCATGCTACTCAAAACACTGGGAAATTAGCTGGCCCTTGAGTCTGACTGCACTGCATTAGCGCCGGTCAGTCCCGACGACACCGCGGATGCTGGCCACTTTGTCAGTGCCAACCACACCATCAGTGCCGACGACACCGCGGGTGCTGATCGATTTGTCAGTGCCAACGACCCCATCGGTGCCGACAACACCGCGGGTGCTCATTGATTTATCGGTACCAACTACGCCGTCGGTGCCGACAACACCGCGGGTGCTGACAAATTTGTCTGTCCCAACTACACCGCGAATACCGATCGACTTGTCAGTACCAACGACACCATCAGTGCCGACAACACCGCGCGTGCTCATCGAT
>JAXDQK010000013.1:0-2811 GCA_034667905.1 Gammaproteobacteria bacterium | reverse complement strand
AGGGCTGCTATCGAGTGCCGGGCAGAGTTGCCCCAGTCTCGCAGCGGACATTGGTCGTGGCGCCAGGTTGAGGGCAGGAAGTGCTGGTATCCCGGACAGGCCAGTGTGGACAAAGCTCAGCTGCGATGGCCCACAGCGGAAGCCTCCCCCCGCCCCCGGCCAGAAACCCGCGCCCCCGTCGCCGAAGCTGCGGAGTCTTACCCTTCTCCGGCGAAGGACCTGACCGTTGGCGGACCTCCGCAGGCTTACCCTTCTACGACCAAGGAACTGACATTCGAGCAACGATGGGTACAATGAGCGCTTAGCCGTTTGGAACGGGCTCATCATGGAGCGCGCCTATGGTGATCAATTTGGCATGGTGACGCTAGGCTTTCTCGCCACCCTTCATTTGACGCCCGCGTTGGCGCAACCTGCGGCGAGGGGTCGTGTGAATTTGAATGAAGCGCAACGCGCGATGCTCGAATGTGCGCGCAACTATTGTGGTCATCGCAGTCCAAGCGTGACAGGGGCGAGAGGACTTTGGGTGGAGACTTGCTTTCGGCAGAAGACGGGAAAAACACCGGCCGAGATGGGAATTCGCCAACCGCGCCTATCAGGCTGCCGAGGCATAGCTCGACGCATTGTCGGCCGCTGATCGCTGCTATCCTGGTTCGAAAGGAACCATTATTTTTGGATTCGCGCCCCTCAAGGATTCTTAGCCGAATGCGGTCAGTAAGCCCGTAAATATCGTGACCAGCTTTCCTCCGACCAATCCGACAGCGGTGATGATGACTAAGGCGATAAACGCGCAGATGAGGCTGTATTCAATCGCGGTAGCGCCGGTTTCGCTCCGCAGAAATTTTCGAAACATCGACATATTTTTCCTCAGCCGGCCACCATCGTAACCTATTTCAATTACCAACAGGCCGACCTGAAACTTAAAATTTTAGGCTATCAAGCGGCATGAATCCGCTGGTGGCGTTTGCGCCACAATACCGGTTTACCCGGGGGGTCGATTCCGGGCGCTATCGCCGGGGATCGGCACGCGAAGACTGGCTAAATGACCCCGCTGTCGTTCGTACGGCGGCAGTGGATAGCGTCTTCTCTATCGTTTTTTCTTCAGCATGCGGCGGATGAAGCGCGGACGGCGCGGCTTTCTCACCAATTTGATATCACTCACAAGCTTGGCACCGCCCTTTCTTCGCTCCAGCACGACTTTGCGACTGTGGAATGCTTCAAGCTCGGGGCGGTGGCCAACGCTAATCAGGGCAGTGCTCTCCGGTTGGCTACTGAGGAGATCCATCAGCTTATCTTGGCTTTCGGGATCGAGCGCTGCCGTTGCCTCGTCAAGGACGATGATATCAGGATCGTGCAGAAAGATGCGCGCGAACGCGAGTCGCTGCTTTTCACCACCTGACAGGGTTTGATCCCAGGGCGCCTCCTCTTCAAGGCGGTCACAGAGGTGCGATAACCCAACGTGTTTGAATGCCTCCTGGACCTCCGACAGTTCGCGGCTCTCGGCGGCGTCGGGATAGGTCGCAGCCCGACGTAAGGTACCGATCGGAATGTAGGGGCGCTGCGGCAGCAGCATCAGTTTTGCGCCCTTCTTGACCTCGATCAAGCCATCGCCCCAAGGCCACAGTCCGGCAATCGCACGCACCAAGGTGCTCTTGCCGGTACCGGATTCGCCCGCAATCAAGACCCGCTCGCCGGGCATGATCCTGATATCGGTTTCGTCCAATACCGCCGTTCCATCGTCCAAGGTCACCGAAAGGTCCCGCAGCCGAAGTGCCGCATCGATGCCCTCATCAGTGCGTTTGATGCGGCCGACCCCGTCACCGCCCTCGGCCCGCTCGAGGGCATCGAGTGACACCATCAACGACGCGGCGCGGCGCGCGGATGCACTCCAGTCGGCAAGGCGCGGATAGTTGTCGACCAGCCAATTAAACGCGCCCTGCACGATGGTGAAGGCTGAAGCTGCCTGCATCACTTCGCCGAGCGTCATCGTGCCATTGAGAAATTTCGGGGCACACAAGAGAACCGGCAGAACGGGAGCGATGTAGCCCGACGTGCTGGAGACCACCGTCGTTTTCACCCACAGCCAGCAGATCAAGCGCCAGGACCTCAAGACATTGCCGAGTGCGCGATCAACGCCGGCGCGCTCTTCCTCTTCGCCCTGGATCAGGGCAATGCTTTCGCCATTCTCACGCAATCGGGTCAAGAGATATCGGAACTCTGCCTCGGTCTGGTTTTTCTGTTCCGAGACCGCGACGAAGCGCCTTCCGATCAGAACCATCGCCCCACTTGCAACGACGGCGTAGATAACCGCGGCAATGACTAAGAAGCCCGGTACGTAAAGCCGAAACCCTCCGGTCTGTACATCGAGCGCGCCGCCCAGCGTCCACAGTACAACGATGAATGTCGCTGCCGACAGGAAGGCCGAAACAACCCCGGTGACGAAATCGACGGGCGACTCGGTAGCAATCCGCACGTCGTCGGCGATCCGGTATTCCGGATTCTTGTGATCCCCGCTGACCAGATTGAGCTGAAAGTAGCGGCCTGACTTAAGCCAGCGATCGACGAGGGTGTCGGTAAGCCATTTGCGCCAGCGTCGTTGCAAGGTCATTCGCGCGTACACGTTACTGACACTGAAACAGACGCTGACAGCCAGGATTGCAAAGTAAATCATCGACAATATGAGAACAGTATCGGCGTCCTTCTTTTCAAGCGCGTCAAAGATGCTGCGATTCCACCGATTCATCGCGTAGGAAGCCGCGAGATTGAGGAGAATGATGGCAAACAGCGCTCCGGACACCAGCCAGGCAGCGTGGG
>JAXDQK010000012.1:0-56767 GCA_034667905.1 Gammaproteobacteria bacterium | reverse complement strand
TCCTGCTGGAACCGGTGATGAAGGTCGAGACCGTCACGCCGGGAGACTATCTGGGCGATGTGATCGGCGACATCAACCGCCGACGCGGCTCGGTGCAAGACCAGCTGGAGCGGGGCACCAACATCGCCGTCGTGGCCATCGTTCCATTGTCCGAGATGTTCGGCTACATCGGACAGCTGCGCGGCATGACCAGCGGCCGCGCTTCGTACACCATGGAGTTCTCTCATTACGAACCGGTTCCTCGCAATGTCGCGGAAGAAGTCATCGCCGAGGTCGCGAAGGCCAAGGCAGCATTGACCGCTTAATAGAAGCCGTGGCATGAATTTGTCTCGCCTGGCGTCCAAGGGCGCCAGGCGAGATAGACTACGACTTGCGTGAACGGCAAGAACTCACCCACCGACGCCTCGTCCACCGCCGCGGCGTCCACTGCCGCGGCGTCTACGGCCGCCGCTGCAATTCCGAGCGACGCCCGCAGTGACCGGCTGAATACCAAGGCTGCCGGCATCATCGGCTTGGCGGTGATGTGCAGCAGGGTTCTGGGGCTGGTGCGCGAGCAGGTTTTTGCCGCTTTGTTCGGCGGCGGCTCGGCCATGGATTCCTTTACCGCCGCCTTTCGCATTCCCAATTTGCTGCGAGATCTGTTCGCAGAGGGCGCGCTTTCCACCGCGTTCGTGACGACCTTCAGCAAAACCATCGCCCGCGGCGGTGATGCCGAGGCCTGGCGGCTGGCGCACAAAGTGGCCACCATGACGGCATTGGTATTGGGTCTCCTATGCATCGTCGGCATGATTTTTTCGGATCAGCTGGTGCACCTGTTGGCCCCCGGATTCGATCCGGAAAAGGCTGCGCTAACTGCGCACCTCACGCGCATCATGTTTCCCTTCATTCTGCTCGTGTCGCTTGCGGCCTTGACGATGGGGATGCTGAACGCCAAGAATGTGTTCGGCATGCCGGCCATGGCATCGAGCTTTTTCAATATCGGATCGATTGTCGGGGGCGTGAGCTTAGGGTATTGGATCGATCCGCACTTCGGTCCGCGAGCCTTGATTGGGCTGGCATTCGCAACCCTGATCGGCGGAGGCTTGCAGCTCGCCGTGCAATTGCCCTCGCTCGCACGCCTGGGCTATCGGTTCCGTCCCGACTTCCACTGGCGCGATCCTGGAGTCAAGGCCATTTTGCTGCTGATGGGACCTGCGGTGATTGCCGCCAGCACCACGCAATTCAATGTGCTGGTCAATTCAGCGTTTGCTTCGACTTTGGGCGACGGCGCGATCTTTTGGCTGGCGATCGCATTTCGCCTGATGCAGTTGCCGCTCGGTGTATTTGGGGTCGCCTTAGGCTCCGTTACGCTGCCGCTGCTGTCGCGGCTGGTGGTGGCGGGACGCCTGGATGCATTTCGAAGCGAATTGGCGCGCGCGATCCGCTGGGCGTTATTGCTGACGCTGCCCTCGATGGTCGGCCTGATCATGCTGGCCGAGCCGATCATGTCGGTGTTGTATCAACACGGCAAATTCACGGCCTTCGAGGCGGGGCAGGCGGCCGGCGCGCTGCGTTTTTATGCCATCGGACTTGCCGGCTATGCCGCGCTCAAAGTCCTCGTCAATGCCTTTTACGCGCTGGAGAGGCGCAAGACCCCGATGCTGGTGAGTTTCCTGGCCGTCGGCCTCAACCTGCTATTCAACTGGCTGTTCACATTTCGCTTAGGCTGGGGACATCGCGGATTGGCTTTTTCGACCGGGTGCCTCGCGACTTTCAATTTCTTGCTGCTCTATGTATTGATGCAGATTGAGCTCAAAGGCCTCGAGTCACGCCGCCTGCTCTTGCTGCTGGTCAAAGTTGCGATTGCGAGCGGGGCGCTGGCCATGGTGTGCGCCGCCTCGTCGCATTGGCTGCTTGCCAATTGGCCGGAGCAAACGTTTTTGCACAAACTGTCGGCGCTTCTGGCCACCGTGGTGGTGGGAGCGCTGGTTTTCGCCGCCATCGGCATCTTGCTGCATATCGATGAACTGAAGGAGGTGCGCGATGCCTTCGGGCGCAGGCTCAAGCGAGTGAATATGTAAGATCGCGCAGCGAAATCCCCGACTCCGGGCGAGGCGGCGCGGTATCCGGATCGGCTATGATAGGCGCGAACCTGTCGATAAACCGGAGGCTGCCATGAAGTTACACCTGCCCCGCATCGTCTTGCTAACACTGACGGCGTGCGCCCTGAGCGCAACGGTTGCCGAGGCGGTGCCGGTTTCGCGGCTCGAGGTACGGGTCGTCACCGGTGCGCAATCGCTCAGCGCGGGCAGCGACTTGGAACTGCGCATTTACGAAGCGGGCAAAAGCGTCAGACGACTGCCGCTCGTTCACGGCGAGGCATGGGTGGCCGATTCCACCCATATCATCCCAGTGAAGTTGAATGAGGCGCTCGAGCCTCGCAACGTGCTTCGCTATTCACTTTACTATCGCGCCGGCAGTCCTTTGGCCCCGCCATTTGAAGTGGTCTCGGCGGATGTTGAACTGCCGTCGAGCCAGGCGACTCCCACCCGGCTGCTCAATGCCACGTTATCCGGCGTCATTCCCAGGCAAGGAGAGCTCGCAACCGCTGAACGCGATCAAACCGCGATGGCGTGCAACACCGATGCCGATTGCGATGATCACCGGACCTGCAACGGGATAGAGCGCTGCGCTCCGCATACCGCCGGCGCCGATGCGCGCGGCTGCGTCAAGGGCTCGCCGGTGGTATGCCCCGTTAACCAGGTTTGCGGCGAGGGAGTTGGATGCCGCGGCACGAGTGCGCTAAAGTCATTTGCCCCGGATCCTGATGTACCGAAGCAGTGATTGACCTGCGCAGCGACACGGTTACTCGGCCGACGTCGGGAATGCGTGCGGCCATGGCGGCTGCGGAGGTCGGTGATGATGTGTTCGGCGATGACCCGACAGTCAATCGATTGCAAGCGGTGGCCGCCGAACGCTTCGGTTTTGAAAGCGGATTATTTTTCCCGACGGGCACACAGAGCAATCTGGCTGCATTGATGGCGCATTGCGGCCGCGGCGATGAGTTCCTGGTCGGTCAGGAAGCGCATACCTATAAGTATGAGCAGGGCGGCGCCGCCGTGCTTGGCAGCATCCAACCGCAGCCCTTGGAGCATGAGCCGCACGGCGGGATTTCAATCGAGCGCATCGGTGCCGCGATCAAATCGGACGATTATCACTTCGCGCGGACACGGTTGTTGACGCTGGAAAATACCATCGGGGGGCGGGTGCTGCCGATGGACTACCTAAGAGAAGTCACGCAGTTTGCGCACTCGCGCGGACTCACCACGCACCTGGATGGCGCGCGCATTTTCAATGTCGTCACAAAGCTCAAGATCGATGCGCCAACAGCAGTCGCCGGATTCGACTCTGTATCTGTTTGCCTCTCCAAAGGGCTTGGCGCGCCCGCAGGGTCCATTTTGATGGGGCCACGGCCGCTCATCGCCGACGCGCGGCGCTGGCGCAAGGCTTTGGGAGGGGGCATGCGCCAAGCGGGAGTATTGGCCGCCGCAGGACTGTATGCCCTGGACAACCATGTGCAACGGCTCGCCGAGGACCACGACAACGCTCAATACTTGGCTGCAGGACTTCAAGATGCCGGCTTGAAGGTGTCGGCCCCGCAAACCAATGTCGTCTATATCGAAGTAGCCGCCGCGCAGGTGTCAGATCTCAGGGCGCACTTAAAAGAGCGCGGCATTCTGGCTACCATCGCTCCGCGCACGCGATTGATGACGCATATGGACCTGCCTCGCGCCAAAATCGATGTAGCCCTCCAGGCATTTCGCGAATATGCGCGTTGGGCGCAATAGCGCGGACAGACTAGAGCCGGGCGCGAAAGGACGCCCTCGCCGCGTTCAGCTCTTGGGGCGTGTCGATGTCCAAGGCTGCAGTGGGCAGATCGATCAGCTCGACGCTATCGGCAGGAAGCTGGCCGGTCAGCCAACGCAGGCCGACATCGCCGGCGATCTTGGATGCGCGCGAATAGAACCCGCGCGGCACTATCATCGGCGCTGCGCCGCGTGTGCCGATGCGGCGTGCAATCACACGCCGTCGCGCCGATTGCCGAGCGCGCACCAAGCGCTCAAGGTCGCCGTGCGTGAGATTGACCAGGTCTACGGGCATGAAAAGGATGGCAGGCGTGTACCGTGAGCTGGCAATGCCGAGACGCACCGAACTCGATAGGCCCCGAGCGCGGCGCGGATTGACGACCAACGTAGCCTTGGTACCCCGCGTTTCGGCTTGGTATCGGGCGGCGTTGCTCGGCACCACCGCGATCACATCCGCACCCCCGAGGCTTGCGGCCAAATTCAAGGCGCGTCGTAATAGGCTAACGCCATGTATGCGAGCCAGCGCTTTCGGCCGCCCTAAACGGGAGGAGAAACCCGCTGCGAGAACGACTATCCGCAATTGGGCTAAAGACGTCACATTCATTGGGTATGATGTTGCCATGAAAAGCGAGCGTGCGAATCTTCAGCGCAGGCCATTCTTGATACCGATCTGGTTGACCGCGATCGCGGCGGTTGCAATATTCAGTCTCGCGCTCTTCACGGTATGGGTATGGTTCACAGCGAATTCGACCACCATCGTGGTGATACGCCATGCCGAAAAAGAGGCCAGCGTCGCGGTCGATCCACCGCTTTCTCCGGCGGGCGAGGCCCGAGCGGCACTACTGTCGCGCATGTTTGGGAACATCAAGGGCGCCGGCCGACTAGACGCCATCTACATTTCTCCCACGCTGCGCAGCCGCTTGACCGCGGCGCCCCTTGCGGCGCGGCTTGCGATTCTTCCCATCGAAGCTCCTCAAGACGATCCGAAGGGCTTGGCTCGCCGCGTACTGCGAGAGAACAGCGGCAGGCGTGTCTTGGTCGTTGGACACCTCGACACCGTGCCTGAGATCGTCTCGATGTTAGCCGGCCGCAACGATGTGGCTAGCATCGATGAACAAGATTTCGGCGAGATGTATATCGTGACCGTGCCGCGCATCGGCCATGCGAATTTGGTGCGGATGAACTATTGAGGATTCGCCGTGCGCAAGAGGATGGCTTTGCGCACGAAGTCCGCATGCCGGGCGACCATAAAATCCGCGAGCACGGCATCGCGGATGCGCCGCCCTCCATCGATCAAATACGAGACGCGGCGTACGCCCATCCCTAAGGGGCCATTCACGCCATACATCTTGACGACTGCCTTGTGCTGATCGGACAGCAGAACGAAGGGCAACTCGTACTTGGTTCGAAACTTTGCGTGCGATTCCGGGCTCTGGGGGCTGATGCCGACGACGCGAAGGCCGGCGCGCTGGATTTCTGCGTGCATGTCCCGCAAGAGGCAGGCTTGGCGGGTGCATCCGGGCGTGAAGTCCGCCGGATAGAAGTACAGAACAATCGCGCCCGTGCTGAGCAGTTCAGTCAAGGAACGGTCTTTTCCGGTCTCGTCCGGAAGCGTGAATTCCGGTGCACGTTCCCCCGCTTTCAACATGTCCTCTCCCCCCTGCGGCTCATTATGATGGATCCTTTGGCAGAACGAAGCTTTGCTGCTAGTATTCTTCGCCCTTTTCGGGGGAGTAGCTCAGTTGGGAGAGCGTCGCGTTCGCAATGCGAAGGTCGAGGGTTCGATCCCCTTCTCCTCCACCATCCAAAGAGGCCGGTAGTCTGTCTCCGGCCTCTCTTTCCTGCCTCGGTAGCTCAGTGGATAGAGCGAGTGCCTCCTAAGCGCTAGGTCGCAGGTTCGATTCCTGCCCGGGGCACCATTTTTAGGTTTTCCGAGCGACCCACGAAAATAGCGTTAATTAATCGTGCAGCCCGGGCCTTGACAGTTGCGCATCTGTTGCACGGACCTCTTATTCTCATCGGCCATGCGCGCAGCTTCCTCCATGGTATCTACGTTCAAACACTCCTTTTGCGTGAGCCGCGAGCCGAGAGGCGCGATCGTGCGGCAAAAGTATTGCTCGCCGTGCCGCACCTCCGAGTGGTAACCCATTTCCCTCGCCCTTTTCTGTGCCGCCGCAACTCGAGGATCGTATGAGCTGCTTGATGTTTGAACCGCTGCGGCGACGACCGTCGGCGCGACACCAGCGGTGGCGGGGGGTTTCTGTGGCGATGCCGAGCATGCACTTAGAAAAATGCCCGCGAGCGCCGCTAGTCCAATGTGAATACGCATCGAGTCACCTCTCAATCATTTCGAAATGAATGTTGGAATGATCCCGGGGACCCAGTATTGTTGGACGATCACGATGACCACTAACAGCAGCGTCAGCACGATGCTGTGGATAAAGGTTCGCGCCAACACGGCACCTTCCTGACCCTTAAGATGGGTCACCGAAACGCCTGTCGCTATATTTTGCGGCGAGATCATCTTGCCAAGAACGCCGCCCGAAGAATTGGTCGCGGCAAACAGCAGCGGGTTTAGGTTCAGCTGCCTCGCGGCCACCACTTGCAAATTGCCGAATAGCGCGTTGCCCGACGTGTCGCTGCCGGACAAAAACACCGCAATCCATCCGAGGAAAGGCGAAAACAGCACGAAAGCATGACCGGTCGACGATACGGCAAGACCTATGGTGTAGGCGAGACCCGAATAGTTCATGACGTATGCCAGCGCGACGATGAACATCACGGTCATGACGGCCTGCCAGATCTGACGGACGGTACGCGCTGCGCATTGCACCAGTTCACTCGGCGGCAATCTCACAAATAGCGCGGTGATCAGCGCCGCGACCAGGATAGCCGTTCCGGTGGCGAGCGGCTGAAATGCCCATACGGCGGCATAGGGCTTGTTGTTGTAGAGCGTAATCGATACGGCCTTATCCAAATTCGGCCACGGAACGGCATGCGCACCGACCGCGGCGATCTTGAAATAAGTCCAAAGGATGACGACCACCGTCACCAACAGCCAAGGCATCCATCCCTGCCAGGCGGGGATATTTTTGAAGGCCGGATTCGGCGCCTCAGCCGACTTGTGGTCGATCACGAATTCCGGATCCGGCGCTGGGCGCCAGACCCGCAGGAATAGCAGCGTTACAGCCAGCGAGGCTAAAGCAGCAAAAACGTCGGTCAGCGTATAGTCCAAATAGTTCGATGCACCGAATTGCGCCAGTCCGAAGCTTAGGCCCGCAACGGCCAATACCGGCCAGAGAGAACGGATGGAGCGCCAACCGCCGTACAATGCCATGACATAGAAAGGCAGGATGGCCGCCATGATGGGCAGTTGCCTGCCGATCATTTGCCCCAGTTCATGGGCGGGCAGTCCGGTCACGGCAGCCAGCACGGTAACCGGGGTGCCGAGCGCGCCGAAGGCTACCGGGGTCGTGTTGAAGATCAACACAAACACGATGGCATCGAGTGCGGGAAAGCCGCACATGATGAGAAGCGATGAGGTAATTGCCACCGGCGTGCCGAAGCCGGCGACCCCTTCGAGCAGCGCGCCGAAACAGAATGCGATGACGATCAGGACGATGCGTCGATCGTTGGGCAGATGCTTGATTATCCAGGCGCGAAACGCATCGAAGCGCCCGGATGATACCGCGATGTTGTAAACGAACAGCGCATTGATGACGATCCACATGACGGGCCACAGCGCAAACACCGCGCCATTCGCGGCGGCGGCAAACGTTATTTGCGCCGGTAGCCCCCACACGGCCATGGCGATGACGATGCCGAGAATGAGGCCCGCCAGAGCGGCCTGCCAGGCGGGGCGCCGGAGTATGCCGAGAAGCACGAGGACAGTCAGTATGGGGACTATTGCCACTAAGAAGGACAGCGCAAGGCTGCCGCCGACCGGTGTCAACAATTGCTGATACATCGACTACCCCCGTTTGGCGGCTTGTTAAGGTCACCGCTTCAGATTTCAACGAATCCTACCCTATTGACGGCAATTCTGTAACAGGACGGGCGATGCGGACAAGACCAAGGCGTGTGACCGCTGCGCAGACGCTAAGGTGCATAATGTTGGCAATGAACAGTTCATTGCGATCCGAGCGTCAGCGTGACGTGGTTGCAGCGCTTATGGGGCTTTTGCCGCGCGAAGCGATCTTATCCCGCCTGGAAGATACCGCCCCGTTTGAATGCGATGCGCTGACGGCTTACCGCGTCGCGCCCATGGTGGTGGTGCTGCCTGATACCGAAGTACAAGTCTCTGCGATCCTTAAGTTATGTCACGACCTGGGCGTGCCCATCGTGGCACGTGGTGCCGGAACGGGTTTGTCCGGGGGCGCCACGCCCCATGGCTCCGGCGTTATTTTGTCGCTCGCCAAGTTCAACAAGATCTTGAAGGTCGATCCGGCTTCGTGCACGGCAATCGTGCAATGCGGAGTGCGCAATCTGGCCATCAGCGAAGCGGCGGCTCCCTACGGGCTGTACTACGCGCCGGACCCCAGCAGCCAGATCGCTTGCACCATTGGCGGAAACGTCGCCGAAAATTCGGGCGGCGTGCATTGCCTCAAGTACGGCCTGACCTTGCACAACGTCCTTCGGGTGCGTGGATTCATGGTGGACGGTGAACCTGTTGAATTCGGATCGGAAGCACTGGATGCGCCCGGTCTCGATCTCTTATCGATCATCGTCGGCAGCGAAGGCATGCTCGCGGTGACCACCGAAGTGACGGTGAAGCTCATCCCTAAGCCGTTGCTGGCTCGCTGCATCATGGCCAGCTTTAGCGATATCGAATCGGCCGGCGCCGCCGTGGCAAGCGTGATAGCGCATGGAATTATTCCCGCGGGCCTGGAAATGATGGACAAGGCGATGACGGCGGCGGTGGAGGCGTTCGTACACGCCGATTATGATTTACAGGCTGCCGCAATTTTACTTTGCGAGAGCGACGGCACTCCGGAAGAGGTCGAAGAGGAAATCGTGCGCATGGAGCAAGTGCTGCGGGCGGCAGGCGCTTCGCGATTCGAGGTAAGCCGCGACGAAGCGCAGCGTCTAAAGTTTTGGAGCGGCCGCAAGAATGCCTTTCCGGCCTCGGGCGGCATCAGCCCTGACTATATGTGCATGGATTCCACCATCCCGCGCAAATGCCTCGCGGAGATGCTGCGGGAAATCCAAGGTATGGAGATCAAGTACCAGCTGCGATGCGTGAATGTCTTCCACGCGGGCGACGGCAATCTGCATCCATTGATCTTGTTTGACGCCGACGATATTGATCAGATGCGCCGCTGCGAGCTGTTTGGCGCTGATATCCTGGAAACCAGCGTGCGGCTGGGCGGCACCGTCACCGGCGAGCACGGCGTTGGAATGGAAAAGCTGAATTCCATGTGCGTGCAGTTCTCGGCGGCGGAGCGGGGGCAATTCCTCGGGGTAAAACAAGCCTTCGATCCGCTGGAGCTGCTCAATCCGGGAAAAGTGATCCCGACGCTGCATCGCTGCGCGGAATACGGGAAAATGCACGTTCGCCGCGGAATGCTGCCGTTTCCCGAATTGCCGAGATTCTGATGGATGCAGAGGATTCAGCGCTGGTGCGCCTGGTGGATCAAGTGAACGGCGCGCGCGCCGGGCGAGAAGCGCTTGATATTCGCGGCGGCAACACCAAGCGCTTCTACGGCGAAGCTGCGATTGGGGCGCCCATCGATACGACTGCACTTTCGGGTATTTCGAGCTACGAACCCACAGAACTCGTTGTGACAGCGCGCGCCGGGACCCGGCTATCTGAGTTGGAAGCGGCTCTGGAGGAGAAGGGTCAATGTCTGCCGTTCGAACCGCCGCGCTTTGGGGCCGACAGTACCGTCGGAGGAATGGTCGCCGCGGGCCTCTCGGGCCCGGCTCGTGCCAGTGCCGGGTCGGTGCGTGACCATGTCCTAGGGTTAACGGTACTCAATGGCCGCGGCGAAGTTCTCACCTTCGGCGGGCAGGTTGCAAAAAACGTGGCGGGTTACGACGTCTCGCGCCTGATGGTGGGCTCGCTCGGCATCTTAGGGCTTATTTGCGAAGTGTCGCTCAAGGTATTACCAATCAGCGTGACGACTGCCACGCTGAGTTTCGACTGGGATGAACATCGCGCCCTGGAGCAACTCAGAAACTGGGCCAGACACCCATTGCCCATCAATGCGAGTGCCTGGCATGCGGGACAGCTGCATGTGCGACTGGCAGGGGCCAGGGCCGCGGTTGCGGCGGCCTGCGAGAAGCTGGGCGGCGAGCGGATGGAATCGGCACGGGCGAAACAATGGTGGACCGGCGTACGGGATCAGAGCGATGAATTTTTCTTGCTCGACGATGCGAGCTTCGCGCGCGGAGAATCCCTGTGGCGCCTTTCGGTGCCCGCGATCAGCGGCCCGATTGAGTTGCCGGGAAAGCAATTGATCGAATGGAACGGCGCGCAGCGCTGGTGCAGAACGGCGGCTGAGGCGGCGCTCATCCGCAAAGTTGCCGCCGGCGTGTCGGGTCACGCCACGCTGATGCGAGGCGCGGACAAGACTCCCGGAGTGTTTTCGCCGTTAAACGAGGTCCTCATGCGCGTGCATCATCAGCTTAAAACTGCCTTCGACCCCGCGCGCATCTTCAATCCGGGCCGTTTGTACGCCGGTCTGTAAGAACGATGCAAACGCAATTGAGTCCTGAGTTCAGCGCTACCCTTGCGGGGGAGGAAGCGGCAGGCATTTTGCGCAAGTGCGTGCATTGCGGTTTCTGTAACGCCACTTGTCCCACGTATCAGTTGCTGGGCGATGAGCTCGACGGGCCGCGCGGACGAATTTATCTGATCAAGCAAGTGCTCGAGGGCTCGGAGGTGACGCGCAGCACCCAGATACATTTGGATCGATGCCTAACCTGCCTCAATTGCGAGACCACGTGCCCCAGCGGCGTCAAGTATGGCCACTTGGTGGAGATCGGCCGGGAGATCGTCGAGGCTCGCGTAGCGCGTCCGCCCCTCGAGAGGCTGGCTCGTTGGTCGCTCAAGGAAGGACTCACCTCGCGGCTGTTCGCGCCGGCCATGCGGCTTGGGAGGCTGTTGCGCCCGATATTACCTAAGGTCCTACGGGATAAGATCAGCGAGCAAGCGGCTGTCCGCGCGCCGCTTCCGGCGCCAAGTGCACGTGCCCGCAAGATGCTGATGTTGGAAGGCTGCGTGCAGCCTACGATGATGCCGAACATCGATGCTGCGACGCTGCGCGTGTTCGACAGGGCAGGTATCCAAATCGTGCACGCGGCCGGGACGGCTTGCTGCGGCGCGCTGCGCATGCATTTGAACGACCGCGAAGGCGCGCGCGCACACATGCGTCGAAATATCGATGCTTGGACTCCGCTGCTTGCCGCAGGCGATGTTGAGGCCATTATTTCCTCGGCCAGTGCTTGTACGCTGTCGCTCAAGGACTATGGCCATGCCCTTGCCGAGGATCCGATATACGCGGCACAGGCTGCGCGCGTCAGCGCGCTGGCCCGAGACTTGAGCGAGTTGTTGCCGCAACTTGTTCCCGCGCTGAAGGGCCGGCTGCGGGGCAGCCGGCTGCACGGCAGCAGTGCGCAACGTGTGGTATTTCATGCGCCCTGCACATTGCAGCATGGCCAGCGATTGCGCGGCGGCGTCGAAAGCGGCTTGCGTGAGTTGGGTGTCGACATTCATTCGGCGGGCGAAGAGAGCCACTTGTGCTGCGGGTCGGCCGGTACATATTCTGTGCTGCAACCAAAGCTCGCGACGCAGCTGCGCGATCGGAAGCTCTCCAATCTGGTCAAGCTGGATCCGCAATGCATCCTATCCGCGAATGTGGGCTGCATCCAGCATCTGCAGTCAGGCACCTCGACGAAGGTCATGCACTGGATTGAATGGTTGGACGAGGCCTTGGCATGATGGACGAAACTTCGCAAGCGCTGCTCGCGGCACAAGTCAAAGCCGAAGCCTTGTTCGCCGAAGTGGTTGATCGGCGCATGGTGAGCGCGGGAAAACTCGAGAGTGAACTGACTGCCGAAATCCATGCCCTAGCGCAATCGCGTTTTGGATTGCGGCGCCACTGGCACAAGCGCATCGCCCGCGCCGGACCCAATACGCTGCTCACCTATCAGGATGAGGGCGAGGATCGACGCATAGCCGAAGACGATATCGTCTATTTGGATTTCGGGCCCGTGTTCGCAGCCTGGGAAGCGGATTTCGGACGCACTTACGTGGTCGGGGCCGATCCGTTAAAACATCGTCTTGCCGCTGATATTGCCGACGCGTTCAGGCGCGGCAAGGAATTGTATCGACAGTCCCCGAGCTTAACGGCGGGCGAGCTGTACGACTATGTAGCCGGCCTGGCCGCTTCCTACGGCTGGGAGTTTGGCGCGGCCACGGCAGGGCATTTGATCGGACGCTTCCCGCATGAGCGCCGGCCGCGAGACCCTAAGTGCTTTTCGATTCGGCACGGAAACTCCATCTCACTGCGCGAGCCGGACGAGACTGGCGCGGCACGCCATTGGATTCTTGAAATTCACTTCATCGATCGAGCGCGCGATATCGGCGGCTTTTTCGAAGAACTCTTGACGGTCGATGCGCGCGATGCGGATGCCTACTTGGCGGGATGATTCAACGCCCAGACGTAGGCGGCGACAGCCATGAGTTCATCGCTGCTGAGCTGCGCGCCACCCAGCGGCGGCATGGGCGAGCGGTACTGCTTCGGTTGCGCGACACCCTGCGCGATCGTTCTCGCAATTCCAGCATAACTGCCGTCACTCCACAGCCATTTGCCGCTCGCCAAGTCGGGGCCCAGTGGCGTACCTTTCGCATCCGCGCCATGGCATCCGGTACAGGGCGCTCCGCCTTCCAAGCCGTGAAAAACGCGGCTGCCGCGGACCACCATGGCTGGCGTTGCGCTTGGCGGCGCCATGAGCCCGCTGGTGTCGGAGCCGGCATCCGGATGCGTGCCCTCCGGTCCCGCAGGCGCCGTGTTGTCGGGGCAGGGCACCGTCTTCGCCTCGGAGCTACCCGTACCGCCGCGATAGACAATTCGATAAATACGTCCCGACACATCGTCCGCGACATACAGGGCACCATCGGGGCCGACTGCCACCCCGCTGGGACGATGCGCGGCTTTGCCGGGCGACTTGTCCGAGCCGGCAAATCCATCCGCGAAAATCTCGCAGGCGCCTGACCCCTTGTCGCCGGAGAGCGCCTGGTAAACGATGTTGTAGCCACCTTGCGGGTACGGAGCTCGATTCCAGGAACCGTGAAAGGCAATGAAGAGACCGTCGCGATAGTGGGCCGGAAATTGCCGTTGGTCGTACAGCACCATGCCATTGGGCGCCCAGTGCGCCGGGAAAACGGCCGCAGGAGCGATCCTCTGGGCACAAAGGCCTGCGGTTTTTCCATCCCCGCCGTACTCGGGTGCCAATACGAGCGCCCGTTGGAATGGATCGTAGTAGCACTTCGGCCAACCATAGTCACCGTCCTTCTGCAGGAGCAGCACTTCTTCGGAGGGTAGCGTCGCTTCCTGTTCGGCATCCTTGATGATGTTGGGCCAATTGGTGTGCAGCTGGTCTCGACCGTGCTGCGTGACGAAAATGCGCGGGACCACCGAATCGATGGCAAATCCTTCTGCATTGCGGATGCCGGTCGCATAGCGCTCCGCCGGGGAAAAGGCCTGGTCAGTTTTTTTCGCGTCGTATTTCCAAATCCCGCCTCGGGTGTTCAGCTCCGTACAGGGCTCGATTCCCGCAGACTCGAGCGTGCGGTTTTTTTCCTGACACGAGTTGGTCGCACTCGCGACATCGATGTACAGGTTGCCATTCCTATCGATCACAAAGGGGTGCATGGGATGATCACCGCCCAAGGGCAATCCGTGAACCACGGTTTGAGATTTAGGCAGAGGCACCGGGGAGTTCTTGCTCAAGGAGAATTTTAGAATTTTGTCGTTCGATTCGGCGTACAGCGAGCCGCCGTAAATGCCGATCCCGGTGCCGCCGGCGCCGCCGCTTTGCGCGGTCTCGCCGAATCGTTCAATCAAGTCGGCCTTACCGGCACCCTTCGTGTCCTTGAGCGCTACTATGAAACCGCCGGCATGCGGCACATCATTGCCATAGTAAACTCCCGACCAGGTATTCACGTACACGGTGCCGTCCGCCGAAACAACCAAGTGCCTTGCGTGACCGATTCCGTCGGCGAAGATTGTGGCGCAAAAGCCGGCGGGCAGCGTCAGGCCGCTATCGTCCCCCGTACAAGAGCTGCCTTGTGGCGAGTCGGCGCAGAAGGCACGACCGGGGAGCGTCAGCACGATGGCGACGCAGGCGGCAAGAGCGGCGGGACTGACAGATCTCCTGAGAAGCATAGGCGAATCTCCCGAGAAACGTCGGTCGATTGTATCTCGCGCTTCGCTTTGCGGGCAATCTGTGGAGTTTCGGCAGCCGTGCGCGTAGCGTTCCGGGCTTTGAGGAAGGACATTCGATGTGCTTGATTCTGATCGCGTGGCGCACCGACGCCAGCTTCCCATGTGTAATCGCCGCCAATCGCGATGAGCTGCATTCGCGGCCGACTGCCGCCGCGCACTGGTGGCCATCGCAGCCGCCCATACTGGCGGGGCAAGATCTCTTGGCAGGCGGCACATGGCTCGGCATCACACGCGGCGGCCGCTTTGCTGCGCTCACGAACTACCGCGATCCGGCGCAGCGGCGGGTGGGAACGCTCAGCCGCGGTGCGCTCGTCACCTCGATTCTGGAATCAAACGGCACCACTCGGCAAAATCTGGATTACCTCGGGGAGGTCAGCGCCGCCTACAACGCTTTTAACTTGATCTTCTCCGACGGCGAACGGTTGGCGGTGTTTGAGAGCGTGAAAGGTGCTGGGCGTGAACTGGAGCCGGGGCTTTATGGGCTTTCCAATCATTTGCTCGATACGCCTTGGCCGAAGGTGCGGGCCGCCAAATCGCGGCTATCGGATGCGCTATCCGGATTGCAGAATACCGATGCCGCGCTCGCGCTATTGCGCGATGATGAGGTTGCACCCGATCATGAATTGCCCCGCACCGGGATGAGCTTGGAATGGGAACGCTTGCTATCGAGCGCCTTCATACGCTCGCCCGATTACGGCACCCGCTGCTCGACTCTGGTGCGCATTGATCAGCGGCGCCGCGCGTGGTTTGATGAGTGGACCTGGGATGCTCGGGGCCTGCCGGCCGGATCGGCGAATTTTAAGTTCGAGCTGGAGTGATCGCATGTTCAAGCGTGTGCTGCTTTGTTACGACGGCACCGAAGCGGGCCGCCGCGCCTTGCGCCGCGGTGCGGAGCTCGCGATACTGCTGAGCGCAAGAGTTTACGTCTTGTCCATTGTCCCTAGCGGCGTTGCAAATGCCGCGGTTCTCGCCGGCGCCGCAGGTCAAGCCTGCATCCTCGATGAGGCTGCGGATTCTCGCAAGCTATTGGATGAGTCCATTGATTGGCTCAAGGCGCGCGGTGTGCTTGCCGACGGCTTTTTGGCGAACGGCGAGTATGTCGATCAGATCATCGCCTTCTCCAACAAGTTGAACATTGATCTCATCGTACTGGGCCACTACCCGCAGCCCACCGGCGGCTTTTGGTGGTCCGGTCCGCAGCGAGTCTCTCTGGCCGAGAGAGTCAAATGCTGCGTATTTGTCGCCGTCAATTCATCGGACGATCCGGTCTCTGTGTCAAAATAAGAAATGTCATCCACAGCCTCGCCCGCTCGCGACCCGTCTGCACCACCAGCAGTTGTGGATCGAGCGCTGGGAATCATTGCGACCGCGACGGTGTTGGCGCTCTTATACTTTGCGCGCGATGTGTTGGTGCCGATAACCCTGGCGTTCATTCTCAGTCTATTGATCGCGCCATTGGTGCGCGCACTGCGCCGCCTAGGCCTTGGCCAGACGCTGTCGGTGGTGGCGGCGGTTCTGGTGTTGGCGCTGTCATTCGGAGCAGCGGGTGCTGTCATCGGTACGCAGTTCGTTCACATGGCAGATAACCTGCCGAATTACGAGCGCACGCTGGAAAGCAAGGTCCAAATCTTGAATGACATCACCGTGAAACGAATGAACTCGTTCACGTCGCAGGCGGGCAGGGCCTTCAACAGCAGTGCGGAGGCGCCGCAACCGCTGACACTGCGGCCTGAGGCAGGCAGTGCAAAAACTCCAATCCCCGTGGAGGTGCACGAAGCGCCGGCCAATCCCCTGCGACTCATTGAAAAAATCTTGGGATCGGTGTGGGTACCTCTCGAGACCACGGGCATTGTGTTGGTGGTCCTCATTTTCGTTCTGCTGGAACGAGAAGGATTGCGCGACCGCTTCATACGGATCGCAGGCAATACGGACATTCGCCTCACCACGTTGGTGATCAATGATGCGGGGGAGCGATTGTCGCGATTTTTCGTATCGCAATTCGCCGTGAATTTCGGCGTGGGCATTTTGATTTGGATCGGCCTCAGCGTCATCGGCCTGCCTCATCCCATGGTGTGGGCGGCATTGACCACGCTGCTGCGATTCGTGCCCTATGTAGGGGTGTGGATCGCCGCCCTTTGCTCCGCGTTGCTGGCCGCCGCCGTGGACTCCGGATGGAGCATGGCCCTCGCGACGTTGGGTCTGTTCGTCATCGTCGAGCTGATCGCAGCGCAGTTGGTGGAGCCGCAATTGTATGGACACACCACGGGTTTGTCGCCCCTGTCGGTGGTGATCGCGGCGATATTTTGGAGTTGGCTGTGGGGGCCGGTCGGTTTGATCGTTTCCACGCCTTTGACGTTGTGCCTGTTGGTCGCCGGCCGGCACATCAAGGCGTTGAGCTTGCTTGATGTTCTGTTGGGCGACACGCACGCGCTGACCATGCCGCAACGCTTCTATCAGCGAGCACTATCGGCCGACTCGGATGAGATCATCGCCAGCGCGCGCGAATTCCTAAAGCGAAATTCGTTCGCCGATTATTGCGATTTGGTGTTGCTCCCGGGTTTGCATCTCGCGCGCATCGATCTCGAGTCAGGCGCCATCAGCCCCGAACAGCAGGCGAAGGTTCGCGCATCCATGGTCGCCGTGATCGCCGCCATCGGCGGGGAGCATCGCCGGCGGCCGCGCCGCCGCCTGCGAACTACGGTGCTCGACAAATCCACTGCGGGGCGCCAGCTTCGCCAGCAGCGCGAACAGGCGAGCGGCCGCTGGCAGGGGCCGCTGTCGGTGCCGGCCGGATCGGTCATCGTCTGCGTCGGATTGGGTTCCATCGCTGATGACTTGGCCACCGAGTTGCTGGTGCGCATCTTGCGCGATCAGAAGATGGACGCAAGGCATATGTCGATCGAAGACTTGGACGCCGCGCCGCCGCCAAACGCCGCCGAGGCCGTGTCGATTGGTTACATCGTCAGTGCTTTCCCCAGCGAGGAACGCGCCCGCGGCGATGCCGCGGCGGTGAAGTTTCGTGAGCGATTCCCGAACGCCTGCGTTGTGGCGGTATTTCTTCCCGGCATGCTGCTGCAGCCGGAGGAAGCGGGCGAGACCGCGAGCTTGCGCGGCGCCGATAAATCCGCGGAGTCGTTGGGGCACGCTGTGCAGATCTGTCTCGATATGCAGTCGAAAGCGGCGCAAGCGTGAGGCTGCCCATGAAGACGCTTCTCGTCACGGGCGCGGCGCAAGGCGTTGGCTTTGCGGCTGCTTCTCTACTCGCGGCGCGCGACTATCGCGTCATTCTCGTCGACATTCAATCTCTCGAGGAACAAGTTGCGCGGCTGCGCGGCTTGGGTTTTCAGGTGGAAGGTGTTTCGGGCGATGTCTCCTCCGAAGCGTTTGTGCAGCAGCTGGCTCAAGTAATTGCGCGCGACTTTGGCGCGATTGACGGACTAGTGAACAACGCGGGCATCAGCCTCATCGTGCCTGCAGAGGATACGACGGCCGCGCAATGGCAACGCGTCATGGCCGTTAATTTGTTCGCGCCTTTTCTATTATGCCGCTATCTGGGAGCCCAGATGCTGCAGCGGCGGCAGGGCAGCATCGTCAATATAGCCTCGGTTGCGGGCCTGGCAGGCATCAGCCATCGCAGCGCCTATAACGCATCGAAGCATGGTCTCGTGGGCCTGACGAAAACCCTGGCGGCCGAGTGGGGCGGCCGTGGTGTACGTGTCAATGCCGTATGCCCCGGATGGATCAAAACCGAGATGGATACCGTGGACCAGGGCGGCGGTGCCTACACCGATACGGATATTACCGACCGCGTGCCATTGGCTCGTTTCGCGCGTCCCCAGGATGTGGTCGAGGCGATTGCCTTTCTCGTTGACTCGGACCGCAGTGGATTCATCAACGGAATCACGTTGCCCGTGGACGGAGGTTGGCTGGCGGACGCCAGCTGGAATAGCCTAAGGCTGCGTACGCGAACTTGAGCGCGGCAACCTAAGAATATGTGGCTTCAGACAACAACTGCCACTGAACGACGCGCGCTGCTTGCTGCCTACGCTGGCTACGGGCTGGATGGCTTTGATTTCATGATTTATACCTTCATCATTCCCACGCTGCTGAGCCTATGGAGCATGAGCAAGGCGCAGGCCGGGTATATCGCGAGCGGTGCGTTGATCACGTCGGCGATTGGTGGTTGGGCGGCGGGCGTGCTCGCAGATCGGTATGGCCGCGCGCGCATTCTGCAGCTCACGGTGTTGTGGTTCGCGGCGTTTACATTTCTGAGCGGCTTTACGCACTCCTTCGGGCAACTTTTATTCACGCGGGCGATGCAGGGATTCGGCTTCGGCGGGGAATGGGCGGTCGGGTCGGTGTTGGTTGCGGAGATCATCGATGCGCGGCATCGCGGCAAAGCGACGGGTTTGGTGCAGAGCAGCTGGTCGGTTGGCTGGGCCGCGGCGGCGTTGGCATTTTGGGCCGCCAGCTCGTTGATGCCGCCGGATTTGGCCTGGAAGGTGCTGTTTTGGCTGGGCATCCTCCCGGCCGCACTGGTCATTTACATCCGCCGCAATGTGCCTGAACCTGCGATTTATCTTCAGATGCGATCGCAGCGCTTGAGCCGGCACGGCGCGTCAGCAGGTGGTGGCGAGTTCTGGGACATTTTTCGGCCGCCCCTGTTGGGCACGACCGTTTTGGCGACTTTGTTGTCGACGGGAATGCTCGGCGCCTACTATTCGGTAACCACTTGGCTGCCAACCTTTCTCTCGACTGAGCGCCATCTTTCCGTGACCGGCACCACGGGCTACTTGCTGATGGTGATTACAGGTTCTTTGGCCGGATACTTGGTCAGCGCTTGGCTCACGGATACGATCGGACGCCGCCGCGGTTTCGTTCTTTTTGCCGCATGCGCAACTGTTTTGATTGTGCTGTACACGCATATGCCGGTCGCCGGCGGGATGTTTCTCATCGGCTTCCCTCTTGGCTTCTTCGTGCTCGGAATATTTTCGGGCATGGGAGCGTGTCTGGCCGAACTGTATCCGAGCGCCGTGCGCGGTTCAGGCCAGGGTTTCACTTACAGCATTGGTCGCGGAATCGGCGGCTTCTGCCCCTCGTTGATCGGCTTGCTGAGTACGCGCTTTTCCTTGGGCGACGCCATTGCGGGCTTCACGGTGGCCGCGTATGCCCTGGTAATCCTGTGCGCTTTGGCCATTCCGGAAACGCGCGGCCGGGTGCTGATTGCGGACGGCGCAGACACGTGACCCGCTGGGAATTTTGGATCGACCGGGGCGGCACGTTCACAGATGTCATTGGTCGAGCACCCGATGGATCGCTGCATACCCTTAAGCTGCTGTCGGAGAACGCTTCTCAGTATTCCGACGCCGCGGTCGAGGGCATCCGCCGATTGTTGCGTCTTTCCTCCGGCGAACCCATTACCCCGAGAGATGTGGCGTGCGTGAAGATGGGCACGACGGTAGCCACCAATGCTCTGTTGGAACGCAAAGGCGAGCGCACGCTGCTGATCATCACGAGAGGATTTCGCGATGCATTGAGAATCGCCACGCAAGCGCGGCCGCGCTTGTTCGACCGGCACATCGTGCTGCCGGAAATGCTCTACGAGCGGGTCATAGAAGCTGCGGAGCGTGTGGGAGCGCACGGGAAAACGATCCAGCGCTTGGATGCGTCCGCACTGCGAATCCAGCTGAAGGAGGCCTATGCCGAGGGCCTGCGCAGTTGTGCGATCGTATTTCTTCACGGATATCGGTATGTCGAACACGAACGAGAGGCGGCGAGTCTTGCCCATGCGGTCGGCTTCAGCCAAATCTCCGTCTCGCACCGGGTCAGTCCGCTGATGAAATTGGTGCCGCGTGGCGATACGACGGTGGTGGATGCGTACCTGTCGCCCATCCTCAAGCGCTATTGCGACAAGCTCGCCCAGCTGATGCCGGGAGTACCCCTGTTCTTCATGCAAAGTTCCGGCGGCTTGACTCAGGCAAATCGATTCAACGGCAAGGACGCAATCCTTTCGGGCCCCGCGGGCGGCATCGTCGGCATGGTGCGCACCGCGCAGGCCTTAGGGCACGCCAAATTGATCGGCTTTGATATGGGTGGCACCTCCACGGATGTGAGTCACTTTGCCGGGGAATACGAGCGGGCGTTTGATACCGAGGTGGGCGGCGTTCGGGTTCGCGCGCCGATGATGAGCATCCACAGTATTGCGGCAGGCGGCGGTTCCATCATCCGCTTCGACGGCGCGCGCTTGCGAGTCGGCCCTGAATCGGCCGGCGCGAGTCCCGGCCCCGCAAGCTATCGCAGAAACGGCCCGCTCACCGTCACCGACGCCAATGTATTGCTGGGACGCATTCAACCTGCCTACTTTCCGCGCGTCTTCGGTGCTGCGGCCGACGAAACCTTGGATGGCGAGATCGTTACTCGCCGATTCGGCGAATTGGCTGAACAGGTGAGCGCCGCCGCCGGCCGCCCGCGCGCCCCGGAGGAGGTCGCCGCCGGCGCCCTCAAGATCGCCGTCAGCAGCATGGCCAATGCGGTGAAGCGGATCTCCGTCATGCGCGGTCATGATGTCAGCGGCTACACGCTGCAATGCTTCGGCGGCGCCGGCGGTCAGCACGCGAGCCTTGTGGCCGATGCCTTGGGTATGAGGCGAGTTTTCATCCACCCTCTGGCGGGGGTGCTATCCGCCTATGGCATGGGACTGGCCGACCAGATTGCCATGCGCGAGGCAGCCGTGGAGCGTGAGTTGAACGAGGCGGGCCTGGACCAGGCCGTGGCGGCCGCATCGCGCCTCATCGATGAAGCCGCCGGGGAGCTCACAGAACAAGGTTTGGCGGGCAATGCACTGAGGAGCGTTGCGCGGTTGCACGTGCGCTATCAAGGGACGGACACCGCCTTGCCTTGTGCGATGCCGTCGCACGTGCCGAGTTCTCAAGCGGTAACGCTGGTGCAGCAGGAGTTCGAGCGTAGCTATCGGCGCCGCTTTGAGTTCGTCATGCCGGATCAGTCGCTGATGATCGAGGCGGTATCGGTGGAATGTATCGCGGCCGGCGCAGACTCACCGGCAATGGATGCAACGGTCGAGGAGATCAGCTACGCGCCCCCGGCGGACGCGCAAGTTTCCATGTACTGCCTGGCCGACACCCATTCCGCCGGCTGGCGTGATGCGCGGCTATATCGCGCTGAAGGATTGCGTCCCGGTGCCTACGTGCAGGGTCCGGCGATCCTCGCGGATCGCAATGCGACCACCGTGGTCGAGCCGGGATGG
Source organism: Gammaproteobacteria bacterium (assembly GCA_034667905.1). Taxonomy (GTDB): domain Bacteria; phylum Pseudomonadota; class Gammaproteobacteria; order Steroidobacterales; family Steroidobacteraceae; genus Bog-1198. Next base: position 35,207 of record JAXDQK010000012.1, on the reverse strand, counting down.
GAGGCGAGGGCAGTTGCCGGCGGTTGCATTGAACTGCGCCGCATTGAGCGCCAAACCGGCGAGCACGGCATGAACTCCGACGTCGATCCGGTGGCGTTGGAGCTGTTCAACAACATGTTCATGAATATCGCGGAACAAATGGGGCTGCGCCTGCAGAACACGGCCCATTCCGTGAATATCAAAGAGCGCCTGGATTTTAGTTGCGCGCTGTTCGATGGCGGCGGCGCGCTGATCGCCAATGCGCCGCACATGCCGGTACATCTAGGCTCGATGAGCGAGTCGATCCGTACGGTCATTGACTGCAATCCGCGCTTGCAAAACGGCGATGTCTACGTCCTGAATGATCCGTACCATGGCGGCACGCATCTTCCGGATATCACGGTGGTAACGCCGGTATTCCTGCAGCCCAACCATCCTATCCCTAGTTTCTTTGTCGCCTCGCGCGGCCACCATGCCGATATCGGCGGTATCACACCGGGATCGATGCCGCCATTCTCCAAGGACATCGGCGAGGAGGGAGTGCTCATCGATAACTTCAAACTCGTGGAGCGCGGGACGCTGCGCGAGGCTTCCATGCGCGAATTGCTCGGCAGCGGCAGGCATCCTTCGCGCAATCCGCTGCAAAATCTGGCCGACATGCGCGCGCAAATCGCCGCCAACGCCAAAGGTGCCGCGGAGCTCAAGGCTCTCGTTGCGCATTACGGCGCAGCCACGGTGGCCGCTTATATGCAGCACGTCCAGGACAATGCCGAAGAATCGGTCCGGCGCGTCATCACGTCGCTCAAGGATGGCCATTTCATCATGCCCCTTGATAATGGTGCCCGCATCGAGGTGGCCGTGCGCGTAGATGCCGATCGACGCAGTGCTTGCATCGACTTCACCGGCACCAGCGCTCAATTGGGCGATAATTTCAACGCGCCGCGGGCGGTCACCACGGCAGCCGTGCTGTACGTGTTCAGGACGCTGGTGAATGACGACATCCCGCTCAATGCCGGTTGCCTCAAACCGCTGCAAATCATTCTGCCGGAGGGCTGCATGCTGAACCCCCGGCCACCCGCCGCGGTGGTGGCCGGCAACGTAGAAACGTCCATGTGCGTGACCAATGCCTTGTATGGAGCCTTGGGAGTCATGGCCGCGAGCCAATGCACGATGAACAACTTCACCTTCGGCAATGGACAGTACCAGTACTACGAGACCATCGCCGGGGGTTCCGGCGCCGGGCCGGAATTCGACGGTACGAGCGTGGTCCAAACCCATATGACCAACTCTCGGCTTACCGATCCTGAGGTCCTGGAGTTCAGATTCCCCGTGCGCCTCGATTCCTACGAAATGCGCGTAGGATCCGGGGGCGCTGGACGCTGGAAGGGCGGCGACGGCGGTATTAGGCGCATTCGCTTTTTGGAGCCCATGACCGCTTCAATCTTAAGCAACGGCCGAACGGTAGGTGCTTTCGGCATGGCGGGAGGGAAGGCCGGTGCCGTCGGCGAAAATTTTATTGAGCGTGCCGATGGTCGCATCGACAAACTGGCCCATATCGGTCAGGCCGAGGTTCGCGAGAACGATGTAATAGTGATTTGTACGCCCGGCGGCGGCGGCTACGGAGCGAGCTGAAAATGTCACAGATTGAAATTGTCGAGGTCGGTCCTCGGGACGGACTGCAAAACGAATCGGTGCTGTTCAGTACCGAGCAAAAGCTGGAGTTCATCCGGCGAGCGATCGAGGCCGGCGTACGGCGAATCGAGGTGGCGAGCTTTGTCAACCCTAAGCTCGTGCCGCAAATGGCCGACGCCGAAGCGGTTGCCGCCGGCATCCCGCGGCGCGAGGACGTGACCTATATCGGTTTGGTGCTCAACAAACGCGGCGCATTGCGCGCCATCGAGGCCGGGCTTGATGAGCTGGGTGCCGTGTGCGCTGCTTCTGACGGATTTGCGAGGAGCAATCAGGGGCAAACCTCCGACGAGTCCTTGAGCATGTGCTGCGAAGTGGTGCGCTTGGCGCGTCAGGAAGGCCGACGCGCTCAGATCACCATTTCCACTGCATTTGGTTGTCCATTTGACGGCGAAGTCGACCCTCGGCGGGTGGTGGAAATGGCAAAGATCGCGGCGGCTGCGGGTCCGGTCGAGGTCGCGATTGCCGACACCATCGGCGTCGCCGCACCGCGCGATGTCGCGGAACTGGTCGCGAGCGTGAAGGCCGCAATCGAACCGCTACCCGTGCGAGTGCACTTTCACAACACGCGAAACACCGGTCTTGCCAATGTCTGGGCCGCGGTGAATGCCGGCGCGATGACGGTCGATGCATCGCTGGGCGGTCTGGGCGGGTGTCCTTTCGCGCCTCGAGCCACCGGCAACGTGCCCACCGAAGATGTGATCTATATGCTGGAGCGGTCTGGCTTCCGCACAGGCCTCGAGGTGGACAAGGTGATCGAGACAGTCGAGTGGCTGGCTCGCACAATGGGACGGGAATTGCCCGGCATGCTTAGCAGGGCCGGCAATTTTCCGGCGAAAGGCGCGCGCCGCTGATTTTTGCTTACTTGGCGTTCAAGCAGCGCTTGAATCGATCATCGACGCGGTGCGCATACCAATCGGTCGTCAGCTTCCGCTTTATTTTTGGGCCGCCCAGTTGGATGCGAGGCACCAAGGCGCGCGGCAGCTCGCTTCCGCTGGTCTGATCGGCCATCTCGAACACCCGCTGATACAGCGTGGTCTTTTCAAAGCCCTTGGTTTTGCCTTCCGCCAAGGCGGAATGAATGGCGCCTTCACTCAGCTTGAGCCGTCCGGCGAGCGTGCGCAACGCGGTTTCGGTGGCGCCGGGTTTGTTCGCATCGCCTTCGTGCGTCAGTAATGCCCCGTCGGGGATCAGCGGCACCCCTGTGGCAATGGCGGCCGCATTTTGGAACGCGGCGTTGCGGCTGGCATATTGTCCGGCATTGAAATCCGCAAAACGGTACAGGTACTTGTCGTACGGCGCGCGGTAGTTGAGCAAATGCGCCGTACCGAAATACACGCTGCCGCGGCGGGTAAACAGCTCATCGGCAATGCTTGTCTTCACCGGATAAGGATAAGGCGCGGAGGAGGAAAACTGCTCGGCAAAATTCACGTTGACCTGCATGGGGCCGCGCGTACGTATCGGGTTTCTATCAGCGAACAGCGTGCGTCCCAGGGGCACCCCGGCAATGAAATCCTCGTATGCGTCGCTTAGATCTTTCTCTGTTTTCGCAGCGTCAATGCGTTCGCCGTAGCTGCGGCCGTCGGTGGACTTGAGTTGCAGCACGCCATCCACGAGCAGCGAAGGCACATGCGCTTGCGCGGCGCGAGTATTGATTTCCTTGCGCGCGATGACGCCTAAGTTAGGTACCGCCGGGTCGACCCGGAAGCTTGATTCCTGTTCGATCACCGCCACCACTGCGCAAACGTTCTCGCGGCTTAGGCTTACCGTGAGCACAGTGAACGCGCTGTAGATATCGGTAGCCCAACCGGCTCGATCGGTCGCATAGCGCGGCAGCGATTGTTCGATCAGCGCGTGGGCATCGACCGGATTCAAGGTAGGCGCGACCGTAGGTTTCTCCCCCGCGCAGCCGGCCAGCCACCACGCTGCCACGAGCACGCAGATTGGCAACTTGATTGGATGCATGGTGGCCGCTAGCTTTGATCCACCGAAATGAGATCCGCAAGGTAGTCCGCTTCGTTGGCTCGGCAACGCCCTTCCTCCGCTCCAAGGGCCGTGCCTGCGCCTTTCGTGGTTCGCCACAGTTCCGCGCGCCGCTTGCAAAGAATGCGACACCTGCTGCGTTCCGCCGATACGTATTTTGAGGCAAATTCCGCAATCGTCGCTGTCAATATGGGCCGCAAGGAGGCGGGCAAGGAGTGAAGTTGCGGGCCGAGTTCTTGCGCGACTAAATCATTTGTTATCAATCGCATACGCGCAGTTCCTCAGTAGTTACAAAGCTGAAATCCCTCGGTGCTTTGTTACCGCGGCTGCATCCTGACCGCTCCATCGAGGCGGATGGTCTCGCCGTTCAGCATGACATTCTCCAGAATGTGCGCGATCAAGGCAGCAAACTCGTCGGGCTCACCCAGACGCGGCGGAAAGGGCGTCTGCCTGCCGAGAGAGTCTTGTGCCTCCTGCGGCAGTCCTTTCATCATCGGGGTGGCGAACAAGCCCGGCGCCACCGTCATGACACGAATGCCGCTCGATGCCAATTCGCGCGCCATCGGCAGCGTCATGGCGACGATGCCGCCTTTCGAGGCGGAATAAGCGATCTGACCGATCTGCCCGTCAAATGCGGCCACCGAGGCCGTCATGACAATGACTCCTCGTTCACCTTGCGCATTCGGAGAATTGGCTTGCATGGCGACTGCGGCCGACTTGGCGACCAACACCGTGCCAAGCAAGTTGATCTCGATCATTTTTCGAAAAGAACTTCCCGTCATTGGTCCCTGCCTGCCGACCAGGCGGCCCGGCGTGGCAATGCCGGCACAATTGATGGCTGCAGTGACGCTGCCCATGGCCTCTTTCGCGCGGCGCACCGTTTCGTCAACAGCCGCTTCATCGCTCACATCGGCGGCGATGAAGGTGGCACGCTCTCCCAAGCCAGCCGCCGCCGCGCTGCCTTGCGCCGCGTTCAAGTCGACAATGGCAGCCTTGCCGCCGCCTTGCACGATCCGGTTGACTACGGCGAACCCGAGGCCTGAAGCCCCACCGGTGACGATGGCATTGACTTCCTTCAATTGCATGCGTGAATTCCTTCCAATGTGGCGAGCGGATGCGTTGCACCCGCCCACGGGTCGGTGAAGATCTCCTCGATGTCGGCTTCTGTCACCTCGTCGATGTGGGGCGGCCGCCAAACCGGCAGATTGTCCTTGTCGATGATCATGGCGCGCACCCCCTCGATGAAGTCGCCTTGGATGAAGGATTGTCGCACCATGCCGAGTTCCATGCGCAGGCACTGCGCCAGAGTCATCGATTTGCCGCGCTTCAACTGTTCAAGCGTCACCGCCAGCATGGTGGGCGAGCGTGTGTTGATCAGATCCAAGGTCGATCGCGCCCATTCGAGAAACTGCGGACGGCTTTCCGCCTCGAGGGAGCTCAGCAATGTAGGAATGCTCGATGCCGCGAAATGCTCATCGATGGCAGGACGGAATTGCGCCAGCGGCGCCGCAGGTAAGTCCCGGCCGGCCAATTTTTTAATGAGGGCGGCAATGGCGGCTCGATCCGCGCTTCGAGGATCCGGCCATACCAAGGCGTTGAGCTCGAGGTCCAGCGCCTCAACGCCGGCGCGCGGCAGGTAGGCATCGGCGAGGCCGGCATACAAGGCATCGGCCGCCCGAATTTGCACGCCGGTCAGGGCGAGATAGGTTCCCAAGCACCCCGGCAGACGCGACAAGAAGTAACTGGCGCCCACATCGGGAAAGAAACCGATGGCCACTTCCGGCATGGCCATGCGGGTGCGGTCGCCCACAATTCTCATGCGCGAGCCTTGCGAGATACCCATCCCGCCGCCCATGACGATGCCGTCGATGAGTGCGATATAGGGCTTGGGATAAGAATACATGAGGTAATCCAACGGATATTCCGTCACAAAGAAATCCCGGTGCAGACCGTCCGCGTTTTGATAGCTGTCGTAGATGGCGCGGATGTCGCCGCCGGCGCAAAATGCCTTTTCGCCGGCACCTCTGATGAGCACGGCGTTGATATCCGGATCGCACGCCAGGTTCGCCAGCGCCGAGCGCAGATCCTGAATCATTCCCAAGGACAGCGCATTCAAGGCGGCGGGGCGGTTCAGGGTGATGAACCCGATGCGATTGCGGACCTCGCAGAGGATCAAGCGTTGCGCCATTGGGGTTTGCGCTTCTCCAAGAAAGCCGTGACACCCTCGCGCTGGTCCTCTCCGTCGAACAGATCGACGAATCGTTCGCGTTCCATGGCCAGCGCCGCGGCGCGCGGCGTGCCGGCCCGAGCCTGATGAATAAGAGACTTGCTGTAAGTCACGGCGGCGGGACTTAAAGTCGCGACCCGCTTGGCAAGATCCAATGCGCACTGTCGGGCTTGGCCGCGCGCCACGACTTGTTCGACCAAACCGATGCGCAAAGCGGTCTCGGCGTTCACGCGTTCATTGGTCAATATCATGCGCTTTGCCCAGCCTTCGCCCACCAGCCAAGGCAAGGTCTGGGTACCGCAGCCGCAGGGCAGTAAGCCAACCGACGGCTCCGGCAGCGCCATTTGCGCGTGCTCCTCGCAGATTCGCATGTCGCACGCCAGGGCGCACTCAAGACCACCGCCCATGGCGTAACCGTTCATCGCGGCTATGAACACGGGGCGCGATTCCTGCAGCGCCTCGAATGCCGCGCCGAACGCTTTGGCCATCAAGCGGGCGTGCTCCTTATCGCCGTCGGCAAACTCTTTCAAATCCGCGCCGGCGCTGAAGAACTTCTCGCCGTGACCGGTGATCACCGCAGAGCGTATTTGTGGATTGCGGTTCAAATCGTCGATGAGCGCATGCAACTGTTGCAATCCTGCCGCAGTAAACGTATTTGCCGACGGGTTGTTCAACGTCACCAATGCGACGGATCCGTCGATCGAACACTCAATCATTGGGACTCTCCGATTAAAGCTTGTGTCTGTACAAGTTGATGATGGCAGAGAAGTCCTGGCCGCCCGCGCCTTGCGCACTGAACATCTGATAGAGCTGTTGCGCGAGGGCGCCCAACACGACCGGTTGCTTCGACAGTTTTGCCGCATCCACGGCAAGTCCCAGATCTTTGAGCATCAGGTCTGCACCGAAACCGCCGGTATAGCCGCGCGCGGCCGGCACATTGTCCATCACGCCGGGATACGGATTGTACGTGTCGGAGCTCCAGCAGCGCCCGCTCGAAGTATTGATGATGCCCGCCAACACCTTGGCATCGATGCCGAGCGCGGTCCCCAGATTCATCGCCTCGGATACGCCGATCATGGTGATCCCAAGCAGAAGATTGTTGCAGATTTTCGCGACCTGGCCCGTGCCGCTCTCGCCGCAATGCACGATGTTTTTGCCCATGTGGCGCAGCACCGGTGCTATTTGATCGAAAACCTCCGAGCTGCCGCCCACCATGAAAGTCAATGTACCGGCCTCAGCGCCTCCGGTGCCGCCCGATACCGGCGCGTCCGCCATCGGGTTGCCATGCTGTGCGGCCAGTGCCGCGACTTCACGCGCCGTATGCGGATCGATGGTGCTCGAGTCGATGAGCGTCACGCCGCGCGCCGCGCCTGACAACACACCCTCGCCGTCCAAGTACACGGACCTCACGTGCGGCGAGGAGGGCAGCATGGTGATGACCAATTCTGCGCCGCCTGCGGCCCGCGCCGGCGAGGTCGCTGCGCCGGCCCCGGCTGATTTCAGTGCATCGACATTGCGTTGTACGACATCGTAAACAACCAGCGAATGCCCGGCTTTGAGCAGATTGCGCGCCATGGGCGCGCCCATGTGACCGAGACCCACGAAGCCGATTTTCATTTTAGGCTGATCGTCGTATTCACCCCGCCCGATGTGGTGCTGTCATCGAACCAACGCGAGATGACGGTTTTGGTCTGCGTGTAGAACTGGATCACCTGCTTGCCATAGGGACCTAGGTCGCCCAGTTTCGAGCCGCGCGAACCGGTGAAGCTGAAGAAGGGCACGGGCACGGGGATGGGCACGTTGATGCCGACTTGGCCCACGTCAATTTCACTTTGAAACTTTCGCGCCGCCGCGCCGCTTTGCGTAAAGAGGCCCGTGCCGTTGCCGAAGGGATTCTTGTTGATCAGTTCGATCGCCTCGTCCAGGGTCTGGACGTTGACGATGACCATGACGGGACCGAAAATTTCCGTGGTATAGATTTTCATGGTCGGCGTCACGCCGGAAAATATCGTCGGCCCGATGAAATTTCCGTTCTCGAAGCCGTTGACTTTGACGCCGCGGCCATCGAGTTCGAGCTTGGCGCCCTCCTTGATGCCATCCTCGAGCAAGCCCAAAATTCGCTGTTTGGCGGTGCGCGATATCACCGGTCCCACGTCGGTGCCTTTCTCGCTGCCCGCATTCACTTTGAGCGATTTGGCCTTGGCAACGATCTCCGGAATCCACCGTTGCGCCTCGCCTACTAAAACCGTGACCGAGGTCGCCATGCAACGCTGACCGGCGGCACCGAAGGTCGCGCCCACCAAGGCATTCAAGGACTGTTCCTTATTCGCGTCCGGCATGACGACGGCGTGATTTTTGGCGCCCATCATCGCCTGTACCCGCTTTCCGTGTTGCGTGCCCAAGTTGTAGACGTGCGTACCGACGGCGGTGGAACCGACAAAAGAAATGGCGACGATATCCGGGTGCGTGCAAATCGCATCCACCGCGCGTTTGCCGCCGTGAATGATATTGAGGACGCCGCGGGGCACGCCGGCCTCAAGTGCCAGCTCAGCCAGCAACATTGGGGTCAGCGGATCTTGTTCCGAGGGCTTGAGCACGAAGGTGTTGCCGCAAACGATGGCCATCGGGAACATCCAGAGCGGAATCATCGCCGGGAAATTAAACGGGGTGATCCCGGCGCACACACCGATGGGTTGCCGGATCGTATACGTATCCACGCCGCCGGCCACGTTTTCGGCGAATTCCCCCATCTGCAGGCTGCCGATGGAACAGGCATGTTCGACCACTTCGAGCCCGCGAAAGACGTCGCCCTCGGCGTCGGCGAGAGTTTTGCCTTGTTCGGCGCTCAACGTCTGAGCAATCCGGCTCATGTGTTCTCGAACCAGAGCTTGCAGTTTCAACATGATCCGGGCGCGCGCTGCCAACGGCGTGTGCTTCCAGGTCTTGTAGGCTTCCTTGGCTGCGGCCACGGCCGCGTCAATTTCTGCGTCGGTGGCAAACGGCACGTGCGCGAGCACTTGTTGTGTCGCCGGGTTGATGACGTCGTGCCATTCCGTCGTCTGGGACTCGACGAAGTTGCCGTTGATCAGTAACTTGACGGTATCGGTGGCTTGACTCTTCGCTGCGGGATTGGGTGTCATGACGGTGCCTCTCTAAAGTTGCGGGCGATCGAGCAGGTCCCTGGCTATCACCAGCCGTTGGATCTCGTTCGTGCCCTCATAAATCTGTGTGATGCGTGCATCGCGGTAATATCGCTCGACGTCGTAGTCTGCTAGATAGCCGTAACCGCCGTGAATCTGGATGGCATGGGAGCACACCCGTTCGGCCATCTCCGAGGCGTACAGTTTAGCCTGGCAAGCCTCTGAAAGGCAGGCCTCGCCGGCGCTGCGCAGGCGGGCGGCGTGGTGCGTCAGCAGCCGCGCCGAATTGATGGCAATGTGCATGTCGGCCAACATGTCGCTGATGCTGCCGAATTTTGCGATGGGTTGGCCGAATTGTCGGCGTGTTTGCGCATAGGCCAGCGCCGCTTCGAAGGCCGCGCGCGCGATACCGATGGCTTGCGCAGCGATGCCGATGCGGCCTCCCTCCAAATTGGATAGAGCTATCGATAACCCCTTGCCTCGGGGTCCCAACAGGGCATCGGCGCCCACCTTGCAGTTTTCGAAAGTGATGGCACAGGTGTCGGAAGCGCGGATACCGAGCTTGTGCTCCGGACGCCCGACCACAAAGCCAGGCGTGTCGGTTGGAATAATGAATGCGGAAAGTCCCTTTTTGCCCAGTTCCGGATCGGTGACCGCAAACACAATCGCTATTTTCGCCCGCTTGCCGTTGGTAATGAATTGTTTGGTGCCGTTCAACACCCAGTTCCCGCCCTCGAGGGTCGCGCGGGTCTTCAAGTTATGCGCTTCCGATCCGGCCTGGGGTTCCGTCAAGCAAAAGCATCCAATGGAACGTCCCTGCGCCATGTCGGTGAGATAGCGCCGCTTCTGCTCTGCATCCCCGTATTTGAGTATGGGGCCGCAACCGACGGAGCTATGCACGCTGACCAGCGTGGCCGTGGCCGCATCGCCGGCGGCGATTTCCTCGATCGCGAGCGCGTAAGCGATGTAGTCGGTGTATGAACCTCCCCACTCATCGGGCACCATCATGCCGAGAAGTCCCAGCTCGCCGAGCTTGGCCACTGCGGAGTCGGCAATCCAGCCGTCCTTTTCCCATTGGCGAGCGTAGGGTTTCAATTCTTCGAGTGCAAAATCACGCGCGCTGTCGCGGATCAGGCGTTGCTCTTCGGTGTAGGGATCCATGGGTTGCTCAATCGCGGCCGCGGGGGGTGGTATCGCGTAAACTATAAGGCGGAGTTGGCCTCGCGGCGTGCCCAAACCGTTCAAAATGCGTGAGCGAAAATGCAACAGTTATCCAAGACCTTAAGCCGGTCGGCCATGGCCGAAGCGGCCAGGTCCGAACCGGGTACGATCGCAATTTGCTTCGTTGCAGCAGCGTTGGAGAGCGTGCGCGAACGGCGGCTGGATGCGGAAGCATTGCTTAAACAAGTCGGACTTTCCCCCGCGCTGCTGCAATCCCCTCAGGCACGCGTGTCCGCCAAACACTATGGCGCACTGTGGCGCCTTGTCGCGGCGAGCCTGGATGATGAATTTTTCGGACAGGATTCGCGACGGATGAAGTCCGGTAGTTTCGCGATGATTTGCCACTCGCTCATCGGCTGCAAAACCTTAAAAAGCGCCCTCGAGCGCAGCTTGCGTTTCTATGCGCTGATTCTCGACGACATGGTCGGTCGATTGCATACCGATGGTGCGGAGGCGATTATCTCGCTGCACGGCCGCGCCGCCTCGCCCACTCGGGTGTTTGCGCACGAGGTGCTCCTCATGTTGCTGCATGGGGTGGCATGCTGGCTGGTAGGGCGCAGGATTCCAATCAAACGCGCGCAGTTCGGCTACGATGAACCGGCGCATAGCGGCGAGTATCGGCTCATGTACAGCACCAATATCAGCTTTCAAGCGCCGCACACCGCCATCGTCTTCGACGCCGCCTGTCTTCAGCTCCCTATCGTCCAGAATGAACGAACCATCAAGGAATTCTTGCGCTCGGCTCCCGAGAATATTTTGGTCAAGTACAAGAATGGCCGCAGCTTGGCCGCGCGCATCCGCCGCCGCTTGCGCCAGTCGCTGCCCGGAGGATTGCCGGAGTTTGAAGTCCTGGCGGCGGAGTTGAACATGACACCGGCCACGCTGCGGCGACGGCTGCATGAAGAGGGCACGTTCTATCAATCCATCAAAGACCAGCTGCGCAGGGACTTGGCCATTGGCTATCTGAGCCACTCGAAGCGCAGCGCCATGGACATTGGGCTGGAACTCGGCTTCTCCGAACGCAGCGCCTTTCATCGTGCGTTTAAGAAATGGACCGGCGCATCGCCGGGCGAATTTCGTCGCCGCTTGCGGCCTTAAGCTTGCACGCCAATGTCCTACGTGTTGCAATTTCGCGCAGCAGTTTTGAGCGCTTTGGTCAGCGGCAGGGGCCAGGCTTGCCTTTATAGTTTTGGATTTGAGCATTAGGAGCGGTGAAGTGAGCGGCATCCGCCTCGATTTGTCCGGAAAAGTGATTGCCGTCACCGGCGCTTCCGGCGCGTTGGGCTTAAGTGTAGGCGCGACGCTCGCTGGTTTTGGTGCCCAGGTGGCGCGGCTCGATCATGCCCCTGTTCCTTCCGGATCGGCCTTAAGCCCGCTATCGTTCGGCGGGCTCGACTTGGCAGACGATGCGGCCGCGGCTTCGGCCATTGAAAAGATTGTTCTTCAGACCGGGCGGTTGGACGGCCTGATCAATATCGCCGGCGGGTTTCGATTCGAGAAGCTCGAGCAAGGCACGCTCGAAACCTGGGACTCGATGTACCGCATGAACTTGCGTAGCGCGGTGGCATGCTGCAAAGCCGCTCTGCCGCACCTTCTGAAATCAGGCAATGGCCGCATTATCAACGTCGGCGCGCAGGGGGCAGTCAAGGCAAGCGCCGGCATGGGCGCCTACGCAGCCGCAAAGGCGGGCGTTGCGAAACTAACGGAGGCACTCGCTGATGAGCTCAAAGATCGGGGCGTTACTGTGAACGCATTGCTGCCGAGTACGATCGACACACCACGCAACCGACTGGACATGCCGAAGGCGGATTTCAGCCGCTGGGTCGCGCCCGCTGCGATCGGCGAAGTCGTCGCCTTCCTGATGTCTGATTCCGCCGGCGCGGTGACGGGCGCGTTGATTCCCGTCACGGGGCGCACTTGAGCGCCTCGGATCCGCGCTCTGCCGGGGCGCGCCTCCGCGCCGCCATCTGCGCGGAGAATCCTCTGCAAATGGTAGGCGCAATCAATGCGTACACCGCGCGAATGGCCGCCGCCTGCGGATTCAAAGCCATCTACCTGGCGGGCAGCGGCGTGGCCGCCAATTCCCTGGGGATACCGGATTTGGGCATCAGTACCATGGACGATGTGCTGATCGATATCCGCCGCATCACCGATGCGTGCCCGCTACCGATGTTGGTGGACGCCGACACCGGTTGGGGCGGTGCATTCAACATCGCGCGAACGGTGAAGTCTTTCACGAAATTCGGTGCAGGCGGGATGCATATCGAGGACCAAGTGCAATCCAAGCGCTGTGGCCACCGGCCAGGCAAGGAAATCGTGTCCAAGCAGGAAATGGTGGATCGGGTCAAAGCGGCGGTGGATGCCAGGACCGACGAGAATTTCGTGATCATGGCGCGCACCGATGCCCTCGCCGTGGAGGGCATCGACAAGGCGCTCGATCGTGCCGTGGCCTGCGTTGAAGCGGGCGCCGACATGATTTTCCCGGAAGCCATCACTGAACTCGCGATGTACCGGCGCTTCAAGGACGCCGTGAAGGTACCCATTCTTGCCAACATCACCGAATTTGGCCAAACGCCCCTGTACACAAGGGATGAGCTCGCCACCGTGGGTGTCGACATTGTATTGCACTGCTGCTCGGCCTACCGGGCCATGAATGCCGCAGCCCTCAATACTTACCAGGCGATCCGCCGCGACGGGACGCAGAAGAACGTGCTTGCGACGATGCAAACCCGCGCCGATTTATATAAATACCTCGACTATTACGCCTACGAAGCGAAGCTTGACGAGCTATTCGCCGAAGGAAAGGAAAAGTCATGAGCAATTCCGACTCGCAAGCCCCAGGCACGTTCAAACCCAAAAAATCAGTTGCCTTGTCGGGCGTGACGGCGGGCAATACGGCGTTGTGCACCGTCGGAAGAACCGGCAACGATTTGCACTATCGCGGCTACGATATTTTGGATATCGCCACGCAGTGCGAGTTCGAGGAAATAGCGCACTTGCTGGTGCATGAAAAGCTGCCCAACAAAGCGCAACTCGCGGCCTATAAAACCAAACTCAAGGCGCTGCGAGTGCTGCCGCCAGCCGTTACGAGCGTGCTCGAACAGCTTCCCGCGACCAGCCATCCCATGGATGTGCTGCGAACGGGCGTGTCGGCACTAGGCTGCTGGGAACCTGAAGCCAACGATCACAACAGCGAGGGCGCACGCGATCGCGCGGATCGATTGCTGGCCTGCTTAGGTTCCATGCTGTGCTATTGGTACCACTACGCCAAGGACGGCCGCCGCATCGAGGTGCAGAGCGACGATGATTCCATCGGTGCACATTTTTTACGCCTGTTGCACGGTCGCAAACCCACGGCAAGCTGGGTGCGCGCCATGCACACTTCGTTGAACTTGTACGCCGAGCACGAATTCAACGCGTCTACGTTCACGGCCAGGGTCATCGCGGGGACGGGATCGGATCTTTACTCTTGCATCACCGGCGCAATTGGCGCCTTGCGGGGGCCCAAGCACGGCGGCGCAAATGAAGTCGCATTCGAAATTCAAAACCGCTATGACACCCCGGACGCAGCCGAAGCCGACATTCGCCGGCGCGTCGCGGGCAAAGAAGTGATCATCGGTTTTGGCCACCCCGTGTATACGGTTTCGGATCCGCGCAATCAGATCATCAAGGAGGTATCGCGTACTCTCGCGCGCGAGGCTAACGACATGCTGGGATTCGAGGTGGCCGCGAGAATCGAATCGGTGATGTGGGACATCAAAAGAATGTTTCCCAACCTAGACTGGTTTTCAGCCGTGTCGTATCACCTGATGGGCATTCCGACCGCGATGTTCACGCCGCTGTTCGTCATTAGCCGCACTTCCGGCTGGGCGGCTCACGTCATCGAACAACGCGAGGATGGGAAAATCATTCGACCGAGCGCCAATTACGTTGGACCGGAAAACTTAACGTTTGTGCCACTGGCGGAGCGCCCCTAACCTCATGTCCCAAGATATCAAGTCCGCCGAGAGACCGGCTCCCGATCAAGTGTTGGCTGACATCGCGGATTACGCGCTGAACTTTCAGGTGACGAGCCCCTTGGGCTACGAGACGGCCGCGTATTGTTTGATGGATACGTTGGCGTGCGGCTTCCAGGCGCTGAAATATCCGGCGTGCACGAAATTGATGGGGCCGGTGGTTCCCGGGGCTACCTTGAGCGGGGGAGCGCGGGTTCCCGGCACGGCGTACGAGCTCGATCCCATCGCCGCCGCCTTCAACATTGGCGCAATGATCCGCTGGCTGGACTTCAACGACACCTGGCTGGCGGCCGAGTGGGGTCACCCTTCCGACAATTTGGGCGGCATTTTGGCCGTCGCGGATTATCTGTCGCGCTCGGGAAAGCGGGTGTCAGTGCGCGACGTGCTCACAGGCATGATCAAGGCGCACGAAATACAAGGCGTGCTGGCCTTGGAGAACAGCTTCAACCGCGTCGGCTTGGACCACGTGCTGCTGGTTCGCGTGGCCTCGACCGCCGTCGTCACGGCGCTGCTCGGCGGTTCGCGAGAGCAAATCATCAATGCCGTGTCCAATGCCTGGGTGGACGGCGGCGCACTGCGTACTTACCGCCATGCGCCCAATACCGGCTCGCGCAAGAGCTGGGCAGCGGGCGATGCCACCAGCCGCGCCGTGCGTCATGCGCTGTTTGCGCTCAAAGGCGAGATGGGTTATCCCTCGGCGCTTACCGCCAAAACCTGGGGTTTCCAAGACGTACTTTTCAAAGGCAAGCCGGTGGTATTGCCGCAGCCCCTCGGCAGCTATGTAATGGAGAATGTGCTTTTCAAAATTTCGTTTCCCGCGGAGTTCCACGCCCAGACAGCGGTGGAAGCGGCCATGACGCTGCACCCGCAGATCGCCGCGAAGCTCGACCAGGTCGATCAGGTGGTCATCGAAACCCAGGAACCCGGCGTGCGCATCATCGACAAGACGGGACCGCTGGCAAACCCGGCCGATCGTGATCATTGCATCCAATACATGGTCGCAATTCCGTTGCTGTTCGGCCGGCTGGAAGCCTCCGACTACGAAGATAACATCGCCAACGATCCGCGCGTCGATGCGCTTCGAGCAAAGATGCAGGTGAGGGAAAATCCGGCCTTCACTCAAGACTACTACGCTGCGGATAAACGCTACATCGGCAACGCCGTGCAGGTGTTCTTCAAGGACGGGACCTCGAGCCCGAGAGTTGCGGTGGACTTTCCCATCGGACACCGTAAGCGCCGCGCCGAAGGCATGCCGGTGTTGGTCAAAAAGTTCGAGGCCAGCGTCGCGGCACACTTTCCGCCCAAGCAAACCGAATCAATCAAGGCCATGTTCAGCGATCAACGCGCGCTCGCCGCCATGCCGGTCAGCGACTTTGTCGCCAAACTCGTAACCGCTTCTTAATAAAAAATAAGCGCTCGCAAGGCCGCATTATGACGCATTGGACTTGGCCTAAGGTCATCATCTATGGATAGTGGTGCGGATGAAATATGCAAGCCGATAAGAAGAACAAACTTGAGAAGAACAAACTTGACGGATGAGCGCCGCGTTAGAGCGGATCGACGGCGCCGATTGTGGTGGTCGGTTCTCTACGGCAACTTCAGCCCCCGGCGCCGGCGACCGCCGCGCCGCCACGATGATGCTCGATTCCACCCCGTTGACTGGTATTCGCCGCATCTGCTTGCCGTCGCCATTGGCATTTTGCTGCTGAGCGCCTCGGACGCGTTCCTCACGGCCATTTTGCTGCTGCACGGCGCCGATGAGGTCAATCCCATCATGGCGGTGCTGGTTTACCGCAGTGTGGCCGCCTTCGCTGCTCTCAAAATGGCCATGACGGGCGCCAGCATCGTGGTCATGGTCTTCCTCAGCCGCTACCGCTTTATGCGCGTAATCCGCGTAGAACTGGTGCTGTACGCGGTGTTGGTGATCTATGCGTGGCTCATCGGCTACGAGATTTGGATGCTCAAGAACTGAGGCGAGCTGTCCCTCTTGTAAATAGCTCGGTCGCCGTCACATTCCATATTATGCCGCCTTCGGCTAAACTAGCGCGCGCAAGGTTACCCACTCCTTCTTCTCATCTTATTGATGTAATTGAGGTTTTTCGCCCCCGTCGCTCATGAGCAAATCACTTGCCGATCAATTAGCCACCACGGCGCTGTCCGGCGGAAACGCCGGTTTCATTGAAGATCTCTACGAACAGTTCTTGCGGGATCCCACCAGTGTGGATCCTGCCTGGCGCGAGTACTTCAAGAACTTGCGCGGCACGGCGGGCGAGGTTGCTCATGGTCCTATCCGCGAGCGCCTATTGGCGCGCGTTCAACAGCCGCCGGCCCCTGCCGCAGCGCAGGGCAATCAATCGGACGGCGCGAGCGCGAAACAGGGCGCGGTTTCCCGTCTCATCCAGGTTTATGCGAATCGCGGACATTTGATCGCGAAGCTCGATCCGTTAGGTCTGCAGGAACGCGCCAAGCCCTTTGTTCTTGATCTGCAATATTTCGGGTTGTCCGAGGCCGACCTGGATACGGAATTCTTCACCGGCAGCCGCAACAGTGCGATTCCGGAACGCACTTCGCTCAAGAATATTCTCGCCGACCTGAAGCACATTTACACCGACACCATCGGCGCAGAGTTTGCGCATGTATCGGACACCGAGGAGCGCTTGTGGCTGCAGGACGGCTTTCAAGTTGCCCGCCTGCAGCGGCGTTTCAGCATCGAGGAAAAGAAAAACATATTGTGGCAGCTGACTGCAGCAGAAGGCTTGGAACGCTATCTGCACACCAAGTACGTGGGGCAGAAACGTTTTTCGCTGGAGGGCGGCGACAGTCTGATTCCATTGCTCGACGATTTGGTGCAGCAGGGCGGCAAAAGCGGCGTCGAGGAGACGATTATCGGCATGGCGCATCGCGGCCGGCTGAATGTCTTGGTGAATTTGCTGGGCAAGTCGCCAAAAGATCTATTTAACGAATTCGAGGGTCAATACGACCCCGCCAAGCTGCGCGGTTCGGGCGACGTTAAGTATCACAAAGGATTTTCCGCCGACTTGAGAACCGACTCCGGCAACGTACACGTTGCCTTGGCGTTCAACCCGTCGCATTTGGAAGTCGTGAATGCCGTTGTAGAAGGATCGGCGCGCGCGCGCCAAGAGCGGCGCGGCGATGCCTTGGGCGACAAGGTGTTGCCCGTGCAAATCCACGGCGATGCTGCCTTTGCCGGGCAAGGCGTGATTATGGAGACGTTGCAGCTTTCGCAGGCGCGCGGTTTTTATACCGGCGGCACCGTGCACATCATCATCAATAACCAGGTCGGCTTTACCACCAGCGATCCGCGCGATGCGCGCTCGACCCTGTATTGCTCGGATGTCGCGAAGATGGTTGAAGCACCCATCCTGCACGTGAATGCCGATGATCCGGAGGCGGTTTGTTTCGTTACGCGCTTTGCGCTCGAATACCGCATGAAATTCCACAAGGATGTGGTCATTGACCTCGTGTGCTACCGGCGGCATGGGCACAATGAAGCGGACGAACCGGCGGCTACGCAGCCGCTCATGTATCAAGTCATCCGCAAGAAGCCGACCGTGCGGCAGCTCTATGCTGACAAGCTCAAGCTCGAAGGAGTGATGAGTTCGGACGAGGCCGCCGCCATGATGGAGCAGTATCGCAATGGTTTGGATGAGGGCAAGCCTCAGGCGCGCGCGGCGTTAGGGCTCATCGGCAACCGCTATACCGTAGATTGGAGCGAGTACTTGGGCGCCGATTGGATGCCGGTCAAGACGGGCGTCGACATGACCCGCTTGCGGGTCTTGGGAAAAGCCATTACGACCTATCCGACGGATTGGAATTTGCATCCCCGCGTGCTCGCTATCATGCAGTCGCGCGAAAAAATGATTAATGGCGATCTGGCGTTGGATTGGGGGTGTGCCGAAAATCTCGCCTACGCGAGCCTCGTTCAGGAGGGTTACCCCATTCGTCTTACCGGGCAAGATAGCGGCCGCGGCACCTTTTTCCACCGCCATGCTGTCCTGCATGACCAAGCCACCGGACGCACCTATGTACCGCTGGAGCATTTGGCCTCCAACCAGCCCAGGTTCACCGTGACTGATTCCGTCCTGTCGGAAGAAGCCGTCATGGGATTTGAATACGGTTTCGCGACCACGGAACCTCACTGCCTAACCATCTGGGAAGGGCAGTTCGGCGATTTCTGCAACGGCGCGCAAGTGATCATCGACCAATTCATCAGCTCGGGCGAGGCTAAATGGGGCCGCGTCTCGGGCATCACGCTGTTCCTGCCGCACGGCTATGAAGGCCAGGGGCCTGAACATTCTTCTGCGCGTCTCGAGCGCTTCTTGCAGCTCTGCGCCGAATTCAACATGCAGGTATGCGTCCCGTCTACCCCGGCGCAAATGTTCCACGTGCTGCGAAGGCAGATGCTGCGAGCCCTGCGCAAGCCCCTCATCATCATGACGCCGAAGAGCTTGCTGCGGCATCCATTGTCGGTGTCGAGGCTCGAGGAGTTATCCGGGAGCGGATTCCAGACGGTTATCGATGAAATCGACGACATCAAGCCTTCCGCGGTGACCCGCATCGTATTCTGCAGCGGCAAAGTGTATTTCGACCTGCTCAAGTCGCGGCGCGAAGCAAAGACCGAATCGGTTGCTATTGTTCGAATCGAGCAGCTCTACCCGTTTCCGTCGGAGGAATACGAAGCAGTGTTGCGCAAATACCCGAATGCCCGTGAAATCATCTGGTGCCAGGAAGAGCCGCAGAATCAGGGCAGCTGGTATCAGATTCGGCACCGCTTGCAATCGAAGCTCGATGCGAAGCACGAGCTTCTTTATGCGGGACGCGCCGGTGCAGCCGCACCTGCGACCGGCATTGCAGCGCTGCACGAGGAGCAGCAGAAAAATCTGGTCACGGCGGCCCTGCAAGGCATACCGCCGGAGGAGACTTCGCGACAGTCGATTCGCATTCCCGCCCCCGCTCAATCTAGGACAGGCTCATGACTATCGAAGTTCGCGTGCCGCAGCTGCCGGAGTCGGTGGCTGACGCGACACTGGTCGCTTGGCACAAAAAGCCCGGCGAAAGCGTGGCGCGAGATGAAAATCTCGTCGACCTAGAAACCGACAAGGTGGTGCTCGAGGTGCCTGCTCCGGCGGCCGGAGTCCTCAAGGAAATAAAATTGACCGATGGCACGACGGTGACCAGCGGCCAACTCTTGGCCATTATTGAGGAAGGTGCCGCAGCGGTCCCCGGTGCGAGCGCGCCCGCAATTCTGACCGCGTCCAGTGGCGCAACAGCGGCGGCGAAAGACACGGTAGCGAAAGACACGGTAGCGAAAGAAGCCGCGAAACCGGAGGCATCCGGCGGCAAGCTCAGTCCGGCGGCCAAGCGGGTGGCCGAAGAGAATCAAGTTGACCCGAAGACGGTTGCCGGCTCGGGCCGCGACGGGCGCGTCTCCAAATCGGATGTCGTGAATTATCTGTCGGCAAAGGATGCCGCGGCGCCGGGCGTCGCCCCCAAATCGCCGGCGCAATTCGTTCCGGCGCCCAGTGCGCGCAGCGCCCGGGGCGAACAGCACGTGCCCATGACGCGGCTGCGGGCGCGCATTGCAGAGCGCATGGTGCAGGCGCAGGCGACTCAGGCACTGCTGACCTCATTCAACGAGGTCGATTTGAAAGCCGTTAACGAACTGCGCGCTCGCTACAAGGACCAATTCGAAAAGCAATATGGCGTGAAGCTGGGTTTCATGTCCTTTTTTGCCAAGGCTTGCGTCGAAGCTCTGAAGAAATTTCCATCGGTCAATGCTTCGGTCGACGGCAACGACATTGTGTATCACGAGTTTTTCGATATCGGCGTCGCCGTCTCGACCGATCGGGGGCTCATCGTTCCCGTATTGCGGGATGCGGATCAGCTGAGTTTTGCGGACATCGAGAAATCCATCGGCAATTTCGCCTCTCGTGCCCGTGCCGGCACCATTACGATCGAAGAGCTCACCGGCGGCACCTTCACCATCACCAACGGCGGAGTATTCGGATCGCTCTTGTCGACGCCCATCGTGAATTCGCCGCAAAGCGCGATATTGGGAATGCACAAGATTCAGGACCGGCCGGTGGTCATCGACGGTGCAGTTGTGGTGCGCCCGATGATGTACATCGCATTGACCTATGACCATCGCATCATCGATGGGCGCGAGGCGGTGCAATTCCTTGTGACCGTCAAGCAGTGTCTGGAGGATCCCGCGCGCATGGTGTTGCATATATGAGCGATGCATTTGACGTGATTGTCATCGGTGCCGGACCCGCGGGTTATCCAGCGGCGATTCGGGCGGCTCAGAACAAGTTGAAGGTCGCCTGCGTCGATGAGTGGCAGAACACCGACGGTAGTTATGCCTTTGGCGGAACCTGCCTCAATGCGGGCTGCATACCGTCCAAAGCCTTGCTGGAATCATCGGAACTGTTTCAGCGTGCGAAGGACGAGTTCGCCATCCACGGCATCAAAATGGGCGGACTGACCTTGGATCTTCAGGCCATGCAGAAACGCCGTGCCTCCGTGGTCAAGACCATGACCAACGGCATCAATACCTTGTTCAAGGCCAACGGTGTCGTGGGGATCCAGGGTCATGGACGCTTGTTGACCGGCAACAAGGTGCTGGTAAAGGGTGCGGACGGCACTGAAAAAACGCTCGAGGCGAAACATGTCGTGCTCGCCTCCGGTTCCACGCCCATCCGCTTGCAATCGGTGCCGCATGACGGCAAATACATCGTCGATTCGTGGAACGCCTTGGAGTTCGACGCCGTGCCCGCGCGGCTCGGAGTCATCGGCGCCGGCGTGATTGGTCTTGAACTCGGCAGTGTCTGGCGCAGGCTGGGAAGCGAAGTCGTCGTGCTCGAGGCCTTGGAGCAATTCCTGCCCATGGTGGATCAGACCATCGCAAAAGAGGCCCAGCGGCATTTCAAGAAACAGGGCTTGGAGCTCAAGTTGGGCGCGAAAGTCTCCAGCGCCGCGGTGTCGGGCAACGCGGTCGACGTCGTTTATACGGACGCGCAGGGCGAGCATTCGTTGCAGGTGGACAAGCTCATCGTTGCCGTCGGACGCAGACCCTTTACTTCGGCGCTGCTCGCAGAGGGCACCGGGGTTCAATTGGATGAGCGCGGCTTCATCAAGGTCGATGAGCACTGCCGCACGGATGCACCGAACGTGTGGGCGGTGGGGGATGTCGTGCGCGGTCCCATGCTTGCGCATAAGGGCAAGGAAGAGGGCGTGATGGTCGCCGACCTGATCGCGGGACATTACGGTGAAGTGAATTACAAAGTCATCCCATCGGTAATCTATACGGCACCAGAAATCGCGTGGGTGGGACAAACCGAAGAGCAAGTCAAGGCAAGCGGCCGCCCCTACAAGGTGGGCGCGTTTCCGTTTGCCGCCAGCGGCCGCGCGCGCGCGATGGAGCAAGCGGCAGGCATGGCAAAAATCGTATCCGCCAAAGACGACGATGAGGTGCTCGGTGTCCACGTGATCGGTCCGATGGCCGGCGAGTTGATCAGCGAGGCGGTGCTCGCAATGGAATATTCGGCGAGTACCGAAGACATTCAGCGCACCATTCATGCGCATCCGACGTTGTCCGAGGCGATTCACGAGGCCGCCTTGGCCGTTGATAAAAAAGCAATCGATGGATTGAATCGCTGAAACGACGGTTGCTTTTGTCCCACATTCGCAGGCCTTATGTTGGCCTGAACAAAACTAATTTGACGATGTGTGAACCGCGCCTTGCTGCGTGACGCCGTTCACGCCGCCCTTGCCGGCCCCGCCTTACCTTCCTAGCCCTTACTTCGTCGCCGGTCCGCGACGTTTGATTGGCACGACACTGGTCTCAAGGTGGGGAAAAATGCTACTGGGCCATCGTTTGATTCTTCTTGGGGTCTTATCGATGCCGCTTTTGAGTGCTTGCGGCTCGAGCTCGTTTGGCAGCCAAAGCGGCAATGTCGCACCGACGTCCACCAGTGGCGGCACGGCGACTCCGCCGGTCACGCCGCCGAAAGTAGGTCCCAGCGGGCCGGTCGCGCCCGGGAACCACAACAAGGTATCTGCAACCGCCTCGGTCGATTCGCTCGCCGTTGCAGTCGGGACTACCCAAACAGTCATCGTGACTTTTACGTCGAATGACACGCTGCCCATCACCGCCTTCTCGGCGTACGCTAGTTCCGGCACCTTGCCCACGGGTTGGAGCGCGCCAAGCCTTACGTGCGCAACCGTGGCGCCCGGCAGGGGCTGTGTTCTGGTTCTTACCTACGCTCCCGCCGCGGTGGAAAACGGCACGCTGAATCTCAATTGCGTCTATGTCGACAACGCGGGATTGCCAAGTACCCCCGGTGTTTGCATGACTCTCAGCTATGCGGCAACGGCCAGCAACCATGTGGTCGCTTCCCTTTCACCCATCGGCGAAATCGACACAGGTGTGGGCGGCAAACAACCGGTCACCGTCAATTTTACGACTGACGACGGCACCGCCGCGACCGCTTTCACGTTAACACTCGGTGCATTGCCGTCCGGCTGGAGCAGTACGAAGACGGGGTTGTCTTGTGCCGCGGTCAGCACCGGAAACGGTTGTCAGCTGCCGCTGCTCTTCGCACCCACTGCCGCGGCCAACGGTGCGCTCAGTTTGAACTACACCTATGTCGATGGATCAGGCCTGCCTGAGAGCGGGGCGCTCAATGTGCCTTATGCGACGACGGTAAACGAGGTGGTCGTTGCCCGTTTCTCTCCGGCCGGGCAGGTCACGGCGGTTCAGAATGGCGGGCGCCAATCGGTGGCCGTCACCTTCACCACCATTGATGGCAAAAGCGCAGCCGGCTTCAGTCTCACCACGAGTTTGAGCAAGTTGCCGGTCGGCTGGAGCTCTGGATCTACCTCGTTCAGCTGCAACAGCGTCAGCACGGGCAACGGATGTCAGCTGCAGCTGAGTTTCACACCGATGACGCTCACCTCGGGCACGCTTGCGCTGCGCTACACGTACAGCGATGCCGGCGGGATACCGAATTTCGGCGTCGTAGAGATTCCCTACGCGGCCACCACCAATGACAACGCGGTGAGCACCGCATCTCCCTCTGGACAGATCAGCGCCATGCTGGGAGCGCCCGCTCAATCGGTCGCGGTGACTTTTACGACCGACGATAGCCGCTTCGCCACGGCCCTGCAGCTGACAAGCGACCTCACCGCGCTGCCGGCGGGGTGGACCAGCGCAACGAATGCATTCGGCTGCAGCGCTTTCAACACCGGCAGCACATGTCAGCTGATGCTGACCTACGCACCGACCGGCGTGGATAACGGCATACTGACCTTGAGCTATGCGTATATGAATAACGCGGGCCAATCCAAAACAGGATCGGTCGGCATTCCGTACCAGACGACGACCAATGACAACGTGATTTTCAACGCCAATCCGACCACGGTTGCAGCCGTGACCGGCAGCACCGCCAATCCGGTGACCGTCACGTTCACCACCGACGATGGCAACTTCGCAAGCGGATTGGCAGCCGACCTCTCGATGCTGCCGCCCGGCTGGAGCTCGGCAGCCAGCTCGTTCGGCTGCGCCAGCGTCAGCGTTGGCACAGCCTGCCAAGTTTCGCTCAATTACGCGCCGATGGCGGCCGCCGCCGGCACCGTGTCGTTCGGGTTCAACTACGTGAACAGCGCGGGAACCTCGAAATCAGGAACTGTTTCCATCCCGTACACCGCATCGCCCTAGCCTGACGCTATTTCTTGCGCCGTGCGCCGACAATGTTCGGCAACTGCGCGATGCGCGTCAGCACTTTGGACAGCTGCGGCAGACCGGTGATCGAAATGTCGATGCGCATGCGTGCCATATTCTCGCGCTTGTCGGTGACTGTCGTCATGCCTTGAATGCTGATTTTCTCATCCGCCAGCGCGGCGCTTACGTCACGCACCAATCCGCGGCGATCGAAGGCTTGTACCTCGAGCTCCACGGGAAACTCGCTACGCCCCAATTCGCCCCAATCAACGGCCAGCACGCGTGCCGGCGTCTTGATCTTGAGGCGCGCCAGATTCGCGCATGCTTGGGCGTGGATACTCACGCCGCGGCCGACGGTGATATAGCCGACGATCGGTTCTGGGGGAACCGGTTTGCAGCAACGCGCATAGCTCGACAGCAAATCACCGAACCCCTGCACTTTGACCGCGGGGGTGCGAGCGTCCGGGGCGCGACCGCCGGGTCGAGCCCGCGCGGTGTCGGGTTGCGGCTCACGGGCATGCAAAAGCCGCTGAATGGCTCCCGCGACTTGCGCGCCGCTCACTTCGCCCAAGCCCAATGCCTCGTGCAGCGACTCGGCGCTGCTCAATGCCAGCTCGCGTAGCAGTTCCGTCATGGGTGGGCTCTTGACACCGAGCCTCTGCAGCTCTCGGTCCAGCATCGCGCGGCCCTCGGTTTTGTTTTGCGCCTCGTTCTGTTTGCGGAACCAGGCGCGTACCTTGTTGCGATGGCGCGGGCTTGCGAGAAATCCCGATTGAGCAGAAAGCCAATCGCGGGACGGTTGCGGCGTCTTGGCGGTTATGATCTCGACGGTCTCGCTGTTCTTCAACTGGTAGTCGAGAGGCACCATGCGGCCATTGACTTTGGCGCCGCGCGTGCGATGCCCAAGATCAGTATGGACCTGGTACGCAAAGTCGAGCGGCGTGCCGCCCACCGGCACATCGACAATTTCACCCTTGGGGGAGATCACATAAATGCGGTCTTGAAACAAATCGACGCGCACGCGATCGAGGAAATCCCGGCCGCCCTCATTGCCCTCGCTCGGCACAGCCAGTAGCGAGCGCAGCTCGTTTATTTTTCGCTCGTAGGCCTGATTGCCGCGGCCCACCTCCTTGTAGCGCCAGTGCGCAGCCATGCCGCGCTCGGAGTCCGCGTGCATTTCGAACGTGCGGATTTGGATCTCCACCGGCTCGCCGCCGGGGCCGATGACAGCAGTGTGGATCGAGCGGTACAAATTATCTTTGGGCGTTGCGATGTAGTCGTCGAATTCGCCCGGTATGAACTTCCAGAGCGAGTGAACCACCCCAAGCGCCGCATAGCATTCTGCTATCGTCGAGACCAGCACTCGAGCTGCCCGAATGTCCATGAGCTGATCGAAGGCCAGCTGTTTCACCTGCATCTTGCGCCATATGCTGAATATGTGTTTGGGACGCCCATCGATCCGGGCATCGACCCCGGCGAGGCGCATTGCGTTTTGCAGCAGTTCTTTTAGCTCATCGATATAGTGCTCGCGCTCGGAGCGCCGGGATTTCAGCGCCGAGGCGATATGCTTGTATTGCAGCGGTTCGAGATATCTGAAAGCGAGGTCCTCCAGTTCCCATTTGACCTGCCACACTCCTAAACGATTGGCGAGGGGGGCATACACTT
This sequence comes from Gammaproteobacteria bacterium, assembly GCA_034667905.1. GTDB lineage: Bacteria > Pseudomonadota > Gammaproteobacteria > Steroidobacterales > Steroidobacteraceae > Bog-1198. The sequence continues at coordinate 9,545 of JAXDQK010000012.1, read as the reverse complement.
CGCGCGTTTCGATCGCGAGTTTGCGTTGCCGCGCGGCCCCGAGGCTCTTCGCCATGCGCATTGTTTGCAGCTGCTCGGCGAGCTTCACCACGACGAGGCGCACGTCGCCCACGACCGCCAGCAACATCTTGCGCAAGGCTTCCGCCTGGGCCGCTTCCAGTCCCTGTTCAGGCGTCCAATCGACGGGGAGCCCGAATTGACCCAGCTGACTCAAGGCGTGAGCCAGCCGACCGGCTTCCTCTCCGAACTGTTTCACCGCGCTTTCGCGATTGAGGAGACCGGCGTCCAGAAGCGGTTGAATCATGGCCGCCATGACGACATCATCGTCGGCATCCAGCGTATGCACGATCTCGGCGACATCCAACGCGTTGCTGCGCAACTGATCACCCTCGGGCGGCAGTGCCATGGCGCGCAACGTCTCCATTGCGCTAAGCAACCGGCTGCTGGCATTCCGGGCGGTGGCGGTCGTTTCCATGTGAGGCGATGACTGCGGGTGGGTTTAGGAGCCTATTGCCGGTATCATACTAGGGCCATGCCAGCGCCTACGACGACTCAAATTGCGCGGACTTAAAGTAGCGACCATTCGCGTGCTCGGGATCGATCCTGGATCGCAGCGCACCGGCTTCGGCGTATTGGATGTCACCGGATCGCGCCTGGCGTACGTAGCCAGCGGCGTAATTCGCACCAGCCAGGCGGAATTCGCGGTCCGGCTGTGTGAAATCTTCCGCTGCATGCAGACCATCGTGACGCAGTATCAGCCGCAGGAAATCGCCATCGAAAGAGTGTTCGTGAACCGCAATCCAGACAGCGCCCTGAAATTGGGTCAGGCCCGCGGCGCGGCGATCTGCGGTACCGCGGATGCCAACGCGGGGGTCTTTGAGTATGCCACCCGCCAGATAAAGCAGGCCGTGGTCGGAACCGGAAACGCCGAAAAAGCCCAGGTCCAGCTCATGATGAGAAGCCTGCTGAAGCTCGACGGACCGGTGCCGTCCGACGCGGCGGACGCATTGGCCGCCGCCGTTTGCCACGCGCTTCGCGGCCGAGCCCTGCTGTTGCAGGCGGCCTCGAGCGGATGATCGGCTTTCTCAAAGGCCGGCTGGCAATGAAGCAGCCACCGCTGCTGATGCTGGACGTGAATGGCGTGGGCTATGAGCTGGAAGCACCGATGTCGACCTTCTATGGGCTGCCGTCCACCGGAGAGCCCGTCGCATTATTCACCCACCTCGTCGTTCGCGAGGACGCGCACATCCTGTTCGGGTTCGGCACCGAGAGCGAGCGGCGCTTGTTCCGTGGGCTGCTCAAGATCTCGGGGGTCGGGCCGAAGATCGCACTCGGAATACTATCGGGGGCGAGCGTTGAGGATTTTCTGCGTACCGTCGAGGCTGAAGATGTGGCAATGCTGACGAGAATTCCCGGCATTGGGCGCAAGACCGCGGAGCGCATCATCATTGAGATGCGCGACAGCGTGCAAAAGCTCGCGACGCCCGCGCTGGCGGGAAATCCACTGGCCCCCGGCATCGCCCAGTCCCCTCAGAGCGAGGCCTTCAGCGCACTCATCGCGCTGGGCTACAAGCCGCCGGAAGTCAGTCGGCTGCTCAAGTCCGCCGATGAGCCCGGTTTGTCGACCACGGAAATCATTCGTCGTGCCCTTAAATCAGCCGTGAAAGCCTCATAGCGTATGGGCATCGAACAGGATCGTATCATTGCAGGTACCGGGGGCCGAGACGACGAGTTGGTTGATCGGGCCGTGCGGCCGAAATCGCTCGCGGACTATGTCGGGCAGCCCAACGTCAAAACTCAGATGGATATTTTCATCCAGGCGGCTCGGCAACGCGGCGAGGCTCTCGACCATGTCCTGATCTTTGGCCCTCCCGGCCTGGGGAAAACCACCCTCGCGCACATCATCGCCAACGAATTGAAAGTGAATCTGCGTCAAACATCGGGGCCGGTGCTCGAGAGAGCGGGTGATCTGGCGGCTCTGCTAACCAATCTCGAGCCCCGGGACGTGTTATTCGTCGATGAAATACACCGTTTGAGCCCCGTGGTGGAGGAAGTGCTGTATCCGGCCATGGAGGACTCGCAGCTGGATCTGATGATCGGCGAGGGACCTGGGGCCCGATCGATCAAGCTCGATCTGCCGCCGTTTACATTGGTGGGCGCTACTACCCGTGCGGGCCTGCTTACATCGCCGCTGCGCGACCGATTCGGCATCGTGCAACGGCTGGAATTTTACTCCACCGAAGATTTGACCAAAATCGTCATTCGCAGCGCATCGATTTTGAAGCTTAACCTGCAGCCAGACGGGGCAGATCGAATCGCGGAAAGATCCCGCGGCACGCCGCGCATTGCGAATCGGTTGCTGCGCAGGGTGCGGGATTTTGCCGAGGTCAAGGCATCGGGCCTCATTAGCGGCGAAGTCGCTTTGGCCGCGCTCAATATGCTCGAGGTCGATCCGCAAGGATTCGACATGCTGGACAGAAAGCTGTTGCTGACGGTGATAGAGAAATTCGAGGGCGGACCGGTGGGCGTGGACAGTCTCGCGGCCGCCATGAGCGAGGAGCGCGGCACCATCGAGGACGTCATCGAGCCGTTTCTCATTCAGCAGGGATTTTTGATGCGCACCGCCCGAGGGCGCGTGGCGACCCGCGCCGCGTATGCGCATTTCGGCCTGGCTGCGCCGAGCATCGAGCGGGACCTGAATCTGCCGTTGTTCCGGGACAGCCAATAGTGTCCTCTAGCCTAAGGTTCGCACGCCCCTATTCAGTATATTGGGAAGATACCGATGCCGGCGGCGTCGTCTACTACGCGAACTATTTGAAGTTCATGGAGCGCTGCCGAACCGATTGGCTGCGAGCTTTAGCGGTAGACCAGCAGCGATTGCGCGCGGAGCGGCAAGTGCAGTTTGCCGTGGTAAATATCGCGGTAGATTTTTTGCGCCCCGCGCTGCTGCATGATGAAATTCTCGTCACCGCTGCGCTTAATCGGCTCGCCGGTGCCACAATACATTTTAAGCAAACGATTATGCGGGGCAATGAACAATTGATCGATGCGACCGTGCGTGTCGCCTGCCTCGATTCGGCCACGCTGAAGGCGCGTGCCATCCCTAAGGATCTTTTCACGGAGTGGCGGAATGCCCAATGACTTGTCGGTTTGGACCCTGGTGCTCGATGCGAGCCCCATCGTGCAGGCGGTTGTGGCGCTGCTGCTCGCAGCCTCGGTCGCGTCGTGGGCGGTTATCTTTCGCAAAAGCCAGGTGATCGGGCGTTCGCGCCGCCAGGCCGAAAAATTTGAAACCGCATTCTGGTCGGGCGGGGATCTGGCCACCTTGTATCGGAACATCGAGACCAAGGGTCGCGCCGGTACCGGGCTGCAGAGCATTTTCGAATCGGGCTTCGGCGAGTTCAGCCGCCTGCGTCAGCAAGGCGTGCCGCCGGAGCAATTGTTGGAGGGCGCGCGGCGCGCGATGCGCGTGGCGCAGTTGCGCGAACTCGATCGCTTGGAGCAACACTTGGCAATGTTGGCGACGGTCGGCTCGACCAGCCCCTATGTGGGATTATTCGGCACGGTGTGGGGCATCATGAGTGCATTTCACAACCTCGGCAACGTACAGCAAGCAACGCTCGCCGCGGTGGCGCCGGGGATTGCCGAGGCACTGGTGACCACCGCCGTTGGATTATTTGCCGCGATTCCGGCCGTGGTGGCTTACAACAGGCTTGCCGATCAGGTCAGCCGTTTGGAACTTCGGTTCGATACGTTCATCGAAGAGTTCTCCACCATCTTGCAACGCCACGGTTCGCCGCGGCCGCAGGCGTAGCATGCCGGCGCCCCAACGCCGCAGAAGGTTGATGGCCGAGATCAATGTCGTGCCCTATATCGATGTCATGTTGGTTCTGCTGATCATATTCATGATCACCGCACCGTTGCTGAAGGAAGGGGTTAAGGTTGATTTGCCGGACGCGGGGGCCAAGCCCATCGACGCCGATTTCCTGGCGAAGCATGAACCGCTGATCTTGACCATCGACTCGCGAGGCCGCTTGTTCATCAATTTCGGGCAGAACCAAGATCAGCCCGTACCTGACTCGACGGTAAGCTCTCGGACGGCAGCCCTTTTGCGCCGCGATCCGCAAACCCCCGTGCTGGTCAAGGCCGACACCACCGTGCCCTATGGTACCGTCGTTCGGGCCATGGTCCTGCTGCAGCAGGCGGGCGCGTCCAAAGTAGGGTTTCTCACCGACCCCATACGAACGGTGCCCCCAAACGGCGTGCGCTGATGTCGGCATTTTTGCGCGAACACTCGTGGCCGATTGCATTTTCCGTGCTCCTGCATGGGTTGCTGGCGGCGGCGCTGGCGGCCGCCGCGTTGATCTCCATCCATCCCACCCCGCCCAGCGTGCAGCCGATACCCGTGGATGCGATTGTGATCGACTCTCAGGTATTGCATGCCGCGCAGCGCACCTTGGCTGACCGCGCCGAGCAAGAAGCGGCGCGGTTGCGCGCCGCTGCCGAGGCGAAGGCCGCTGCCGAGGCTGCCGCGGCGAAAGCGGCTAACGACGCGCAAGCGGCCGTAGAACAGCAAAAGGCGGAGGAGGCGAAGGCCGCCTCTGCCGAAGCGGAGCGCGCGAGGCAGGCCGAGGCGACGCGGGCTAGCGACGCGCAGAAAGCGGTTGCGAAACGCGCTGAAGAGCTCAAGCGTGCGGAAGATGCCAAGCACGCCGAAGAGGCCAAGCGTGCCGAAGATGCCAGGCGCGCCGAGGATGCCAAGCGCGCCGAGGATGCCAAGCGCGCGGCAGATGCGAAAATCGCCGAGGATGCCAAGCACGCGGCGGATCTCAAGGCTAAAGCACAACGAGAGGCTGAACTCCGTAGACAACTCGCGGAGGAGGAACACGTGAGTGCCGTGGAAGCCAGCCCGGCGCGTGCGCAATATATTGCAAGGCTCGCCAGCCGAATCCAGAATGCCTGGATCAAGCCGCCCTCGGCGCGCAGCGGCCTCGATTGTGTTGTAAACATTACACAAGTCGCGGGTGGCGAAGTCACCAGCGCGAAAGTGAGTCAGTGCAATGGGGACGCCGCGGCCCGCCAATCGATCGAGAATGCGGTGTATCGTGCATCGCCATTACCGGCACCGCCCGACCCGGCGTTGTTCGAGCGAAATCTTGTGATCCACTTTCATCCCGAAGAATAGACTATGAATAAGCACGCATGTCTGGTCCTTCTCGCCCTTGCCTTAGGTTTTCCGTGGCCGACGCACGCGGAGTTCGTCGTCGAGGTAACGAAGGGTCAAACCGAAGCCATCCCGATCGCCGTGGTGCCCTTCGCCTCCGCGGAGCTTACCGCCGCTTCATTCGATGTGGCACAGCTGGTGAGCGATGATCTTGCGCGCAGTGGACGATTCAAGACCATGGACCGCAAGGACATGATCGAGCAGCCGCACAGCGGCGCGAACATTGGGTTCGATGATTGGCGCCGGCTCAACAACGACTATATCGTCGTTGGGACCATGCAGCCGGATGCAACGGATCACTATAGTATTACTTACGAACTCTACAATGTGCTGACTAAGCAGCGCTTGCTGGGGTTTCAGATCAATTCCAATCGCCCTGGCCTACGATCCGCCGCGCATCAAATCGCCGATGCGGTGTTCGAAAAAATTCTGGGGATCCGCGGTGCATTCTCCACGCGCATCGCCTACATATCGGTGCTGGGGCACTTGCCCAATAGAAATTATCAACTCCTTGTGGCGGATGCCGATGGAGAAAATCCGCGGGTTGTCATGCAATCGCGCGAGCCTCTCATGTCGCCGTCCTGGTCGCCCGACGGTCAGAGCCTTGCCTATGTGTCTTTCGAAGACCGCCTGCCATCGATTTATGTGCAGACGTTGAAAACAGGCGAACGCCGGCGCATATCGGCGCACGCCGGTGTCAACCAAGCACCGGCATTCTCGCCCGATGGAAAAAAACTGGCGCTGGTACTCTCGACGCGCGACGGCAATCTAGACGTTTACGTGATGGACTTGGGCACCCAACAGCTGACGCGCATCACCGATGATCCGGGCATCGACACAGAGCCGCAGTGGTCCAAGGATGGCCAAAGTCTGTACTTCACTTCAGATCGCGCGGGCGGGCCGCAAATATACAAAATCGGCATCAAATCCGGAGATAAACCACGCCGTCTTACTTTCCAAGGTAGCTATAACGCACGTCCGCGCCTATCGCCGGACGAGTCGCAAATGGCCTTCGTGACGCAAGAAGAGGGCGCTTACCGCATAGCCACGATGGATCTTCGCGGGCGTGGCGATGTCCAAGTGCTGACCAAGGGACATTTCGACGTGTCGCCGAGTTATGCACCCAATGGCGCGGTGTTGATTTATGCCAGCCGCGATCGAGGCCGAGGCGTGCTGGCCTTGGTAAGTGCCGATGGCCGAGTCCAGCAGCGCTTGGTGTCGAGCGAAGGGGAGCTTCAAGAACCGGCGTGGGCTCCGTTCTGACAAACTATTACACAAACAGGCTCATCGTCGGTACCCTTACGAATAATCGGAATACACTTTGGATGGAGAAATAAATGAAGCGAATACTCTCGATCGCCCTGCTCATAGCCGGCGTTGCTCTGCTGGGTGGTTGCAAAAAGCATAACGTAATGGAGCCGCCGGTGGCCGGTACGCAGGTCCCCGATTCTTCAAGCTCCACGGCGGGCGAAGGTGCCTCGACCTCGACCAGCCCTTTGGACGGAGATGCGGACAGCCGTGCGCGCGGGCTCGGTGAAGGGACCGGTCCACTCGCCCGCAAGGTCATTTATTTCGATTTTGACAAATCGGAAATCAAGCCCGAGTACGCCGGCATCGTCACGGCCGCGGCGCACAACCTGACCGCCAACCCGAAGCTCAAGATGAAGCTGGAAGGGAACACGGATCAGCGCGGTACACGTGAGTACAACATCGGTCTCGGTGAGCGACGCGCTCAAGCAGTGCGACGTGCGCTGATGCTGCAGGGGGTCGCAGAGTCGCAGGTCACCACGGTGAGTTTCGGTTCCGAGCGGCCGGCGGCCGAGGGTGATGACGAGGCGGCCTGGTCGAAGAACCGGCGCGTGGAAGTGGTCTATCTGCCGTGAAGAGACGCGTCGCTATTACCTTGAGCGCGCTCTGCCTTACGGCGCTGGGCTTAGGCGGGTGCGCATCGACGCCCCCCGAAGAAGACCCGGTGCAGATAAAGTTGAAGGATCTGGATACCCGCCTCGAGCGCATCGAGCGAGTAATGGCGAATCAGAGCTTGCTCGATTTCTCGAATCAACTCGAAGCGTTACGCAACGATGTTCGCGCCTTACACAATGATGCCGATCAAATGAGCAACGCCTTGGAAGCGTCGCGCAAGCAACAGCGGGACTTGTACGCCGATCTGGAGCAGCGTTTAAAGACTCTGGAATCACGGGGCGGCGGCGGTTCGGGTGCGGCGCCGACCGGTGTCACGGCCGGGCCGCCGGCCGCGAGCGGGCAGGATTCGGCAAGCTCGACCGGCGATGACAAGGCAAGCTACCAGGCAGCCTTCAATCTGCTGAAAGACGGCCAATACGACCGCGCCATCGCGGCGTTCCAGAAATTTCTCGCGACTTATCCCGAGAGCTCTCTGGCGGACAATGCACAGTATTGGCTCGGCGAAGCGTTCTATGTGAACAAGGCCTACCCCGAGGCATTGTCTGCCTTTCAGCGCGTAGTCGATAAATATCCTCAATCGCGCAAACTTCCCGATGCGCTGCTGAAAATCGGTTATTGCCGCTATGAGATGAAACAATTGGACTCCGCCAGGGAGGTGCTCACGCAAGTGGCTTCGCGATATGCCGACACGCCGGCCGGTAGACTTGCGCAACAACGTCTGGAAAAGATGGCGGCGGAGAAACATTGAGTGAGCGCCGTCAAGGCCGAGCGGCTGCGCGTCAATGAGATTTTTCATTCGTTGCAGGGCGAGGCGGATTGCGTTGGCTTTCCGACGGCGTTCGTGCGGCTCACGGGATGTCCTCTGCGTTGCCAGTACTGCGACACTGAATATGCCTTTCACGCCGGCGATTGGTTTGATTTGGAGGACATTCTAGAAAAAGTAAGAGCGATCGGCGCCTCGCACGTTTGTGTGACGGGCGGGGAACCCCTGGCGCAACCCAATTGCTTGAAACTGCTGACTCGGTTGTGCGACGAGGGCCTTCAGGTATCGCTGGAAACCAGCGGCGCGCTCGATGTCTCAGCGGTCGATCCGCGCGTATCCCGCGTGATCGATGTGAAGACTCCGGGGTCCAAGGAGGCATCGCGCAACAGGATTGAAAATTTTGCGCATCTAACCTCGCTTGATCAACTGAAGTTCGTCATCTGCTCGCGCGACGACTACGACTGGAGCAAGGCATTTTTGCAGCAACACGGGTTGGATGCGCGCTGCCGTATACTTTTTTCGCCGAGTTACAATCAGCAGTCGCCCACCGCATTGGCAGAATGGATTTTGGCGGACCGCTTGCCTGTACGATTTCAGCTTCAGCTTCACAAGATTCTGTGGGGCGACGTTCCGGGCAAGTGATGCGCGGCAACAAGCGCGCCGTCGTCTTGCTGTCGGGCGGTCTCGACTCGGCCACGGTGCTTGCGATAGCGCGCTCACAGAACTACGAATGCTATGCGCTCAGCGTCGCGTACGGTCAACGGCATCACGCAGAACTCAACGCCGCGCTTGAGATCGCCAGGGTCCTGGGTGCTCAAGAACATCGCACCATGCGCGTCGATCTTGCCGGCATAGGCGGATCGGCGCTGACGGATGCCGGCATGGCGGTGCCTGAAGCGCCGGTACGGGGAATCCCCGTGACGTATGTCCCGGCACGCAACACCTTGTTTCTATCGCTGGCGCTGGGCTGGGCTGAAGTGCTCGGCGCCACCGACATCTTCGTCGGTGTCAACGCCGTCGACTATTCGGGATATCCCGACTGCCGCCCTGCATTCATCGCGGCATTCGAACAGTTGGCGAACCTCGCAACCAAGGCAGGCGTGGAGGGCGCGCGGTTCGACATTCATGCCCCTTTGATCCACATGTCCAAGGCCGACATAATCCGCGCCGGCGCCGGGCTTGGTGTGGATTTTGGTGCAACCGTGTCGTGTTACCAAGCGGACGCGGCTGGCAAGGCGTGCGGAGTCTGCGACTCTTGCAGGCTGCGCGCAGCCGGCTTTGCCGCGGCCAATATCCCGGATCCCACGCATTATCGATAGCCCTTTTGGTCATGATCTGCGATCCAAGTTCGGCTATGATGCGCCCCTGCTAATGGGACGGTAGCTCAGTTGGTAGAGCAAGGCCCTTTTAAGGCTTTGGTCCCGGGTTCGAGCCCCGGCCGTCCCACTTTTACGTTATTAATCAATATAATATAACGCAATTCAAGAATCATCATTAATGTGCGCTTCTGCGGAAACGTCTGCTCAAGTTGCTGAGTGCCCGAGGCTTCCGTACAGAAATTTGTTGGGAAAAATCCCTCACGAATTGTCGTTGTCATTGGTCCCGTGGCGTTCTTCGAGACCGAATCCTTTTCTT
>JAXDQK010000011.1:0-8592 GCA_034667905.1 Gammaproteobacteria bacterium | reverse complement strand
GTTGAACTAGCGGTACGCTATTCAGCCAGCGTCAGAATCTTCGGCGCGGGCTATTTGGAGCGAATCTTCGCCAGCATTTTCGACCATTCCCTGCCCACGCCCACGCACTTGTCCGGCGTGAAGAATGCCTCGTGCTGTGACACCTCGCGCTTGATCGTGTCCCAGCCGTCCTGCACAAACGCGAATTCGTCAGGCCCTTTGTTCGTCGCCCGAATGCTCTCAATATACGCCCGCGCCAAAACCTCGGCGCTTTGATCGCCTTTGGCGAGAAATCCCTTCGAGACGCAAAGATCGTACTGAGTTGCGGTTCCGCCGAGGAACATGCCGAATTGGCGCGCCTGTCCCTGGGCGGTACTCACGGCGGCGGACACGGGCGGATCGTCCGCGAAAGCGTGACTAACGGTGAGTGCGAAAAACCCGAAGGCCAAATACAAATGTTTCATGATGTCCGCCAACTGCCCTAGGTCGCCAATTGTGCCTGCCACATGCCGGGAACGCAGCAGTGATCATCGCCGCGCTGACGATGTTGATACTGTGGTTTCTGTCACGAGTTGAGATGCGACGTGGCCAAGCGCCCATCGGGTGTGTGCGGCAACGCAACAAGCGGAGCAGATGAGAAGGCGTTCAGCGGCTGCCGCTTCAGGTTATGAGAAAACTGTGCTGCGAGCCCTGCAGCTTATCGGCTCATGCGCGATCGTAGCGATCCGTAGAACGGATTCGCAGACGTGCTGGTCCTGGAGGCGAGTGCGAGAGCGACGTTCATCGAACCGGTAAAGACGAGGTTGACGCCGAGCAGTAGACCCGTAACCCACAGGGCGGTCGCGGGCCAACCGATCAATAGAAAGACGCCGACAACGATGCTGCAGAGACCCGCGGCAACGAGCCAACCCCAGCCGGCTAGGGGCCTGACGCTCGTCCCAAACGCTACTCGCAGCACGCCGTCCGCGATGAACAGGATTGCGATTATCGCGGCGAGTGTCAGTGCACCGCCGATTGGATTTATCGCCACGAGAAGGCCGGCGATTGCGTAGAACACCCCGCCCAGCCCGTACCAGGCAGAGCGGGGCCACGCTCTAACCCTGAACGCATGAATCAACTGAAAGATCGCCGTCACCAAGAGCACCGCGCCAAAGATGGCTACGGCCGCGAAGGACGCGACCACGGGAATTGCGATGGCGATCCATCCCGCAATGATCTGCACGATGCCCAGAGCGAGCAGCCATCCCCACCGATGCCCGAGCGCCGTCGCCGCCATTTCCGACTTCAGAGGTTCAGTCGTCGTCGCCATGTCCCACTCCTTCGTCCGTCGAGGTACGAGCACCATCCGTCAACAGCATGCACGGTGCGGCGAGAGGCCGCCTTGACGGGCGTCAAGCGCTGGGACGTCAAGGAATTGCCGCGCGTCATCTAAGGTTCAAGGGGATGCGAGCATCGGCGGGATGATCCATGTCAAGGCAGGGAGGTCGTCTCGGGAGGATGATATCGCCTGACCCTCCCTCTCCGAGCCTACCAGGGGAATTGAATGTGCCTGTCATGAACGTCGCAAAGTTCGAACGCTTCTTCCGCGTGGCCGGCGGCCTCGACGTGGACAAGACTGACCTCAAGCGTTACAGCGACTTCGTGCACCGCAAAGCCTACGACCTGCTGCTGATGTCGCAGGCGGCAGCCAAGTTCAACCTGCGCGATGTAATTGAGTTTTGGGACCTGCCGATCACCAAGGGTCTGCAGGAAAGCATTCACGGATTCACGAAACTCGACGAGCAGATCGAGCTTGGGCCGATATTGGAAGGCCTCACGCAGCTGCCGCCGCTCGATCTCGAGTACGGAGAAGAGACTCGTTTGAGGCTCCCGTCGGTGTATGGTGGACTGAGCGTCGCGCTCGCGCGAGGCTTCAAAATCGTCGATCCGAATCTCAAAAATCCCCAGACGCGGCACTGGGAGAGCACGTTCAGGTTGTTCGATCTGCTGCTGTGAGAGCGACATCTCAAAGTCCGAAGGCCATCGATCAAAAGGAGACTTCAGTGACTGATCCAAATCGCATACTCAAGAATGCGCTGACCGCGGTAGAGAGTGCCTCAGGGGCTCTTCTACGCGCGCAGCACGCTGCTCCGGACTCGCACGAGATAATCCTAGCCGTAACAGAGTTGCGCGACGCCGAGACTAACATCCGTGAGGTCCTTCGGGCGATGCCGGACGACGACACGTCGAATTCACCCGAAAGTCGCTGAGCTTCGAAATAGGCGTTACGCGACTGCCGTCGCTTAGGGCGTGCTTCGCGACGTCCTGACATTCCATCTCATTCAATTTGGACGACGCGGTCATCGGATCGGTCGTCGCGCAAAGCTACCCGGGCGTCCAAACGCTGCCCGGCACAGGCGGTGGAGGAATGGCCTGAAGCGTGCAGCGACGCTCAGTTGACGCCTGTCAAGGCGCCTTGCGCCGACCATCTCTAGAATTTTCGCGGCATCGAAACCGTTGGATGTCCCAATCACTATGCGGAGCGTCTATGCGTGCGCTGGTAACTATGACCTGGAACCCGTTGGTATTCGTCATGCTCATCGTCGTCACGGTTGGCTGCAAGAGCACAGGCAGCGGCATCGGTGAGTCAGCTACCGGCGACGTGCAAGCTCGTTTTACGTGGCAGCAATCGGACCCGCTTTCGGGCACCCTGACGGCAATGGTGTCCGGGCAGAATGATTCAGAAACCTACACGGGTAAGTTTTATCAAATTACGCGCAATTCGCGGATCGACACGCTCGGTCCGCTCTGGCATCCCTGGCATCCTGGATGGAGAGGATGGGAATACTGGGGTTCCGAGCCCGAGGACGCTTTCGTTACCCACTATACGGGACATGTCCTAGCAAATCTCGCCGGGCCCGACGGAAAACGCATGCGCTGTGAATTTCAGTTGCTACGGGCAGACGAGGGCATGAAAGGCGGCGGGGAAGGCCGGTGCCAGCTGCCTTCAGGAAAGACCATCAAGGCTAATTTCCCTCCGTCATGAGAGAGGGAATCGGTGAAAGCTGCGACGGGGTTACTATGGGCTGCCGACCGTCGGTGCCAAGGCGGGGTTTGCACTGCTGTACAGAGAATTGCTCATTCAATCATGGGCCGACAACCTCTCGGTGTGCACTGAGAATCCAGGACTGATCAATTGCGGCGCGAAATATGCGCGGTAGCGAATTGACGTCCATCAACGCGCCGGCGGTCGCAGTGGCTATAATTGTTGCGGTACGCGGCTACTCGTGTCTTCCTCGAAGAAGTAGTTGGCATACAAGGAGGCAAAACCATGACTGCGCTAGCGACCGGAACAATCGCTCCCGATTTCACCCTGCACTCCACGCCTGACCAACGCCTCTCCCTCGCCGAGCTTCGCGGTAGGCCCGTCGTGCTAGTCTTCTATCCGGCCGATTGGAGCCCAGTGTGCGGCGATCAACTCGCGCTCTATAACGAGTTGCGGCAAGAATTTGCCAAATCCAATGCAGTATTGCTGGGACTTTCGGTCGATGGTGCCTGGTGTCATGCCGCATACGCGAAAGACCGCCATTTGCACTTTTCGCTGCTTGCCGATTTCGAACCTAAGGGCGAAGTGGCGCGCCGCTTTGGTGTTTATCGACACAACGATGGATTTGCTGAGCGTGCCTTGTTCGTGTTGGACAAGGAAGGTGTCATCCGCTGGAGCTACGTGTCTCCGGTAGCGATCAATCCAGGAGCCGACGGTATTTTGACCGCCTTGGAAGCATTGCCCGGTAGCGCATCATGAGCCTCGCCATTCCGGTCGGTAAGGACGACCATATATTGGGTCCCGCGGACGCGCCGGTCACGCTGGTCGAGTACGGTGACTACCAGTGTCCCGCGTGCGGAGCAGCCCATCCGATGGTCAAGGTCATTCTGAAGCGTCTGGGCGCGAAACTGCGCTTCGTGTTTCGCAACATGCCGCTGAGCGAAATTCATCCCTACGCGGAACTCGCAGCAGAGGCAGCGGAAGCCGCTGCGGCACAGGGGAAATTCTGGGAAATGCACGATGCGCTGTACGAACATCAGGACGAGCTCGGACCAGATTTAGTGACGACCCTCGCAAAGCGGCTGCGTCTTGACACGTCACGTTTCGAGGACGATCTCGTTTCGCGCCGTTTTCGCGACCACGTGATGCGCGACTTCATGGGGGGCGTGCGTAGTGGGGTGAACGGTACTCCGACATTCTTCGTCGACGGTATGCGTTACGACGACATCCTGGACGAGCAATCGTTGGAAGCAAGCTTGCGCCAACGAATTGCCCACAATGCACATGCGGCCGAAAGTACGTGACGGTGACAGTGGCGGCACAATATCCAGTAGCCGCAGGTTGCATACCACTTGGTGCATGGATAAGGCCATCCCCTCTGCCGCACCGCGCGTGATGGACCGAAATTCATACTCCGCTCGCGGAATAGTACGGACTGCAATTCTCGGGTTCGTGTGTGCCGGGAATACCACAGAGTTCCCAGTTTGCGCGGACGGTGCTAGCATCCGGAAGAGTTAACCAAAAGGCAGGCCTTGTTCAAACGGTCCCATCTCCGGGAATTTCGCGTCGCAGCCCTTGTTGCGCTGGCGTTGTTCATTGCCCAGATGGGTGCAATCGCGCATGCCTATACCCACAAGCCATCGATGGCTGGAACTGCGGTCTCTCAGCAGATCGCGAACAGCCATGAGTTTTGCAGCGACTGCTTAAATTTTGCTCCATTGCTGGCGGCCGCGGGGACGCCCACGGTGCTGCCGGCTTCTCTTCAGTTCACGCAGAGCACGCCCCCGTCGGCGCCGCCTGCCTCGTTTCTCGATCATCGCACGTACCTCGCTTTTCGCTCCCGAGCACCGCCCGTCACACGCTGATTTCTTTGAGATTCATTTTGAGCCGCAGTTTGTTGCGGCCTCGCGTGTTAGACCAGGGAGTGCTTGATCCATGTTTTATTCAGATCGTTTCGCGACGCGCTACGCGCCCGCGATGGTTCCCATGTTGTACTTGTCGGGCATCCTCGCCCAAGCGCATGCTGCGCCCGGTCCTGATGATGCAGAGAGTGACGCAAATGCCGGCATCTCTGCGAGTCCCCCCGCAGTCGATGAAGTGGTCGTCATTGCGCAGCGCTTAAACGAGGCACGCAACGGAATTCAAACGCAGACGGGTGCTTCAATTTATACGATCAATGAAGCGGCCATCGGCGCTCAGCCCGGCGGCGACAACCAATTGCTGAACCAGGTCATCATGCAAGCGCCCGAAGTCGCGCAGGATTCATTTGGGCAATTTCATGTTCGCGGCGAACACAACGGACTGCAATACCGCCTAAACGGCATCATCTTGCCGGAAGGCATCAGCGTCTTCGGCCAATCCTTGGATCCGCGCCTGATTTCTTCCATGACGCTGGTAACAGGCGCACTTCCGGCGGAATACGGCCTGCGCACCGCTGGTATCATCGATCTTAAAACCAAGAGCGGCGTGATCGATCCGGGTGGCTCGGTCTCGATCTATGGCGGCAGCCACGGAACGGTCGAGCCGAGTTTCAACTACGGCGGCACTGAGGGTAACTTCAACTATTTCGTTTCCGGGGATTTCTTGCGAAATGATCTTGGCATTGAGTCGCCGGACGGTCGGTCAAGCCCGGACCACGATCACACCACGCAGTATCATGAGTTTGCTTACCTTGAATACATCTTGGATGAGAGCAACCGCTTGAGTGCGGTGCTCTCAAGTTCCGTGGGCAAGTTTCAGATTCCGAATCGCGGAAATCAGGTCCCCGGCATCACCAATGCCGATGGTTCGCCCCTCACCGTCAACGGGCAGACCACCTTTCCGAGCGATGCCCTCAATGAAAATCAACGGGAAGTGAATCATTTTGCCATCTTGAGCTGGCAACACTCGCAAGGCCCCTTGGACGTGCAGACCTCGGTGACGGCACGCTATTCGAGCTTGAACTTCGTGCCCGACACCCTCGGCGATCTCCTTTTCAATGGCATCGCGCAAAGCGCCTTCAAGCAAAATGTGGCGTACGCGCTGCAGTCCGATGCGGCCTATAAATTGGACTATGCTCACACGCTGCGCGCGGGCGTTTTCCTGCAAAGCGATCATTCCAAGAGTTTGACCAGTTCCGAAGTCATCGCATTAGATGATGCTGGGAATCAGACCAGTGATATTCCAGTCACCATCGTCGACAACGGTGCGAAAACCGAGTGGATCGAGAGCATATACCTGCAAGATGAATGGAAACTGATTCCCACGGTGACGATAAACTACGGCTTGCGGTTCGATAAATTCACCGCGTTCGCTTCCGGCCATCAGGTGAGTCCACGCGTCAATGTTGTTTGGCAGGCGCTTCCTGATACGACCGTGCATGCCGGTTATTCGCGCTATTTCTCGCCGCCGCCTTTCGAACTCGTCGGCACGGAGACCGTCTCGAAATTCGTCAATACCACGGCGGGCGCGGAGGTTTTGCAGGCAGACACGCCGCAGGCGGAGCAGGCCAATTACTACGACATCGGCGCTCAGCAGAAAATCACGGATCAGATCACGGTGGGGCTCGATAGCTACTACAAGCAGTCGCACAACTTGATCGATGAGGGTCAGTTCGGCGCTCCAATCATTCTGACGCCATTCAACTATTCCTACGGCAAGCAGTATGGTGTCGAATTGACCAGCAGCTTCACGGCGCAGGATTTCACGGCCTACTTGAACCTCGCCTGGCAAAGCGCACGTGGCAAGAATATTGATTCGGCGCAATTCAATTTCAGCGCGGATGATTTGGCCTACATTTCACAGCATTACATCCACTTGGATCATGAGCAGCGTGTCACGGCCTCAGGCGGCGCGTCATATTCGTGGGGTCACACGCGCTTCAGCGCCGACTTCCTGGTGGGCTCTGGATTGCGCGCCGACCTGACCTTGCCGGACGGCAGCTCGATCCCGAACGGTGCACATCTACCGTATTACGAGCAAATAAATCTCGGCGCAAGCCATGTCTTTCACTTAAGAGACGCCGGCACGCTTACGACGAGGTTTGACGTGATCAACGTGCTCGATAAGCGTTACGAAATCCGTGATGGAACCGGCGTCGGCGTGGGTGCGCCGCAATTCGGGCCGCGGCGGGGATTGTTCTTCGGGATTTCGAAGTCAATCTGACGGGGGATGACGCTACACCCGCCCCACCTCGTAATTCAGGTGGGGCGGGAGTTTCCTTACAACGCGCGGAGGAACTCCACAAGATCCTGCTTCTCGGTGCCAGAGAGCTTGGTGTCGAGCACGAGATTGAAGAATTCCACTGTGTCCTCCAGGGTGAGCAGGCGCCCGTCGTGAAGGTAGGGCGGCGAATCCTTGACACCCCGGAGGGGGAAGGTTTTGATCGGACCATCCGCAGACGCCATCATGGCGTTGATCAGCTTGGGTTCGTAGAAGCGCTCTACCTTGAGGTTGTGCATCAGGTTATCCGTGTAGTACGGCGGCTGATGGCATACGGAGCACTTACCCTTACCTAGGAACACCGCCTCGCCGCGCAATTCTGCGGACGTCGCGACTGCCCGGTCAAGGTGACCGAACACGTCGAGCTTGGGCGCAGGCGGGAAGTCGAGTATCTCCTGAAACTCGGCCATATCGTGCACTTGGCTTCCACGCTCGAGAATGTTCACGCCTTTCTTCGTCGCGATGACGGGATCGCCATCGAAATACGCCGCGCGCTGCTCAAACTCCGTGAAGTCCTCGACGGTCTTGAGCGCGCGCTGTGAGCCAAACAGCCGCTGGATGTTCACGCCGCGCAACGACGGCGTTTCGATGCGGTGGCGGAACTCTTGCGGACGAATATCGCCGACCAAGTGCGTCGCGCCGTTGGTATGTCCGTTAGCATGACAATCGAAGCAGGTTACTCCTCGGCTCGGGCGCTCCGAGCGGCGATCTTCCGTCTGGTTGAACTGTTGCTGCGCGAAAGGAGTGACCAACAGCCGCAGACCTTCTATTTGCTTGGGGTTCAACAAGCCGTTGAATATCTCGTAGTAGTTGTCGATGGTGATGAGCTTTCCTTTCGAGACGTCACCAAGATCCGGCCGGGTAGTCAGGTAAATCGGCGCGGGAAATTCGGGTAGAAAGTGGTCGGGCAGGTCGAAATCGAGATCGAAGCGCGTGAGATCTCGGCCTTCCTGCTTCTTTATCTCGTCGATATGAAACTTGGGAAACAGCATCCCGCCTTCGGGGTGATTTGGATGCGGTAGAGGCATAAACCCAGCAGGAAACAGGCCTTTCGCGCGAATGTCCTCAGCGGACATACGACTCAACGCGTCCCACGTGGTGCCCTTCGCCAGCTTGACTCGTACGCCTGCCTGAATGGCCTTGCCGCGCGACATACTGACACCATTCGCCGGCCGATTGCTGAGGTCGTAACGCTCTTCCAGCAGCTTTTGCTGGCGTTGCTCGATAGCGGGCTTCGCGGTCTGCATTTTCTTCATCGTAGTCGCGAAATCCTGCTTGATGTCGACCGGCATGTAACTCGTCGGTTGCTCGGCCCGCACAGCTCCTGCGGCGAACGCCGCGCAGATGCACAACAATAAGTTGGTCACTGCGCGTGCGGCCAGCTGGTT
>JAXDQK010000010.1:0-27995 GCA_034667905.1 Gammaproteobacteria bacterium | reverse complement strand
AAAAGTGTTGCCCGATAATCTCGTCGGCTCGATATCCCTTGAAGCGCTCGGCCCCTGCGTTCCAGGTGAGAACCTGACCGCTGGGATCCAGCATGAAAATCGCATAATCCCGGACGCTCTCGACGAGGAGCTTGAAACGCTCCTCGCTTTGGCGCAGTTCTTCTTTCCGTTCGCCGTTCTTCTCGCCTGCCATACCGCACCTAACCTAGCATGCCGCGAGTTCACGTATCCCCTATACGCGCGTAGGTCTCTTCCCACTTAGAATCGGCGACCCCAATTTTTGGAATGGACCGTCCTCTTCGAAGCGCGTATCGCTCGGTCCCGTACCGGTTATGAAAACTGACGCGGGCTGATCGGTTGTGAAGGCGGAGTGGGGCGTGTTGGCGGGCTCTGTATAGAATGCGCCCTGCGTAAGTACGCTCGTTTGAGCGTCGTCGGCCTTTGTGCCATATCCAAAGTGCCATTCGCCCCAGACAACCATTGCAAGCCGGTTGTCGCGGTGGGAATGCGCTGCGATGCGAGTATGCGCCGGCATCTTAAGCTCGATGGCATAAGGGCCAGCCTTGGCAGGATCGCCGGATAGCACAATTGTCTGAATTCCACCGACTCCTGATGTCCCGACGCCGGACCCGCTTCGCGCCAGGGCGCTAATCTCGGCAACACCGAGAGTGCGTGAGTCTATGGAGCTGTCGGCGGACAGGAAATCCACAATGGCTGAAACTGTCGCTTTGGGCTGCTCTTCCATCAGCCAGTGACCTGACTCCGTGATGACGACTTCACGAACATTGTCGGCCGCAAATCTCATGATGTAGGCCATAGTCGGCCCCAGGGAATGATCGCCTCCGAGTGCCAACACGGGCATTTTCAGCCGGCCACGTCCAACGGCGGCTTTGTTATCGATCACGTCCTGATCGAACGCTGCAAATTGCGCAAACCCCCCGTGCATATGACTCGGCTTTGCATAGAGTTGCGCATAATGCACGCGCGAGGCCTCGTCGAACTTTGAAGGGTCTGCGGCAAAGTCATTCAAGAAGCGGCGAGATAGATGCGCTCGCGGCCCGCGACCAGCCTCTCCATGTCTACTCCACCGAACCTGAAATGCCAGAGCAGAGGGCTTTTTAAAATATCATCCCATGGCCCAACCCCAGGGACGGGCGCATCCATCATCACAAGCTTGGTAGTGCGCTCCGGATACCGCTCAGCAAATGCAAAAGCGACCATATTGCCAATGTCATGACCGACAATGGCTACGCTCGCGACCATGCACCGCGGACATGGGATTATCCAACGTGCCGGACCGGCCCGTCCGCCTTAATAATCCATGACAAGTGCTGCTCGCCGCTGCGGCGCCCTGGAGGGACCTGCACTCAAGAGTTCGCGCGCCCATCCGGGTGAACTTCTTCGCCCGTGACACGATTGCGCCCCATTTTCTTTGAACGGTATAGACATCCATCGGCCGCGCCAATCAGGCTATCGACGCTCGCGTCCCTATACGCCCGGTCAGTGTCAAAGCCCGCCACGCCAAAGCTGGCAGTCACTTTGAGCGTCGTATTGGCGAGTTCAAATAGATGCGCTGCAATCGCAACGCGTGCCTTTTCGGCAATTGCGATAGCGTCTACAACTCTGGTCTCGGGCAGCACGATCACGAATTCTTCCCCGCCGTAGCGCACCACCCAATCGATTCCCGGGCGGGCGGCCTCGATCAGCAGCTTCGCGAAGCCCTTGAGCACCTCATCGCCGACATGATGGCCATGTCCGTCATTAACCAATTTGAAGTGATCCACATCGCACAGGACGACCGATAACGGATGTGAATCGCGAGAGGCTGTCTCGATCTCCTGGGGCAACCGCTCCATCAGATGGCGGCGATTATAGGTAGGGTGAGTGCATCGGTAATAGAGAGTAGATGGATTCGGCGGTTCGCCGTGCGCAACGATTGCTCCAGCCCCAAGATCCGCAGGCCCGTGTTGAGCCGCGCCCGCAATTCGTTTTCGTCCACGGGTTTGGTGAGATAGTCATCGGCGCCGGCGGCCAGGCCTTCGATGATATTGGCACTGCCTTCACGTGCAGTGAGCAGGATCGTGTACACATAGCCTTCGAGCGGCATTTCGCGCACGGCTTTGCACAGAGCCACGCCGCTCATCTTCGGCATGTCCCAGTCAGTGAGCATCAACGGGAAGAACCGGGTCTTTAGCATTGCGAGCGCATCAGCTCCGTTATGCACGCACTCAACCTCGAAGCCCGCGCGTGTCAATTGGCGCGCGGTCAAGAGTCGAGCGGTGGGCTCATCCTCGACCAGCAGGATTGAGTGTGTCATGGTCCGTCGCCTTGCACTTAAGCTACCTTCAATTGCAGATACTCGATGGTGCGGCGGACTTCCACGGTCAGCTTTTCTGCCAGCCGTGGGATGTCGGTGGCGTGCCCGGAGATTGCCGCTGCCTCAAGCTGGTCCGCTGCTGATGTAGCAGCGGACGCCCGCAAGTTCGCGCTTGCGCCCTTGAGCACGTGCGCTGCATCGCGCATCGTCGAATGATCGCCAGTGCTGAGTGCGGCGGCAATGACTGCGAGGGCCTTATCGCCGGTTCCGACGTAGGAGTTCACTAGCTTGAACGCAAACGCTTTGTCGCCTTCGATGAATGCGAGCAGCGCCTCCCAGTCGACAGGATGTTGAACGGGACTGTCAGCTTCTGCCGGGCTCTGAATAATGGGCATCAAACCCGTCACGCCTGTGCTTGGCAGAAGCTGCTCTAGGCAAGCCTCGAGCCTAGTGCGATCGATTGGCTTGGTGAGGTATTCATCCATGCCGGCGGCGCGACACTTTTCCTCATCGCCTTTCATGGCGTGCGCCGTGAGCGCGACGATGGGGATGTGCCGTTTGCCTTCCTCGAGCTTGCGGATCTCCCGTGTCGCCTCGTACCCGTCCATGATGGGCATTTGGCAATCCATCAAAATGAGATCGAAGTTGCCGTTTTTCCATGCCGCGATAGCCGCGCGCCCGTCGCCGACAATCTCGGTGCGATAGTCCAACTTTTCCAGGAGTCTGGAGGCCACCTTCTGATTCACCAGATTATCCTCGGCCAGCAGTATGCGATTGCGGGTTCGGGCGCGCTGCGCGCGCAATGTATGGCGCGTCAGCATCGCCTGACTCCGCATGTGCCACGAATCCGCAGAATTGGCGAGGACCAGCATAAGGCACTCGGTTAAGTCCCGTTGCGCGACGGGCTTGAGCAAATACGCGGCAAAGCCGATATCGGCAAACAGCTGTCCATCGCCCCGTTGCCCGGAGGATGTCAACAGAATGAGCCGCGTGGACTTCAAGCTCTCGTCCGCAATGATGCTACGGCCGAGCTCTGCGCCGTCACAACCGGGCATGAGGTGATCAAGGAGAGCCGCATCGAACGCTCGATCCGCCGCGACGGACTGCCTCATCAATGCGAGCGCTTCATCCGCCGAACTGGCGCACATCGGTTCCACGCCGCACAATAGCAGCTGTCCCATGAGAATTTTTCGATTGGTCGCATTGTCATCCACTACCAACACACGTAGTCCCTTGATCGACGTTGTCGGCGCCCGCAACGGCTGCAACGATCCATCGACTGGAGCAAAACGCGCGGTAAACCAGAATACGGAGCCTTCACCTTCAATGCTGTCAACGCCGGTTTCCCCGCCCATCAGTTCCACCAGACGCCGCACGATCGACAGCCCCAAACCGGTGCCGCCGAATCGGCGCGTCGTAGAGGTGTCCACCTGCATGAACGGTGCGAACAAGGATTGCAAACGGTCTGCGGGTATACCGATGCCGGTGTCGCGCACTTCGCAACGCACATGCGTGCCGAGCGCCGAGGTTTCAAGCACTTTGAGCTCGAGCGATACTTCGCCCTTGTCCGTGAACT
This sequence comes from Gammaproteobacteria bacterium, assembly GCA_034667905.1. Taxonomy (GTDB): domain Bacteria; phylum Pseudomonadota; class Gammaproteobacteria; order Steroidobacterales; family Steroidobacteraceae; genus Bog-1198. The sequence continues at coordinate 24,102 of JAXDQK010000010.1, read as the reverse complement.
TGATGGCATTGCCGGCAAGATTCAAGAGAATCTGGCGAATGCGTCCTGCGTCGCCCTTCACGAGGTCCGGCAGCTTTGGGTCGATTTGGGCGGTAACCTCGAGGCCTTTCGCATGTGCCTGAATCGACAGCAAGCGTGCCACATCCGCAAAGGCATCGCGCAAGTCCAAATCCAGCACTTCTAGTTCTAACTTGCCGGCTTCGACCTTGGAAAAATCCAAAATGTCGTTGATGACGGTAAGGAGCGAAGCGCCGCTGTCGCGAATGGTTTCCGCATAGTCGCGCTGCAGCGCATCCAGCGTCGTGTCGAGCAGGAGTTCTGTCATTCCGATCACGCCGTTCATGGGCGTGCGAATTTCATGGCTCATATTGGCGAGAAACTCAGATTTGGCGCGATTCGCCGCCGCAGCCACGACCGCCATATCGGTCGCATCCTGGATCGCTTTACCAAGTTGCAGATTGCTCAGTTGCAGATCGCTCGTGCGCTGATCGACCCGCTTCTCAAGGTCATCCTGAGAGCTTCGCAGTTGTCCGTCGCGCGCTTCGATCTGCTCGAGCATGTCGTTGAAGGAACCAATGAGACGGCCGATCTCATCGGTGTTATTAGTCTGAACCCGCAGAGAATAGTCCTTGTCGCGGCTCACTCGGGCCGCCGCACTGCTAAGCGCCTGTATCGGCTCAGAGATAAAGCGTTGCAGTCGCGATGCGACCACAAGCGCCAGTCCAAGTGCGCCCATAATGACGGCGAACAGGATCCCACTGTGTGTGAGAAGCGCCGCGTGAAGTTCTGCGGGCGAGCCCCACAGATTCACCATGCCGATGCGCTCGCCCAAGGTAACCGCGGTGTTGACATGTATAAGACCATTCGGCTCCGTGTGGGCGACCCCGACACTCGGGAACTTGCGCGCATCCTCGCTCATGGGCTGCCCGTGCTTCGCCAGGAGCGTGCCGTTCAGCCGAAGAATCTCCGCGGCGACGATCGCGGGATCGGCACTGAGCGCTTCGAGCGTATGGACGGCCGCTTGTGAGTCGTCGAATGCTAGCGCCGCCGAGCTGTTCCGTGCGGCGATTTCCGCCTGGACCTGCAACCGTTGCACCAGGGCGCGCCGGTTCGATTGGTAATCAGTTACGGTAAGCACGATGCCGGCCAGAAGGAGCGCTACGCCGCTGGAGAAAGTTGCGAGCAGCATGAGCTTGCCGCGCACGGGCAAGGACCCAACCCAGCGTCTTAGATTGTTCATTTAAGGCTTTCCCTGTTCGACGACCGCGGCAAGCTGTAGCAAGTTTGAGCTGATGCGAAGGCCCGCGTGCTGTGCATTATCGACATTGATGATGAATCGCAGATGGTTCTCTTCGGAGTACAGTTCAATGATCCCGCCGTGACGCGCGAATCCCTTCGAATCGCTCACGGTGAGCATCGGAGGTCCGGGTGCGTGCGCGGCAATGGTTAATTTTGAAGCCCATTTATCCTCGACATAGAGCACGCTGCAGCCGTCCGTTTTGCTGGAGTCTTCGATCTGGCGCACCGCGAGCGGCCGTGCGCCGACGCGTTTGCTTTCAATTCCCACTTCGAGGATTTCACGCATGCCGGGGGCACCCAGAAAGCATATGGTCAGCGGCTCATCGGGCGCAGCCGAGGGCCATTCGACAAATTTCACGAAATTCAACAGGTACCCAGACTTCAACAGAGTCTCGCGCCGCACGGTTGCCTCATCCGCGGCACTTGGCCGCGACAACGCTGCGATTATCACGGATGAGGCAAATAGCACGCGCACGGCGATTGTCCACGCCGTCCGAGGCTCGCCCGTCGTCCGTTGCACACCTGTATCCGGTCGCACGTGCTCTAGAACCGCCAGCTAACTTTTGCATAGGCGCTGCGCCGGACTTGCGATGCGGTCACGCTGGTACCAATGTCGTTGGATTCCACGTGCCTCTCCTTGAGCAGATTCTGACCCACCAGGCTCAATTCCACGCGCTCCGCCGGGCGCCACGACAGTCGGGTGTCGAGACGTGTGTACGAGGGGAGCTGCTGCGCCGGAAGGCCGTCCACGAAATAGATACTTGTGTCCCAGGAAAAACCGTGGGACAGGTTCAAGGACGAGCGCAGCTGTGCTTGGCGGCCGGGGTTCGAGCCCTCGATGTTCGCTGCCGTGGTGGTATCCAAGCTGATCGAGTCCGCGCGCAAGTGCATCTTAAGCCACGCAAAACCGGGACTCAACGTCCAGCGATCGGTTATTTTAAAATGCGCGCTGGCCTCAATTCCTTCCGTCGTGCCATGCAGCAGATTGCCGAACACGAACGGGATCTCGGTATATGGAACGGGGCCGCTCACTGCAAACGGTACACGCGGTTCCACGCTGCGCAGATCGCGGTACTGGTTAAAAAACGTCGCTACGTCGATCGAAATCCACGTATTCGCTTGCACCCGATAACCCAGCTCGGTCGCGAGCAGATGTTCGGATTTCTCCTGATAGTTACCGTCTATCGTAGCAACCGCGGGAGTGCCATCGGGTAAGGGAAACGCCGCGATATTGAATTCGCCGCTTACATCGTCGCGGGTCGGAGTCCTGGCAGCCTGCGAAGCTGCCGCCCAAAACGTGTTGCGCGAAGTCGGTGTCCACGCCATGCGGATGCTTGGCTCGACCTCGAAGCCAGTGTAGTCGTTGTGTTCGAGTTTCATTCCAATCGTCAAGAACACGCGCTCGGGCCTTAGCGTGATTTCATCTTGAAGGAAGGCGCTAAAGAGCTGCAAGGTTCGAGCCGATGGAATAAACGACTCATCGATGGTGCCCCCAATTCGATCGGCACTGCGCCGGTATCCCGCGCCCCACACCAGATCCTGGCGGGAGCCCAGAATGAGATGTTGCTGGTAATCGAAATCGATCGTATTGCGCTCCTCGTTTGATTCCGGACCTGAGCGGGTATAGCGATCAAAATAGAATTGCGTGGTCGTGTCGAAGCGGCTCGAGACAACGTGATTCCAGCGTCCGAGAACATTTCCGCCCGCTAGATCGGCATTCCTGCGCACGTTCTCATTGTCGGACGTCGCGATCGATTCGATGTGCTCGATGATGGCGCCCTCCCTGCCGGAATAGAGATCCCCCTGTAACGTCACGGAATCCTTCGGCGTGAAGGTGCCGTCCACGCGAAAGCCACCGTGCAGCAGGTGCCAACCATCGTTTGCGTTTTGTCCATTCAGATCGGTCAAATCGCTCCGGTCGAGATATTTGGTGAACACCCGGTAGCTCACCTCCTCACCGATTGCTCCGCCGTAGCGCGCCGTGCCGAAGGCTTTGTCCAGTGTTCCGCCCCCCGCGGTTAGTAGTGCACCCTGGGTATCTTTGGCCTGAAAGGTGATCACGTTAATAACGCCGTTCACGGCATTGGCGCCCCAGACGGTGGCGCCGGGGCCGCGAATCACTTCGATGCGCTCAATGTCCTCCAGCGGTACGTCTTGGGTATCCCAATTTACGCCGCCGGACGTCGGCTGATATACGGCGCGTCCATCGATGAGAACGAGTAATTTGTCTGAAAACTGATGATTGAAGCCCCGCGCCGAGATGGCCCAGGTGTTGGCGTTGATTTGCGCCACATCGAGTCCGGGAACCATGCGCAGCAAACCCGGAATACTCAAGGCTCCGGAACGGCGGATGTCTTCCTGGTTAATGACGAAAATCGCAGCAGCCACCTGCGAGAGCTTCTGCTCTTTCTTCGAGACCGAGGTCACTGGTTCGTTCATCAGCTCCTCGAGACTCATCTGCGTCAAATCGCGCGTCCCACTGGCCTGCAAATCGGCGGCCGCGCAAGTGGGGACCGTCAACGCAGCGCACAGAAGCGAGATCGCCCAGCGCGGAGCTAAGAGCGCTCGGGAACCTGATTTTGAGCCTATCACTGGACACTCTCCTGATGAACAGCACCGTGCGGCTCATGCAGCGGCAGCCGTATGATGAAGGTCGTGCCTTTGCCGCATTCGGTCTCGAAGCGCAGCGTACCTCCATGTTTGTTGACGATGACACTGTGGGAAATGGCGAGGCCTTGGCCGGTCCCTCTTCCAACTGTTTTGGTCGTGAAGAAAGGGTCGAAGATCTTATCGCGGGCGGATTCGGGAATCCCCGTGCCGGTGTCTGCAATTGATATCTCAACGGCGTCACCGTCGAGTTGCGTGCGCACCGTGAGCCTGCCGAGGGTTCCGGTGTCTTTGACGACATCCGATATCGCGTGTGAAGCATTCACCAACAAGTTGAGGATCACTTGATTGATCTCACCCAAGTAGCACGGCACGGGCGGCAGCTCGCCGTACTGTGCATCGATCTCCGCGACGTATTTATATTCGTTGTGCGCAATCACCAACGTGCTGCGAATTGCTTGGTTCAAGTCGGCCAACGATTTAACCGCTTGGTCTGGGTGCGCGAATTCCTTCATCGAGCGAACTATGGTGGCGATACGTCCCAATCCTTCGATGGAACTTTCGATCGCGAGAGGCGCGTTCTCTAGGATGTAATCAAGATCGGCTGCCTTGTCGGCGGCGGCCGCTAAGAACGCCGCGCCGACCACATCGCCTCCTGATCGCACTGCATGCTCAAGGTCCCGATAAGCGAGAATCGCGGACGCAATATCGGGGAGGGCGGTGCGTACGAACTGCAAGTTGTCCGAGACGAACTGCACCGGAGTGTTGATCTCGTGAGCGACCCCCGCGGCCAATCGACCCACGGATTCGAGCTTTTGCGCCTGGCTGCGTTGGAGCTGGAGCGTTTTAAGCGAATGCTCGAGGGTCAGAATGCGGCGCCCCGTATTGAGACGGGCAATTAACTCCGGGCCATGGATAGGTTTGACCAAGTAGTCGTCGGCACCGGCCTCCAGACCCGCAATGACGTGTGCCTTGGCATCGCGGCCGGTCAGCAACAGCGTGTATACGTAGCCATCGAGCGCCAAGCTGCGCACAGCCTTGCACAGCTCGATCCCGTCCATTCCCGGCATCTCCCAGTCCGTCACCAGCATTGGGTAGCAATGGTCGGTCATTTTGCGCAGAGCGGCCGTACCGTCCGCGACAGCATCGACTTCGTAACCCGCTTGATTGAGAAGCCGCGTCATACGTTTTCGGGTGACCGGATCATCTTCGGCCAGCAGAATGCGCATCCGCTCCCCGATCGGTGCCGCTTGGGCCTCACCGGAGATCGGCATGGCCACTTCCATCGCTGCCTCGAGCTGAGGTCTTACTTCATCGAAAGCGGCACGCAGCGCGGCCACCAATCGACCTGCCTCCGCCACTTGACCACTGGAGCGAGCGTGAGCCTCCAGCATCTTCGCTAGGGATCGCACCACGACCGCACCCACCGAGTCGCTGCTCGACTTCAAACTGTGCGCGCACCGGCCCAGAACGAGGAGATCGGCTTTCTCGAGCGCTGCATCCATGGCCGTTAGCTGCGCGATGGTTTCGCTGAAAAACGTTCGGATCACATCAGCGAAATCATCGCCCATCAATTCACGTAGTGCGCTCAAAGCGACTTCGTCCAGCGGCGAGTCGATCGATGCTGCCAGTTCGATAGACCCCGAATTAGGCTGTTCGATCTGCGCCAGTGCGGATTGCAGCTGTGCCTTGCTCACCGGTTTCGTCAGCCACGCGGCCACTCCCAATTCACTCGCCTCCGCGGCGCGCTCTCCCAGAGTGCTCAACACGATGCAGTGCGTTGTGTCAATCGCGGGGTCAAGGCGCAGTTCGCGCAGAAACTCCACGCCGTTCATTTCCGGCATCTGGTAGCCCAGGAGCACCACATCGAACGGCTCGCCGGCCTCTGCGGCAGCGCGGGCGGCCGCGAGTCCCAAGCGTCCTGAACCCACACTTTCGTACAGCACCTTCGCGCGTTGCAGGTGATGCTCGAGAATGCAGGAATTGGTCGAGTCGTCATCCACGATGAGAACTTTCAATCCCCGGAGGTTAGGTGTGCCCGCGACATCGAGCGTAGCTCCACGCGTGCGCGCGGCAACATCCTTCTCAGCGTGCAATTGATGCTTCTGGAAATGGTGGGCTCGCGAGGACAACGTCTAGCTCGAAAGCGCCTTGGTTCGCTCGGCGAGCGCTACGACTTTGCCTACTCGCCATAGTGATTCGCCGTGGTGTTTAAAGGAGATGACTGCGCTGCAGGAGTTGTTGCGTTGCCGGGGAGCTTGTGCTTAGTCTCGCTGGCGTGGGGGTCCGGTAGTCACAGTTTCATGACATAAAGCGATAGCTGCCACGCAAATGCAGAGAGTATCTGTCGGACGTGAGTTTTCATTTCTGGAAAGGGACGCTAGCTGACGGCAGCTCGCGACGCAGATTGACTGCACAGACGCGAATACGGGATGATTCGCTGCGACTTGGTAGAAGGACGGGGGACTGTCAGAAATTCTGTGTCGAGCCGTTTGATTAACGATTGACCTCGAAGCGATCACCGAACACCATCGCCAATTGGGCTTTGGCTGCGGCCCACTCGCGTGGAGGCATCGACCACTTTTGAGTGATCTCGCGCGATTGCAGCTGAACAACGGCGGCCGTGTTGGGGGCGTCACGGCTGAGTGGACGGATCGCAATGATTATCCGGATAGCCGCGGCACTTTGCACGATCGCACTGGAGACAGCGACAGTTGGACCGAAGGCGATGTCATCCAGGCCGACTTCGGTCCGTATCGGAAGTTGTGGCGACATGTTCGGATGATACACTTGGCGCAGCTCGACCGATTTGCTCGCTGCGGATTGGCGGGCGGTAACATAAACCATACTGTGCTGTCCTGAATTGCATTCGATCGCCGACGACACCAGACAAGGAAGAACGATGCACAGCGGCAGTCTGCAGTTTCGCGTCTTCGTGTCTTGCGTTTTCCTTTTCGCTTGGACCGGCGCCCAGGCGCAGCTGCTGACAGCCAAACAGGATTCGGTTTACTCGAACGTCCTCAAGCAGAATCGGCCCGTCGAAGTCTATCTACCGAAGGAATTCGAGGCGGATGCCACGCAGCGCTACGAAACCCTATACGTGCTCGACGGCGATTGGAACACAAAGATCGTGGTCGACATCGTCAATTTTATGCACCAGGTCCTATTCATCCCCCCGGTAATCGTCGTCGGCGTGCCGAATGTGATCGACGAGCACGGCAACACTCGTGATCACGATTTCACCCCGACATTGGTGGTCGCCGACAGGCCGCACTCGGGTGGCGCAGCCGACTTCCTTCGCTTTTTGAAGACCGAACTCGTCCCATACATCGATCAGCACTACCCGACGAACCAGGTTCACCTCGTTCACGGTCACTCGTTGGGCGGACTGTTTCTGATGTACGCGCTGCTGCACGAGCCGGCGCTGTTCGATGGTTACCTCATTCTCGATCCGGCCATGTGGTGGGACAAGCATGCGCTCGATGCCGTCATCGACCAGAAACTGGCCGACATCCCGACGAAGGGCAAGGCGATCTACATTGGGGCCCGCAGCGGCCAGCCGTACGAAGGCATGGGCATGTCAACGGTCGAACCAATCTTTCAACACCAGGCGTCGCCCGACCTGCACTGGCAAATCACGGCGTATCCCGATGAGAGCCACGATTCTCTCAAGCTCAAGGGCACCTACGACGCGCTGAAATTTGCCTACCGAGGGTACATGAAGGATCCGATCGAACTCTTTCCGACGGGTGGAATCGTAATCAAGGGCAAGCCGGTGTTCCTGGTCTCGGACGCCGGTCGGGACTTAGATCTGCACTATTCCACCGACGGTTCTGAGCCCACGGCCGCGTCGCCGACGGCCGCTGGACAGATCGCGGTCTCTGACCCGGAGAGGACGCAGATCAAACTGCTGTCGAACCGCGGCGTTTTCGATCGTGCGATCCCGCACGGACTGAGAAGCGGCACGGCGTTGCCGCCGAGTCGCACAGCGAAAAGAACAGACGCCTGGCACATTGCGTTCTACCCTGCGGAAGCCTGGACGAACTTTAAGCGCAGCAAGGCATTCAAGACCTTCGACACGGACAAGGAGATCGACTTTTCCGGTGCCGAACGCGACGCATTTGCGGCTACTGTGGAACGCAGTCTCGACATTGCTCTCGAGGGCTACTACGTGTTCGCCGTTGAATCGAGCAACAAGACGCGCCTGTCAGTCGCGGGCCGGCCACTAATAGACAACGACGGCGCGCGTGGCCACTCGAGGCAGGCGTTCATCGTACCGCTGCAACGCGGCGTGTACCGCGTACGACTGGAATTGCAGCGCGCTCCGAATACCGGGGATGTCAGCATGAGCGTATTCCAGTGCAAGGATGGCGAGCAGGAATGGTGGAAGAACGAGCTATTCAAAGTGTCGGGTCGGAAATAGCGCCCGATATAGGAGTGTCGCCGGCCCGAAGGCCGGCGGCGTAACTTGCAGCCTGGTTTCGCAGTTACTTGAGGCGCGAAGTGTGAATCGAAGAAACTTGATTAGAGCGGCGATGAGTCTTCCGTTGCTGGCGACCGGTTTGGTTCCTGGATTTGGGTTCGCCGAATCGAAAATTGGCAACACGCGCGGCCTCCGATCACGCGTGCGGCCCGGCGATCCGGCATGGCCCGGGGCAGCGAGCTGGGCGAAGCTGAAGGAGGATGTGGGAGGCAATCTGCTCGAGGTGCATCCCCTATTCGGGGCGTGCGAAAGTGCTCCGGATGGCGCGGACTGCCTCGACGCGTTAAAAAACATCGATAATCCCTTCTACATTGGCGATCAGCCGGGCGGCACGCAAGTCTGCGGTTGGTTCGATGCCTGGACGCCCGCACCCAGCCCGTGGGCCGTGAAAGCCCGGAACGCTGCAGACGTAGCCGCTGCGGTCAATTTCGCGCGCGACAACAATCTGCGGCTCGTGGTCAAGGGTACGGGTCATTCCTACCTCGGGACATCCAACGCGCCCGACTCGCTGCTCGTGTGGACGCGCGGCATGAACGCGGTGACGCTTCATGATTCCTTTGTCGGTCAAGGCTGCGAGGGGAAGGTTGCGCCGGTCCCGGCGGTCACGGCAGAAGCGGGCGCCGTGTGGATCGATCTTTACACTGCAGTGACGACCAATGCCGGCCGCTACGTGCAAGGCGGCGGCTGCACCGATGTCGGCGTTGCCGGGCTCGTGCAAAGCGGTGGGTTTGGCAGTTTCTCGAGGGGTTTCGGTACGGCCGCTTCGGGACTTCTGGAAGCGCAGATCGTCACAGCGGACGGCGCGATACGCATCGCGAACGCCTGCACCAACCCCGATCTGTATTGGGCTCTGAAAGGCGGAGGTGGGGGTAGCTGGGGCGTCGTCACCAAGCTTACCCTTCGGACGCATGATCTCCCCCAGTTCATGGGCGGGGCATGGGGCACGGTCAAGGCCCACTCCGACGAAGCCTTTCGCAAATTGATCGCGCGGTTTGTCAGCTTCTATCGGGACAATCTTCTGAATCCGATTTGGGGCGAGCAGGTGTATTTCGCGCCCGACAATACGTTCGAGATTTCCATGGCCAGCCAGGGGCTCGACCAGCAGTCAGCGCAGGCGGTGTGGAAGCCCTTCTTCGAGTGGGTCACAGCATTGCCAAGTGACTATGCCATTGCGGATGCGTTCGGCGCGAGCGGGCACGAAGCGCGGCACATGTGGGAAATCGAGCGAAATCCGTCGATGACCCGTGACCTGCGCGCGGGCGCACCCAAACATCATGGCTGGTGGAAGGGCGACCAACAGCAGGTTGGCATGTTTCTCAACGGTTACGACTCCATTTGGCTGCCGGCACGGCTTCTGCATGAAGATCAGCGCAGCCGTCTCAGTGATGCTTTGTTCGCCGCCAGTCGTTACAAGAAGATCTACTTGCACGTCAACAAAGGGCTTGCCGGCGCCGCGCCCGACGCTCTCGCCGCGACTTTGAATACGGCAACCAATCCCGCCGTGACGGAGGCTTTCGCGCTTGCCATTATCGCCGACGGACAGAAGAGCGCCTATCCGGGAGAGCCTCGCGCTTCCATTGATCTCGAAGCAGCCCGCAAGGACGCGCGCGCGATCGACCTAGCGGCCGTGGAATTGCGCAAGATCGCGCCGAACAGTGGCTCTTATGTATCGGAAAGCAATTATTTTAACCGCAACTGGCAACGCGATTATTGGGGAAAGAATTATTCGAGACTGCAGGCCATCAAAACGAAGTACGATCCTGACGGACTTTTCTTCGTTCATCACGGTGTCGGCAGCGAGGACTGGACTGCCGATGGTTTTACACGTCGTGTTTAAGAAAATTCCTTTTCAATCACGAAAAAGCCGCCTTCCTCAAAAGCCGGCGACTTAAAATGATGGCTGGGTGTTCTTTTTAGTTGGAATCGTTCTGACCGCGTATCGATTTCCCGCCGCCCAGAAAGTTGCGAAAGCCAAAGCGCAAGCAAACGCGCCATAGCCAGCTGAGGCGGCAAACGCCTCGGGATGCCGATGGCGAATTCAGGCATCATCGATGGCATTGCTAAGACTCTTTGAGCATCGAGCGGGAAATCTGAGCGGCAGCAGCCCGCGACTCTTCTGTAAAAGCTTCGACAAGCGGTGCGTTCCTGCTCTCGGCGCTGCGGCAGAGTTGGAAATTAAAGAGTATCGCTGGTTCGAATCTGCGCACCGCGAGTCGATCCTCGAGCCCGCTCAACATCAGTGGATGGACTAATGATACGCCGAGTCCAGCGGCCACGAATTCGCACAGAGTGGGGGCCACGTTGGTGACGAGAACGCTCTGGACCTTGACCTTGTAAGTGTCGAATATCCCTTCAATGAAGTGACCTATATAGGCATCGGGATGGAAGGTGACGAAGGGGATCTGATCGAGGTCCTGGGGCTCGATGTGGCTCTTGGACGTCAGAGGATGATCCAGCGGCATGATACAGACCAGCGGATGCTCCATCAGCGGTTCGAGGATGACATACGGATTATCGATACCGGCGCTCACGAGTCCGACGTCGAGTTTCTTCATCACCAATCTGTCCACCACCCACTGCGAACTGAGCGACTGCACTGAGCAAAACACATTGGGGCGGTTCTTAAGGAAGCCGGTCGTGACGCGTTGAACGAAGGAGCCCGCCAAGGCGGGCATGACGCCGATCGCGAGCCTTCCTTGCTCCTCGCGGCGAATGGCATCCACGGCATTCGCAACCTGATGCACGCCGGCGAAGATGCGATCGATTTCCTCGTAGAGGCGCATGGCCTGCTCGGTCGGGGCGAGTCGACCCTTCAGTCGCATGAAGAGCCTCAGTCCCGTATCACTTTCGAGGTGAGCGATGAGCTTGCTCATGGCGGGCTGCGATATGCTCAACACCAGAGCTGCGCGGCTCACCGTGCCGTTTTCGATCACCGCTTTGAAGGCTTCGATTTGCCGAAGGTTGAGATCTCGAAGCATTACCCCATAACCTTTTGGAATAAGCGGCGCGCTTTTTGGAGTTGGAGGACTATAGCATGGGCGCGTATCGTCCTCGAACACCAAAGGGATGGCCATTGCATGATGACGGCTCACTCGTCCAAGCTGAGGCGGCAGGGTCGACTGCATCCAGTGTTGACCATGTTGGCGATGGTGTTTGCCGCCGCCGTGCTGACCCACGTGGTTCCGGCCGGCAAATTCGATCGAGATGGCAAGCAAGTCGTTCCGGGCAGCTATCATAGTTCTCCTAAGCTGAACGGCCTGCCAGCATTGCTGTCGATGACCGCTCCTGCGGAAACGGATTCGCCCGCCCGAGCCGCGGGATTGGTCGCATTGTTCGCGTCGATTCCAGCAGGCATGACCAAATCAGCCACTCTCATCTTCATGGTGATGTTCGTTGGTGGGATGTTCGGAGTTCTGCGCGCCACCGGCGCGGTTGACGCGGGGGTCAATAGCCTGCTGCAGCTCTGCTCCGGGAATGTCAATCTTCTGGCGGCCGGATTGATGTTGCTGCTGGCAGCGGGCAGTACCTTTCTGGGTTTTCTTTCCCAATATCTCGCGATCATTCCGCTGGTCATGGCTCTGGGCCAGCGGCTCGGACTGCCGAACCTATTTGTTCCGGCGGTGGTCGTGATGGCGAGCATGATTGGCTATGCCGCGTCGGTTACCAATCCCATCCTTCTCTCGGTGGCGCAGCCGTTGGCCGGAGTGCCGATTTTCAGTGGATTCGTCCCTAGGTTTGGGATTTTCGTCGTGATGTTTGCGTTGGGACTCGGCTACGTGCTGCTCTACCTGCGCCGGCTGCCCAAAGTCGATCACATTCCCGAGGCAGCTGCGCTCACGGCGCGCCAGCTCGCCGTACTCGTGTCCGTTGCGTTGGGAGGGACGGTGCTGGTGATCGGCACGAGTCTTTGGTCGTGGGGAACTGCGGAACATGGGTCCTTCTTCATCGCCTTCGCGCTTTCGCTCGCCTTGGTGGGAGGATTGGGATTAGGCGCGGCGGCCGATGCATTTCTCGAGGGCATGAGGGGCATGCTGCTGGCGTGCGTCATGATCGGTCTCGGCAGCGCCATGCAGATCATACTGCAGTCGAGCCAAGTTCTGGACAGCATCGTCCAGGGGTTCGCAAGCCTGATTCAAGACCACAAGGGCAGTGTGGTCGCGGGAGGTATGATGGGTGCGGAAATGGTGTTTGATCTGCTCATCCATTCAACCTCGGCGCTGGCCACCATCACCATGCCAATTCTGACGCCGATTGGCCAACTCGCGGGAGTCAGCGGCCAGGTGACGGTGACAGCATTGCTGCTGGGTTCGGGACTGACCAACATGGTTTCGCCAACGAACGGCTTGCTGCTGGCCTTTTTGGCTGCTTCCAAGGTGGATTACATCGAGTGGTTTCGATTCATGGCGCCCTTGTTCGCTGTGTTTTGCCTGATCGGCCTCGCGGCGCTGTATCTAATGATGGCGTTCAGCGCCTAGGTGTGAAAACTCCATAACCGGGGCGAATGAAGTACGCTGAAATTCGACATGGACGAAGAAGGACGGCGGTGCCTAGGATCGAGCTTTGAGCCACCTGGCTCGCGAAAACCAATATGAACTACCTCTACAAAAATCTTTTCGGCGAGCGCGCTGTACCCCAAGGCCGCGGCGCTCGCCCGCTCATTGTGTCGGTTGCATGGCTGGCCTGTGCATGGGCAGTCACTGCGACACCAGCATCGGCGGCCGACGGTCCCCTCGTGCTGGAGCGGTCCATCAAGATTCCGGGCATCCCGGTGGGCCCGTATGCAGATTATCCCTCGATCGATTTGGTAGGCGCGCGGTTATTCGCCACGCCCCAGGCTGCCAAGGCGGTTGCCGTTCTCGATTTGAAGGACGGGCGTGTGCTGAAGGTGATCTCCGATATTGGCAATCCACACGGGAGCTTCTACAGCTCCCAATTCAAACGTCTATTCGTGGCCGACGGCGCCAGCGGTGACCTGAAGGTATTCAGTGGCGAGGACTATTCGCTGATCAAGACAATCTCGCTCGCGCGCAATGCCGATTGGCTGGTCTACGATCCGCATTCACGATTCATCTACGTCAACAATGGCGGTGAAGATGCGGGAATGGACCACTCGCTCATCTCTGTAGTAGACCCCGATCGAATGGAGAAGGTGGCGGATATCTCCATAGCAACCTCCGGTCTCGAGTCCTCGGCGATAGATTCAGAACGGCAACTACTCTATGTCAATCTGGTGAACGAGGCCGCGGTCGCCGTCGTGGATTTGGGCAAACGCAAGGCGGTGGCCACCTGGAAATTACCCGGAACTGGGCATCGTAATCTGGCCATTGCGCTCGACACGCAACACAGCCGGCTCTACGTGGCGTGCCGCGACTCGCCGATGCAGGGGTCCCTGATCGTGCTGGATTCCGCCAACGGACGCGCGGTTACAACGCTGCCGATTGGTGGCCTGGCGGATGGAGTCTCCATCGATCAGAAGCGGCAGCGCATCTACATATCGACCGGTGTGGGCCACCTCGAAACCTTCACGATCGAGGCCAACGACGTCTATCGCCGGCAGGCAACCGTCGACACGGCTGTCATGGCCAAGGCGAGTTTGTACTCGAGCGATCTGGATCGTCTGTATGTATCGGTGCCACACCTCAGCACCGAAGCTCAAATCATGGTATTCAAGCCGGCGCCGTAGGAGGTGAGCGGCGCTTCTGTGCATCTGCACTTCGAAACCCATAACCCTGGAGAATGGAACTACCAATTATCGGTCTTTGAGCAAATGCCGAGTGCTCCCTAGACTCTTAAGCACGACCTGCGTCAACGCGTCGTGTGCAAGGTCACTAAAATGATAGGGAGACAAAGCCAATGTCAGTGTACAAAACCCGAAACCGCTTGCTCGAGATGGCAACGTCGGCCATCGCAATTCTGTCGGCGATTCTTGTTACGGCCACGGCCTATGCTCAGGCAGCCGGTGCGTCCGCCGTCACTGCGCCATCGGGCAATCTAGATGAGGTCATCGTGACCGCTCAAAAGCGGTCGGAAAACTTGCTCTCCGTCGCGGCTCCCGTCACCGCGTTGCAAGCGAGCGACCTGGAGCGACAGGGGGATCTGCGACTGAGTGACTATGCGGCCTCCGTGCCGGGGCTGAATCTGCTTTCTTCGGAACCAGGACAGACCGTCGTCATCCTCAGGGGCATCACCACAGGGTTCGGCTATGCGAATCCGGCCACGACCAGCACCTATATTGATGACGCCCCTTACGGCTCCTCGACGGCCAATGCCTACGGCTCCGTCGCCACACTCGATATTGATCCTGGCATGCTCCAGCGCATCGAAGTCCTGCGCGGCCCACAAGGCACGTTGTATGGCGCCAGCTCACTGGGCGGCCTGATCAAGTACGTCACCCGTCCACCCAGCTTAACGACGTATAGCGGGAGGGTCGAGCTGGATGGCAGCGCGATCGATGGCGGCGGTCAGGGCGGCGGTGTGCGCGCAATGCTCGATGGTCCGCTGATCAACAACGAGCTGGGGATTACCATCGGCGCCTTTGATCGTCTCGATCCGGGGTACATCGACGATCCTCATCGAAACAGGAGTAACGTGAACCGCTCACGAGTCGACGGCGGGCGCGTGGCTCTCTTGTGGCAACCTGCAGGACAATTCTCGGCGGAATTGACCGGCGTTCTCCAGGACTACCACACGGCGAACACATCGAACGTAGACGTCAACTCGAACCTGACCCCAATCTACGGAAAATATGAGCAAGTCCGCTACGGGGATGAGAACTGGGATCTCAATACCGCCCTCTATAGCCTTCGCCTCAACTATGATTTTGGCTGGGCCAATCTCACCTCCATCAGCAGCTATGGGACGAGAACGGCAAGAGTGAATATCGACTTTACTGACAAATTCGGTCCGCTGATGTCATCCATCACCGGCGTACCGAATCTAGGGATTTTCGACAATATAACGCTCAACAACAATAAAACCACTCAAGAAATCCGGCTGGCTTCACCGGACAGCGATACGTTTGAATGGTTGGGCGGATTCTTTTACACCCACGAGCACAGCGGCAAGCCGGAAGCCTTTGCAAATCCCTTTAGTACGGTTACCGGAGCCATCACTCCCGTAGCGGGGGGAATCTTCACAGACACTCTTTATGACTCATACACAGAATACGCCGGCTACGCGGATCTGACGTACCACTTCACTTCCCAATTCAAAATTCTGGCGGGCGTAAGATTCACGAGCGATTCCGAGACATCGGTGACTCCGTTCTCCGGCATTCTGTTCGGTCCACCGACCGTAGATGTCGGAAAATCGTCCGATCATAGCGTCACGTACCTGTTCTCACCCAGCTTTAACTTCGACCCACGCAACATGATCTATGCTCGTATCGCGTCAGGCTTTCGGCCCGGCGGTCCCACCGGCGTCGCCGCCTCAGACCTCATACAAGGCGCCCCGGAAACCTATAAGCCCGACAAGTTGACCAACTATGAAGTCGGCTACAAGGCGAGCTTTCCAGAGCAGCGTATGACCATCGATCTTTCCGCCTTTGACATCGAATGGAAGGACATTCAGGTCATCGTGAATACCGGCGGATTCATCGTCACGGGAAACGGCGCCAGCGCACGAAGTTCCGGTGCCGAATTCGCCTGGACCTGGAAACCGATCACGAGCGTCAGTTTGTCGGCCAATGCCAGTTATACCCACGCCTACCTGACCTCCGACGCGCTTGCGATCGGCGGGAAATCAGGCGACGACCTGCCTGATGTGCCGAAGTTTTCTGCCAACGTGGCGGCGGACTACGATTTTCCGCTCACGGCGGAGGTCAACGGCTTTGTGGGCGGGAATTTCCAATATCAGGGGTCCCGGCCCATCGACTTTATTTCGGGTACGCCGCCCGGGTTTGTCCGGCCTGTCATGCCTGAGTACCACCTAGGCAATCTGCATGCGGGCGTTACCCGCGGCGGCCTTGGCGTCGAGGCCTACATCAAGAATGTCGGTAACTCATACGGGATCACGCGACTGGTGTCCGAGGTGCGGGATGGCTATGACGCGCCGCTGGCCGCCGCGATTATTCAACCGCGCACATTCGGTTTGTCGATTAGCTACAGATTCTAGCTGCAGTGGACTTATGTAGAGTCGTGCTGCCCCTGGCCTCAAATCGTTGAGGATCGCCAGGCGACCATATTCGGGACGAATAAATTGAAAGTAGCAATTCTTGGGGCTGGCGGCGTGGGGCTTGGCATGGCGGCACTCATGTCGAGCAATAATAACGACGTGCATCTGTGGGCGCCGTCGCGCAAGGGCGTACAAACATTGCTCGACGGGAAGCCGATCGTGTCCACCGGCGTTTTGGAAGGCGAATTCCACGCCTCTGCGAGTCTCGATATCGCCGATGCCGTCGAGGACGCCGAGGCCGTCATTGTGGCTGTACCGGGGAACGGCCATAAGGCCGTGATCGATTTGCTCGCACCCCATGTCCGCGCTGACCAGCTGATCGCGATCAGTTCGCACATGTCACTGAGCGCACTGTACCTCTCTCGACAATTGAGTCTTCGCGGCGTCGGCAGTCCTATATCGGCATGGGCCACTACGGCCGTGGCAGGGCGCAGGATCAATCCCGGCGAGGTACACATCGCGAGCGTGCGTAAGCACGTTGTTGCCAGCACGGTACGACTGGAAGATAACGCGGATGCGGCACAGCTGTTAACCGGTATGTTCGGGGATGTGTTCGAGCCGACGTCGGACGTGATGGCGGCAACGTTGACGAACGTGAACCCTGGTACGCATCTCGCAGTCGCTCTGTGCAATCTGACCCGTATGGAGTATGGCGAGGAATGGGGATCCTATCGCGGGATTAGCAGTGCCGTCGGCCGGTTGATAGAAAGCTTGGATGCTGAGCGACTTGAGCTCGCGTCTCGTTTCGGCCTATCCGTTCAGACCGTGCAGGAACACCTGCACGAGTCCTTCGGACTTCCTCTGGGATCTGTCGCCGAGATGGCCGCCGAGCAAGATATCCGGCGAAACGGCGCGCCACCGGGCCCGGCGACTCTCGCGCATCGATATGTGACCGAAGACGTTCCGTTCGGTATCGTACCGCTGGTTAAATTCGGCAGGATCGCCGGCGTTTCCATGCCGCTGCACGAAGCCGGACTGACTCTCATCGGTGCACTCTACGGGCGTAGCTTCGTCGCCGAGAATGACATTCTCCCGCAGCTCGATGTCGACAACTTGAGCCAAGGGGAGCTGCTTGCGCTCTGTCGCAAGGGATATTCTTTCGGACCGGAGTAAGCGCCACACACTTCCATTCGGGGCTCGGCGCCTGTGCATCCATCGTGCGAAGCCCGCGATAAACTTTGCCATAGGAGATCTTGAAGTGAAATTAGCTATACGAATTGCGGCCGCGACACTCGTCATTCTCGGCGTGGTGAATTTCCACTGCCGGACGGCCGGAGCACAGGCAATGGCCGGACGGGAATTGGGTACGAATCGCGTCAGCGTTGACTACTATAAAGCGCCGCCTGGACGGCAGGATGAATGGCTCGCTCTGTACAAAAAATATCATCGTCCGATCATGGACTTCCAAATTGCCAAGGGCGTCACGATCAGCAGCACGTTGTACGCGCCGAAGTCGCATTCACCTGGAATGCCGTGGGATTTCGTAATCATTAATGTGTCGCCTCCAGAGGGCCAAGGTCCCAAACTCGGAATGACTCGTGCGGAACTCATTCGAAAGCTCTTTCCCGACATCGAGGATTACGTCAAAGGCGAACGGCAACGCTGGGCGCTTACGGTCAATCATTGGGATGAAGATCTAATCGAACTGGACGTGACCCGGGACCCACTCTCCGTTTATTACCCGCTTGACGCATTGCCAAAGAAGAAGTGAAGCGGGTGATTGGAGGGTTTGCCAGAGTATCGTGCACGATCACGAAATCGCCTTCGGTCAAGATTACGCCCGGCTCGATAACCGCACTGTGCTAAATGTAATTCGGTGACCAGTAGCTCTCGGCTCTCGCATAGTTTGCTGGCCGTCAAGCTGCTGCGGGAGTCTCTGAATTCGGTCGCCGTCGCCCAGGCCCTACTGCCCGGCGGCGTCGAGGACCTGCCTGATCCGGAGAAAGTGATCTTCTCAGTCTCCCCAGACTGAGGCGCTGGGAGTTCTCTTCCGGCAAAGTCACCGCCAAGTCGATCGAATATCGCTTGGGGCGCTGGGAGGGAGCCGGTTTACATCCTGTCCACGAGTGCCCGGAGTCGCGCGCTCATCTCGGCCGCAGGCAGGTGCACACTGTGACCGTGTCCGGGAAGAATCCACTCGAATTGGTACTCTCCGAGCCGCGCAAGTGAACGCTTGAGCTCACTCCATGAGTACCAGCAGGCCTCGCGGAAAGCGATCAGGTCGTGTGTCTCGCGACTCCAGGCGAGAGAGTCACCCGAAAACAGATAAGTCTCACGCCACAAGTAAACCACGCTGCCGCGCGTGTGCCCGGGTACCGGGATTGCGATCAAGTTTCCTCGGATGTCCGTCATCTCAGTCCCCTTCAGCACATTCGTCGCATAGGGAGCCGCCGAGCGGTCATCCGCGTGGATCCAGACTCGTGCGCTGAACCTATCGGCATACTTGTCGGCATCAGCCACGTCATCTTGATGCGAAAGCAGAACGTCGGTGAGACCACCCATACGCTCGAAGGCCTCGACCAGTCTCGCGATGTAACGTGGTGAATCGATGAGCACGTTTCCTTCTTTCCTCTGGATGAAATATGAGTGGGCGCCGAATGAGGAGCGCGCGTTGTAACCGCAGCGGTATATGCCGCGCTCAATCTCTTGCGGAAACAAGTCGGGCGGCGGCTCGCGCCGGCCTTCCTTTCCAATAGACGCCGTTGGACAGAGAAGTACCGCACGCCAAGCCGCTCGCATGTCATCTTCTGTTACCGGCTGCCGCGCAAAAACTGACTTGCCGCCGCGCTCCACAATCAGCCCCGGTGCGACCTCTCTTGATGCTGCGCAATCGATGCAGCGGTCATCTATGAACCAGTCGCCCTTCGCTGAGGTGGGGTTCCGAGCCTCACGTTTCGGCATATGACCTCCGAGATTCCAGTCCGTCGACGCGGATACGCAGCGGCGCATCCGAGAGGAGGCTCTCCACCTCGCACACTATATACCGTAGATCAGAATCCCAGCTGCGCCAGCGCCTGCAGCACGCGGACACGCATCGCTTCGGATTGCATTGGAAACGCTCGCGAGAAATCGGCGCGAGTGAGCGAGCTGTTGCGCTCGCGCACATTTGATGCCCAATGAGCGGCACGCGCAGCGTCCAGCGTCAATGCGTGCGCAGCGGCGGCAATCATCGCGATCAGAACATGTGCTCCTGGGGAACGTGCAGCCCGATCAGCCCAATGCGCCGCTTCCACATCCTCGCCAAGCGCCAGATGGGTGAATGCGCGCGTCGCCCGCATCGCGTAGTGCAATGGATCCAGTGGACTCAAGCGCATGGCCAAATCAGCATGCACGCGGCCATCTTGAGCTCGATTAGCCAGCGCTTCCGTCCAGGCGCGCGCATAGATTCCCTGGGCATAGTGCGGACTGATCGTCGTCGACCGTTCGAGCCAGCCGAGACTGGTTTCCAAATCTCCCTCGAGCCAGTAGGTGCGCCCCATGGTGAAGTTGACGAACGGATCCAGTGGATCGAGTTCCACGCCTCGCTCGGCGAAGCGTCTCGCGTGGCCTATCTCCGTGGCGATATTATCCGAGTACCGCATGAATGCGCTCTGGAAGTGTATGAACGACATGCCGGCGTAAGCACGCGCGAAGCCGGGGTCTAGGGTGACCGCCCGCTGAAACAGGCCGGTCGCGGCGACGTTATCCAGGCGATTAAATCGGTACAAGTGGTGCAGTCCCAAATGGTAGGCGGACCAGGCATCGAGATTGTCAGCCGCGCGGTGGCGAGCGAGGTTCGCCTCGTGGACTGGGATATGAATTTCGAGCGCCATGAGCACACGGGATCGGATGTCCTCGCGCATCACGTGCACATCGTCGATTCGGCCGGAAAAGCGGTCGGCCCATACGATGCCGCCATCCTGCGTGTCGGCGAGCTCCACAGCGACGACAATATTTCGATCCAGTACTTCAACGGTTCCGCTGAGGCAATAGCGCACTTGCAGCAGCGCACCGATCTCACGAATATCGCTGCCGGCCGCCTGTAAACGGAACGAGGATCCGCGAGCGGTGATAAAAAGCCACCGCAAACGGGATAACTCCGTGATCAGTTCATCGGGAAGCGCGACCGCGAGCGCTGCATATTTGCCGCCGTTGCCTACCAGACGGAACGGTAGCACGCCGAGCGAAGGCCTGGAGCTCATGTCGGAATGATGGGCCGCGTCGGTGGTGCCCGAGGCGTCGCCTTCGACGAGCGTTCCACCTGCGCGTGCCGACATATCGAATGACGCTGTGCTACGCAAGGCCTTTGCGCTCGCGATAAACCGGTAGCCTTGCCCGTGGATCGTCCGGATAAATCGCTGGGACTTGCCGTCGTCACCGAGTGCGTGACGTGCGGACTTGACCCGGCTAGTTACGGCGGCGTCCGAGACGATGCGCCCGTCCCACACCTTCTCGATAATTTCATCCTTCGAGACGAGACGCTCCCGGTTTTCCACCAGCAAAGCGAGCAACGCAAAGACCTGCGGTTCCATCGCGCGGGTTTTGTCGCCCTCCCGCAATTCAACCGTGGCCAAGTCCAGCTCGAAGGGGCCGAACTGGTAAATCATCGTGGCAGGTTAGCGCACGCGGATGCAATCTGCTAGAAATCTCCACGATTTCTCCAGGGAATCCGCAAGCTTCGGGGATTTGCGCGTGCCAATCTGTGCGCACAGGTTACGGGAATGGCCCGTGGCCGCGAAGCCAACTGAACAGGAGAAGCAATATGCCACTAGTTACCATTGATGTAATCAAGGACGTGTTCACCCAGAATCAAAAGAAGGAACTCATTGCCAAAGTCACGGAGGCGATGGTCCAGGTTGAAGGCGAGAACATGCGCCCGGTGACCTGGGTCCGCATCAACGAATTCGAAAGCGGCGACTGGGCGATTGGCGGCAAGGTGCTGCGAACCACGGACGTTCAGGCGCTCGCCGCCGGCAAGGCCGCTTAGAGCGTCGGCAAAGCAGTGCTACACGGGATGGCGCCTTTGGCCATCCGGTGTCCGCCACCCTTCCTTTCGAAGCACGCGAGAGACATCGACAACTTTGAATTTCAACTATCGCCGTCCATGTTTGGATCCGCCCTTCACGAATAGCGGGATCGGCAAAGTTTCAGCTTGACCGGCACAGTGGGTCTTTGGGAAAGCGTTGGGAGGCGGCATGGAGCGCGTCCAAGTCAGCGCGCATCGTCACCAGCCTCTGCTAACAGGCGGGCAACAAGACCTCAAAGCCGGCCTCCGCGAAGTGTCGATCAGTCGTCAATGCCCGGGAAAGGAGATCCGGCTGGCGGGTGGTGAAGCGCGCCAGAAGCCGGAAATGTCCGGTTTCGATCTCTTCCGAGCGGTGCAAGCGGACACTTAGTCCAAGCGCTACGGAGACACCGTGTCTTAGGGCCCGATTCACCTATCTCACCGCACGTGGGCAAATTTCGGGCGCTTGAGATATGTCTCGAATTTGCAAGGGACGACCTATTTTTTAGCATTTTGTACAAGACTCGCCCTGCAGGCTGACATACGGTAGGGTTCGGATACGGTCCTTTCCGCAATCCGATTGACAATGAGGTAGCAGTTCCATGAGCCTCCGTCCCGAACCACGTCGCTCCATCGTTGCCGAGAGCATCTATGGCCTTCTCAATCCCATCCCATTCGGTTGCTTCGTCGCTGCCCTGATCTTCGACATCATCTATTCCGAGACTGCCGTGATGCTTTGGGACAAAGGCGCCGCGTGGCTCATCGTCTTTGGCCTGCTGTTCGCTGTGGTGCCTCGCCTGGTCAACCTGACGCAGGTCTGGATCACTTCCCGGC
Source organism: Gammaproteobacteria bacterium (assembly GCA_034667905.1). GTDB lineage: Bacteria > Pseudomonadota > Gammaproteobacteria > Steroidobacterales > Steroidobacteraceae > Bog-1198. The sequence goes on along the minus strand of JAXDQK010000010.1, from coordinate 1,723 downwards.
GGACCGCAACTCGCTCGGACAAGCTGGACTTCTGGCTCAACCTGTTTGCGATAGTCCTGGCTATCGTCAACGCGTTTGTGCACAGCCGCGATGCCTATGCGGTGGTTCCGACTGGCCTGTGGCTCTCGGTCTGCACCGTCATTCTCCTGTCCATTGGCAACATCGTCGTTGCCGTGGAGCGCGCAGCCCGGGGAGGATACGTCAATGAGTAAGACCGTCATGCGGGGCGTATTGGCACTTGCACTGGTGGCCTTAAGCGGATGCAGTGAGAAAGCATCGCTCGAGCCCGCACAGCAATCCGGCAACGCGCCGCCGCTGCCAAAGGCGCAAGACTTCTTGCTGCCGCCGATGCAGGTTCCCATTGGCGTCGGCTGGGCGCAGGGACAATCCCCCAAAGTTGCGGCCGGCCTCAAGATCGAAAAGATAGCAAGCGGATTGATGCATCCGCGCCAAGTCTATGTCCTGCCCAATGGCGATGTGCTGGTCGCGGAATCCAATGGGCCCGGTACCGAGCCTGTGACGACGCCCAAGCAACTGATTGCCACCAAGGTGAAAAATCAGTCCGGAAAGGGCGGCAAAGGCGGTAACCGGATCACCCTGCTGCGCAAGAAGGACACTGCAGGCGGAGAATGGGAGAAGCACGTGTTTATCGAACATCTGCACTCGCCGTTCGGCATGCAGCTGATCGGCGAATCCCTCTATGTCGCGAATACCGATGCCATCGTGAAATTTCCCTACCACTCGGGAGATACTCAGATCACCACGCCGGGCGTAGAGTTTGCGGACCTGCCAGGGGCCGTCAACCATCACTGGACCAAAGCCCTATTAGCGAGCCCTGACGGCAGCAAGCTGTATGTGGGGGTCGGCTCCAACAGCAACGTCACCGAGAACGGATTAGAGGTGGAGTACCGGCGTGCGGTGGTACTAGAGGTGGATGTCGCCACACGCGGTAGCCGAATCTACGCGTCGGGCATCCGCAATCCGACCGGCCTGCAATGGGAACCGCAAACCGGCAAGCTCTGGGCCATCGCCAACGAACGAGACGAGATCGGCGCCGACCTGGTGCCGGATTACCTGACCGCGGTGCAGGAGGGCGGATTCTATGGATGGCCGTATAGCTACTTCGGGCAGATCGTCGACCGCCGGGTTGAACCCCAGCGAGCGGATCTCGTCGCGAAGGCGATCGTGCCGGATTACGCGATCGGCTCGCATGTTGCCCCGCTCGGGTTGTGGTTCTCCGAAAAGAATGCATTGCCAGAGAAGTACCAGGGAGGAGCGTTTATCAGTGAGCACGGCAGCTGGGACCGCTCACCCTTAAGCGGTTACGAAGTAGTGCACGTCGCGTTCCAGCAAGGCAAGCCGGTCGGGAAACCGGAGACTGTCGTTTCCGGATTCTATTCGGCCGATGAGAAAAAGCTGTTCGGCGCGCCGGTGGGACTTATCCAGGATCAGGACGGTGCGTTGCTGATTGCTGACGATGTGGGAAATACAGTATGGCGCGTTACGGCGGACTCTCGCTGAGCAACGTACCGGTGTCCTGCACGTATGCGCCGTCGCTCTCGAGTAAGCGAGCGTAGAAAGATGGACGCTAAGTTGGTTGAACTAGCGGTACGCTATTCAGCCAGCGTCAGAATCTTCGGCGCGGGCTATTTGGAGCGAATCTTCGCCAGCATTTTCGACCATTCCCTGCCCACGCCCACGCACTTGTCCGGCGTGAAGAATG
>JAXDQK010000009.1:0-9299 GCA_034667905.1 Gammaproteobacteria bacterium | reverse complement strand
CCCTTAAGGACGGGAGCCTTGTTGATACCGGCGGTCTGTTGCCGAGCAAGGACGGCGTTCGCGTGCGCCTCGCCAACGGCAAGATCACCGTGACGGACGGACCCTTTACCGAGGCCAAGGAAGTTATCGGTGGCTGGGCGATCTTGAAGACTGACTCGAAGGCGGAAGCTGTGCGAATTGCAACTGAGTTTATGGAGTTGCATCGAAAGTACTGGCCCGGATTCGACGGCGAGTCGGAAGTGCGGCCGATGTTCGACCCAGGCGCAGGGCCATAGCGCCCGCGGTTCAATATTGTACGCGCAGACAGCCAAACTTCCGGGTTGCCTACCCACTCACAGTCGTGTCGGAGATACATCCGGGCTCGCTCGCTGCGCTTAATCGAGTTAGCCCGGTGTTCAGCTTGGGAACGTGGAGACGCTCTTCGGAGTGTAATTCTGTTCGCTCCGAGCGCTCCAGCGGTACAGATTTTCATCCCCACAATGAGGGCATTTGATCGCAGTCAACTGATCATCGAAAGCCGTTGGTTTGTCACTGGGAGCTGTGTCCGCAGTCGCAATCACGAGCCCGCAAGCCCGGTTCTTGCACAGCCACCCTACGCAAACTTCGCCGGGTACCATCTGCTGCGGGCGCCTGACATCGACGTGGCGCAACGGCGCAGACGCGACCGGCTTATGCGTTGGCGTACCCTTACCTTTTGTTGGACGTTTAATCGCCATTACCGCCTCCCCGTCGACGCAACATGTCAGAGCCTACCGCCGTTGCCGTGACTCCGCCAGCCGAGACGAAGCAGCTCTGAAGCACGGTGACGACAACTGTAAAACGACGCGCCTCACAATGTAGGGGCCCTTTCGTATCCACCGCTTTTGGACGGTTACCGAAGCCGAGCCAGCTTTCCAGAATTGCTTCGTTCAGCGGGAATAGTGGCGGCAGCGCCGGCTTCGAGAAGTAGAGTGTACTAGCTCGCAGCTTTCCGCAAACCAGATGCCGCAGCCTGTCCGCGCGCATTCCAACGGTCGTGCGCCTCCGCGACATCGTTTCCGGCTGGCCCTTGGGCGTCACAATCCTTGCAGTAGTCAAAACAATCCTCGGCACGAGCTGGAATACTGAACGCCGCACTAAAGCAATCGCTCTGTATATTAGTGCCGCCGCAAAATGGGCACGGATTAAGTTTTACGTCACTCATATTTCAGGCTCCGCGATGTTTTTATCTTCGCCACCGCCTGTACAAAGGCGGCCAATTCCTCGCCATCCAGCTCACCGCCATGATTCCTATCAGCCCAGGAAAACTACATTTCCAGGAACCGGAACCATTAGACAACTGTTCTTATTCGCTGCACCGCGTTACTTCATCTCAACGGCCGACTTCTACGTCATGAATCGCTCGTTCCGTAGCGTGCAGTGCCGCGTCAACGTGCCCTAGAGCACGGTTTCTCAAACCCCTAGCAGACGGATTGTCCTCTTCACGATAGGTATCGCTACGTGCCTTTCGCAATAAATCGGCCGCGTTGTGAAGGCGACCGCGGTAGTCAGTCGGCGCATCGGCTGGGGGAGGATTGTGAATATTCTTTCCATCGTCGATAGCGGCGTTGGTCAATTCTCGAATCGCGCGATCGATTTCGCCAATGGCTTCACTTTCATGCGCACTCACCGCGGCATCGCCCGGCCGATGTTCGAGCATCCATCGCGCCGTGCGGAGATCCGATATCGCATGTAGGTAAGCGGGGTGCTTGCTGGGTTGCGATACGCACCCTAGGAATAGCCCCGACAGCAACAATAGAGGTCCAAGGGAAATCGTGTTCTTCGAGATCATTGAAAATCTCCCCAAAGTTATGCGATGAGACGCAACGTGCGCCTGCTATCGAGTAAGGTTCAGTATAGGGAGCCCTCAGATGCTTCTCCAAGGACGGATGATCTTCACGCTGTAGGATTAATCTCACCGGAGCCCAGCGACAAGCACAATGTCACCGAATACTTCATCCGCTCCAACACACTCAGTCTCTCATTCATTTGCGATTCCGAAGCTGCATATACACTTACATCCAGGCATGACTCGTTTTGTTCGTTGAGAAGAGTGAACGTACGATACTCCAGCTTCTCGGTATTCCTGTGGCGGAACGCTTCAGCACGACTACGAAGCCATCCTCTTGGAATGGCGGCGAATATATTGTCAAATCATTATCCGCTTGAACTGGGTCCTCATCGCATCCCCAAACAGAATCAGGGCGTAAGAACGGAAGGAACCAACATCGACCGCCACGTACGTAGTTGAGACGCACGTCTCATAAATCTCCAATTTCACTCGATGGCGTGGAAAACTCGGTACTGTCACTCGGCGACACTAAAAAAGGGGGCCGCCATGAAGACTCTGATTAGCTTGACATATGCTAGCCGGTCCACTGAATGCTTTCATGAGCATGAAATTCCCGATTTGTTGCACCAGGCGCGCGTGGCGAATGCAAAACAAGAAATCACCGGCATGCTTCTGTTTATTAGTGGCTCATTCTTGCAGGTGCTAGAGGGCCAGCCAGAAATGGTTGACGCCGTGTACAGCACCATCCTTAGCGACAACAGGCACACCCAATTAACGTTAATTGCCAGGGAATCCATACCCGAGCGAGCGTTTGAGGGATGGACGATGATGCACAAAACCCTGGACCCCGTTGAAGCGGGCGAACTTATCGGAGAATCCGACTATTTTCTATCTCCCATGCTGATCACACAGTTGGACTTTAGCCGTGCGAAAAAGCTCCTCTTGGCCGCCAGCTTGCGCTGGCAGATGGAGCACCGTTCGGGAAAGTATCGCATGCTCGGCGGGCGCAGCGCGTAACGAAGCACACTCGGTTGCGAGTGATAATCGACGCTCCCGACTCTTTGGCGCCCCGTCCCATAACTCCTTGAGCGCATTTCCTGAAGCGCAATTGGTACTGCGAAGAATCTAGCGTTGGCACGGCTCAAGAAATGGCTTCTAACCCGCCGTTCCCGTCGCGGCGAGGCTGGGGGTCTCGGTCACGCGAGGGGGCGTGAATACAAGGGCTCGGCGCATGCGAAAGCGGCCGCGATAGATCACGCCGGCGAAGGAGTACTTACCTTGAAGTCGGCATCACAGCATCGCAGAATCTAAACTGGCCTCGTCACCAGCCACGCATGGACAATCCCGACAATCGACAGCACCAGCAATCCGAGCAGCGCGACTCCACCTATGAGAAAACCCGAACTCCGCTTGGCGGCATCTGCCATATAGCCTGAAGCATACAAGACCCGCCCAATTATCCAGACTAGCCCCAAGCCAGGGGCCAAGTATCCCGATACCACTGGATAAACCGTCGCAAGCCAGAGAAGCGGCAGAAACAGCACGAACTGCTCGAGGGTATTCATCTGCACGCGGATCGCCCGCTCGAATTCGGGAGCGCCCGTCATCGCCGGGGCATGCACGCCGTGCTTTCCGCGCATACGACCCACGAGCACCATCGTGTAGAGACCCAGTAGCACCGCGAGTACCGTCACCGCCGCGCTCAATAATGTACCTGCTGTTGTTATCATGAAATTCGCCTCCCCATTTACGCCATGCATTGCTCGATCGTAGGCTCGTGCTCACCCCGATCCAAATACTACCCGTTTGTCCGCGGACCAAGGGCGGTCAGCGCATGTCAAATTCGCTGTTCGACTAGCCGCCGCAAAACACCCTGCCAGAAGTCGGGCCTCGTGTATCCCAGATCGAACAGGCCCTGATGCTTTTCACTGCACGATGCACACCAGAATCGCGTTGCGCCGGCTCCAGGCGCTTCGAGCGGTTTTTAGTGAGTTGATAATTTGGCGTCGAGAAATTCTGCGGTTGCGTGGTAGGCTCGCAGCCAACTCTCGTGACGAAGAAAGCCATGTATTTCGTCGGGAAAGATGAGCTCGCGGTGGTCGACACCCTGCCGGTTCAGCGCTTCCACCAGCCGCATGGTTTCCGAGAAGGCTACATTACGATCGTCGTCACCGTGAATCAGAAGCACAGGCGACCGCCACGTCGACACTGCACTGATGGGCGAGGCGGCGAGCGCCGTCGCCAGATCGTCGGGGGTAGCGTCCAGAGCGTAAAAATCACGCCCGCCCCGCTCCCCGAGACTCCAATTGTGCCAATCGTGCACGCCGTGCAGGTCGACGCCGGCGGCGAACAGATCCGAGTTGCGCGCGAGCCCCAACGCCGTCATGTAGCCACCGTAGCTGCCGCCCCATAGACCAATTCGGGCGGCGTCCACATCCGGTCTTGCGCGCAGGTACGACGACGCCGACAGCAAGTCGTTGTACTCGGTCGCGCCGGTGGCGCCGTAGTGTTCCGCTTCCCGATAGTCGAGACCATAGCCAATTCCCGATCGATAGTTGAGCGCCAATACGACGTAGCCTTTGCTTGCCAGATATTGATTCATACCGTAGGCATTGCTGTAGTAATCCATGTAGTGCCAGCCAGCCAACATTTGCCTGATGGGACCGCCGTGCATGAACACGAGTGCCGGATGTCGAGTTGCGGCACCACCGGCGGGTGGCAGGAATAACTGAGCATGAGCAGCGACTCCGGCACGCAGCGGCAGCAACACCGACTCAGGTGTCACCAACGAGGACGGAAAATCCTGAGGCAACCCGTTGCGAACCAGGTCGACGCCCATCTTCCCCCGCTCGAGCACCGCTACTCGCATGGGCAGCTTCGCATCCGAGCGCAAGAAGCCGATCGACTCCCCATTGGAGGCAACGGCAGGCATGGTCTCGATACCTGTACCGCTAGTCAACGCGACCAGTGCGCCGCTCGGGAAACTCAGCCGCCATAGATGCCGGCGGTCGATATCGCCGGAGTTGCCGGCGTAAATGATGGCGCTGCCGTTAGGTGAAGCCGCGGCATACTCGATTTCGAAATTGCCGGGTGTGAGGAGTTGCGGCCTGCCGCCGCCGGCCGCTACCGCATACAGGTGTAGCCAACCATCGTTCTCGGCCGGAAACACCAGTCGGTCTCCCTGCGCCCAGAACAGTTGTGCGTCGGAACTTAAGGGATGGAATACGCTGCCCGCGCCTCGTGGAGCCCGATACACCTCGCGTGCGGCTGACTCCCCCGTAACGGCAGCGACACGGATAGACCAAGGTTGTCCCGTACGATGCGGACCGATACCCACTTCGTCGTGGCCCCACGGCAGCCGCAGAAACGCGAGCCGTGAACCATCGGGTGACCAGCGCGGTTCCAAATCCTGGCCGGCACCCGGGTCGATCCAACGCAACGTCTGCAGCTTGAACGAATAAATGCCGACAAAGCTGTGATCGCCGCGATTGCTGACGAACGCCAGGATACTTCCATCCGGCGAGAAACGCAGCGAGTCGAGGATGCCGCGCGCCTTGAAGAGCTGCGAGGGTTTGGCGTCAGCCTGCAGTGTCACTGTCCATATTTCGCCCTTGCGTAGGAACAGCACTCGCTCACCGTCCGGCGAGGCAACAGGTGCGTGTCCTTCGGCCAGCTTCACGGCGGGACCGCCCTGGAAATTGACCCAGTAGATGTCCTGCTCCACGCCCGACGTGAGATGGGCAGGATTCGGAGCGGACTTGTTCGGATCCTCGAAGTCCCCCCCACGAACGAATAAGACGCCGTCATGCCGCGGCACGAAGGCAATATCCGCCATGTCCTGCCCGTCATCTTCGGTATAGGCCGTAAGGGGTCTCGAATCATAACCGTTTCCCGAGGCACGTTGGGTGGCGAGCCACACATTGCGCTTACCGGCCTCGTTACTCACCCACGCAAAATGATTTCCGTCGGAAGAAGCCACCAAATCAGAGGGAAACGGCGCGCTTAGAATCTGTTCAATGGTGAAGGCGGCGAAATGGACAGGCGCAGCATCCGTATGCAAAGGCGCGGCCGCCGTGAAGCGGATCGAAAGTAACAAGGCGCATAGCCCGAAGAGACCGCGATTCAGAAGACTCGTGTTCATGGGTTCCTCAATATTCTGGCGTAGGCACCAATACTACCTTCCCCTCACACCGCGACGCTCCGCTCCTGCTTTGTTTGCGGACCGGCGACGACTTCGTGTCGCGGCGTTCGGCGTATACGCCTTACCCTTGAGTTCGGCCGTCAGTGCAGCGCCGCCTGCACCTGACTGTCATCGTCGAACATCAGCCATTCAATCACCGAGACGGGTAACGAGCCATAGCTGATGAGTTGATCGTGAAAGGCACCGAGCTTGAAATTCGTGCCCTCTCGGTCGCGATAGCGCCCAAGCAGGCGCATGATTTGCCACTTGCCGGTGATATAGGAAATCTTCTGCGACGGATTGGACGCGGCGCCCGCCGCCTCGCCCTCGGCCGCTTCACGATCGAGACCCCCAGCCTCCATGAAATACTTAACCGCTTGCTCGAAGCTCCAACGTCCGGATTGCAGGTTGACATCCACGCCGATGCGCGCGGATCGGTAGCGGCTCAGCCGAAGCACCTGACCTTGCGAGGCGGAATCTTGAGGATATAAGCCCTCGCGGCTCAGCATTTCCTCTCCATACAGTGCCCATCCCTCGACGAACACAGAATCACCGTGCTGGCGCCTGATCTCATTGGTGAGATGATTGGCGATGGAAATCTGCAGAAAATGCCCGGGTATCCCCTCGTGCCCCAGGATGGGCCGCGGGTCTTCGATGGCGGCGCGAATATAGAAATTGCCGCTTTTCGGATTGTAGGTGGGGATGTAGTAGAAGCCTGTGGGGTCTTTGTCATACAGGCCCGGTGCGTTCATGAAACCGCCGGGTGAGGTGGGCTTGAAAGCTTCCGGCAGCTGACGAATCTGAAAGGAGCCTAAGTAGGGCGGCAATGTGACCAAGTGATTGTTTTTGAGGAAACTCACGATGTCATCCAGCCGCGCCTGGTAGGCGCTGAGGAATTCGGCCTGATCCTTCGGAATATGTGCCGCCCTCGCGGGATCCGGCGAGGCGAGGCTGGGGTCCTTGAGCATCGCCTCGAGCGCGCGGTAACGCGCCAGTTCTACCTCGCCCAGGTGCGCGATGTCATGCGCATCCATGGGCAAGAGCAACACAGATTTCAGCAGGTAATTGTATTTGGCTTCGCCCATGGGCTGCCAATCCGGCATTTGAGGCGCATTGGCGCTCAGCCAATCGGCAAACTCGTGCAGCGCCTTCACGGCGCCGTCGCGTGCCTGCACTAGTTCTCGTCGCTCCGTCGATGAGAGCTTATCCGCCAGGGTCATGAGACTTACCGTATAAAGCTCATCGCCGCCGCGCGCCGCCTCGATGGCGAGGGAGGCATACAGCTTGACCGGCTGGGTGAGATTGCCGCGTGCCGTCATGAGCAGCGCGGGCATTTTCTTCAGACGTGCCGTGGCCGCCAAGGCGCGCGTCCGGGCGGGGGCGTAATCTTTTTGAAGCAGGCTGAAAACGCCATTGGTACATTCGTCGACGTACAGCTGGGGATCCGAAGCCTGCGGGTTTCGCTCGCGGTCGAAGAAATCCGCACCCGTCAGTTGCGCCTGGAACAGCAGCCGATCGACGCGATCATCCTTGGCCCAGCCGGCATCGGACATGGCGCGCACTTGCGCCAGCAGTTCACTGATATGGCGCTGGCGATCAACCACCGCGGCCATGCGCAAGTCCGTGAGGCGCGAGTCAAAGCGATGCTCGCCATTGCTGCTGCTGGCCACGGGATAAGCTGCGTCACGCCAGAGATAGTACTCATGCGCCAGAGCGCGAAGTTCGGCGGGATCCGCTATTGCGTCTAAGGCGAATAAGGCGAGACATGCGGCGAGGGTCAAGCGGAGGGCGGGCTTCTTCATAATCAACCTTTTGGGACAGCCAGCCGCCAGTGTAGCCGACGAGCCGGTCCGGGCTGTTGTTCTTCGTCTGGTCGAGCTGTTCGCCAACTGCGGGAAGACCCTTGCTCTGCGTTACAACCGGATCGATCTGCACAGCCGCCCTCTGCAACGGCCGCACATTGGCTCCGCGATGCATGGTATGCGTCGTAAAGATTTGATCGATGCTCCGGAAATCCACGATCGTCTGGCCCTGCGTCCAAGAGAGCATCACCCCAATCGTGTCCGGCGGAGCGTCGGCCCGGACGCAAGGAGCGAGCGGACCCGGTTTCTGGAGCGTCTCGCGCAGGCCGCGAGATGCAACGGCGAGACAGACGGTTATGCGCTACTCGTTCCCCGGCGCGAGATTCCATAAACGACTCGATTGCTCTCTGTTACACACATCGAGATTTCGAAATGTCATCGGCAGATGAATGTGACGCTGAAGTTGGCTCGATCGAGCTTTTGCAGAAGCACTTCTTTGCCCTCCTTCGCGCAGAAAAACTTCGCGTCCTTTACGGCCTGCCACTTTTCCGTTTGAGAATTGAGTAGCTCGGACGTGTCTTCAGGCGGTTTCTCGGGTGCTTCGCTTAAGACTAGAGATAAACCCATGATTACCGATAGGGAGCCCAGCACGACGAAATAGCGCAACATTCCAACGGGATATACCCTCGTGACGCCGATCACCCGGCCAAAGTAGCGAACTGCAATATTATCAATACGATTCCCATCGCATAGGAAAAGAACAGCGACTTCACGACCGCCGATAGCATGTCGGTGCCGGATAGGCCTCGATACAGGCCGCCCACGATGCACACGAAGCAATCGGCGATAAAAAGGGTGCTCATCCAAGCCTTAAGCAGCCGGACCGCTTCCTGGTTGGCTATGGAGCCGCGGGTGTTTTCATCGACTTTCATCGTCTATAGTCTTCGGCAGAAATCATGAGCTTTTTGCACATTAGGCGCGGCCGAAGTTCTCTCAAAGTCCCCCTGACAGCTACTCAGCGCCCTAAACCGCTCAAAATGCAACGACAATTGATTCCGGCCCGGATCATCCTTCGCGCGCCGCTGCGATACAGCGTAAAGGCGAGCCTCATCAGCTAAACAACACAGTTTTCCCGCTTCGGGCGGAATCTTTCGCTGCTTCTAGAATGCGCATCGCCGTCATATTCAGTCCCAGCGCGGATAAATCTACCGGTGCGACCTTGATCGTCCCGCGGACTACCGCGGCCAGATAACTAAACGGGCTGTCATCGGGCGGCGTCAGTTTCCGCATGGGTATCGTTTGCACCGCTTCTTCGCCTTTGCGCAGCGTCAAAGATTCGCGGTCGGCATGGATGGCGCCCGTGGCGCCGTAGATCTCGATGTCCTTTCTGCCGTAAGGCCAGTTCCAGGATGCCTGGATGATGCCCTGCGCCTTGGGATAGGTCACGATGATCGTCGCTTCATCGTCCACCTTGGGATATACCGACGGCTTGAGTTGCTGCGTGATT
>JAXDQK010000008.1:0-2706 GCA_034667905.1 Gammaproteobacteria bacterium | reverse complement strand
AGCATCCCGACAAGGCCAATTATGCCACCACGTCTCCGGCATTCACCATCACCACCGAGCTGCTCAAGCTCAAGACCGGGATGCCGGGGGTGGGGATTCCCTGGAAGAGCACGACCGAGATGCTGTTCTGCGTGGTGAGCGAGCAGTGCCTGATCGCCATCGCGGACGGACCGCCGAGCGTCCCGATGGTCAAGGCCGGCAAGGTGCGCGCGCTTGCGGTCACCGGGGCGGAGCGCTCGCCCGAGCTACCCGATGTGCCGAGCATGGCGGAGCAGGGCCTGCCCGAGGTCGACATCCATTTGTGGAGCGGCGTGTTCGCGCCCGCCGCGACGCCGCCCGCGATCGCCAAGAAGCTCGAGGCGGCGCTGCGGCAGGCCATTCTGGCGCCCGACGTCAGCCCGAAGCTCAAGGCCATGGCGGTCACTCCGGGCGGCACCTCCTCGGAGGATTTCCGGCGCATGATCGATGCCGACATCAAGGTCTATGAAGCCGTCGTCAAGGCGGCCAACCTGACCTTCGAGGATTAACCGGCTTCGGCCAAGCCGATGCTCGCACCTCTTCGACGCGGGAGAGGTGATTAATCATCAGCTAGAGAGATTTTGGCCGCGCGCGGAGCGGCCAAAATCTCTCTTGTCTTGCTATATTGCGTTTCAACCTGTACACGTGCGGCATCGACATTTGGCCGGACCACTGGGCCGCTTCGCTTCGCACTGTGCGGCGCACGTTTCAGAACTCTCTCCAAATTCGACGACCGGAATCAGGTGCGAAGTCGCGCCCGATCCGACGTGCACAACCGTCAGTGAAAGGAAAATTCATGACCACAGGTACGGTGAAGTTCTACAATGACCAGAAGGGCTTCGGCTTCATTCAGCCCGACTACGGCGGCAAGGACGTGTTCGTCCACGCGACCGCGCTCGAGCGCGCGGGAATTCGCGGGCTGCGCGAGGGCCAGAAGGTGACCTTCGAGGCGCAAACCGATTCGCGCTCCGGCAAGATCGCGGCTGACAAGCTCGAAGCTTTGTGATTCCCTGCGACCGGGAGGGCCGTTTGAGGGCTCTCCCGCTCGATTGCCGTCATCGTGCCGGCATATTGCCGAAGCATCGATTTCGCGAGGACGTCGCTGCGTGAAGACCTGAAGGCCGGATCGAGCTCACCTTCGATCCGCGTCTTGCGCCCCTGAGGTGACCGGGGTACCGCGGTGAAATGGCTCATTCTGGCGCTTTTTCTGGGAGGGATGTTCTCGTCCCTCAATTGGTATGAGGCCGTGACCCGTGAGCGCAAGATGGCTTTCGGGGCCATGACGATCGCGGCTTTTGCGCTCGTCATGGTGCTGGGCAACACCATCCTGTGAACCGCCCGAGCAAGCCTTGCTCAAGACGTCAGCGACGTCTCCAGCTCGCTTTCAGGAACCACCCGCTCGTGCCGCTCCGAGTGGCTCTTGATGCGGTAATGCGGCTCGACCTCGTTTTCCGGCATCAACCGGGTGATCTCGTAGGTGCCCGACGCCGCCTGACGGATGACCCGGGGAATAAGCGCGACAGATTGACCGACCTGGAACTTATGCATCATTGGATTTCCCTCGAATTTGGCTGCCGCCCACATATGGGCGGTGATCAAGCGTTTTGCTTCCGAACCACGAAATGCGAACGATTCAGCATAAATACGGATAATGCGCGGTGTCCGCGGCTACTTTGCCGCCTGCGGCTACCGCGCCGTTCGCGGCCGCTTTGCGGGCAAGCCGCGCTCCTGGAGAATCCTGGTCTCCCGTGCTACGATCCTGCCGCCCCTCATTGTGCTAAGCTATCACAATACACAGCTAAAGCACTCGAAACAACGCACCAGCGGCTGATTTATTCGTTCAACGGAAGGACATTTCTTGATGCAAATCTACATCTTCACGTCGGAATCGAGCGCAAACTTGCGTGCATTCGCCGGGGATTCGTCCGGAAGCAAGCTTCCTTCCAACCATGGTCCCTGGAGCCAGGATGGCTCGATCCGGCAGGGCGAGCACCCGCCGCACCATTTCTCCAGGGCCAAGATCGAGCAGGCCATCAAATTTGACGGTTTTCAGTTGTGGCGCATGAAGCCGGAAAACATGAAGCCCGCCGACGAGACGCATACGCAGGCCGCCTAAAGTCACAGAAGTCCTTGAGCCGTCCTAGAACCGCAAAATCCCGGCGCAGGCCACGCGCGACGCATGGCGCAGGGGTCTGGCGAGGAGCCATCCGATGAAGTGGAACGATCAAGATCGCGGACCGTGGCAGGCGGGGGGCAAGGGCCCCAAGTCGCCCGATCTGGAGGAGTTCCTGCGCCGTGGCCAGGAGCGGCTGCGCCAGGCGCTGCCCGGCGGCAGTCTGGGCGGCCAGGGGATCGCCCTGATCGCTCTGGTCGCGGTGGTGGTGTGGGGATTTTCCGGATTCTTCCGGGTCGATCCCGACGAGCTCGGGGTGGTGCTGCGCTTCGGCAAATACGTGCGCGACGCCCAGCCCGGCCTCAACTATCACATGCCCTATCCGATCGAGTCTGCGCTCACCCCGAAAGTCACGCGTGTCAACCGCGTCGATATCGGCATGCGCCCAGTCGAGGATTCGCGCCGCGGCGCTCCCAGCCGCACCATACCGGAAGAAAGCCTGATGCTGACCGGCGACGAGAACATCGTGGATGTCGATTTCTCGGTGTTCTGGCTGATCAAGCCCAGCGGCGCCG
>JAXDQK010000007.1:0-5198 GCA_034667905.1 Gammaproteobacteria bacterium | reverse complement strand
GTAGTTGGCCGAAAGCACTAGCTCGCCGGTCGAGTTGGTTAGCTCTGCTGATCGCTGAATGCAGGCGCTAGAAATGCATTTGCATTACGGTATATACGTATATACAATAAATGGTGGATATCAGCTTCGACTCAGCCAAGAGCGAGAAAAATGTACTCGTGCGGGGCGTCCCGTTTGAATTGGCGGCGGAATTTGCCTGGGACAGCGCGCTCATAGTCGAGGATCTTCGAAAGGACTACGGTGAGCGGCGATTTCAGGCGTTAGGTCTAGATCGATTGCATATGATGGTTTTCACGCCGCGCGCCGACAATACTCATGTAATCAGTCTGCGCAAGGCGAACAAACGCGAGGTGAAACGATATGAAGCGCAAGCCTAATCCCCAGAAGGCGGATCGTGAGAACCCGGCGTGGACGAAGGAAACCTTTGCGCGTGCTCGCAAGGCGCGTGACGTGTTGCCGGAAATCTTCGGCGCCGCGTCTGCTGCCAAGATGTTGAAACCACGTGGACGACCGAAGTCAGGCAGGGCGCGTACATCGATCTCTATCCGATTGCCACCGGAGACATTGGCGCGTTGGAAGGCTACGGGTCCTGGCTGGCAAACACGGATGGCCGAAGCATTATCGAGAGCTGTCTGAATGACATGTAAATCGCGCGGCGGCCGGCAATGCCGCCTAGCACATCAGAAGTCAGGACAGTTGTCTCACGTGTCCCTACGTTGCCCCACATACCGCGAAAATTCACATGCTAATCACACTTGGCATAGGCATTCGCATCAAACCGCGTGTTTTGAAGGCTCGGAAGCACCGCCCGTATGGGTTCGATTCCCATCGCCCGCTCCACTCTCAGGATAGGTCAGGATCCGTAGGGAAACGAGATTGGGGTTAACACGTTGATCCTGTGGGAAAGCGTTGGGAACGGACGCCGATTTGGCGACGATCTCGTGTCCTCACATATCCCCAGGTAGCCCCAGCATTCACACGTACAGTCACACGCAGCAGTTCACAAAAATAAATTGCGCGATTCTCACACTCTCTGCGCCGCGGCGATCGTGATTGCAGGTGGCTGGACTCGACCCCCTCTGCCGCCACTCGTGATCGTCCGCTCCGGAGCAGGCAATTGCAGCGACTGTGCACCTACTCCAGCAATCTGCGCAGGAACGGTTTGTACGGGGTCCGATCTTGCCGATACGTACAGCTACTTAACTTCGCTGGGCATATCTTGAGCTGCCACAATCTGCCAAACGCCTCGCCGTTTTAGCCAAGTGTCGGTCCAAGTGAGTTTGACCGTGTGCTTTCGACCGTCAGCCTCAACGTGTACCGCACTTTCACTGCCATACAAAATGGCCATGGCGTCACCAAAAAAATGGACCGTCACCTCGTATATCGTGCACGCTTCTTCTCGAACTCCGCTTTGCGCGTCAGCGAGCTCCTTCTTTTTGGAGTACCGGGACCCATCCGGAGCAGTTCCGTAAAAGTCCTCCGCGAGAATCGTTTTTTGGATGCCGTTATGGGTACAGCCGGCCTCGGCCCACTGGCGCTCATAGTCGATCAGAGACTTTGCAGTTGATTCGTCGGCAGCTGCCCAGCGGCTTTCCCGCGCTTGTGCCGGCATCCAAGACATCACGCCGATGGCCATCGCGACGGCCGCGGGCACCCTGAAACATTCCAATCGGCTGGACTTCATTTCATTTCCTCGGAATTAATGGACCCGTTCTGTCCAAGTTTACACCCGTGACCTGTGCTGAGGCGGATGCAATGCGCTGTGAAGTGAATGGCCGCTGTGCGCCTGGCATTCGTGGCCGACGAACGTCCGGGTTTGGCCGACAGCTGCCCCATGCGCTTTCCGATGCCGGCCATGCGCTCATCGTCCAAAAGGGTACGTTTCGAGACCAGAAATCGCTCTGGCTTCGCAGACGCATCCACTTTTAAGGGGCAGCTTTGGCGACGGTGCTAATATGGCAGTCGGCACGTGAAGTTCGACGCCTCGTCGATACTGCCTGCGCCGTTGTAGCGAGCGACTTGCGGGTAGGGACAGAGTGGCCGCGTGCGATCGACTTTTCCTTCGGTGCTGTGTGCAGCGATGACGCGCGCCGGAGCTTCTCCCTTCTCGACCCATCGCTCAATGAGGCTGATCTTGTCGAACGTGTCGGGACCCTCTCCACCGATGCAATGTGCCATGCCGGGTACCATGAAAAGACGAATCCAACTCGGGCCTTGAGCTAATTGCGCGCTCAGTTTGAGCACGGATTCATAAAAATCAATACTAGAGCCGGGGGCTACCTGCTGATCCGCCCAGCCATGGTAGATAAGCAATTTACCGCCGTGTTTTGCAAACGCCGCAAGGTGCGGATCCAGTTCGTCGATATCCTTGTCAACGGCGTTCGCCCTAGCTGAGTCGCGTTCCAAGTCGAAGGTCCGCCAGTCCCAGTCCGGGTCTTGATACACCACGTAGCGAAACTGATCTACGAAGATGTCTGCCGGGCGCGGACCACCCGCAAGGCGGTCCCATCGTAGCTCCGTCCCCGGTTCCAAGCGTGGGAAGACTACCTTGCCTGCTTTCGTGGTGGCAGGGCTCGTAATCACTTGCGCGGTTTCAACTTGGCGCGAAGTCAGGCAGTCCGGGCCAACGGCATTCGCGCACTCGAGGACCTTGAAATCGACGTGACAGCTTGCCGGATCATCGATCAGACCGTCTTTCAACCCGTCTTTAGCATCGCAGGCCTCTAGCACGGCACGGTGAATCATCAGGTATTTCTCGGGCGGGATGACGGCCTCAGGATCCTTGAAGGTCCGATTCGCGAGCCAGAGCGCCCACGCGTTGCGGCGGATGTTTGCTGGGTCACCGGCGATGATGCCATTGTACTCATCGGGATATCGGTAGGCTTGCAGCAGACCCTCGCGTCCGCCGCCGGAGCAACCGTTCCAATAGGAATACCGTGGCTTATGACCATAGAACGCCTTGATGAGTCGCTTGGCCTCTAGGGTCATCTCACGCTCGGCACGGTAGGCAAAGTCAACGAACTTCTCCGGGTGGCCTGCGATGAAGCCGGCGCCCCGTCCCGTGTGGCCGTCGTCGGTACCGCTAGTGGCATAGCCGCGACGCAGCGCATCAGCCATATCGTCGTAGTTGATGGAGCCACCCCATCCGCCATTGCCAACGGCCAAGAACTTGCCGTTCCAGCCGGAAGCGGGGAGCCAGATCTCGGCCCCGATATCGGAGTCAGCAGTAGGGCGGAGTTGAACGGAGACGCGACAGAAGCGTGGTAGATGGGAAAGCGCGTCCGAACTTCCGGTCGGCGTGAACGTGTCTGTCTCGACGGCCACCGCTTCGATGATGGACACCGTCGGCGAGGCAAGTTTCTGAAGACTCTCGCAAGGCCGCGCCTGGAGCACGCAAGGCGTCCCAGCAAGTCCCAGGGCGAGCACACAAAGCAGGCACCATACATTGTTCTTCGCAAATAACATCGAAGTTGCCTTCCCCATTTGCCCAGCCTACTAGAAGCCGTCAGTGTCCGCTTCGGAGCAGGCCATTGCTTCGCCGATCGGAGACCCACGACTGAAAGACTGACCCCGGGATCTCTTACCTCGATGTATCCCTACGTCGCCCCACATACCTCGAAAATTCACACGCTAATCACACTTGGCATCAGCATTCGCACAAAACCGCTTGTTTTGAAGGTTCGGAACTGCCTTCCCCGTGGGTTCGATTCCCATCGCCCGCTCCACTTTTCGTTGCCTGGCGTATCCCTACGTTGTCCTGGGACGCGGCTCAGCGCATCGCCCAGTTCCCATAGTCTCGTCACGGCTCGTTCACCAAATTACTGCAGTCACCGTCAGACTCATTCCGGCAGTTTCATCTTGCGTAGGAGAGCCTTGTAGCGGGGGTCCGACACGATGTTCTTGAGTTGGGGTTCCGCTTTTATCCACAGCAGCCCATCGTCGTGTTGACGGAAGGCACGGTCCAGCCAGGCGAACGCTTGATCCGCTTCGTTCCGCGCGGAGTAGACAGCTGCGATCCAGTAAGCTTTTTCCTGCGCGAAATATTTTTCGGCGTTCGTTAGTTCTGAATCCGACTCGCTCGTGCGTCCCAGTGCGCCTAATACCAACGCGAGGCCGCAGTGTCGGTATCCGTTGTCGGTCTCGCGCTGCATTTCGATCAGTGCTTCTCCTGGCCGATTCTGCTGGAGCAAAACCGAACCGAGTAAATAATGTACCTTCCCACCGGTAGGATTAAGATCGATTGCTTTTTTATAGACTCGCTCCGTGGCGGTTAAGTCACCGGTTCGATTTGTCGCGAACCCTGTAGCGACGTAGTTCCAAGGCTGCAGTGGATCGAGCGCAATGGCGCTCTTTAATTGCTCAATTCCTTCGTCGAAGCGACCGAGCGTCGTCGCAAGATACCCTGCCATTCTGAATGCTTCGGCGTTTCCGGCCTCCAGGGAAATTGCTTTCCGGATGGCGACGTCAGCTGCGTTCCAATTCCAATCCAGCTGGTATAACAGACGTCCCATCCCCAGATAGGCCAATGGCAGCGCCGGGTCCAATTTGAGCGCCCGTTCCGCCGCGTCATGCGCCTGATCACGCGTTTGTTGGAATGGGAGCACCCCGAATGTGGAATAGTCCGCCGCGAGATTGTTCGCAAGTTCGGCCCATGCGGGTGCGAAGGCGGGATCCAACTCTAACGCTCGCTTCAGATAGCCTGTGGCAGTTGCACTGTCACTCGACCCGTTGCCCCTGTAACGGATAGCGTGAGCCTGCAGGTACAACGTGTACGATTCCGTGTTGGCAGTGGGTGTAGCGCGTGGAGTCTCCCCCGCCAGCAGCGATATTTTGAGCGCGCTTACTACCGACCCAGCGATTTCATCTTGAATCTTGAATATGTCATCGACTTTCCGGTCGTAGGTTTCCGACCAGACGTGGTGGCCATCTTCGATCCGGATAAGCTGTGTGGTAATTCGTAGTGTGGTGCCAGCCTTGCGAACGCTGCCTTCCAGAACGTTGGCCACACCGAGTGCCTGCGCGATCTCGGTGATTGTGGTCTGTTTTCCTTTGAAATAGAACGACGAGGTTCGTGCCGGAACATGCAGTCCAGGTACCTTCGCCAGCAGATCGATCAACTCTTCCGCCAGACCGTCCGAAAAGTACTCGTTGTTCTTATCGTCGCTCATGTTGAGAAAAGGTAAGACCGCGACAGACTT
>JAXDQK010000006.1:0-45925 GCA_034667905.1 Gammaproteobacteria bacterium | reverse complement strand
GACGGCCAATCTCGCCCGCCACCAATTCCGCAATCAGGGCTTTCGGGCCCTGCCCGGCTCCTCGAAACTTGAGCACATACAGGCCATCATCGTCGGCTTCGACGATGGCGGGCAGCGATCCTCCCTCTCGGAGGGGCGTGACATAGCGGCTGGCCGTGACGGTTCTGATACTTTCCAGCCGCTCTTACGTTCGTCTAAGGACCTTTGAAGGGCGTCGGCGAGCCCTGTTGCTGTATCGAGTTCACGTACTCTTTGCCGGTCAGTTCAGCTTGCTTCAACTCATCGATGGTGTTGCAGCGCGTACGTTCGAAGTGCGTGCCGATCTGGCCTTCGCTGCGGCAAAACACCAGCGTGCCGTTGCGATTGACGGGCTTGTATCCGCGACCGCGCATTTGCTTGATCTGCGCATCGGTAATGCCTTCAGTCTCGCTCGCCTTCTGTACCGGCTTGGCCCCGGGCGCTTCCTTGGCCTCGGATGCCGGCTTGCCCGTCTCGGCATCTGGCTTGACTTCGGTTGTGGGCTGCACCGCCGCGGGCTGGGCGGCCGCGGGTTGCGGTTCATCGGCACGCGCCAGCGTAAATACCGCCGAGAGCACCAAAAAAACGGCCATCGATCTCATACTTAAGGATATGCCACAGCGCGGGCAACCCGTCAAACGTGCCCTGCGCCCTCGATGGGGGCGGCCCGAAGATCGGCCGGCTCGCAGCTGATATGGTGCGCGCGAAACAAATGGCCTTTCTCAGCCAACAGCACGAATCCTAAGCTGATGATTCCGCAGCACATACCGCCGGCGGCCAGCGGAACGGTGCTGCCGTTGAATTGCCGGCCGATGAAAGCTCCCACTAGCGCTCCGCTGAAGGTCGAAATGAATCCTTGCAGCGATGCGGCAATTCCCGCGATCGAACCGACCGGTTCCATGGCCATCGCGCCGAAATTGGACACCGACAAGCTAAAGCAGGCCATGCCCACGGCCTGCAGCAGCACGAAGGTCCAGATGTGCTCAAACCCGAGCGCCGCGATGAGCGCATGCAGCCCCGACACGCCGATGAACAGGAATAATGCGGTATGCGCGATGAGGCGCATGCCCAACCGCTCCACGATTCGCGAGTTCAAGTACGCTGCCATGCCCATCAATACCGCGCACAACGCGAACATGCCGGGCATCAAATTAGGACGATGAAACACGTCCGCGAAAATCTGCTGCACCATGCCCACATACGCCATGATGGTGCCGAACATGACCATCATGGCCATGGTGTAGCAAATCGACGTGCGGTTGCCGAGCACCAGCTTGACCGCGCCGACGATATGCTCACGGGTCAACAACAGCCGATATTCAGGATGCAACGTCTCCGGCAACCGCAAGTAAGCCCAGGTCGCGATAGTCGCCGCGAACGCTGCGAAGACCACAAAGATGTACCGCCACGGTGCCAGCAAGAGAATGAGCTGTCCCAAGCTCGGCGCCATAATCGGCACCATCAAGAACACCACGAAGGTGAGCGACATGACGCGGGCCATTTGCCTCCCGGAATACAAATCGCGAATCACCGAGCGCGTGACGGTCACACAGGCCGCCGCGAGGCCGTGCACGAAGCGCCAAGCCAGCAGCCCGTGAAAGCTTCCGCTGAGCGCGCACACGAGCGCGGCGATCACATATAGGCTCAAGCCGCCGACTAGAATCGGGCGCCGCCCGAACCGATCGGACATGAGGCCCCAAAAGAGTTGCCCCACGCCCAAACCGGTCATGTAGGCAGTGACGATCCATTGACCGTGATTGGGATTGTCTACATGAAGAACCCGCACAATGGTCGGGAACGCCGGCAGCATCGCGTCTATCGCCATCGCCTGTGTCGACATCATCGCCGCCGCCAGCACCACGAACTCAAGAAACCCAACCGAGCGGGTCGCGCGACTCTCAGCCATGGGAATCGTTTAGCTCTTCGCGATGACGGGCGCGCCCGCCGGCGGCGGTGTGCCCGCGGCAGGCTTGCGAGCAATGCTGGTCGCCATCGTGACGATGGAGGCAAGGTCCGTCAGGTTTGCCGGCACCACGAGCGTCGTTCCCGCCTGGGCGAGCTTGCCGAACTGTTTCACATATTCTTCGCCGATGCGCAATTGCATGGCCTCGATACCGCCGCGGTCCGACAAGGCAATGCCAACCTGACGCAAACCTTCCGCCGTGGCAGTGGCCACCGCGAGAATGGCCGCAGCCTGACCGTTAGCTTCGTTGATCTGCTGCTGCTGGTTGGCCTCGGACTGTTTGATCACCCGCTGCTTGTCGCCTTCGGCGGAGTTGATCTTCGCGTCCCGCTCGCCCTCGGAGGTCAGCACCACCGCGCGCTTTTCGCGCTCGGCGCGCATTTGCTTCTCCATCGCCGACAGCACGTCCTTCGGGGGCGTGATGTTTTTGATTTCGTAGCGCAGCACCTTGACGCCCCAGGGCGCGGAGGCCTTATCCAGCTCACTCACGACATTGGCGTTGATCTGGCCGCGCGCCTCGAAGGTGCGGTCCAGTTCGATCTTGCCGATTTCGCTGCGCAGCGTGGTTTGCGCCAACTGCGAAATGGCGAAGCCGTAGTTCGTGATGCCGTAGGAAGCCAAGTGCGGATCCATGACTTGCATGTACAGGACCCCGTCGACCCCTACTTGGACGTTGTCGCGCGTGATGCAAATCTGTTCCGCGATGTCGATGGCGATTTCCTTCAGGCTGTGCCGATAGGCGATTCTTTCCATGAAGGGGATCAAAATGTGAAAACCGGCGGACAGGGTGCGGCTATATTTGCCCAGGTGTTCGACGACGAAAGCGCTCTGCTGCGGCACCACGGTCGCTGTCTTGAAAACCAGAATGACGGCGAGAACGACGACGGCGATCGCCGCATAACTCAAGGACATTTCCAAGACACTCTCCTGATTACAAGCCTTTGACTTCGCCGCGTATGACGAGAGTCAGTCCGTCGACGCGGTCGATGCGTGCGTTCGAGCCCGCCTCGATAACCGACTTGCCGCCGTTCACCGCGCTCCAGGAACTGCCGCGATATTCCAGGCGGCATGTTTCGCCCGGCAACAGCACGGTGGGGAGTGTCACGCTCTCGCCTGCCGGCCCGCTGCGCATCGGCGGCAGCGAACGGCGCATCTTTTCGTAGATCTGCTTGCGGAAAGCGAGCATCGATATCACGGCGATCACCGCGAAAGTCGCCCACTGCAGCCAGTCGGCGGTGACTAAGCCGGCGAGCTGCAGCACACCCACGATCAAGGCGCTTATGCCTAAGAACACCAGATAGAATTGAGCGTTCACCAACGTCAACTCTGATCCCAAGAGGATGGCGCCGATCGCAATCCACGCCCACCACTGCATTGCTTTGCTCCCGGCCTAGCGCTTCATCGCGTCGAAGAAATCCGAATTGGTCTTGGTATCTTTCATCTTGTCGAGCAAGAACTCGATCGCCGCCAGTTCGTCCATCGGATGCAGGAGCTTGCGCAGAATCCACATCTTGGAAAGCTCTGAAGGCTCGGTGATGAGTTCTTCCTTGCGAGTGCCGGAACGATTGATGTTGATCGACGGGAAGGTGCGCTTTTCGGAAATACGGCGATCCAAATGGATTTCCGAATTACCCGTGCCCTTGAATTCCTCGAAAATGACATCGTCCATCTTGGAGCCCGTGTCGACCAGCGCGGTGGCAAGAATGGTCAAGCTGCCGCCCTCTTCGATGTTGCGGGCCGCGCCGAAGAACCGCTTCGGCCGCTGCAATGCATTCGCGTCCACGCCGCCGGTGAGCACCTTGCCCGAGCTCGGCACCACGGTGTTATAGGCGCGCGCAAGGCGCGTGATGGAATCGAGCAGGATCACCACATCTTTCTTGTGCTCGACCAAGCGCTTGGCTTTTTCGATCACCATCTCGGCCACCTGCACGTGCCGGCTGGCCGGTTCGTCGAAGGTCGAGGAGACGACCTCGCCTTTGACCGTACGCGCCATTTCAGTGACTTCTTCAGGCCGCTCATCGATGAGCAGCACGATCAGATACACCTCCGGATGATTGGCCGTGATTGCGGTGGCGATGTTCTGCAGCAGCATGGTCTTGCCGGCTTTGGGCGGCGACACGATGAGGCCGCGTTGACCCTTGCCGATGGGCGCGACCAAATCGATGGCGCGCGCGGTTAAGTCCTCGGTCGAGCCATTGCCGCGCTCCAGCTTGAGGCGCTCGGTGGGATGCAGCGGGGTCAGGTTTTCGAACAGCACCTTGCCGCGCGAACTTTCCGGAGAGTCGAAATTGATTTCGCCGACCTTGAGCAGTGCGAAATAGCGCTCGCCGTCTTTCGGCGGACGAATCAAGCCGGAGATCGAATCGCCGGTGCGCAGGTTGAAGCGGCGAATCTGGCTCGGGGAGACGTAAATGTCGTCCGGTCCCGCGAGGTAGCTCGAATCGGAAGACCGCAGGAACCCAAAACCGTCCTGCAGAATTTCCAGCACGCCGTCGCCGTAGATGTCCTCGCCCTTGCGAGCATGCGCCTTCAGTACGCCGAAAATGATGTCCTGCTTGCGCGAACGGCCCATGTTCTCGAGACCCATGGTCTCGGCGAGCTTGACCAGATCGCTGATCGGACGCTTCTTCAGCTCGGTCAGATTCATCGAGCTGCGGCTGCGGGCCAGGTCGGTCGGTGCGATGATTTCTAAATCATCGCCCCCCTCCGGCAGGTCGCCGTAGTCTTCGTGCATCGGCCGGCCACCGTTGGTGTTGCCGTTGCGATTATCGTTGCGAGGCCCTCGGTTGGAACGATTGGATCGGCCACCGCCCCCCTGGCCGCCACCGCCACCTTGTTGACCGCCGCCCTGGCCGCCGCCCCGCGATTGATTCCCTAAGTAGCCTCTCACAGGTTGCTGTCCAGAAAAGCGGCCAGCTGCGATTTGGTCACCGCGCCGACTTTTTGCGCCTCGACCGTGCCGTTCTTGAACAGGATCAGGGTGGGAATGCCGCGTATGTTGAATTTGGGGGGGGTGTTGGGGTTTTCGTCGATGTTGAGCTTGGCGATGCGGATCTTGTCTTTATATGTGTCGGCAATCTCATCGAGAATGGGTGCGATCATTTTGCAGGGACCGCACCATTCGGCCCAAAAATCCAATAGAACGGGCTTGTCGGACTTCAAAACGTCCTTGTCGAACGTCGCGTCGCTGGTGTGAACGATACTTGGGTTACTCACTGCGGATACAGCTCCTTTTGGAGATTTATTACGGTTGAAATTGGTTGTTTTGTGGGAAATAAACCTAAACGAGTACCGCGAAGTGACGATGAGCGGCCGTTCGGGCACAATACAGCGGGTTTAGCGGTCTTGATTACCTTAAAAGGGTACCGATGATACGGTTAGGGAGCGGATAGACCAGCTCTCCTGGTTGGCCGTATTGTTATCCGGTCCCCATTATTTTGCAAGTTTCTGCAACTCACAAAGCGAAAATGTCAGACGCCCATCTCAGTCAGCTTACTTTCGATTCCTTGAGTATCCCCGATTCCGTCAAGCGCGGTATCGCCGAACAAGGCTTCACCCGCGCTACGCCGATTCAGGCGCAGACCCTGCCCATAGCCCTCGCGGGCCGCGATGTGGCGGGTCAGGCGCAAACCGGCACCGGCAAGACGGCGGCATTTCTCATCGCGCTGTTCAATCGGCTGCTGAGCGATCCCGGCGCCCCGAACCGCCCCGTCAATGCGCCGCGGGCCATCGTCATCGCGCCCACCCGCGAGCTTGCGGTTCAGATCCATTCCGATGCCGAAGCCATCGGCAAGTACACGGGATTGAAGCTCGCCATCGTCTTCGGCGGCGTCGATTACGAGAAGCAGCGCCGCATCCTCGAGGAGGGCGTGGATGTGCTTATCGGCACGCCGGGCCGCATCATCGACTACTTCAAGCAACACGTGTTTGACCTGCGCCACATCCAAGTGGCGGTCATGGACGAAGCCGATCGTATGTTCGATTTGGGCTTTATCAAGGACATTCGATTCATTCTGCGCCGAATGCCGCACCCAACGCTGCGGCTCAGCATGATGTTCTCGGCCACCCTGTCTCATCGCGTCATGGAACTCGCTTATGAGCACATGAACAACCCGGAACTGATCCGCATCGAGCCGGACAAGATGACGGTGGATCGAGTGACCCAGGTGCTGTATTTCCCCTCGACGGAAGAGAAAATACCGCTGTTGATGGGGCTTCTGCGGCGCATCGATGCGCGGCGCACCATGGTTTTCGTCAACACCAAGCGGGTCGCCGAAGTGCTGGAACGGACCCTCACGGCCAACGGCTTCGTGGCGCAGGCCTTGTCCGGCGATGTACCGCAGAACAAGCGCCTGAAAATGATGCGCGATTTTCACAACGGCGACATTGCCGTGCTGATCGCCACCGATGTGGCATCGCGCGGCCTGCACATTCCGGATGTGAGCCATGTATTCAATTTCGATCTGCCGAACGATGCGGAGGACTACGTCCATCGAATCGGCCGTACCGCACGCGCCGGTGCGGAAGGCGATGCCATCAGCTTCGGCTGCGAGGAGTACGCCATCTCGCTGCCGGATATCGAGCGCTACATCGGTCATCAAATCCCGCGCGCGGCAATTGAAACAGTGGATCTCGCGGCCGTGACGGCACCCCCGCCGGCGGTATGGCGCGAGCGCGCGCCGCGTGCCGGTCAATCTCGGGGTGGCGGCCGCTCCAGTGGTGGCCGATCCCAAGGTCCGCATCGTTCCGGTGGGGGCGGCGGCCGTTCCGGCGGAGGCGCGCCGCGTCGCGGGCCGCCCTCCCGGCCTGCACAAAGCACGCAACCTCGCGCGGCGGCGCCGCCTTCGGTCGCCGGCAATGCCCAGAGCGGCGGCGATAAGCCGGCGCAGGACCCGAATCGCAGGCGCCGGCGTGGCCGGGGCGGCGGCGGCCCATCGGGCGGCGCCCCCGGCGCCGTAAGCTAGCAGCTGTCCTAGAGAAGCTCGGCGACGCTGTCGATGGCGGTGAAGTTGCCCGTGTCTTTGGGCGGCGCGCCGCTGTCCGGGCAGCGTACTGCGCGCAAGTGGGCTATTCCGAACTCGCGTGCGCATTCAAGGACCGGCAGGCTGTCGTCAATGAATAGCGTGCGCTGCGGCGAGAACTCCTCGTGCTCAGCGAATCGGCGCCAAAATGCTGCATCCTCTTTCGGCGCAGCGAAGGGCTGCGAGGAGTAGCAGGCATCGAAGTACTGCGTTAGAGCGACCCGCTCGTCTTTGATGGCGAGCGTGGTGGGATGCGAGTTCGTGACCAAGAGCAGCCGCTTGCCGCTGAGGCGCAGCTTTCTCAGAAAGCTTTCAGCCCCGGGAAGAAACCCTACCCGCAGCAACACCTCGCGTTTGAGCGTGGCGATATCGAGGCCCAGCTCTCGTGACCAGTATTCGATGCAATACCATTGCAGGGTGTGCGCGACGTTTTTGAACTTAGGCGCCAGCAGTGCCTGCGCTGTCGCCTCGTCAAGGCCATGGAGCGCGGCGTAGCGGCTGGGAATGAGTTCGAGCCAAAACCAGTTGTCGAAGCGCAAATCGAGCAGGGTGCCGTCCATGTCGAGCAATACGGTGTCGACACTCTCCCAGTCGACCGCGGAATCATTTTGCATTTGCGTATGATACACAGCGATGAAAGATCTTCCTGCCTTAGCCCAATCCTTGATGCCCACCATCGAAAGGGCCGGCGCCGCCATCATGCGAATCTACGACGCGGGATTCAGCGTGCAGCACAAGGACGACGATTCGCCGCTCACCTCGGCGGACTTGGAATCGCAACGCGTCATCATCGAAGGTCTCCAGCGCATCACGCCCGGCGTGCCGATTCTGTCGGAGGAATCGGCAGCGGCGCCTTGGGCCGAGCGGCAAACCTGGCGCGAGCTCTGGGTGGTCGACCCGCTGGACGGAACACGCGAGTTCGTCAAGCGCAACGGAGAATTCACGGTCAATGTCGCGCTGGTCGCGGAACACGAGCCGCTGCTCGGCATCGTCGCCGCACCGGCCCTAGGAGTTGTCTATTGGGGCGTCCCAGGGATTGGGGCCTTTTGCCGCATGCATGGTGAGGATAGCCGCATTCAAACCGCCCCACCGCAACGGCCGCTGCGCGTGGTCGGTAGCCGCTCGCACCCAAGTGCGCAGACCGCGGAATATCTGTCGCGTTTAGGCCCCCACATCACGACGCCCATCGGCAGCTCGCTGAAATTTTGTCTGCTCGCCGAAGGCAAAGCCGATCTGTATCCGCGCTTCGGGCCAACTTCGGAATGGGATACGGCGGCGGGCCAAGCGGTGCTGGAGGCCGCCGGCGGACACGTCACCCGCATGGATGGACATCGCTTGCGCTATAACTGCCGCGAGAGCCTCATCAACGGCGACTTCGTGGCGTTCGCCTATGCGAGCGTGCTACGCGGCTAGGCGTTGCCGACCGGCTCGCACAATTCCAGCGTGGCATCCAACAGAGTGGGAATATCGAACACCACCTGGTCTTCGGCCATCGTCAGCTTTGCGACGCCGGCTGCGCCAATCAGTGCCGCCGGCACATGAATCTGATCGCGGCGTTGCGGGCTGGTCCACGTGCTGACTCGCGCATCGCCGAAGGCGCGGTTAAGCGCACTCCAACGCAGCTGGGCGGCACGTGCCAACGGCGTATCGCCGCCCCATTTGCGCCGTGCTATTGCCATTGATGCATCTCCGGCACTCGTTGGCGGACTCATCATGAGATCGTGCACGTAGCGCACCATCTCGTTCGGTTCCACACGCACTGCCAGCGAGGCTGGGGGGTCTCGGCTCATATTGCTTGCATCTGCTTCCATGACCACTGTTTGGGGGTAAACGGGTTAAGATTCAAGTCATGGATGAAGGCTATATTATGCTCGTGGCGATAACGGCCTGCCTGGCTGCCGCCTATAAGATTTGGCAAATCTCGCTGGATACCCGGGAAGCCGCCAACCGCATCGCGAGGGACACATGCTCACGTGCCGTCGTGCAACTGCTGGATGGCACCGTGGCGTTTGCGGGTTTTAGGTTGACCCGCGACACCGGAGGCAAGCGGCGGCTGTTGCGCACCTATACCTTCGACTATACGAGCGACGGCTTCGAACGCGCGCAAGGCTTCATCGTGCTCGCCGGAGGCCGGCTCGAAGCGGTGGGTCTTGCGGGCAGCCCCTCGTGATCATCGATCTGCACACCCATTCGACTTGTTCCGATGGCTCTCTGACCCCGACCGCGCTGCTGTCGCGAGCAGCCGCGGCCGGCGTCGAGGTTCTGGCGCTCACGGATCACGACACGGTGGCAGGAATTGAGGAGGCCCGCATCGCTGCGGCGGCCCTTGGAGTCGAGCTTGTGCCGGGCGTGGAGATCTCCGCTTCCTGGCGCGCACAGGCGGTGCACGTGCTCGGCTTGTGGATCGACCCTGCCTCGCCTGCGCTGCTCGATAGGCTGCAGACGCAAGCCGAGCTGCGCCGCTCGCGCATGCGCAAGATGTGCGCGCGTCTCGACAAGCTGCGACTTCCCGGCGCGGCTTTGCTGGCTGCCGTGGAAATGAATCCAGGTTTGCCCACTCGCGCTCATCTCGCGGAGGCCCTGGCGGCCGCCGGGCATGTCGCGACGCCCGATGCGGCCTTTCGTAAATACCTAAGTCAGGGCAAGACGGCATATGTGGCCGCTGCATGGCCGCCGCTGGAGGACGTCTTGGGCTGGATTCGCGCCGCCGGCGGCACAGCGTCCCTCGCCCATCCTATGCGCTATTCCCTCTCCTCGGGCGCGCGGCGCCGGCTGCTCGGTGATTTCGCCGCGGGCGGCGGCACGGCGCTGGAAGTGGTCAGCGGCGGCAACGGCATTCAGCATGCCGACACCTGCGCAACGCTCGCGGTGAGCTACGGATTGTCTGGATCGGTGGGTTCGGACTTTCATAACCCGGGAGCCGCTTGGAATCCACTGGGCCGCTCCCTTAAGCTACCGGATTGCGTCACTCCCGTGTGGCGCAGCTTCGGTCTATAAACGTGAGTGACGAGAAGAACAACGTCAATACCGATTTGTTCAAGAACATCGAGCGCCTGCGTCAGCTGCGCATCGAGCATCGCGATCTCGACGACGTCATTTCCCGCCTCAGCATGGACTTCAAGGTGGACGAGCTGCAAATGAAGCGCCTCAAGCGGCGCAAGCTCCTCCTCAAGGACCAAATCACGAGGCTGGAAAGCCAGCTCATACCGGACCTGAATGCATGAAGGAGCTCTGGCTGCGCATCCAAGCATTCTTGGACATTTTGTCCACTCGCAACGTGCTGATCGAAGTCGGCGTGCTGGCAGTTTGCTTGGTGCTCGGCGCCTTGGTGGGTGCGGAGCTCAACAGGCGCAATCAGCGCCAAAAAACCAGACCGGTCGCACTGTCGTGGAGATACTTCGCAACGCAGGGCAACGTGGTGGTCACGCCCATCATCGTCGTTTTCGTCCTGGTGCTGCTCGCGGAAAGCTCGCTGCTCGCCGCACACTTCGATGTGAGCCTGCTCGGAGCCGCAGCACGCCTGATCCTGGCCTATATCGTGGTGCGTATCGGCGTGCTGGTGTTTGCCGCCACGCTCGGCAACAAGACCTGGATCCAGACTTGGGAAACGCGCGTCACGCTGTTCATCTGGCTGGCGATCGCGGCCGAATACTTGGGATGGCTCGATCCCATCATCGCGACCCTGGACAGCGTGGGCATCGCGGCGGGAAAAAGCCGCATCACCGTCTGGTCTGTGCTCAAGCTGCTGTTCACGCTGACTCTTTTCATGTTGGCGGCCACATGGATCAGCCGCTGGGTCGAACGGCGCGTCAAAAAGCTCACCGGCGTTGCGATGTCCACGCGCATCGGCATCGCCAAGTTCGCCAATGCGTTCCTGATCGCCTTGAGCATTCTAATCGGCTTGAACGCCGCCGGCGTGGACTTGACCGCGTTGACGGTGCTCACCGGCGCGGTGGGATTGGGACTGGGCTTCGGTCTGCAGTCCATCGCCGCCAATTTCGTCAGCGGCTTCGTGCTGCTCATGGACCGCTCGATCAAGCCGGGCGATGTCATCAGCCTGTCGGGCCAAGCGGGAACCAGCACCGAAAACTTCGGCTGGGTGCAGGAACTGCGCGGCCGCTATGTGGTGGTACGCGATCGCGATGGCGTGGAAATGCTGGTGCCAAATCAGCAGCTCATCTCAAATGCGGTGATCAACTGGAGCTATACCGATCCGCGCATCCGCTTGAAGCTGCCCATTCGCATAAGCTACCGCGACGATCCGGAGCTGGCCCTGAAGATCCTGCTCGATGCCTGCGAAAACCAACCTCGCGTCCTCAAGGAGCCTGCACCGGTGTCGAGGCTCATGCACTTCAGCGACAGCGGAATCGAACTCGAGCTGCGTTTCTGGATTTCCGATCCGCAGGAAGGCGTGAACAATGTCCGCTCGGAGGTGAACCGCGCCATATGGCGGCTGTTCAAAGAGCACAAGATCACCATTCCGACCGCCCAACGCGAGATCATCATACACAGCGCGCCCGCGGAACTGGACTAATCCCCACGTGCCGATCGAGATCACAGCGAACATCGTCATTCCCGACGAAGAGTTGGAATGGAAATTCATTCGCGCATCGGGACCCGGCGGCCAAAACGTCAACAAAGTCTCCAGCGCCGTGCAGCTGCGGTTCCTGCTGCCCTTAAATACGAGCCTGCCTGTCGCTGCGCGCAATCGGCTGCGCGCGATCGCAGGACAGAAACTCGTCGACGACGGCACCATCTTATTCAGCGCGCGTAGCGAACGCAGCCAGGAGCAGAACCGTCGCGCCGCCTCCGAACGCCTGGCGTCTTTGATCCGCACCGCCATGATCGAACCGAAGATCCGCAAGAAGACCCGCCCCACCAAAGGCTCGCAGGAGCGGCGCATCGAAACGAAGAAGCGGCGCGGAGCGACCAAATCGCAGCGTGGCCGCCAGGGCTGGGATTAGGAGCTCATTGACCCAATGTGACCTGCAGGATGCTGTGCCTGATTTGTTCGGAAAGAATCAGCTGCGCGTCGGTGCCGACGCCAAGTAACGGCTCGCCGAACAGCAACTTATTGTCCTCGGACACCTGGATGACGTTGCGTTTGCGCAGCAGCTCGATGAAATTGCGGAACAGGCTCTTGTCGAAGAATTCCGGGGAATCGAGTCCATAGAGTACCGTCATGCGCTGCGCCATCAGATGACAGCGCTCCTCCAAGGCCGTGGCGGTAATGGCACCGCTTCCCGCCTGCAGCAACAATGCGATCGCCAGGTAGTAGCGCTCGAGAGTTTGGATGGTTGCCTGTGCCAGCACCGAGAGGCGAATGGCTTCGAGCGACGTCGGGGGCGGCCGCTGCCATTCGCTGCGATCCGAGTTGACCTGCAGCAAATTGAGTTTCAGGAAGGTATCGAGCAGCGAATCGACGACCGCGTTTACTTCGGGCTCTTCCCATCGCAAGAACAATTCGGCACGCATATAAGGATAGACGCGCCACACCAGGCGCTGGATATCGGCCGCGCGCATGGTTGCATTGCTGACGAACGCGCACGCCAGCAGCGATGGCATCGCGAATAGATGCAGGATGTTGTTGCGATAGTACGTGGCCAGCACCGCATTCTCGGCGCTCATACGCATGATGTCGCCGAGCGGGTGCTTCTGCCGTTCCAGCATGCCGAAGGTCTCGGCATAGTTCACCATTTGCTGGCCTGTGTCGGCGGTCACGGTCACCAGCCGCGAATATGGCGCATCGCGCAGCAAGCGCTGGTATAAGTCCAGTTGGCGGATGAGATCGAGTTCCGGCAGCGCTTGCCTGGGCGTCGCCAGCATCGCCATGGCCACAAGATTGATGGGTGTCACGGCGGCCGCGGCATTGATCTCCGTATTGATTCGGATGGCGAGATCCGAAATGGCGTCGGCGACCCAAGCCGAGCGCGCGTCGCTTCCAACAGCCTCGCGCCAGTTCGGGTTGCGCCGCTCAAGAATCTCATCGAGTGCAATCGGCTGCCCGAGATTCACATGGACTTTGCCGAATTTACTGCGCAACACCCTGAGGGTAGACTTCAGCAGAACGAAAACGCTCTCCTTCTGCTTCGGCTGTCCCGACAGTTCTCCGATATAGGTTCTGCCCTCGACGATGCGTTCATAACCGAAATACACCGGCATGAACATCACGGGGCGCTTCGGGTCGCGCAGGTAGCTTCGCACCGTCATCGACAACATGCCGGTGCGCGGCGAAAGCAGCCGTCCGGTGCGGCTGCGCCCGCCTTCGATGAAGTACTCCAAAGGATGGCCCCGCGCCATCATGAAACCCAAGTACTTGGTGAACACGATCGGGTACAGCGCGTCGCCCTTGAAGCTGCGGCGCAGGAAGAACGCACCGCCCTTGCGAAGGAAACGTCCGATCACCGGCATGTTCAGATTCGCGCCGGCGGCGACATGCGGGACCGCGAATCCCTTGCGGTAGACGATGTACGACAGCAACAAGTAATCCATGTGGCTACGGTGGCAGGGCACATAAATGATCTCGGCACCGTCGGCGACGTTGCTCAAGTTTTCGATATGCTCGAGCTCCACGCCGTCGTACAGCGAATTCCACAAGCGGGCCAACGCCATGGCCATAAAAGTCACGAAGGCTTGAGAATAATTGGCGGCGATTTCCAACGCGTACTTGCGCGCCAGCAGCAATGCCTGGCGCCGCTGTATCTGGCGCACTTGCATTTCTTCGCGCACCGCCTGGCGGACGGCGTGGGTCTTCAAGATCTGCAGCACCATGGTGCGCCGATGCGAGAGATCCGGGCCGATGCTCGAGGCGCGCTGCGCACGCAGCACCGTGCGCAACGAACGCAGCACCCGGCGTACGCTGCGCTGTTCGCCCAGACTGGGGTCCATGACATCCCGCAGCCGTATCGGCGCGCCGAAGTACACCAGCGTGTTGCGGCCGTTGAACAGCACGCTCAAAAACTTCATGAAACGCCCGCCCAAGATCCAGTCCTCCGCGAATGGCAGCCGCCACCAGCTGACCTCTTTGTGCGGTGCGCGGCCCCAGAAGATGGCCACCGGCACGAGATCGACGTCGAATTGCGGATCAGCGGCGGCGGCAACCAACTGCACCAGATAGCGCGGCGCGCGCGCGGCATTTCGGGAGCCGAACAAGCTCGGAGGCCGCATCAATTCCAGATAGGCCCGACCGGCGCGCTTCTCCCCCATCATCAGGCGGCGCCCGGGGCGCGGCAGATTGTGTCGCGTGCAAACCATGTTGAGCACCGCGAAATCGGTCTGGCTCTCGCGCTCCAGCACGTAGCACACGGGGCGGGGTCTGGAGACGAGTTCCGCGATGGCATCATCAGGCTTGATGGTCACGCGCACCCATAAGCCCAATATCTTGCGAACAGTCCAACGCCACGCTTGGCCAACGCCTAAAAATGGATTCATGATTCGCCTAGGGGCAGGAGCCTATCCCAAGGTTCCTAAGGCCGGTTATCGCCGCGCTCTTGATTCTCTATCTCTTTGCGTGTCCGGTCCGCATTGTCATCGACCGTTTTCTGCACTTCCCGCGCCCGCTCGACGTCGCGCGTCAGCGGATCGAACACCGTCTTCGCAGGCGGCGGCGGTTCCGGCGATGAACAACCGGAAATGAACATAACCGACAGCGCCATTGTCCAATACTTAACGTAACGCATACGCACCTAAGGTTTGCCGGCCGGTCAAAGGCTTGAGTGTACAATATGGCCATGTTTCGATTCGCACTCCCCTTAAGCCTCGTCTTGAGCCTATCTGCGACCGCGCATGCCGCTATCGCGCCGGTCGATATCGACACCGCCGCGCACCTCTATCAGGCGGCGGCCATCCGCGAGCAAGTCCGGGCGGCATTGGGCTCGATGCCGGCGCACATCCGCAAATTATTCCAGGGAAATACCTCCACGGAGCTGTCCGACTCGCAGCTCGATGCCGTCAACCAGGCCGCGGTTCGCGCATTTCGCATCGATGTATTCGAAGCGCCCGCGTTGAACGCGTTTGCCGCCCATCTCGATGCCGATACGGTGAAGAAGTCCGAGGTCTTCCTGGCGACCGATGCAGGCAAGCGCATGGTCGCCGCCGATCTTTCCTTGGCCTCGTTGAGCGATGGCGATGCCGACAAAGTGATGAATGGAGACATCGCCGCCAGCTCCACACCGCAACGGGCCGTGCTGTTTGAAAAACTCGAGCGCGCCGAGCGCTCCTCGGAATCCACGGTGCAGATTCTCTTGACCATGGGCACGGCCGTAGCATTGGGAACCGCCGTCGGCTCCGGCATGGACCCGGGACCCGTCGAAGAGCGCGCCCGTAAATCCGGCGAATCGAGCCGACAGTCGATGGAAGAAAATATGCGCGAGCCTATGCGGCGCTATATGGCGTACGGCTACCGCGATTTGAGCGATGCCGATTTGAAGCACGTGCTTTCTTTCCTTCAGTCCAGTGCGGGCAAGCAGTACATTTCCGCTTACCTTGCCTCTTTGGGGGCGGGCTTCTACGCCATGGGGCGGCGCTGCGGCGAACAGCTTGGCGAGAGCTTGCGGGAATTGGCGCTGGCCCAACTCGCGACCGAAAATCTGCAGCGCGAGCCCTCCCCGCCCCCGCCCTCGCCTGCCCCGCCCGTCAAGCGTCGCCAATAAAATCGCGCAGCAGCGCGCAGATGCTGCCGATCTTGTCCTCCAGCCGATGATCCGAGTCGAGCAGGTGCAGCGTCGCGCGGTGCTCACGGGCCCAGCGGATGCTGTTTTCCACCGGAACCACCGCATCGTGCCAACCGTGCACGATTGCGGTGGGAACTGCGACGTCTTGCGGCGTATATTTTTCGAAGCCCGGCATATAAAACGCCGGCGCTAGCAAAAACAGTGCTGCGGCCCGAAGGCGGGTAGCCGCGGCGGCAGCGACATGTCCGCCCATGCTGGACCCCACGAGCAGCAGCGGCCCTTTGAGCTGCCCGCCGGCCTCCACGAGCTTGTCGACCCGCACCTGAGGATCGTCGATGCCGCGGTAATCCACCGACTCGACGCCCAAATCGAGTTCGCGCACGACGGCTGCCATGGCGGTGATTTTTGCGCCCCAAGGGCCGCTTTCCTTGCCATGCGAAAACACGACGGTATTGATGGATCGACTCAAGAAACACCCTTACGCAGCCGTTACAGACGCATGGAACTGGATGAATCGCACCGCGCCTTGGAATCCCTACGCGATTGCACCGATCTGGCCGGCGTCGACCCTGCTGCCCTTGAGGATCTGGCAGCGGCGGCCGTGCATTTCTCGCTGCCGGCCGGCTACCTGCTGTTCGAAGCCGGGTCCGATCCGGATGGAGTATATCTGCTTGCGAGCGGCCGGTTAGGCGTCAAAACCGCCTCAAGACCCGGTCTCACCGCCGAAATCGAGCACGGCGAGCTCGTGGGTGAGGCGGGCTGGCTGTTAGGAACGCAGCGAAGCGCCACCGTCATCGCCTTGCGCGACAGCGAGCTGTTATTGGTGCCCAATGCCGCATTGGATCGCATCGCGGCGCGGTCAACGCATTTCTCCCTGGCCTTGGCACGTCTGTGTGCCCGCCGCTTGAGGAACAGCAACCGCCAGGAATTCCGGCCGAAACGCGCTCACATATTCGCCATCGTGCCGAACAGCATTGAAGTCGATGTTGCCGACTTCGCCGGCCGCTTGGTCGAAGAATTGGGCAACTCCGGACGCACCGAACTGGTGTGGGATGCGCGCGCGACGACGCAAACGGCGGCGTGGTTCAACCGGATCGAAGAGGTGAACGACTACGTCGTCTACGTGGCGAATTGGACGGCCTCCGGCTGGACTCGGCAATGCTGCCGGCAAGCCGACGTCATTCTCATGCTCGCGCGGGCCGGCGGCACTTTGCGCGAATGGCCGGCGGGCGTCGCCGAGGCGGCGCGGACTCGCGGCGCGCGGGTCGAACTGGCCTTGCTGCACGAGGGAAGAATCGAAGCGGGACGGGCCACTGCGTGGCTCAAGGCACTGCCCGTTACCTTGCATCATCACATTCTCGAAGCCGCCGACTACGCCAGGCTGGCACGGCTGCTCATGCGCCGCGGGGTGGGGCTGGTGCTATCGGGCGGAGGGGCGCGCGGGTTTGCGCATTTGGGCATCATCCGCGCACTTCGCGAAGCAAGGGTCCCCATCGATTTTCTCGGCGGCGCCAGCATCGGCGCCATCATCGCTGCGGGCGCGGCGATGGGATGGAGCGATGAAGAAATGCGGCTGCGTTATCGCCGGGGCTTTGTCGACACCAATCCCGTGAATGACTACACATTTCCATTTCTCGCCCTTACGCGCGGCCGAAAAGTATCCCGCTTGCTGGAGCGCGAATATGGCGAGGTGTTGATCGAGGATTTGCGCCATCCCTACTTCTGCGTCAGCGCCAATCTCACCACGGGCCGTCTGTTCGAACACCGCACCGGCCGCGTCGCCCAGGCGCTGCGTGCCTCGGTGGCCATTCCGGGCGTGATGCCGCCGGTGTTCGACGAGCAAGGCGTGTTGGTCGATGGCGCCGCCATCAACAATTTGCCGGTGGACGTCATGCAGCATCACGCTCCGGGCTTCGTGATTGGCTGCGATGTGGGGGCCGACCGCAATTTCGGCAAGCGGCGCGTCACCATCTTTCAAGTGCTGATGCATGCCGGCATGGTCAACAGCAGCGCGAGCGAGCGGACTCAACGCGAGCTCGCGGACTTGCTGCTCAAGCCGCCGTTGACCAACATCGATTTGTTGAATTGGCATGCTTTCGATCGCGCCATTGAAGCCGGCTACGACTACGCGCGCATCGCGCTTCAAGGGGCGCGCGACATTCCCCGCATAGCCTCCCCCAAGGCGGCGCAGAGTAAACCCAATTCCGGGGTCATGGAGCTGGAAAAGCGGCTTGCCGCTAAATTTGCAGCTGGCTAGCGATCTTTTCCACCCATTCAAGTTCCGCGGGGCTGTGCTGCGAAAAATTCAGCCGATTCAGACTCACCGGATGAATCTTAAGGAATGCTGCGGACTGCGAGATGCGGAAGCAATGAAACTCGTGCTCGCGGCCGGCCGCAAACCCGATTACGAAGTGCACCTCGTCTGAAGGTTGTGTCCACGTGCTGTTGATGCGCTCATCGCAAATGACAAAAAAGGCGTCATCCGCCGCGCGGGAGCCGAAGGTTCCCGCTGTCTGCAGCCGCTCGAAAAATGCCCGCACTTGCGTTGTCAGGGTGTCGGCAATGTCGGCGGGCGAAGACGCGGCGGCGATCCAGCGCGTGCCGTTCCCGATGCAGTTCAAAATAAACAGCGCCAGCCGGCGCGGCGGCAGATAGCGCCAGTCCGGACTCGCCGTGTTGCCGGCGGCCAAGGTACGCGGCCGCAATCCCAGGCGACCGGTGGAGCGGATGGCCTGTATGGTATTGACACCCAGATTCGCAAGCCTGATCCGCCTATCCTCTCCGACCAAGCACGCCGGCCGGAATCCAGGACGCAGGATGGGTTCCTCGCGCTCGGTGCCCAACCACACCGGCGAGATCTCATCGGATCGGGCCAGCATGCCGGCGACGGCGCCGCAGGGCGCGAAGGACTCGAAATGACCCCGGAGCTTGTCGTGTGCCAGCACCCGCGGAAAATACATCAGCGCATTTTCATTGGCGAAGCCCCACTCGCGCAATCCCGCGAGCGCTTCGTCCGCGGTCTGCCAGCTGGACGGCGGATCGATGATCAAGAGCGCGCGGCGCTCTTTGCAATAGCGCGACGCCACCAGCAACGCGCTCGGCCCCACGTCCTTGTCGCGCGACAGCGGCGGGATGCACAGAAAGTTGAAGTCCTGCGCGTGATCCAGCGCGAATACGCCGCTGTGATCCAAACTCGATCCGATCAGATCGTAGTCGGTCAGCGGCGCCCCGTCATCGCCGTCCGAATTTGAATTGACATAACCGGTGGCGAGCCCGCTCGCCGGATCTAAAGTTCGTTCGGGACGTTCGCTCGGCATTTCGCCGATCAACCGGATCAGAGCTGATTGCTCGACTGCCCGCGGAAAGTACCGGTCGTTGGAGGGCAATATCGAAAGCCGATGGAATATTTCCTGGTCTTCAACTTGGGCCGTGCCTTGAGCGCGTACGCGCTGCACCGTCAAATTGAAAACCGACTCATCGTCGCTGGGAATATTGTCGAAGTCGACGCTGGCCCGCAAAAACTCGCGCGTGCCCGGGCGCAGCGCCTGCAGCCGCAGTGTCTGCGAACCCGTCTTCAAGGTCAGCGTCACGGAGCGAGCGCCGTTGGCGACACGCACGATGAATCCCTCGCGGCCGCCGTTGTCGAAGAATTGTTCGACGGCGTAACCCAAAAGGCTCGGCTGCCATAGGCCGCCGAATACGTGCTGGAATTCCGCGAAGCTTTTGATGAGGACAGGTCGATTGACCGGCCCGCGCAACGTGCGCCCGACGAAGGCGGTGCGCGCCGTAGGCAGATGCGCGATGGAATGGTCGGGCCCGCGCTCGGCCGCGACTTGTATCCCTGCTTTGTTAGGCGTCACCAAATTCTATTCAGGCGGTGCACTGCGCGGACTGTAGCACAAAGCCGACTCCTCACCCTCCTCGCCTCGCCGTTGCTCTTCGATGCGCGCCTGTTCCGCTTCCGCTTTTTTACGCGAGATCTCTTCGAGCATGATTTTCATCCACTCGCTCATTCGCCGGCCTCTTCCTTCGGATCGACGATGGCCTCGATCGCCTTGACAGTTTCCGGATGGTAGCCCGGACGAGCCTTGGCGAATACGCGTTTCGCGACCAGGGTGCCGGGAGCGGTTTTCATCAGCCCCGCGTACAGAGGCTCGATGAGCTTGCGGCGTCCGATCGTCGTCAAATATTCCTCGAGCCGTCCGTAGGCCGGCTGATAGTTATTGGCGATCACCAGCATGAACCAGCTGTGCGCGATCTCCGCGTTGGGGCTTTTGCTAAAGCCAAAAGTTTTATCGAGGTCGGCCATCTGCGAGGGGCTCAAGGCCGCCGGCATTTGCCCTAGGAAATA
This sequence comes from Gammaproteobacteria bacterium, assembly GCA_034667905.1. GTDB lineage: Bacteria > Pseudomonadota > Gammaproteobacteria > Steroidobacterales > Steroidobacteraceae > Bog-1198. The sequence continues at coordinate 25,900 of JAXDQK010000006.1, read as the reverse complement.
CACCCATTGCTGGGCGACCCAATCCAACCCCATTTGCTTCGATGCCGGTTTGCCGCCGAGCCAGGCGCCTCTGGATCCATCCACGGGCTGAAACATCGCCGTGGCCGGCAGCACGGCATCCGCCGGCAGCCCGGGGCTGAAGATCCAGGAGTGGACTTGATCGGCGGTCACGATGCCGGGAAACCGATCGAGTAAATTTTCCTGCAGGTACGCCAAGAACTCCTCGGTGGTGATGCTCTTGAATGCAAAATGATCGAAATATCCCTGCAGGAAAGCATCGAAGCGCTCACGGCCGAACCTGGAGTCGAGATAGTTCAAAAACAGGCGCCCTTTTTCATAAGGAACCTCGCTGAACACCTCTCCCGGGTCGCGATCGCGCGAATCGATTGCCAGGATCTGGTCGGCGGGCTTGAGTCTCGCCAGATCGGCCCGCAGCGAGTTCAGTCCCAGCACGGCCTGCATCGAGGCTCGCTCTTCGCCGTACACCGCGCTCATGATGCGGCTTTCCATGTAGTCGGTGAACCCTTCATTGAGCCAAACGTCGCGCCACGTGGCATTGCCGACAAGGTTGCCGGCCCAGGAATGCGCCAGCTCGTGCGCAATTACGGACACCAGGCTCTTGTCGCCCACCACGACCGTGGGCGTAATGAAGGTCAGCCGCGGATTTTCCATGCCGCCCTGCGGGAAGCTCGGCGGCATGACCAGAATGTCGTAGCGCGCCCAGCGGTAGGGACCGAACATTTTCTCGTTGGCCTGGATCATCGATTCGGTGTCCGCAAATTCTTTGGCGGCCGCCTTGGAGATGGACTTTTCCGCGTACACGCCGGTGCGCGGCCCGGTCGGGAGAAACTCAAGATCGCCCACGGCCAGAGCGATGAGATAGGAAGGCACGGGCTGCGGCATGACGAAGGTGTAGTCGCCGACCGGCTTGGTCGTAGGATCGTTCTCGGCGCTCATAACCGCGCGCATGCCCCGCTCCGTGTGGATTTTGGCTTTGTAGGTCGCTCGGACCTGAGGCGTATCCTGCAAGGGAATCCAGGTACGAGCCCCGATAGGCTCCGATTCGGTGTAGAGGAAGTCCTTGTGCCGGGCGGTTTGTCTCGCCGAGAGCCATTGCAGCGCTTGAGAATCGGGGAGGGTTTCATAGTCGATCTTGATGATCTCGGTGCTTCCTTTGGAAGGCGGCAGTTCGACCACCAAGGCCCTGCCTAAAATCGGATCTGCTTTCTCGAGATGGAAAGGCCGGCTGACCCAAAAGGTTTGATTTTTCGACGTTGCGCCCACCACATCGGTGGCCTTTTGGGTCACTCCTAAGATCATGAGATCTTTTGTGTCCAGTACGATCCGCGTGGCGCGTGGATCGACGCGTTTCAGTTCCAGCGCAACGACGCCGGCAATCGTTTTACGCCAAAAATCGACCCGCAAATTGAGTTCCAAGTGCGTCACTCGAAACTGATCCACGTTGGCGTAGGAGTGATAGTCGAAAGGGGGGCCGGGGGGAAGGCCACGACCCGTGCGCTCGGCGCCAAAGCTTAAAGTCGCCGAGACCAGTGCCAAGCCCGCCAGGCTCACGAGAGCCTTGCGGATCATGGCATTCCTACCGGCGCCGCCTTGTCACGTCCGTTGAGCAAATCATTGAATGTCTTTTCATCGACTAACAATCCGGACCGGCCGTCCCAGTTGGACCCTTCAGGCAGCTTGTTTTCCACGAGCACTCCTTGCGCGATCACGGCATCGACGCCGTCAAGACCGCCGGTGACCGGCACGGGCACTGCGCGGGGTGAATGCGCCAGATCCCCGACTCGTTGCCAATCGATTTCAGCGTCGTGCTGCGCGATCTTGCCGCGCTGCTTGGGCTGCAACAGCTTCGCGAGCAAACGCTTGCGATCCTTGGACCAATTACGCGAATCGTCTTCCATGACGGCGTAGGCCTGCAGGTACAGCGTGCCGTCCCGCCATCCAAAAACATAGGGTTGATTCACCACGGTTACTTGGGTCCCGATCGGGATGAGGTCGAAAAATACCGCGATGTCCTCCGGGTACAGGCGCATGCAACCGTGGCTGGAGCGCATGCCCACGCCGTAGGGCTTATTGGTGCCGTGGATCAAGTAGCTCGGCCAGCCAAGACGAAACATGTATTGACCTAAAGGGTTGTCAGGTCCCGCAGGCACTTGGGCCGGGAGCTGCTCGCCATCCTCTTGGTGCTCCGCGCGCACTGACTTCGGCACCGTCCAAACCGGATCTTTCTGACGGCTGATGATCTTGGTGGTGCCTTCGGGGGTCTTCCAGCCGACCTTGCCGATGCCTATCGGATGCGTGTACACCGTTTCGGGTTCGCCTTTCTTGTGGCGCGGATAATAAAAAATTCGCATCTCGGCCACGTTCACCACCACGCCTTCGTGGGGTGCGGCGGGCAAGATGAATTCGGTGGGCACGACGATCTCACGTCCCACGCCCGGCAACCAAGGATCGACGCCCGGATTGGCCGTGAGGATTTCCTCATACCCCACATCGAAGCGGCGCGCTATGTCGGGCAGGGTATCGTCCTTGCCGATGACGGTCTTTTGCACATACCCGACAATATCGCTGTTGGGATCCACTTCGAAACGGTGGGTCGCCTTGGGTTGAGGCAGCGAAGGCTGGGCCGGGGGCACGACTTTGGCCGGTGGAGGGGGTTTTGGTCCCAGATGGAGCAGAGAGCAGGCGGCAAGCCCAAGTGCAGCGCAGGCCAACGCCCCCCGGAAAAGGACTTTAAATAGAGGTGACATCCGCTCTATCTACAACAAAGTCGGTCTGTCAGGCAATTGATTGGGCTGCGGAGCCTTGGCGGGGCCTTGCGGAAAATGGCGCGCCAGCAGGGTGCCGATCGCCTCAACTCCGGCAATGGAGCCCATCTGGAAGCGACCGGCGCGGAAATGCACCTCCATGAGGCGGCACACCGCCTCCCATTCCGCGGCGCTGACCAAGCCTCGAAAGCCGCGGTCGGCAACGATTTCCACGTTTCGATCCGCCAGCTGGACGTAGATCAGGACCCCGTTGTTCGCTTCGGTGTCCCAAACTCGCAGGCGCGAAAACACCTCCAGCGCATGAGCACGTGGGCTCACGTCATTTAAAATGTGCTTTGGCGTCAGCGCTGTTTCCACGACGAATCGGATCTCGCCGGCATGATTAAGTTCAGCTTTGGCGATGGCCTGTTCGATGGCATCGAGCGTCGGGGTGGGAAATAGCATGCGAGTGCGCCAATGGGTCGCGGTTGCATGCCGGATCAGCCGTCCGATTTGCATTACCAGCTTCCCGAGGCGCCGCCGCCCCCAAAGCCACCGCCACCGCCGCTGAAGCCGCCTCCGCCGCCGCCGCCGAAGCCACCGCCGCCGAAGCCCCCGCCGAACCCGCCCATTCCCCCGCCCCAACCGCGGCCCGCAGACCAGCCGGCGCGAGAGCCTCCCGTGAGCAGCGCGAACAAGAAGGCGAGCACGCCGGCACCGATCCCGATGGGGAGCAAATGGCTCAAAAGCCAGACGATGACGCCGGCCACGCCGCCGGTGGCTATCGAGCCGAACAGCCTGCCGAACATCGCGCGCAGCACGCTGCCTGCAACCACGACAACCACCAACAGCAGCGGCAACAGGGTGCTCAAACCGCTGTGCCGCTCCCATTTTCTGTCCGGCTGAGGCAAGGGTTCGCCGTTGACCACGGAAATCATTTTGTCGATGCCCGCTTCCACTCCGCCGTCGTAATCGCCCAGTTTGAAGTGCGGCGTTATCGTCTCGGTAATGATCCGATTGGAGATGGCATCTGGAAGCGCCCCCTCCAACCCATATCCCACTTCGATTCGCACCCGCCGATCATCCTTCGCAACGATCAAAATCGCGCCGTCGTCCACGCCCTTGCGACCCAGTTTCCAGGCTTCCGCGAGCCGAATTCCGTACTGCTCGATGTCCTCGGGCTGCGTGGTGGGCACGATGAGGACTGCGAGCTGGCTACCCTTCTTCTTTTCCAAGTCAGTGAGTTTGGCTTCGATTCGCGCAACCGCCCCGCCCGATAAGGTGCCCGTCAGGTCGGTCACCCTGGCATTGAGAGGCGGGACGGCCACTTCAGCGCCGGCGAGCGCGAAACCGAACAGCAGGAAAAGCCCTGCCCCGAGGCGGGCAACGCGCACGTTTAGTGCGCAGTCGAGGCCGGCGGTGGAGCCGTTGCAGGCGGTGGAGCCGATGCCGGCGGAGGCGCAAAGTCCACCGACGGTGGCTTGGAGATGGCAGCCTCGTTCTCCGGGGCGAAATTGGCCTTGGTCTTATAGCCGAACATCATGGCCGTCAAATTGGACGGGAACTGGCGGATCGCCAAATTATAGTTCTGCACCGCTTGAATGAAGCGATTGCGGGCCACGGTGATGCGGTTTTCCGTGCCTTCCAGCTGCGCCTGCAAGTCGCGGAAATTCTGATCGGACTTCAGTTGCGGATAGTTTTCCGTCACCACCAAGAGACGCGACAAGGCGTTCGACAGGTCGCCTTGCGCGGCTTGGAACTTAGCCATCGCCGCCGGATCGTTGACCAGTTCGGGCGTTGCCTGGATGGAGCCGACTTTGGCCCGGGCTTGCGTCACGCCGAGCAGCACCGTTTGTTCCTGGGCAGCGTAACCTTGGACGGTCTTCACCAGATTGGGGATGAGATCGGCACGCCGCTGGTACTGGTTGAGAACTTCGGACCATGCCGCCTTGGTCTGCTCGTCGGTCGATTGAATATTGTTATAACCGCAGCCCGAGACCAGCAGTCCGGCAAACATCGCCAAGACCAGAGCAAACTTACCCATCTTCCCCTCCTGCCCCGTTGATCGGGGTCGTGCGCGAAGTCTACCACTTGGCAAAAAAAAGCCCCGAGTGTTAGCTCGGGGCAGAGAGGCGGACTTCAATGAAGGGAAGTAAAGCCCGCTAGGGGATCGGTTGCCTTAGTGCAGTTGGTGCCACTGAAGGACTTGGATGTCGGTTTCCTCAAGATCAAAGCTGCGCGCCAGCATGCGCGCGATATCTCGATCGCCTTCTACACTGCCGGCTTGGCCCAGCAGTTCCACAACGCCGCGATACTCGTTGTACTCGATGGCGTCCTCCGATTGCGCGATAAAGTGGGTGTAGTATTTGGAGCTCATGGGTAGAGAGCTTATGTTTCGTTGCGTGCGCAATCTGTGAGCGATTGCTCAGTCGCTTGTAATCAATTTAGAACCAATTCACGTCCCTCGAACGCCGCCGAAGATATTGCACCGTGTCAAGATATCGCCCGCCCACGATTCAGGGTTCCAAATACATCACCCCCGAGGGCGCCCGACGGCTGCAGGAGGAGTTGGACCAGCTCTGGCATGAGGAACGGCCGCGCGTCACGCAAGCCGTTTCTGAAGCCGCGGCGCAGGGCGATCGGTCCGAGAACGCCGAATACACGTACGGCAAAAGGCGTTTGCACGAGATCGACCGGCGCGTGCGTTTCTTGCGCCAACGGCTCGAAGGCATGACGGTCGTCGATCCTTCCGCACTCCCTGGGCGGCGCGACCCAACACGCGTGTTCTTCGGCGCGTGGGTGCAGGTGGAAAGTGCCGGCGTGCTTCGTTGGTATCGCATCGTCGGACCGGACGAATTCGACATGGCTGAGGACTACATCAGCATGGATTCACCTCTCGGCCGCAGTTTGATGGGCAAGCGGCTCGACGATGAGATCACGGTCGAGCTTCCCGGAGGGGCGGCCACCTTGACCGTGGCCGCCGTCGATTATGGCGTCAAACCACCCGAATGTTCTTGAACTGCCAAGGATCCGATGTATCGAGGTCCTCCTCGAACAGCTCGCCGCGTTGATATAAAGGAGTCCAATCGGTGTACTTGCCCACCACATTGCCCAAGTAGGGCCTGCAAATCTCAAGCGGCCTCTGGTAGTCCATGTCATCCGGCTCGACGATGCCCCGATTCGGGTTCTCCATGGCCCAGATCATCCCGGCCAGCGCGGCGGCCGTAACCTGCAGGCTGGTCGCGCTGTTATAAGGCGCTAGGGCGCGAGCTTCCCCGATGGACAGCTGCGAGCCGTACCAATATGCGTTTCTCGAGTGTCCTGCGAGCAGCACGCCGAGCTCATCGATGCCCTCGGTGATTTCCTCCATCATGATCCGTTTGCGATCTTGCAGTTGCCAATTGCGCCCGGCGAATTCATGCACCGACATCACCGCATCGTCGCTGGGGTGGTAGGCATAGTGACTGGTGGGGCGGTAGAGCAGCTTTTCGCCGTCCATCACCGTGTAATAGTCCGCCAATGAAATCGCTTCCGAATGCGTGATGAGAAATCCGTGAAAATGTCCCGCGGCCGGAGTCCAGGTACGTACACGGGTGCTGGCCCCGGGTCGATTCAAGTAAATGGCGCAGCCGGAACCCGCCTTGTGCCGGCCGCCATCCTTGGGAAAGTGCTTCTCATGCGAGCCCCAGCCAAGTTCCGCCGGTTGTGCTCCTTCACTGACGAAGCCATCGACCGACCAGGTATTCACGAACTCATTGAGTGCCTTCGGCACGTTGGAAACCTGGGTATCGCGCTCCGCAATGTGTATCACGCTGATACCTAAGCGTTGCGCCAGCTTGGCCCACTCGGCTCGAGAAGTGGGAATGTCCGCATCGACCCCTATGTCCTGTGCAATATTGACCAAGGCTTGCTTGACCAGGTGCGAGACCAAACCCGGATTGGCGCCATGGGTTAACACCGCGGTCGAGGATTTTTCATTGCCTTTACGCAGCTTCAAAGCATCCAAGCGCATGACATAGTTGCTGCGCGTTTCGACCGGCGTGTTCGGGTCGGTGTAGCCGCCGGCCCACGGTTCGATGCAGGTATCGAGATACAGTGCGCCTCGCTCGCGCGCCAATTGAATGAGTGCGACGCTGGAGACGTCCACGGACAAGTTCAGCAGGAAGTCGCCCGCGCCGATGAGCGGCTCCAGGACCTGCCGGTAGTTCTCGGCCGTAAGCCGGGACTTGACGAATTTCACGCCGAATTCTTTGGCTTCCGAATTGCCCCTGTCCTCTGCGGTCACGATGGTGATGCGATCCGACGAAGTGCCGATGTGACGCAAGATCAAGGGCAAGATTCCCTGTCCAATGCTGCCAAAACCCACCATGACGATCTTGCCCGCGAATTTCACATGCACTTCGTGCTTGCTCATAATTTCTCTGCCATTTGGTTTGTTCCTTGAAGTAAAGCCTAAATCTCGCGCCAATGAGGCGGATAAGTTCGGTCGTAACCGGGAAGCGACTCGATCCTGCGAATCCATCGAGCGAGCGCAGGATAGTTGCGCTCCATGGGTAAGAAGCGTGCCCCGAGTTCCTTCGCCGCGCTTCGGTCGAGCGCGCGCCGCAATAGTTGAATCCACGGGAAAATGACCATGTCGACCGCGGAATAATTTTTGCCCACGATCCATTCTTCCTTGCTGAGACGCCCTTCAATCGTTCGCGCCTCGCGCCCGACGATGTGCATGGCATCGGCCAAATCATCGATTTCCGCGGCGACCTGATCGGCGAAGATGCCGCTCACGATCTTTTGCACCGAAGGTTCGGCATAGGACTGAAACTCGCAGATCACCCGCATGATCACTCCGGCTTCTTCGGGACTGAGCCCAAAAATCGGCGGCTGCGGATACTTGAGGTCGAGGTAGTACAGGATGGCGATGGATTCGAACACCACATAATCGCCGTCCTTGAGCACGGGCACACGGCCACGAAAGTTCATCTTGAGCATCTGCGGCGATTGGTGTTCCTGCTTGTCGAAATGCAGGAGCTGAGACTCGTATTGAAGCCCCTTGTGCTCCAATGCCAAGTGGACCCTCCACGAGAAAGGACTGCCGCTGCCCCAATAAAAAGTGAGTGCCATACGGGGATTGTAACGGATGAACTTCGCCCGTCATCGCGCTAAGCTCGATTCATGAGATTTACAACCCTGATAGAAGCGTCCGAGCTTCGAGATTTGATCGGCAAACCTGGCCTTGCCGTCATCGATTGCCGTTTCGATCTGAGCAACCGCTCGCGCGGCCGCGCCGCTTATCTCGCAGGCCACATCCCAGGGGCAAGGTACGCGGATCTGGAGACGGACCTATCGGGACCGGTCACGGCGAATTCCGGGCGCCATCCGCTGCCCGCGCCGGCGGACTTCGCCGCCGCGTTGGAAAGCTGGGGAATCGGCACGGCCACCCAGGTGATCGTTTACGACGATGCGGGCGGATCATTTGCGGCACGCGGCTGGTGGCTGTTGCGCTGGCTCGGGCACGACTCCGTTGCGGTGCTGAACGGAGGCATCAATGCCTGGATTGCCGCCGGCGCCCTGCTGGAGCCTGGCGAACACACAACGCCGCGGGAACGGATTCCCGGCGGCGAGCGCATCGAGCCGAAAAGCGATCCTACAGCTCTGATCGAAACGGCCGGCATCGGCCCGTTTTTGGCCGACCCAGCCAACTTATTGGTCGACGCCCGGGCAAAGGAACGCTTCGCAGGCTCGGTCGAGCCCATCGACACCGTCGCCGGCCACATTGGCGGTGCGGTGAACCATCCGTTTTCGGCGAATCTTCGGCAGGACGGACGATTCCTGCCCGCGGCAGAACTCCGGCGTCTGTGGGAGTCGCGTCTTGCGGGCCGAAAGCCGGAGCGTGTGGCGGCGATGTGCGGATCGGGAGTCACGGCGTGTCACAACCTGCTGAGCTTGGAAGTCGCCGGCTTCAAGGGCGCAAAGCTCTACGCCGGCTCCTGGAGTGAGTGGATCAGAGATCCGAATCGAGGCGTCGCCCGGGGCGCGTAGTCTGGGGCACTTATGCCGTCATTTACATGTCCCACCAATTTGTTATGGTGCGCGCCTCATGAACACGACCGCAAAAGCGCTCAGCGCCGCAAACCCGACTTGGAAGATCGCCGAGTCACTGGACCTCTACCAGGTGGAAGCCTGGGGTAAGGGGTATTTTTCCATCAATGCGCAAGGCCACGTCGTCGTCCGCCCGAGCCTGGACGCGAGCCGCGAAATCGATCTTTATGACGTGGTTCAAGGCCTCAAGGCGCGCGACCTGCACACGCCCTTGGTCATTCGTTTCTCGGACATTCTCGCGCATCGGCTGCGCCATCTCGCCGACGCATTCGCCACGGCCATTACGGAAAACGACTACAAGAACCGCTACGCGGCCGTGTTTCCCATCAAGGTCAATCAACAGCGGCTGGTCGTCGAAGAGGTGTACCGGTACGGCAAGGAATTCGGTTTCGGCCTCGAGGTTGGCTCCAAGCCTGAACTGCTCGCGGTCATGTCCATTACCGAGAATGCGCCCGATCGGCTGGTCGTGTGCAACGGCTTCAAGGACGACAGCTATATTGAAGCGGTCATCATCGCCACCAAACTCGGCCGAACCATTATTCCAGTGGTCGAGAATTACGAAGAAATTCACTTGATTCTCAAGCACGCCGCCAACTACGGCGTGAGGCCGAAGATCGGCGTGCGCGTCAAGCTGGCCAGCGAAGGGGCCGGACGATGGCGCGAATCCGCGGGCGAGAAATCCAAATTCGGCTTGTTTATCAGCGAAATTCTCGATCTATACGCGCTTCTGAAGGAGCGCAACATGCTCGACTGCCTGCAGCTCGTTCACTGCCATCCGGGCAGTCAGCTGCAGGACATTCGCCGCGTGAAAGATGCGATCAACGAGTTGGCCCATGTGTACGCGGAATTAAAAATCATGGGGGCGGGACTGCAGTACATCGACATCGGCGGCGGTCTTGGCGTCGATTACGACGGCAGCGGCACCAATTACGAGTCCTCGATGAACTACACGCTCAACGAATATGCCAGCGACGTGGTCTACCGGATCAAGAGCGTTTGCGACGCGCGCGACGTGCCGCATCCGATGATCATCAGCGAATCCGGCCGCGCCATCGCCGCGCATCACAGCCTGCTGGTGTTCGATACGCTGGGCTCCTCCAAACTCGATCAATTCAAAGTGACCGGCAAGGCCGCGGAGGACTACAACGGCTCTGAAGAAGTACCGCAACCGGTGCTGGATCTGTTCGACAGTTATCGTTCGGTGAACGAACGGCGCGTGGTGGAGTGCTATCACGATGCGCTGCAGGCGCGCGAACAGGCGCTGCAAATGTTCAACTTGGGTTACTTGAGCTTGGAATTTCGCGGGCTCGCGGAAAAGCTCTACTGGGCCACCTGCGCCAAGATCCGCGATTTTTGCCGCAAGCTCGATCGCGTACCCGAAGAACTCGAAAACCTCGAGGACATGCTGAGCGACATTTATTTTTGCAATTTTTCCATATTCCAATCGCTTCCGGACAGTTGGGCCATCGGCCAGGTATTTCCCATCATGCCCATCCAGCGGCTGAATGAACGGCCGACTCGCAATGCCGTGCTGGCGGATATCACCTGCGATTCGGACGGTAAAATCGATCGCTTCGTGCATCCTCGAATCACCAAGCGCACCTTAGAGGTGCACGAGTTGACGGCAGGTGAACCGTACTATCTGGCCGCCTTTCTGGTGGGCGCCTACCAGGAAACATTGGGGGATTTGCACAATCTGTTCGGCGACACCCATGTGGTGCACATACGGCTGCAAGAGGGCGGCGGTTGGTGGATCGAAGAAATCGTCAAAGGCGACACGGCCAACAAGGTGCTCGAATACATGGAGTACGACACCGATGAGCTCTATCCGGGCATCGCCCGGGACTGCGAGCGGGCCGTGCAGGAAGGTAGGATGTCACTGACGGAGGCTCAGGCCGTCAAACGTTTTTACGAAAACGAGCTTAACGGCTACGCTTATTTGGAAGTCGAATAAACGCGTCTTTCGCTGCGTTATGTTGCGTTTGCCAACAATAATCTCAAAGCGTACAGTCGGCCATTAGGCCGTTTCCCTAATCGAAATTAGTGCACGGCCGATGGGAGGGCCTCGACGCCTTGCGCCGGCGCCTGCATGTTGAAACCGCGTGCGAGGGATACCGTGGGGCAACCGTAGTGCGCTCTGTAGTGAGATTAGTTGAATGACGACGATCTACGTTGGCAACCTGCCATTCACCGCAACCGAAGATGAAGTGCGCGCGATTTTTGAGCGCCATGGGAAAGTGGAATCCGTCAAGCTCATCAATGATCGGGAAACCGGTCGGCCGCGCGGATTTGCATTCGTCGATATGGGAGCGGGTGAAGCGCAAAACGCAATCCAACAGACGAATGGCTTCCAGATGGGCGGCCGGCCGCTGCGCGTGAATGAGGCCCAAGAGCGGGCTCCTCGACGGCCGGGCAGTGGCGCCGGCGCCGGTGGCGGTGGCGCCGGCGGCGGATCGCGCCGCTGGTAAGCGCTGACGGGTAGCTGTGCTGCCCCGAAGGCTCACCACATTTCTTTGAGTTGCGCGACGACGTCGACCGTCGCCGCATCGCCTGCTTTTAGGTTTTCCACGCCCACGGTCGTGCGCACGGAAATCTTCTCCAGGCTGTCCAGTACCTTGTCAGTCATGAATCGGCTCTTGGCACCGTACACATGGGCGTCGCCATGCTTGGCTTGCTGTGTGACGGCAAATTTGAGCGGAGCACATAGATGCAACTCGTTGCGCGCCCGAGTCATGGCGACGTACAGCAAGCGCCGTTCTTCCTCGATCATTTCCGGCTTGCCGGTGGAGAACTCGGAGGGGAAATTGCCGTCCGAGACGTTGAGCACGTACACGTTGTCCCATTCTTGCCCTTTCGCGGAATGGATGGTGGACAAGATCACGTAGTCCTCATCCTTCGATGCCCCCGCCGATTGATCGCTCGTGGCCAGCGGTGGATCAAGCGTGAGCTCGGTCAAGAAGCGGTCTCGGCTCGGGTGTTGTACCGAGAGCTGATCCAGTTGTTCCAAATCGCCCATGCGCGTCCAGCCGGAATCGTAAATTCGCTCCAGCTGCGGCTTGTACCAATCCTTTACCAAGCCGACTTGGCCGGGCCAGGGTGTCGCGGGATCGGCGAGCCTTTCGTATAGCGCACAGAAGCGTTTCCATTCCATCTTCACCGGCTGGGGTGCATCGTAGTCCGCGAGGGCTTTAGCCTCGAAGCCTCGAGCTTCGAAATGCTCCAAACATTGCTTGGCGTTCGCCGGGCCAAACCCAGCCTGCAGCTTGAGGACTCGAAACCCGGCTACTGAGTTGCGCGGATTATCCGCCCAGCGAAGCACCGACATCATGTCCTTGACGTGCCCGGCTTCGAGAAATTTCAAACCGCCGTACTTCACGAACGGTATGTTCCTCTTGGCGAGCTCAACTTCCAGCACATCGCTGTGGTGCGAGCTGCGAAACAGGATCGCATGCTTTTTCAGCGAGCCGCCGATTTCGCGCGTTTGCAAAATCTTGCCGGTGATGTATTCGGCCTGAGCCTGTGCATCGTCGAGCGCGACATAGAAGGGCTTCTGGGCCGATTGCCGCGTGCTCAACAATGTTTTGCGATGATGGCGTGCGCCCTCCGACATCAGCGCGTTCGCGGTATCCAGGATCTGTTGGGTCGAACGGTAGTTCTGCGCCAGAACGAGGATTTCTGCCTTGGGCTTAAAACGATCGGCGAAGCCCAGTATGTTTTCCACCGCAGCCGCCCGGAACGAGTAAATGGCCTGGGCGTCGTCGCCCACCACGGTGACGCCCTTGCCGTCGGGCTTGAGCGCATGAACGATTTCACCCTGCAAGGTGCTGGTGTCCTGGTATTCATCGACCAGAACATGATCGAAATTCTTGGATAGGCTCTGCGCCAAGGCGGGAGTCTGCATCATGACGTGCCAGTAAAGCAGCAGATCGTCATAGTCCAGCACGCGATTTTTTTGCTTGCGCGACACGTACTCTCGATACAGACGCGTCAGATCCGCTTCCCATTCGCGGCACCAGGGAAACTGCTCGTCCAGGGTTTGCTTGAGCGAGAGCCGCGTGTTGACCCGGTATGAGTAGATCGCAAGGCAGGCGTCCTTGCGCGGAAATCGCTTGTCCTTGGTGGAAAACCCCAATTCATGGCGGATGACATCGAGCAAATCGGCAGCATCCGCGCGGTCCAGCACCGTGAAATTCGTATCCAGGCCTAAATGCTTGGCGTACAGCCTCAAGATGCGGCTGCCGATGGAATGGAACGTGCCGCCCCAAATCAATCTCGATACGACGCTGCGATCTCCCGCCTTGCCGCGATCCGACATAACCTCGGCAACGATGCCCTGCGTGCGCTTGATCATCTCCTGCGCTGCGCGGCGCGTGAAGGTGAGCATGAGGATGCGCGCCGGATCGGTGCCGTTCACAACCAGGTGGGCCGTTCGATGCGCCAACGTATTGGTCTTACCGGTTCCGGCCCCGGCCAGAATGAGCAGCGGACCTGCGCTGATGCCTTTTTCCGGAACGACTGTGCCGAAAGTCGCGGCGCGGCGCTGCCCTGGGTTCAGCGCATCGAAAGCGTTTGGCTTAACTTTCATCATAATCGTTCGGTACTGTACGTATATCCAGATCTTGAAGCAACAGGACGTAGACCCGCCGCAGCATTGCGCATCCGGAGTACGGCGCGCGAGGAGCCAGATCACACACTTGCCCGACTTTCAGCGATGATCCTCAAAGCTTTAGTCTCCAGAGGATCGCAATTCATGTTGAAGCCCATCGTTGTCGCCAGCAATCCAGTGCACAACGGCCGCGTCATCCAAGTTTCCACCGAGCGGCTGCGCTACTCGAACGGCCGTGAGTACGATATCGATTTCGTGCGGCACCCGGGCGCCGCCGCCATCGTCGCTGTCGACGCCGCCAATCGCGTCTGCTTGGTGCGTCAGTACCGGCATGGCGTACAGGATTTTCTGTGGGAAATTCCCGCCGGCAAGCTCGACGCCGGTGAGCGGCCCGAAGTGTGCGCGGTACGGGAGCTCCAGGAAGAAACCGGCGTGCAAGCCAGGCGCTGGACGTCCTTAGGGCTGTACATCCCGGCACCCAGTTTGTTCACCGAAGTTATCCATCTGTACCTCGCCCAGGATCTGACTATCGGCTCATCCAGCCCTGACGCGGACGAGGAATTGGACCTGAAGTGGCTGCCCTTGGAGGAAGCCGCCGGTCTAATTCTGCGCGGCGAATGGAACGACGGTAAAACGGCAATGGCGATCTGGCGCGCGCAATATCATCTGCAACTGTGACGCTTTGCCGCTTTTGGAAGCCTTTGCCTTGACTTAACCTTTGCATCGCCTAAAAAGGGGGTGTGAATAAAGACAAGCCAAAACCGGGCTTTAAGCCGTCCGCCGACGAAGCTGTCGAGCCGCCGCCGAACAGCGACGCGGGCGGTGAAAAATCAACCGGACGCGTAAAATTCGACGAGCGCGGCAACGCGGTTTGGGAATGGCAGGTTGCGACCGGCGCTTTTGGCCTGGAAGTATCGACTCAGCGGCTGCAAAAGCTCGAGCATCCGGCGCTGTCGATTGCGGATGATGCGCCAACCCCGGTCGAGACCGTCCGCGCGAATCCTTTAGGTACCAAAAAGGGCTACGACCCGTATGACAGCGGCAGGTTGGGCAAGAAGCCGCCCCCGCCGAAGAAGGACCTGCGTCGCTTGAGCGAATGGTTGAAGATCAAAAAGCAAGCCGAACGCAATAAGGACGAAGAGCCTCAGGATTGACTGGGCCCCTAAGCCTGCGCGTGACGCAGCTTGGCGTCGTGCCTCAAGCGATAAAAGCTGCGCAGCTCGCGCACCATCGCCTCGATTCTGGCCACTCCCCGATTTACGAAGCGCCGTTCCAGGCGACGGCAATAATTCGCCGCGCAGCGGTGCGCCGTGCGGTAGCGTTCATACTGATGCGGCTCGAGGCGCGCATCGAAAGTCACGCGATCGAAAAGGCGCGCATGCACCTGCGCCGGGTAGGATGGACCGCCTTGCTGGTGCGCCAGCAGAAATACTGTCACGGCGTACTTGTCCACTTCCGCCTGCGTTTCCAGCTCCAACAGCGATACCGGCGAATCGCGATCCAGCCGCCAAGTGGAATATAGAAAATGGCTTACGCCTTCGAGCGCGGTGCAATAGTCCTGCAGGTTTTTTTCGGTCAGAGCGAGATGCGGATCCGCGGCTTCCAGGCGGCGCAGCAGCTCCGGATCCAAATACAACGCCACACCTGCACCGTCGGCGGTTTCCGCGAGCAGCAAGGATTCGTCCAGCATGCGTCCATCGTTTTGCGGCTTGGGGCACGTGGCTTCGCGTCGATCAGTGATCAGAAAATCGTACACATCGTAAGGCGGCTCGACGTCATACAGCCGCCCTAGCAGGGTCTGCAGTCCGCGCAGCACCATTTCAGTGCTCGCGGCGGGCGCCGGCTGCCGCGACAGGCTGCACGCCTAATTGGCGCAGCAAGCCATGCGCGCGCGGGCTACCGGTCTTCATCCATATTTCGTAGAGGCGCAATATGTCCGCGTCGCTGTGACGATAAGACATATCGCTCACCTCGTTGAGCGCATCGACCAGGCCCTGAAACTTCTCCGCCAGTTGCGCATACACACCCGCCACGCAGCGCCCGGAAAAGGAGCGCTGCAGGGTGTCCGCGAGGGAACTGTAGGCGTTGCCGCCCATCGCGATGTGATAATCGATGTCGATCAATTTGCGCGCGAAGCTGCGTGCGAAAAATCCTGCGATGAACAGCGAGACATCGCCCAGCCGCTGCAGGCCGCGCTGCCGTGCGCCGGCGTTAGGCGCATCCAATGCATCGGCCAGCATGTGCGCCAGCGGCCTGATTCTAAGCCCATCGGGAGTCTTCTCGTAGAGCGCGTCCGCGCGCGAAAACATCGTCAGCAGATTGACCACGTATTGCTCGGCTTGCTCGTCGATGTCTAAGTGCTGATGTTCGCTGGCAGTGTGAAATGCATCACGAAAAAATTCGCGCAGCGAACTGACTGCTACAAGGGACCCGGCGGACGAAGCTTGCATATGGCATCCTTTTGTGAGGCTGACACCATCCTATCGACTACGCTACGCCGAAGTAAAACTAAAAAGCGCGAACTGGAGTCAGAAAATGCCTATTTTCTCAGGCTTTTTCAATCAGCACTCGCAGCTATAGGCTGCTAATGCAAACTTGCTTCGAAAAGGTGCTAGATGATTTCGTCGAGCGTCGAGATGGTGCGCTTAGGTGCGGGCAGATGCGCGGGCCAGAGTTTCGCATCACGATTGAGCCACGCCGTTTGCATGCCGGCTTGGCTCGCGCCGACGACATCGAGCTGCGGATCATCGCCGATGTGCAGCACCTGGCCGGAAGCGACGCCTGCCTCCTCACGCAATCGATTGAATATGCGCACATCGGGTTTGGCGGCACCCGCCGATATGGCCGTGACGTGGCCCTCGAACCAGCGCGCGATCCCGCAACGCTGCAAATCGGCATTGCCGTTGCTCAAGGCAAACAAGCGATAGCGCTTACTCAAGCGCTCGAGCGCAGCTTCGACCTCGTCGTACAGCTTCACGCGGTTTCGCTCGGCGTAGAAAACTTCGAATGCATCGTCGGCGTGGGTTACGGGGTGACCGGCTTCGGCGAACATCTGCGCCAGCGCGCGGTGACGCAAAAAAGTCATGTCGTGACTGCGTTCTGGAAATTGCGCCGCTATCGCTGCCCGCATGGCGCGCATCGACTCGCGATCGTGCACCCGCATGATCTGCGGGTGCCGTTCTTGAAGCCACGCCAGCATGGCCGCTTCGGCTGCGCTCATCACCGGCTCCACGGCCCACAAGGTGTCATCCAAATCGAAACTCAAGACGAGGGGAGAATTCATTGATGTATCGCGCCTGCTAATATTGCGGTTATGAACCCAGACACGCCCCGCGGCGAGACTTCTGTTCTTGTGATCGGCAGCAAAAACTACTCCAGCTGGTCGCTACGTCCATGGCTATTCTTACGCAAAGCGGGCTTTGCGTTCCGTGAACAATTAGTTTACTTCGATGAGCCGGACTATCAGGCGCAAATCGCTGCCCTATCTCCCTCGCGGCGAGTTCCCTTGCTCATCGATGGCGGCGTCAAAATCTGGGATTCGCTCGCCATCTGCGAATATGCGGCCGAAGCGCGAAGCTACGGGCTGCCTAGGGATGGCGCGGCTCGTGCCCGTGCGCGGTCGGTGGCCGCGGAAATGCATTCAGGATTCCAAACGCTGCGTAACGAATGCCCGATGAATGTGCGGGCCAGAAATCGGCGCGTGCACCTTACGGCGCCTTTGGCCGCGGACATCGCGCGCATCGATGAGATCTGGTCGGGTTGCCGGCAAGCGCATGGCACCGGCGGCGGGTGGCTGTTCGGGGAATTCAGCATCGCCGATGCGATGTTCGCCCCGGTAATTTTCCGGTTCCAATCGTACGGCGCGCAATTGAGCGCCGCATCGCAAACGTACATGACGCACGCCCTCGCCGATCCTCATGTACGCGAGTGGCAGGAGGCATCGATGGCGGAAGGACATCCCCTGCCGGATGTCGATCAAGTCGGCGCCTAGCAGGCTATCCCAAGAGTACAATCCGGCGGGATCTCCATTAAGAGAGCAGACAATGGTCGCCGAACGCTTCCTTTCCGCCTTGAGTCTGTGCTGCGTGACGAGCCTCTTGGGGGCTGCGCCCTCGCCGCCCGCGGACCCCACGCTTCCCTTCAGCGTTGAAGACATGGTGCGCATGGAGAGAATCTCGGATGTCGCCGTGGCACCCGACGGCAAGCACGTCGCGTATACAGAACGCTCCACCGACATGGAAGCGAACACGGGCCGCACAACCCTCTGGCTGCTCGATACGGTGAAACGGCATGCAAGCCCTCTACGCCTGACCGACGGGGGCCCGAACTCCAGTGCGGCTGAGTGGAGCCACGACGGCCAGTTCATCTATTTTCTGTCCAATCGCAGCGGCAGCACCCAGGTCTGGCGCATCAGTTCAAGCGGCGCCGGCCCGCGCGGCGACAAGCCGGTGGCCGACTCCACCCAAGTAACCAATTTACCGCTTGATGTCGGCAGCTTTCATGTCTCGCCGAGAGCCGACCGGATTCTGGTGAGCGTCGAAGTTTTCCTCGATTGCACGGATCTTGATTGCACCAAGAAGCGGCTGGACAGCAACGCTCACTCGCCGGCGACGGGGATGCCCTATAAACAGCTTTTCATCCGGCACTGGGACAGTTGGAGCGACGGGCGGCCTTCTCAAGTGTTCACGATGGCCTTGAGCGACAGCGGCGTGGCGCAGGGCTCGCCGGTGAATCTCACGGGCGGCATCGGCAATGTGCCCGGCAAGCCATTTGGCGGCCGTGAGGACTACGCCTTCAGCGCGGATGGCGCTAAAGTGGCGTTCTCGGTAAAGGCGCAGGTCGGCGAAGCGTGGTCGACGAACTTCGATATTTACGAAGTCGCCTCCGATGGGAGCACGCAGCCTAAGAACCTAACCGCGGACAACCCGGCTTGGGATGCACAGCCGGCATTCTCTCCCGACGGCACGCAGCTGGCGTACCTCGCGATGGATAGGCCGGGATTTGAGGCGGATCGCTTTCATTTGGTGCTGCTGAATTTACAGTCAGGCGTTAAACATGCCCTGACCCAAAACTGGGATCGGTCGATCAGCAGCTTTGCGTGGTCAAGGGACGGCAAAACCCTGTTCGCGACGGCCGATCATTTGGGACAGCGGCCGCTGTGGGCCATCGATACCGCCAGCGGCAGAGTCTCGGCCATCACCGGTGGCGGCGAGGTCGAAGGCTTCGGCGTTGGGACATCGAAAGTGTTCTACACCGCCAGCAACCTCAAGCAACCTGCCGACCTTTATTCAGTGGGTTTAACCGGCGGCAAGCCGGCCCAATTGACACGTTTGAACCAGGCAACGCTCGAGCAACGCAAGTTCGGCGAGTTTCAGCAGTTCACTTTTCCGGGTTGGAACGGTGAAAACGTCTTTGGCTACGTGGTCAAGCCGGTCGATTTCAAGCCTGACCACAAGTATCCCGTTGCGTTTCTCATTCATGGCGGCCCGCAAGGAAGCTTCGGCAATGCGTGGAGTTGGCGCTGGAACCCACAAGCTTTCGCCGGTGCGGGTTACGCGGTGGTCATGATCGATTTTCATGGGTCTACCGGCTACGGTCAGGCGTTCACCGATTCCATCAGCGGCGACTGGGGCGGCAAGCCCTTGCAGGACCTCAAGCTTGGGTTGGACGCGGCACTGAAGGCCAATGCGTGGCTGGACCCGGGCGACGTGTGCGCGCTCGGCGCATCGTATGGCGGCTTCATGATCAACTGGATTGCGGGTCAGTGGGCGGACCGCTTCAAGTGTTTGGTTAGCCACGACGGTATTTTCGACAATCGCACCATGTACTACTCCACCGAAGAGCTATGGTTTCCGGAACACGAGTTTTCCGGCCCCGAATACCAAAACCCCGCGGCCTATGCCAAGTTCAATCCCATCGACCATGTCTCAAAGTGGAAGACGCCGACGCTGGTGATTCACGGCCAGCAGGACTACCGGGTGCCGGACTCGCAAGGCATCTCGGTGTTCACTGCCTTGCAACGCCGCGGCGTTCCGAGCGAGTTGCTGTACTTTCCCAACGAGAACCACTGGGTCCTGAAGCCGGCCGACAGCGTTCAGTGGTACGACACCGTCCTTAAGTGGCTGAACCGCTGGACGCGGCCTTAACGCGCCGCTAAGAACTCAAGTCTCCAAGCCGCGCCAGGCAGCCGGATAATTCTCCCCGAGCTGCAAGATTCGATGAAGCAAGTCGTCGTACTGAATGCCGGCTTTGAGGGCGGAGGCGGAGAAGTCCTCTGCCGCCGAAATATTCGGATTGGCGTTGGCCTCCAACACAAACAGTTCTCCATCGGGCCGCAAGCGAAAGTCCATGCGCGCATAGCCGGTCAAATGCAGCGCGCGAAAAATTCGCTTCGACAGCTGTTCCAATCTGGCCACGGTGCCGTCGGGCAACTGCTCGGCTGCCGCGGTGGTGATGCCGTAGCGCTGTTGATAGCCGCGATCCCACTTCACCTTGCGCGTGGCGATGGCCGGCAGATTCTCCGGCAAGGAGCCGAAAGTCATTTCCCAAACGGGCAGCACCTTGAGGCGGTCGTTTCCCATCACGCCGACGTACAACTCCCGGCCCTCGATGTATTCCTCGACGAGGGCATCGGAATGCGTCTGCTCGTGGATGAAGGTGATGCGCTCGGCAAGCTGCTTTTGATCGGCGACCACGGAGGCCTGCGCGATCCCTAAGGACGCGTCTTCGGTCGAGGACTTGACGAACAGCGGGAAGCGCAGCTTCTTGGAGATGCGCGTCTTCTTGCCGCGCGGGAACACCATGAATTGCGGCGTCGGAATGCGATGATAAGACAGCAGCTGCTTTGACAGCACCTTATCGCGCGACAACAGCATGCCGCGTGGGTTGCAACCCGTATAGGGCTGATGCATCAGCTCCAAAAAGGCCACCACATGCTGATCGTAAGTAACGATGCCGTCGAACTCCTCCAGCAGGTTAAAGACGACGCCCGGCTTCCATTCCGTGATGGCGCGGCGCAACTCCGACAGGCTATCGCTCAAACCCAACGGCATGACTTCGTGGCCCGCCGCCTTTAGATGGGAAATGACGTCGTATTCGGTGCGCCACTCTTCGATTTCTTTTTCGGTCGACCCTTTAAGAGAATCCGGCGGGACCAAGGTCGAATGGACGAGAACCAAGGCGCGCGCCTTCTTCACAATGCCAGCCTCGGCAGCTTGCGCTCTTCATAAGACTCCGCCAGGCGCGCCACCACCCAGAGCAGCTCGCCTTTGAGCGCGCGCCGCGAGCCGCGCACGTACAATCCCAAGTTCTCGCTCCTCTCGATCATCAGGCGCAAAACCTGATGCAGGAGATATTCGCTGAAGGCTCCCGAGCGCTGGATTTGCTGGCGCAACGGGGCGCGCATTTCACGCAATACGCTCGCCGCCTTAGGGCTGGCGCGCGTGCGCGGGGCGGTCGTGAACACCTTGAGCAATAACTCGTCGGCACCCGAGCGGCGCGGCAACCGATAGCGCGCGAGCTTCTGCTCATAATGTTCGCGCAGCGTGCTTGTTTCCTGCGTCACATCCTCGATGGTGCTGCGGTCCGCAATCTGCGGTTTTCGTTGGCCGATGTCCTTGGCGAGCTGGTCGATGAACTGCAGCTTTGCGTAGGCCGGCCAACCTTCGTACTCACGGCGCCAGGGAGAATTCGGCTTGAGCCACACAGCAAAGGTTTCGGCGAAATCTTCGGTGGGGTGCGCCTGCGCGTACCACGCACCTAAATGCTGCACGAAGCGGCGGCTGCCGGGGCGCGGCCGGTAGGTGTCAGGATAAGGCAGGGAAGCCGGGCCGAATACGGATCGCCACGACTTGAGGCGCCGCAGACGGTATGCCGAATCAACGGCGTGTCCGGCTTCGTGACGCAGAATGCGCATCAACCAGTTGCGGTTAGCGCCTTCCGCTTCGCGCATGAACCGGCGCTCGAGGCTGATGAGGCGCTTATGCGCCAGGTAAAAAGGTATGGCGATGCCGGGAATGCCGTCGGGCGAAAACCATTCCTGGGCCAGCCAGCAATGCGGCCGAAAGCGGATTCCGCGCATCGACAATTCGCGGTAAAGCCGTTCGATGGCATCCTGCAGCTCGGTGCCCTGGATGGTCAGCTTCAAGTCGCAGAAGCGCAGGCTCAACAGCTGATCGTCGGATAGCTTTTCCCAAGCCGCCATTCGCGCTGCCGAGCGCTTGCGATTCACCTGAAGCCTCGTCCCATCTCCAATTCCTCTGCCAAGGCGTCCTCGTCCGCCTCCGACATGGGCAACAGCACCCGGCGACCCTCGAGTCCCGCGAAGTCGAACAGCTTGGCATCGGCAAGTTGCGAACCCGAGATATTGCAAATGCTGGAAAAGATCGACTCGATGCGGCCGGGGAATTCCTGCTCCCATTGGCGCAGCATGCTTTTAACGACGCCGCGCTGCATGTTGGCTTGCGAACCGCAAAGCGTGCAGGGAATGATGGGAAATGCTCGGGCAGTCGCATATCGCGCGATCAGTCTCTCCGGCACATAGCACAGCGGCCGTATTACGACGTGGCGGCGGTCTTTGCTCAAGAGCTTCGGTGGCATGGCCTTCAACTTGCCGCCGAAGAACATGTTCAAGAACAGCGTCTCGATGATGTCGTCGCGATGATGGCCGAGCGCGATCTTGGTCATGCCGTTCTCGGCGGCAAAGCGATACAAGGCGCCGCGGCGCAACCGTGAGCACAGACCGCACATCGTCTTGCCTTCGGGAATGACGCGCTTGACCACCGAATAAGTATCCTGCTCGATGATGCGGTATTGCACGCCGAGGTCTTCAAGGTATTTGGGCAGCAAGTGCTCCGGAAACCCCGGCTGCTTCTGATCGAGATTGACCGCGGTAATTTCGAAGCGGAGCGGTGCGCTGCGTTGCAGGCTCAAGAGGAGGTCGAGCAGCGTGTAGGAATCCTTGCCGCCCGATAGGCACACCATGATGCGATCGCCATTGGCGATCATCGAGTAGTCGCCGATCGCCCTGCCAACCGAGCCGCGCAGCTGTGCCTGCAATTTGTTGAACGTGCTGCTCACGGAACCTCGAGGTACTTCGCTTCCAGATAGCGCAAGTAGGCAGCCGCCGTCAGCGGCTTGCCGGTGGCTTGCTTGATCAGTTCTTGCACCGGCAATCGGGCGCCGATGCCGTGCACGTTGTCCCGCAGCCAATCCATCACGCCGCCGAATTGACCTGCGGCGATTTCCTCATCGAGCGACGGACGCGCCGCGCGCATCGCCTCATTGAGCTGGCCTGCGATGACGGCGCCCAATGCGTAGGAAGGAAAATATCCAAAATGTCCGACGGCCCAATGGATGTCTTGCAGACAGCCTTCGACATCGTTTGCCGGGCGTATGTTGAGGCGCTGCTCGAGATTTGCGTTCCAGGCTTCCGGCAGATCCGCGACGGGAAGCGATCCCTCGAGCATTTTCTTTTCCAGCTCGTAACGCAACATGATGTGAACCGGATAGGTGAGCTCGTCGGCGTCCATGCGGATACAACTGCGGCGAACCCGAATCAGCAGACGGTACAGATTGGCTTCTTGCCATTCAGGACCGCTCACCTGTAGATACTTTTCCAGCAAGGGCCGCAGATACTTGACGAAGGAGCGGCTGCGGCAAAGATTCATCTCGAACAAGAGCGACTGGCTCTCCTCGAGCGCCAGGCCGCGATCCCGGCCTACAGGCTGATCGCGCCACTGCATCGGTAGCCCTAAGTCGTACATGGCGTGACCGGTCTCGTGCACCGCGCCCAACAGTCCGGAAAAAGGATCGCTCAGATCGAATCGCGTCGTGACCCTAATGTCGCCGGGCACCCCTTCGGTGAAGGGATGTTCGCTTTCATCGAGCCGCCCCCGATCGAACGGGAACCCGAGGGCCTTGAGCACCTCCACGGCGAGGATGCGCTGGCGCGAGGCGCTGAACTTGCCCACCAAGGGTGTGGGCGCATGTGCCGCCTGCACCTCGATGGCCTGGTTGATGAGCCCGGGAAGCTTGCGCGACAGCGCCTTGAAGATGGTGTCGATATCCGCGGCGGAAATGCCGGGCGTAAACCCGTCCACCAACGCGTCATAAGGCGCAAGACCGCGTGCCTGGCCGAGTAGTGCAGCCTTGTCGCGCACGAGGTGGACGACTTCCTCCAAGTGCGGGGCCAGCAGCTTGAAGTCATTCGCCTTTTTTGCTTCGACCCAAAATACTTCGGCGCGTGCGGTGGCCTTGGCGAGACGCGAGATGAGCGAGGGCGGCGTCGCTATGGCGTGATCGCGCTGGCGACGCATTTCACGCAGGTTGGCGAGCGGCCAATCTTCCAATTGAGAAGCGCCGGCTTCCGCGCGTTCGAGCAGGCGCGCCACCTTAGGGGTCGTGAGCAAGGCATGATGCTCGGTCTCGAGAGCCGCCAGTTGCTCGCCGCGCACGTCGGCGCTGCCCCGCGGCATCATTACCGCGGCATCCCAACGCAGCAGCGATAGGGCACCGCGAAACGCATGCAGGCGGCGAAACTCTTGTTCCAGTTGCTCGTACGGAGAGGTAGCCATCAGACCCTTCGAGGCGGCAAATGACTCGCCGCGCTTTGTTTAATGGACAAGTTTACCAGACCTGCACCGCAAGACCAGCTGGCTCGACTAAAAACATCATTGTTTTCAATAACTTACTGTGCCGTCTCTGAGGTTGAAAGAACCGCTCTGATGGAACGGCAAATTGCGCAGGAACGGCAAGTCGACGCTGGCTGCACCGGTCAGGTCGTAGGCGATGGAGTCGGCGTGCTGATTGGCCTTGTCCGCCAATTTGAGCAGCGCGAGGGCAAGGTTCGCGCTGATGGTCAAGTCAAACTCGGATTCGCCGAAGGCTGGAACAACGACGGCACGGTCGCTGACACCGCTGGCGATCTGCTCTCCGCCTGCATTCAATTCCACATGCAGCCCGCGAACCGGCAGGGGGCGGTCGTTCGGATTTTGGATATTGAGCTTCACGGCGAAATTTTGCTGCAGCAGATTTCCGCTGCGCATCTCGATGCTGAGCACTGTCACATTGGGCCGCGTAAATTTGGGCGTCACCAGGGAGCAGGCTGAGGCGAGGCTGAATGCGACACTGAGCAGGGTGAGGCGCAACAAAATCCGGGGCAGCCGTGGCAACATACGAGAAATGATACCGATTTTTGCCGGTTACACTCTGCTGATAAGCTCGCTGGCTGCCTTGAGCGCCTCGAGCGGCGCCGCTGCCGCGTCCAAAGCACCGGTCGCCGGCGCCGCAGTTACGTGCCTTGCGTCGGGGGACGGGTACTTGCGCGCGACGATTGCGGGCGCGGTCGATGCGCGTATCGACTGGCCCAACAGCGGCACGCGCTGCGAGGGCGAGTCCCGCGAAAAACCTCCCGGCGTGCGCTTGAGTTTTCAGCGAGCCGCAGGTAGCTCGCCCAACTTGTTGCTGGTATTCGGCCTGACCGGCGTCAAGGAAGGCCTGCCCGCCCGCGAGGTGGGAACCAACTTGACGGTTATCGTGCAAGGGAAGAGCCGGATCTTCAGCACGATGAGCGATTCGCGCTGCACCGTGGATTCGCTCACCCAGCGCCCGCTCGCATCGGCAGGTTCCTACCGGCTGGAAGCGCGCGGCTTCTGCACGCAGCCGGCGCATGCTGTGCGCGGCAAGGGCGATGTGCTGGTCAGCACTTTTGAATTTGCGGGTCCGGTCACTTACTACGCGGCGGAACAGAAATGATGGAATTCGAGCGGCGGACTTCTTCGGTTTTTCAGGCGGCCATTGTGGTGGGTTTGTTCTTGATTTCGATGGCGGCGTGGCCCCAAACACCGCAGCCCGAGCCGCTCTCCGCATTTCCGCAAAGCCTGTTGGCCGTGCGCACCGCCGCCGGAAAGGTCGTCAATTTCAAGATCTGGATGGCCGATTCGCCGCGCCGCGAAGAGCAGGGCCTGATGTTCGTGCGCGAGATGGATGAGCACGCCGGCATGCTTTTCATGTTCCCGGAAAATCACCGCGTTTCGATGTGGATGAAAAATACTTATATCTCGCTCGATCTCGTGTTCTTGAATGCCAAAGGGAAAATCGACTACATCGCAGCGAATGCCACCCCCAAATCCGAGACCATCATCGGGCCGCCCACCCCTGAATACGCCGTGCTTGAATTGAATGGAGGCGCGTGCGGGCGCTTCGGCATCAAAGTCGGCGACCTCGTCTTGCACAAGAACTTCAAGAACTCGACTTAAAGCGTCCCTCACGGTCGGGCTCTTGCTACGACCGCTCGCGCATTCCGCCTACAGACAATTATGTCAATGTGGTGGATAAACAACGCTCATGAAAACGGTGCGATACTCTGGCCTCAGGGATGTTGCATTTTTGCAATCACCAATGGAGAGCGCGTATGAAGCGAGTAATTCTAGGT
>JAXDQK010000005.1:0-20213 GCA_034667905.1 Gammaproteobacteria bacterium | reverse complement strand
TTAATCTTGCGAGCACCTCATCAGGACTGACCTCGGCGTCCGCGGCTTTGAGAATCTCAGTCAGTGTGCCGCTGACGGGGGCGGGCACTTCAACCGTCACCTTATCGGTCTCGAGTTCCACCAACGGCTCGTCCTTGCGAACCGTGTCGCCGACGGCTTTGCACCAACGCAAGACCGTGGCGCGAGTTCCTTCCGCATTGGGCGGCACCAGCACGTCTTGAATGCCGTTCATATTTAGATTTCAGACAGGCTGACGATCGCGCGCGTGATGGTCTCGATACTGGGTAGCACCGCGTCCAACAGAACGGGATTATGGGGACTCGGAACATCCGGCATGGCGAGCCGCTCGATGGGCGCGTCGA
Organism: Gammaproteobacteria bacterium; assembly: GCA_034667905.1. GTDB lineage: Bacteria > Pseudomonadota > Gammaproteobacteria > Steroidobacterales > Steroidobacteraceae > Bog-1198. The sequence goes on along the minus strand of JAXDQK010000005.1, from coordinate 19,851 downwards.
GATCGAAGAACGTTTCTTTTGCGAGCACGGCGGCGATTTCAGCGCCGAAGCCGGCCGTCATGGTGTCTTCGTGAACGATGAGACAGCGGCGTGTCTTGCGCACGGATGAAAGCGTCGCCTCACGATCCCACGGGGACAGTGTCCGCAAGTCGAGCAGATCGGCGGATTTGCCGCTGGCATCGATGGCTTGCTCGCAACGCTCCACCATGGCGCCCCAGGTGACCAGCGTCAGCATGGTGCCCTCGCGCAACAGACTGGCCTTGCCGAAAGGCACGACAAACTCATTGCCGGGGTAGGGGCGGCGCGCCCAACCGCCGTCGAGCAGCGATCGGTGCTCGAAGAATATCGTGGGGTCGTTGCCGCGCAGCGCGCTGCGCAGCAACCCCACCGCATCCTGCGCATTGGAGGGCATGGCCAGCCGCCAGCCCACGCCATGCAGCCACTGAACTTCGTTGGACTGGCTATGCCAGGGATCGCCGCACTTGAAGAATCCCCCCGGGATGCGCACCACCATGGGGGCCGCGAATCGATTGACGGTGCGCCAGCGCATCGTGCCGCAATCATTGAGCTGCTCGGCGGCAGGATCGGCATACTTGCGGAATTGAATCTCGGGCACCGGCATGAGACCGGCCGCAGCCATGCCTACCGCGCGGCCGATGATGCCTTCCTCGGAGAGGCTGGTGTCGAACACCCTGTCGGGGCCGAACTTTTCCTGCAATCCCAACGTGACTGCGTGCACACCGCCTTTGCGGCCGACATCCTCGCCGAAAACCAGCATGCGGGGGTTCGTCGCCAGCTCATGTTCAAGCGTGCGGCGCACCGCCGTCACCAAGTTAATGCGCGGCCCTTCGGGGTGGGGCTGATCGCTGCCCGGCGCGGGGATGACGCCCGCGCTGCGTATTCCGCCTTGTTGCTGTAGATCGATCGAACCGTCCGCGCCCACTTCGGAAAATACATAGCGCTTGATACGGGCAGGGTCCGGCGCCGCGCGCCGCTCGACGGCTTGCAGGATCTGCGCGACGGCGGCGCGGCCCTGGGCCATCTCTCGATCCCACTCTGCGGCGGAAATCGTGTGCGGCACCAGTTGTTCGCGCAGTTTCACGAGCGGATCGCGTTCTTTCTCGGCGGCAATTTCGCTCGGGCTTTTGTAGGCTTGCGTATCCTGGCCCGAATGACCGGAAAGCCGGGGGACGAGCAGTCTGAGCAATGTCGGACCTTCGCCTGATCGGACGCCCGAGACTGCATCCTCGATCAAGGCGGCTGCGGCAAGCGGATCCGACCCGTCGCCATCGAGCACCCTAAGACCGCCAAAGCTCTCGAGATTCCGAGCAACGTTGCCTCCGGGGGTCTGATGATCTGAGCTGACGGAGATTCCGTAGCCGTTGTCTTCGATGAAAAATAAAAACGGCAGGCGTTCGGTTGTGACGATGTTCAGTGCTGCCCAGAAGCCATTGGTGGCGGTCGACGCTTCGCCTCCGTGCGCCACGGCGATGCTGCCTTTACAAGCCTGATCGTTTAAGCGCGTGGCGCGGTAGCGCAGCGCTTGAGCCCAGCCGACCGCGGGAGTGTATTGTGCGCCGACGCCTCCGCATACCGGCAACACGCACGGACCCGCTTTGCGGGGCATGTTGAACACCACGCCGATATCGCGGCCGTCGCTCATCCCGCCGGCACGCATCATCGTGGAGGAGAGCGCCTCTTCCACAGGTAGACCCAGGCCGAGCAGCAGCGGCCGCGAGCGATAGTAGCCCCCGACGCCGTCTTGCAACCCTGTGAGTTGGGTGCTCAACAACACCTGGGTCAAATCGTGCCCACGAGCGGAAAATTGATACAGAACCCGGCGGTCCTTGAGCAGCGTGAACTCTTCTAGATCATCGAGTGCGCGCGAAACGGCGACTTGGCGTAAAACCGCAAGCCAATCAATGGCGGGCTTGACGGCGCCGGACTTGGCCGGCTGCTGCAAATGTCGGGGGCTGGCAACCATTCGCAATCCTCTTGTTGATTATCCAGCCTAGTACAGCCAGGCAAATGGATAACGCCAAAAGCGGCCCCGATATCGCTTATTATTGGTGAGAATCGCCAAAATAGCGGCAATTGTAGGAGAGAACATGCTGTTTGATCGCTTTGATGCCAAAATACTTGATGCGTTGCAACGCGACGGTCGCACGTCTGTGGTAGACCTGGCCGAATCCATTGGTTTGTCGCCCACCCCTTGCGCCCGACGCATCAAGGCGCTGGAGTCGGCGGGGGCAATCGAGGGCTACGCGGCGATCCTCGATCCACCTAAAGTCGGCCTAGCCGTGCTGGCCATTGTGCAAGTCAAACTCACCGAGCACACCGATGAAACCGTGGCGCGCTTCGAACGGGAAATTCAGCTCATGGAGGAAGTGACGAGGTGCTTCGCGATGACGGGCAGCTATGACTTCATTCTGGAAGTCTATGGCAAAGACCTGGATGCCTTGAGCAACGTGGTGCTGAAAAAATTGATACGGGTGCCCAACGTCCGCGACATGCAATCGAGCGTGGTGCTGGCGACCATAAAGCGCAGCGCGCGCATCCCGCTCGGCCATCTGCAAGGTTGAAAGTAAACCTGCGTGCATGATTCCGCGTGCAACCACGCGCGCGGCATCAACAGCATCCAAGCCATCAAGGTCAGCGGCTTTATTGCTTCAAGGAAAGTGCAGCAGCTTTTGCATTGGCCTTGGCCGCGCCGTAGTCCGCTTCAGCCTGGTCCTTGCATGTCTTTTGGGCATCGCCGCCCAGCGCCTGACAATTCGCGAGCGCAACTTTGCGGTCCCCGTCGGCTTTGGCCACCGCGAGATTGTAGGCGTCTTTCGCGGCCGTATTATTGAAGTCGGCCAGCTTGTCGTCGACCTTGTCCGCCGCCTTGCTCAAGTCTTTTTCAGCATTCTTCTCGCTGCTGGCCAGTTCGCCGGCGGCTTTTTGTTCAGCCTTCGCCACGTCCTTCGCGACCGTTTCGGGAGGCTTGGCCTGGTCGCATCCGGCCATGGTGAAAACAGCCATGACAATCGCCGAAGTGAAAAACGTACGCATATCTACCCCTTGTTCAGATTGTGAATGAACGCACAACCATCCCGGCGTGCCGGGCCAACGCACTCAAGCTTAGCACCGCGGCCGCCGGCTTTGACAAGCGCAGCATGCGAGGTCAATGTTCGCGGAAGATCTCATTCATCTCGCCCCTTGGGCGCTAAGGTCTATGAAAAAACTGAAACACGAAACGGAATTGTTCAAAGCCGCGCTGGTGGCCGGCGTCAAATACGCGGAAGGCCGCAAGGCAGTCGAATTCGAAGCTACCGACTCGGCGAGCGACAAGGCCTTATATGTATATCGGCTGCTCGTTCACGACAAAGTGATTGCCCCTATGCCGGAGGAGCAAGTGAGCGAAAAGACGATCCGCCATCGCCTCGCGACCTGGTACGCACATCAATTGCCCAAGGGCCATCCGTTGACGGAATAGAGTCGACCAATGTCGCCAGGCCCGCACTTACGCGTACAGATAGGCCATGGGCAGCCCAAGACGAAGACACGACTGCACGGCAGGACTTGCGGGCAGCACTATCCGGTTTGATGCGGCGCCGGCCATTCGGGTCAGCCATCGTTCATGCGGAGCGAGGCCATCCCGCTCCAAAAGCCCGAGCCGCTCACGGATCCGCTCAGGAATCAGATCCACCGCCGCGCGCACCAGCATCGGCTGCATCCACTGAAGCGGGCGCGGGAACGCGGGAGTCTCGCGCATGATGCGCAAGAATTCAAAAATAATGGAAGACGGCGTGAATTGCGCCGCGTTGGCTTCGAACAGCGTCTTCATGTCGCCCACGGAACGGGGCGGATCGAGCGCGCCGTATCGCTGTGCGGAGGGCATGCCCTCGGCGTAGAAGCGGTCGAATTCCGCATCGCTGAGCGATTCTGCGTATTGGTTGTAGGCTTGCGCAAATCCGAATGCCGCCGTGGCGTGTACCCAGGTGAGCAGGCACGGGTCATTGGCCGAATACTTGACGCCCGCCGCGGTTGTGCCCTGGATGGATGCGTGCAACTGCACTACGCGCGCGATCATGGGTTCGGCAATGCTCCGGGCCCCATACACGGTGATCATCGCCGCCAATCCGGTGCGTTGCAGGCGCTTCAGTGGGTTCTTGCGGAATGAAGAGAATTCCCACACCCCCGCACGCACCGAGGGCTCCGCCAATTCGAGGATGACTGCGGCCGTTCCGCCGACGAACAGCGCTATCGGATTCCTGAATACGCGCCATGACACCGAATGCGGCGGCACCAGCGCCTCTTCGCTCACAGGACGGCTGAAGTCGTTCCCGCGGCTCGACTGACCATACAAAAAAGAATGCATGGTGGCACTGAGGTGGCGCTGCAAGATTGCGGGCAGTCGAATGGCGGAAATCATAAAATCTGCCCGGATTCAATCGCGGCCGATGGTGCTACGAGTCTCGGGCAAGGGTCCTGGCTGCGGGCGCGCCGTCCAGAATCACCTGTTCCAGCACGGCGAGATATTCCAGATATCGCTTACGCCCCAGCGCGGTTATTCGGTAAAAAGTCTGTGGCCGTTCCCGGTCAGGTCCTTTCGCGAGACTCACGAGCAGAGCCTCTTGAAGCACTTGCAAGTGGCGGTTCAAGTTGCCATCCGTGAGTGCGCACAGCTTTTTCATCTCTGGGAAAGACATTCCCCTCGGATGCGTAATGAGGCACGTGAGCACACCAAGCCGCGCGCGCTCATGGATGACCCGGCTAAGCCCGTCATAGGCGAAGGGCGACTCGGATTGCTTTTTTTGGTTAGTTTTCTGCAACGGTGTCCTGATATCCATAACGTAACACAGCGGCGACGAGCAATTGCCCGACGCCGAACGGAATGCCCATGGCCCAGGGCGACAATGCACGATGGCTGCCGGCCAGCAGCAGACAGACGAGTCCTGCGGCAAGATACCAAGCGCCGACGCCGAACATGAGCCGGGGCAAAAACCGGCAGGACGCGAATACTCCAAGGCTAAACATGACTGCCCACAGTCCCGGGAGCATCCACGACGCTTCCGGTGCAACCCGCATCATAATCACGGTGAGCAGAATTCCCACGACAATGCAGGGAAGAAACTGCTCGACCGCCGCGTGGATCATTTCCATCGCTAATCCCGAGTGGACTCTTCTCACGCGGAATATGGTTTCGAGTGCCGACAGGAACACCGCCACCGCGGCGGTCGATATCCAGATGATCAGAAATACCTTTAGATTGGCGTCCGCGCCGGTAAGCCAGCGGGATTGAGCCGCGGCGACCCCGAGCGCCAGGACGCCGCTCGCGGCGACAGACAAGGGGCCATAGCCGCGAAATTGCGTCTCGCGCGCGACCTGAGTACGGATGGCGCTGATGTCCTCAAGCGCTTGGCGCAGCTCCAGCATGATTGGACCCCGTTATAAAGTTCTCAGGCTAAAGAGCATTGCAAAGGAAATGCCGGGGCCTGTCAAGAATGCAGCCTAGGACGGCCTGGGTTTGTTGCGATGCGGTGTTGAAAAAAGCCCTGGCTCAAGCGATACTTTGTACCGCAAAGTTCGTGTAGTTACTCGGCAAGGCGGTGAAACGTGGCCGCGATTGAGGTCGTCGAGTTCAAGCCACGCGCCCAGGCGCGCAGTTGGCACTTCGCCGTAGCCGTAAGCATGGCCGGCATCGCCGGGATCGTGCATGATTCATGGCCGCACTCAGCGCATGAGTCATGGGCGCACGCGCCAGTCAATTTGCACGCCGTGTACGGAGTGCTTCTCAGCGCAATGGTGATCGCGAAATTCCGCATGCGCGTTCGATCGGGCCTGCAAGAGGCGGATATCCGCCCATTTTCCCGACAGCTGGTGCGCGCTGTCTTTTTGCTGCTGTATGTTTTGTTCGCCGCCAGCCAGCTGATCGCTCTCGGTGTATTTTGGTGGAACCGCGGGGCGCTCGGCGCATTGCATCCCGCGGTCCAATTACCGCCCGAGAATCTACGTGACTTTTTGGCGTACGGTGTTTGTGCGCTTCTCACGATTCACGGGCTGGCGGAGCTGCAACGGCGCCTGCTTCGACGCTAAAGAGCGTCAGCGTGTCCCCACCACCAGGATGACGAATGAATTCGGAATAATCGCGGGACGAGGGTGCGGCTGGTCCGCCGTCGGGGCGGGCGCAGGGCCGAAATCAGCGCTAGCCAGGTAGATCTTGCCTGTTTCACCGTCCAGTGCCATGGTTCGCGCCCCACGTTGCGTTTGCACGGTGTCGACAACCATATAGCGGTCGGGGGAGTCCTGATGGGTAACCGACAGGGTGCCTTCGCCATTAGAGCTAAAGACCAATCCGCGCTTCGCATCGTAAGCCGCCGCATCCGGATGCTCGCCGATGGTCACTTTCGCGACCTGCTTGCCGCTGACCGCATCGGTCACGGCCATCACCTTGCCATCGCAGACAGAAAACAGACGGTGGTGCGACCCATCTAAGGCAAGCCCGCTCGGGCCGTTGCAGCCGGGCAAGGGCCAGGTGCTTTTTACCGTCAGCTTTTGGGTATCAATCGCGACAATCTGTCCCGGATCGCTTTCGATGTTCACGAAGATCTGGCCGTGGCCGTCGTCGACCGCGAATTCCGGCTTGTCCGGCACCGGGATGGTCGCGACGACAGCCAGGCTGGTGGCGTCGAGAACCGTGACGTTCTTGCTCATGCCGTTGAAGGTAAAAACATGCTTGCCGGTGGGTTCAAACAAGATCGCATCCGGGTTGCCGCCGGGAATCTTCGCTTCCTGAATGACCTTGAGCGTGTCAAGGTCGAAGGCGGTCACGGAGTTTGCCCGTCCGTTGCTGGCGTAAGCGCGGTTCAAAGCCTTCGCCAGCGCAACGCCGTGCACACCTTGCGTATTGGGAATGGAGCCCAGAAGTTTGCCCGATTCCGTGCTGATGACGTCAACGCGGGTTGCGCGGGTGACGAAAAGCCGCTGCGTGGCGGGGTCCACCGTGAGGTAGTCCCAGCCGCCCTCGCCGCCGATTTTCCAGCGCTGCAGGACCTCCATCTTGGCATCCGCGGCGGCCGCTCGAAGAACCGGTGCGGCGATCAGTCCCGTGCAAAGACTCACCTTGATCAAAAGCCCGACGGTAGCGCGAACGGATGGCATTAGAGACTCCTGTTCCAGACTCTGTGCGGCAAAGAATCGACGTACTATGCCTCACGACCGGAAGAATATCTTTACAAATTTGTATGTGAAATTCGGCGGTAAATAGCCTAAATGTCACATAGCCGCACTAGTGCGGGCGAGTGCGGACTCACGTGCGCATCGCGATGCTGAGGGTGGCGCTATTTGCTATTCTGTTTGACGGCAAACGCCGCAAACGCCCCCAAAGAACAACCCGTCGGTGTGCCAGACGACGTAGTGATAGGGTTTCAAGAATGAGGTTCAAGTTCCGCTACGTCTTTATTGCATTTGGCAGCTTAAGTGCTGGGTGCGCGCTGCATGAAGTGCCGCCGAAAGCACCGGTGTTGCCGGCCGCGTTCGATAATCGCTCAATCGAGAACCAACAACCCTGGCCGAGCCAGGATTGGTATAAGGGCTTTGGCAGCCCGGAACTGCAGGCACTCATCGATCAAGCCGCGGGCAGCAATCTTGATTTGACCATGGCGCGAGCCCGCGTCAAGCAGGCCGATGCGCGCGCGCGGCAAGCCCACGCCGCAATTCTGCCGAGCGTCGATGCCAACGGAAATGCGAACTACCTCGCTGGCCACTCCGTCGATGGCACGGCGCATGAAACCGATTGGTCTGCGCTTTTGTCCGCCAGTTACGAAGTTGATTTTTGGGGCAAGAATCGGGCGACCGCACGCTCCGCGAGCTTGCTGGCACAGGCTTCGAAAGCGGATCGCGATACGATCGCGCTGACAACTCTCGCCGGCGTGGCGAACGGCTATTTTCAGGTCTTGTCGCTGACTGATCGCTTGGCAATCGCCGCAGCAAACGTGGATGCCGCTCAGAAACTGCTCGCGGTCATCCAAGCCCGCTACGACGTGGGGGTATCCAACCCGGTGGAACTTGCAACCCAAAAAACCATCGTGGCAACTGCTGCTCTGGTCATACCCGATCTTCAGCAACAGCAGGCCGAGGCACGCGCTGCTCTTGCGATTCTGTTGGGGCGTGCTCCTGAAAAATTTTCCGTGGAGGGTCAGACGCTCGATACGCTGAGCGAGCCCCAAGTGGGTTCGGGCTTGCCCTCCGAACTGCTGATGCGCCGCCCCGACGTGTTCATGGCGGAGGCCAATATGCACGCCGCCAATGCCGATGTGCTCGTCGCGCGCGCAGCTTTGTTTCCCTCGCTGACGCTCACCGCCAGCGGTGGGTTGCAAAATCCGGCATTGAATGCCGCAGTCATCAGCTTGAGCGGGGCCGGACCGACCTTGAATCTCGGCGCCGCGATCATGCAGCCTATTTTCAACGGTGGCCGTCTGCGTGCGGCGCGTAGCGAGGCTGAAGCCAAAGAGGAGGAACTCGTGGCCGCCTACAGTGCAGCCATTTTGTCCGCACTGGTGGATGTTGAAAACGCGCTCGCGGCGTTGCGTCACCTAGACGATGCCCGGCCGCTGCAGGAAGAGAACCTGGCGCAAAGCGCGCGCGCCTTCGAGGGGGCATCCATTCGGTACAAGGCGGGGGCCCACGATTTTCTCGCGCTGCTCGAGGCGCAGCGCACCCTATACGCCGCGCGCGAGCAATACAGCCAATACAAGCTTGCACGCCTTCAGGCGCTGGTCGCGCTTTGTAAAGCGCTCGGCGGGGGCTGGCAAGTGCAGGCGCCCCTGTCTTCCACCAAGGAACCCCGATGAATATGCAATTGTTGCTGGCTGCCGCCGGCTGTTCTGCCATCCTCGCCCTGGGTGGATGCCATAAGACGCCACCGGCGCCGCAAGCTAAATCGGCCAGTGAACCGAAAGAGGCAGGCGAAGCGAAAGCGGCTCCGGAAGCGAAGCCCGGCGATGCCGCGCAGAAAGAAGACAAAGCAGAGGGTAAGGACGCTGAGAAGCCCGCGGGCGAGGTGACCTTGACGCCGGAGCAGATCGAAAAAATCGGCTTGGTGACCGAAGAGATCAAAGCGACCAACTACGCCGAGGAAACCGCGGGATACGGCATGGTGATTCCGCACGAAGCGATTGCTACAGGCGTCGCGGAACTTGCCACCGCCGAGGCCACCGAACAACAAAGCCGTTCGGCACTCGTGCGAACCAGGCGTTTGTCCGGCACGCCGGGGGCGATGTCGGCAGATGTGGAAGAAGCGGCTGCACAAAAAGCAGCTGTGGATAGCGCTGCGTTGATGTTGGCCAAACAGCGCCTCTCCTCGACCTATGGACAAAAACCACCGTGGGCCCAGGGAGGCAACCAAGCCCTGCTGCAGGGACTGGCCAACGGCAGCATTCAACTGGTTCGCGTCACCTTTCCGTTAGGCGCAGTGCAAGGCGATCCCCCTAAGACCCTGCGCGCTGCTCGCCTTGGCACGGCTGTGGGCGGCAAGAGTTGGAAATTGACTTCCCCCTGGCCGGCTCCCGCCGATGCGACCGTTCCCGGACGCAGTTTTTTTGCCCTCATGCGCACCAATGATGCGGGCGAGGGCGAGAGGATTCTGGTGTGGGCACCGATCGGCGCATCGCAATCCGGTGCACTGGTTCCGGCAGAAGCAGCAGTCATCAGCGACGGTAAATACTGGTGCTATATCGAGGAGAAGCCGGGGACCTACGTCAGAACGCAGATAGATACGGGAAAGCCGTTCGAGGACGGCTATTTCGTCACCACCGGTGTCAAGCCGGGCGACAAAGTCGTCGTCAAGGGCGCGGCACAACTGCTTGCGCAGGAATCGAATTCCGGTCCGGAAGCTGACTAATCATGATGCGCGCCATCGTAAGCCTTTGCGTGCGCCATTTCGGCGCCGTGACCGCGTTGAGCCTGTTTGCATTGATACTGGGCGCTTGGGGTGCGATGCGTGCCCCGTTGGATGTGTTCCCAGAGTTTGTTCCCTCGCAAGTGGATATTCAGACCGAGGCGCCGGGGTTTGCACCCGAACAGGTCGAACAACTGGTGACCAAGCAGGTCGAGAATGCAGTCAACGGAGCGTCTGGGCTGGCCACGCTTCGATCCGAATCCATTCCCGGACTCTCGGTGGTGACAATCACTTTCGCCGACGGAGTGGATGTTCACGTCGCACGCCAAGGCATTTCCGAGCGGCTCTCTGAGCTAGGCAGCAGCCTTCCGGCCGGCGTGGGCACACCCAAGCTCTCGCCGCTGGTCTCGAGTACCATGGATTTGATCAAGATCGGCCTGTTGTCCGATAAGGTCGACGCCTTTGCGCTGCGCGATGCGGCCGACTGGGTCATCAAGCCGCGGTTATTGGCCGTGCCCGGCGTCGCTCACGTGCTGGTCTTCGGCGGCGATGTGCGCCAAATACAAATTCAGCCGGACATGGCAAAGCTCGCAAGTTTCGGCGTTACGCTGGCTCAGTTGGCCGACGCCGCGCATTTGGCGTTGCCGATGAGAGGTGCGGGCTTCATCGATCTCGCCGCGCAACGCGTGCTCCTCATGTCTCCGACACCACAGCCCGACATCGATGCCTTGAGCCAAGCGGTCGTGCTCGAGCGCAACGCCACGCCCATACTGCTGCGCGATATGGCGCAAGTAAAAATGGCGCCGGCGCTCAAATTCGGCGATGCCTTGGTCATGGGAAAGCCGGGCGTGATGATGTCGCTCGCCAGCCAATATGGCGCCAACACGCTGACGGCCACCCTCGCGGTCGAGAAAGCGCTGAACGATTTGGCGCCCGCGCTTAAAGCGCAGGGCATCACGCTGTATCCCGGACTGCATCGGCCGGCCAGTTTCATCGAGCGGGCGTTGGGCAATCTAAAGGACTCGCTCATGATCGCCGCCATCCTGATCTTGGCCGTTCTGTATTTGTTTCTTCGCGATATCCGCGCGGCACTCATTGCCTTCACCGCCATTCCTTTGTCTTTGCTGGCTGCGATCGCCGTGCTCGACCGGATGGGCCTCACGCTCAACACCATGACGCTGGGCGGCTTTGCGGTCGCACTAGGTGTGCTGGTCGATGATGCCATCATCGGGATTGAAAATATCCTCAGGCGCCTGCGCGAAAATGGAACGCTGAGCGAACCCAAGCCTAGACTGACCGTCGTGCTCGAGGCTTCGCTCGAGGTGCGAGGGCCGGTTATTTACGCCACCGCCGTGGTAGTAGCCGTGTTCTTGCCCGAACTTTTCACCTCCAGCGTTCAAGGCCATTTCGTAGGTCCGCTGGCATTGGCCTTCATATTTGCCGTTCTCGCCTCGCTGCTGGTGGCGATGACGTCGACTCCGGCGCTGTGCGCGCTTTTTCTAAGACGGCACGATGCGCGCCCCGAGGCCCGCTGGCTCGTGCGGCTCAAGAGTTGGCAGGGTTCCGCCGTCACCGGCGTTGCGGACCACTTTCGACTCGTCGCGGTGGTGCTCGTCGCATTGGTTGTAGCCGCACTGGCGGCACTGCCGTTTCTGGGCGGCACATTCATGCCCGATTTTCGCGAAGGACATTTCGTCTTGCAGGTTTCGAGCGCCGCCACGGGAACCTCCTTGGAATCCATGCTCGACATGGGTAAGAAAATCAGCGCGGAAGTATTGGCGCTGCCCTATGTTTCGACCATCGAACAGCAAGTGGGCCGCGCGGAACTCGGCGAAGACACATGGGGTCCTCACCGCAGCGAATTCCATGTGGAGTTCAAGCCCGACGCCACGGTCGATCAACACCAGGCGCAAGAGGAATTGCGCAAGATCCTGTCGGACTACCCCGGCCTGCAAAGCGAAGTGGTGACTTTTCTCGGCGATCGCATCAGCGAAAGCTTGAGCGGAGAAACCGCGCAGGTCGCGGTAAAAGTTTTCGGCGATGATTTGGCGGCTCTTGACGCCACGGGCGACAAAATAGTCGCGGTGCTGGGCAAGATACCCGGCGTGGTCGATTTGCAATTCAAGCATCAGGGCGGCACACCGGCAATATCGATCGAACTGATCCCGCGCGCCCTGGCAGCGACGGGCCTCAAAGTGCAGGATGTTCTGGATACCGTCGAGTCAGCCTATGCGGGCGCGCTGGTGGGACAAACATTTCAGGCAACTCGGACGGTCAGCGTCGTGCTGCTGCTGCCCGATGATTTGCGCCATCGACCCAGCCAGTTGGCGAAACTGATGATCACGAGCCCGGCGGGACCGGTGCCGCTTTCGCAGATCGCTCACCTCTCTGTGACCCAAGATCGTTACAGCATTCAGCACGACGGCGGGCAGCGGCGCATCAGCGTGACCTTCAACGTAGGCAAGGGATCTTTACAAAAAATCGTTCAGCAAGCGCAACAGGCTATCGCAAGTTCCGTGGTGCTGCCGCAAGGCGTGTTCGTCCAATTTACCGGTGCCGCCGAGGCAGAGGCGCAAACGCGCAATGAGCTCCTCATTTATTCTTGTCTCGCCCTTGGTTTGATCATACTGATTCTGTTTGTCTCATTTCATTGGCGCGCGAATAGCTGGCTGGTGTTGGCCAATCTACCGTTTAGCCTGATCGGCAGCGTCTTAGGCATTGCGCTCACGGGAATCGGCATCTCATTAGGATCGGTGGTCGGGCTCGTGACCGTGTTTGGCATCAGCGCCCGCAATGCCATATTGCAGCTCGCACATTACGAACATCTGGTGGAAGTGGAGGGCAAGGCCTGGAATGTAGCTTTGGTGATACGCGGCGCCAACGAACGCTTTGTGCCTATCTTGATGACGGCTGCCGTCACATCGCTGGGATTGGCGCCGCTGGCCTTCGGCATCAACCGGCCCGGTCAAGAAATCGAAGGGCCCATGGCCATCACGGTGCTCGGCGGTTTGTTGACTTCAACGTTGCTCAATCTGTTCGTGCTGCCCGCCCTGGCGGAGCGCTATGTCCGCGTGCCGGCCGCGGACGGCGCGCCGGTCCCTGCCGTGGGCCATGCAACGGAGGTTTAAAATCGCTTGCTGAATCCCACCGACAGGCCGTCCGGCAACACGTGTACCGAAAGCGGTACCGCGCGCGTGGTGGCCCAATACCCTATGGCAGTCCCCAACACACCGCCCGCGATCACATCGGACTGCCAATGGGCTTGGCTCTTGAGGCGCGCCACCGCGTCGTAAACGGGCAAAAGCTCCAGTGCCCATACCCACGGATGATCTTTCGCATAGTTGACGATGAAGGGCGTGACGAAGCTGGCCTGCAGCGTGACTTCTCCGCTGGGGAAGCTCTGGCAGCAACTGCCTTTGAACCACTGATTGGCGGTTCCCTGGTAAGGTCGGGGGCGGCCGAATGCATATTTGAGGGCTTGCGCACTCAACCCTGAAATCACCGAGGCATCGATAGTCTGCCAAAAGGTATGTCCCAGTTTATTGTCGTTGCCGAACCATAGGGCGCCCGCGACCTCGGTCACGATTACGCCGGTCTCCAAGCCGGTTTGATATTTGCGCGCCCAAATACCGCTCTGATCCAACGGCAGCGGCGAGTCGATTCCCAGCGGACCGCCCCCGGCGAAGCACGTCGCGGGAAGAAACGCGAGAAGAAAAATGCCCAAGCAAATCGAACAGGCCGCGGCGGCGTCGCGGCCACGCGGGATCCAACAAAGCTCGCGCATGCCTATTACCTTTCGTCAATTACTTTGCAGTGCAAAGTACATAAACGCTTGCCTCGTGGCAAGGCATAGGCAACTAAAGCGTGCGCTAACCCGCGCGCCGCTGAACTATTTGTCTGATGGTACGTTGTTAGGCGTTACGGGCTTGCTGGGATGGCTCTCCTGGCTTTGGAGTTCGGTCTCGCACGCCTTGCGCATGTCTTTGGCGGTCATTCCGCTGTTCGTCGCCCTTTGTTTGGCCATGCAGTGTTGAATTTTCTGCTTGTGGGTCAGGACCGGTTGGTCGGTCGGTGAGTCATCCGCCAATGCCTGAGCGCTGATTCCGAGCAAGCCCACCAGAAGCATCGCTGGGGTAGTGCTGAACATGTGTTTCTCCAAGTCTCTGGGTGAAGTATGCATTGTCCATTCACCGCCGCGCCTGGCAAGGTCACACCGGTCCCATCGCAGGGAAGGGCGTCTCCTACAGATCCGGTAGTCCGGTGGCCCGGATGATGCGCGAAAACAACAACACTTTGTTTCGCAAAGGCAATCATATATGGTATACCACGATGAGATTCGAAGCGGTGTGGCACACCGTCTACGGTGTCGAAGAAGGGAGTTGGCAATGGGATTGGGCTCAACGCATTCGCGTCTTCTGCAGCAGCCTGGCGATTTAAGTTCGCCTTCCTCAGGTTACTGACGGCCGAATACATGCGTGTGGGCAAAATAAAACAATGTGCAATTCCTAAGACTGTTCGGACAAACGACCTTTATGAGGACCTATAAGATGCTCTATCCAAAACTAGCGAGGCCGATGCTGATAGCGCTGGCAGCATGCGCCGCTACCGTCTGCGTTCAAGGCACTGCCTTGGCCGACGATGCACAGGAAAATAAAGCGCTGAAAGAACAAATGCGGCAGATGATGCAGCGCATGGACGCGTTGCAGAAACAGGTGGAGGCCTTGTCGCGGCAGCAAAGCGCGGCGCCCCCGGTGGTGACCGCACCGCCACCGCCGCCGCCACCACCGCAAGTTGTTCCGCCGCCGCCACCGCCACCAGCCGTGGCGAAGTTCGAAGAGAAAGAGCCGCTTCTGCACAAAATTCTGAGCGGCTTCTACGGAACTCTGGACGTCTCCTTCGATGATACGACCAAGGGTATGAATGGCATGGTTGCCTACCCCTATTCTCTCGTCGATCCGACGAATCCGAACTCCGGATTCGTGAGAGGCGCTTCTCCGAAGGGTGGTGGCGCTGGTCCGGTGGGCCGCGTCGGCTACATGCCGGCCCTCTCAACCAATAAGAGCGTCTTGGGCTACCGCGGTTCGCACAAGTTCGAAGGCAGTGACTTAGAACTCATTTATCAAATCGAGACCCAGCCATCGATCACCTCTTCGCCGGGCCTCAACACCTCGCAGTACCAACAATCGAACGTGGTGAAGGGCGGCATCGGCTACGGCGATACCTTCCTTGGCTTCTCCGGCAAGGAGTGGGGCAAGGTGAAGGTCGGCACCACGTATTCTCCCTATAAGAAGTCCACCGACCGGATGAATCCGTTCTCCGGCATGCTGGGTGATTATGCAGTGGTGATGGGCAATAGCGGCGGCGACAACCGCGTCGAATTCGGCACCCGCCTCGAGCACTCGATTTGGTACGAGTCGCCGAAAATCGCAAACGTGTTCAGCTTCGATGCCCTGATCTCGCCGGGCCAAAACCGCACCTACAATAATGTGGTGCAGTCCTCCGGTTCGCCGGATTGCAATGGCGGCAACATGCCTGGCAGCGGCAACCTGCTCTTGAATTGCGATGACGGTGGGTTCGATGACGCGGCGAGCATCGATGTGAAGTTCGAGTCGGGGCCGGTGTACCTGACGGCCGCCTACGAGATTCACAAGCGCGTCAACCGCAACAGCGACGGTATCGGTTCCAATAACCCGATCTATGGCTACTTGCTGTCCGTTAATTCGCCGGCGATCGATTTCGCGACCTTTGCGGCTATTGGCGGGGAATTCCCGACCAGCTTCGGGGCCGGCGCCTCACCGCCGTATCTAACCGACATCGGGGACGAGTCGGCATTCAAAGTGGGCGCGCAGTACACCTTTCCCTTCGGGCTGGCCGTGAGTGGCATTTACGAGTATCTGAAGCGCAAATTGCCTCCCGAACTGGAATTCCAAAACGAGCGGCAGAGAAATGGGCTGTGGTTTGCAGCCTCGCAAGACATTTTCAGCAGGGACAATGTCAGCATCGGCTTCGCGCACGCGGGTCGCACACCCGGTGATCCGGGCGGCCAGCACAACTACAATCCTAACAACACCGATGATTCGGCCAATATGTACACCATCGCGTGGAAGCACCGCTTCGACAAGAACGTGTACTGGTATCTCGACGCGGCTGAAACGATCAACAACGGCAACGCGCATTACGACATCGGCGCCGGCGGCCGTGGTTTGACCACGGATTGCCACGACGGCACGAATACCCCGGTGATCGACTACACCAGCGCCGGGAATACCACCTGGGGCGGTTGCCGAGAGATCGGTTTCTCAACCGGTATCAATTACAAGTTCTGATATCGAGGATAGACGCGGCATTCGCCGCCTGAAGGCCAGGGTCCGTCCCTGGCCTTTTTTTTGCTCGCGGAACGGCTTACGCCGCGCCTGACGTGGGCGACATCGGCAAATTAAGCGTGGCCTCGGCCTCGCGCAGCAGCGCACGATCATCGTGCAGCCACGGATGAAAGCCGGGGCGGAAAAAGCTCAGCCAGGAAGGGATTATTTGCCGCAGCAGGCCCGGGTAGCCGAACAGATACCACGCCGTGCGCAGCCACGTGCCGGTCTTGTTGATGCCGTCCTGATCGAAGAACACCCCCATGTTCCGGATTCGCGCCCTCAAGAAAGTGTTGCTCACTTGCAGCATCACCAGGGCGCGGAATTTCCAGCGCTTGAATGGCGGCAATCCTTTCGTCACTTCCAGAAAGGTGTCATAGGCAACGGCCTTATGCTCGATTTCTTCCATGGCGTGCCACTTCCACAGTCGTGCGGCATCGATCGATGCGCCTTTGAAGTGCCGTGGGCTCTTGAGACACGCGTGGGCAATGATGGCGGTGAAATGCTCGAGTGCCACAGTCATGGCGAGATTGACCGCGGGTGGAAGGTTTTTTGTTTTCGCCAAGCGTTCCGCCAACTCGGATTCAATGGCCGACACCTCATATCCGGCATCGTGTACCTGGCGGTTGAAATAAGAGTGCTCGCGGCTATGCGCGGCTTCTTGTTTGATGAAGGCGTCTATTTGCGCTTGCTGAGCCGGCGGCACCGCATCACGGAAATGACGCACGCTCTCGATGAAAAAGGCTTCTCCCAACGGAAACGTGAGCGACATGCCATTGTAAAACGCAGTGGCGATCGGATCGCCGCCGTTCCACCACCGATCGCAGCCGCGGCCGCGGCCGAACATGACATTGCGCGGATTGATGGTCAGATCGGCAGGGGTATGGGACGCGTGTTGCATGACGGGGTCCTGGGATTGGATCCCGATAAGGTAAGGGCTATTTATGCATGCGTCAATAGATATTGATGCCATCGTCAATTACGAATTTCGCGACGCAGCAATGGCGTCCGCAAAATAGCGCCGGCGCAAGGAGGCGGAGACTCCCAGCACGTCGCCCAACAAGGGGCCCACCGATGATTCGGCGTACGCGGCAAAAGTGACGATGAGCGCGACGCGTGCGATCCCTTTGCCGCCGGCGCTGGAAAGTCCCGCGGAGCGCTCGGCAATGAATTCCGACAGCAGTTTATTTACGGGCTGCAGGCGAGCCGTCTCGCCCGAGCGAACCAGCCAGCCTAAAACCCGCCCTAGGCCATCGCGGTCAAATAAGTCGAACACGCGATCCACAAGCCGGCGATAGTCGTGCTCCTTGCCCTTCATCTGCTCACCCATCAGGCGCAAGCCCGCCAGCAGTTCGCGCACGAGGTCCTCGGCAATTGCCGCATGCAAACCGGCGGCAGATCCGAAATGATGGCTGAGATTGGGATATGTGACACCCGCAGCATCGGCGACCGCACGCATGGTCAGAACGTTTTCACCGCCCTCGACGATAAGCCCCCGCGCCGCCGCCAGCGCCTGTGCGCGCATGTCGGCGGCGGCCCGGCGAACACGCTTAAGTTTGGCCGAACGGGGCGATGTGGTCTTCACGAGGCCTTTAAGTTTGCGTGACGCGCTGCATTATGTCGATTGCTTGCCTTGACATAAAACCCAAGCGTGTCGTGACCCAGAGACGCCGATCACGCTTTCATTCCGCCGGCTTCGCCAATATCTTGATGCACCCGTACCATTCTTGGGAAAGGATTTATGGCAACGCCGATAAATGCGCCAATGGCCGGTGAAATCTGGCATCTAAGCATCGAGGACCTGTTCCAGCCGGTCACCGAAGTGCAGCGCCTCGGCGGCGACGGACCTTTCGTAATCAATCTCAGCGTATCGACCGCACCGATCAACAACCCGACCAAGTCTTTTGAGGGATGCCGCGACGCGCAAATTTATCAAATTCAAGTGACGGAAGATGGACGGACGCGATATCGGCTGCGCCTCGGTCCGTTTGCCAACGAAGACCAAGCGGATGCAGTTCTTGCAGAGGTTCGCGAAACCTATCCCGGGGCATTGACCGCCACCGCCGGTGCGTCCGACTTGCGTGTCATTGCAAATATGCAACCCAAGGTCGAGCCGAAGCAATCCGAAGTGCGCAGTGCGGCACAACCGCCGGATCTGAAAGCGGCCGTTGCGAAATTCATCGAAAGCGCAGCCCCGCGGACTCAAGCCGCCACCAAACAATCCACCGAGGTGGAAGACGAGATATCCATCGACATTGCTTGGCCCACACCGGAGCTTGTGGTTCCTCCCGCCATTGAAAGCGCACCCGCCGCAGTACAGCCCGTTGAGTTGGCCCCCGAGTGGGCGTTGCCGGAACTGGATATCCCTCTGCCCAAGGCCGTTGTCGAAGGCCCGTTCGCGAAAGCCGCTCCGGTGTTGACGGAGGCTGTCGCACCTCTGCCCAAAGCGACGCCAAAAGTCGCGCCAAAAATCACGGCAAAAATCACGGCAAAAGCCCTTGAACCGATGGCAGCGCCAAAAGCCGCCGCGCCTGTCATCGCACCGATTCCGATTGCCGTCGACGCACCCGTGCTGACCGAAGCGGTTGTTCCCAAACCCAAGTCCGCACCGGCCATGCTCGCCGGCGGCGCGCGTATGATTGCCCCGGGTGCCGCTGCGCCGGGACCGAAACCGGCCGCAAAGGCGAATATTTTCGCTAAGGCCATCGCATCTGCTTTGAAGCACCCGGCACCGAAGCCGCGGCCGGATTTCAAGGCTCCCACCTCGGCGTTTGCCTCGTTGCGGCAAGTGGTCGTGGCAACGGCCCCGGCGCCGCCCGCGCGTCAGGTTAAAAAGCTCGACCAGCCCTTGGAGAGTTTGGAACATACCCAGACCATACGTGCGTTGACGGCGAAGGAGCTGGAAGATATCGAATCATCGCGATGGTTCGTCATTCAACTGGCCCTCGCGGACCGCGCATTCGATCCGTACGCGGTGCCGAACTTGGATATCTTCAGCGAATATCGTTTGTATTCGGTGGCGGGGCTCGATCAAGGCCGCGTCGTCCATGCGTTGCGCCTCGGGTTTTTCCGTGAAGAAATTGGCGCGGTCGCGGTAGCAAGTTATCTAGCCGCCTATTGGGACAAGCCCACCATTAAGCGCGTGAGTGTTGCCGAGCGCGAGCGATTTGCGAATCAGAAAGTGGAAGCGCGCAAAGACGTAGAAGCGACCGGCACGCACGCAGCCATCGAGATTACCGACGAGCTGGTCGCGCCGCGCAAGCGGAAGCCCAGTAATGCAGCGTCGGTCAAGGGTCCGAATCAGCGGGTCGGACACTAGTAGTTGCTGTGATGTCCGCATTGTCCGCGGACAGTGTCCGCGGCCAGCTCTTCGACCGGTTCCTCGACCGGTACCATAAATCGGGCAGCAAATCGCTGGTTTAAAGCCCCCGTTGGCCTGGCACGGCTCTTGCTTTGCTATTGGTGGGGTGACTCCCGGGTAACTTTAGCAACTGACCAGGAGACGTACATGAATACTCGCATTTCTTCAAAACTCGCCGCCCTTGCAATCGCTTTGATGATGAATGGCATGGTCTTCGGCGGTCTGGCCATCCTGTTCGACGCGCA
>JAXDQK010000004.1:0-3387 GCA_034667905.1 Gammaproteobacteria bacterium | reverse complement strand
GTCGATAGCATTTCGATCACCGCAAACGGCTCGCTCGAAATCCGAGAAGCGACCTATCTGCTTCGGGATAGCGCGGTCGACGCATCGTTTCCGGCGAAATATCACCGCTATGTTCTGCACCCTGGTGACGAGATCGAGGGAAAGGACTCCCGGATTGTTGACGTAGCGAATGCCGTGTGGACTGCCGAAGTGGTCGCAGCCTTCAAGACGGGTAAGGTCGAGATGGAGCCTACAGAACCGCGTCCATCGATCTGATCTGGTACTCTCTCAGTTCAGCCTCGGTCATGCGCCGGTATTACCACGCACCATCAGCGCCCGGCGGCGCCAAACTCCAAAGGAATCCAACATGCCCCTGAACATCATTGAAGCGAATCTGGACAAAGTGAAATCTGAGTTGCATGCGTTATATGTCAAGGACGCGAAGTCGGGAAAGTATCATCTGCAGTTATCTGATTTGAAAAGCTACGTCGAAGCACGCGTTTCTCCTGTTGAAAACGAATTGAAGATCGCTCACGAAAACGAACGAAAACTCAGTCTGAGCGCAGCGCTGCGCAAGGCAAACATCGATCCCCATTACGAAGAACTGGTACTCGCGAATATCAGCGACCGAGTCGCACTCGGCATCTTCGACAACAAGCGTGGTTTCCGCATCACCGAGGCCACCGGCGGGATGCCGATGGTGGGCAGTGGTGCCGGTGGCCTCGCGACCCTCGACGACCTTGTCAAAGAAGCCGTCAAGGAATTTCCCTCTATGTTCAAGGCCGACCCATCGGGGAAAGGCGGGATGCCTGCCCCTGTGCCGAGTAGGGTTGGTAAAGTTCTCACGCGTTCGGAGTTCGACAAGCTGCAGCCGGTCGAACGCTCGCAAAAAATGAGTGAGGGCTACAAAATTGTGGACGATCAAGCCGGCGCAAGACCGGCAAATCGGCCCCCACCGAAACCGGGTGAAAAAGTCATGACGCGAGAAGCGTTCGACAAACTTAGCCCGATTGCCCGTTCCGAAAAAATCCTGAAAGAGGGGTTTAAGGTCGTCGACTGATGCCGCCCGCGGCTTTGCTCGCCGCGTAATCGTGTCAACAGGAATAGAAGTATGAGTATGTCATTGAACATCGGGAAGTCGGACTTCAAGTCCGA
This sequence comes from Gammaproteobacteria bacterium, assembly GCA_034667905.1. GTDB lineage: Bacteria > Pseudomonadota > Gammaproteobacteria > Steroidobacterales > Steroidobacteraceae > Bog-1198. The sequence continues at coordinate 2,253 of JAXDQK010000004.1, read as the reverse complement.
GACAGATCGAGCGGCGTGGGTCCAGAAACACGGGATCGTCGCTTATAACGCGTTGCCGCTGCACGCCCCCTTGCGTTCCGCCAGAAGCAGATCCGATTTCAAGTCCGAGCGGCAACGCGCGCAGTTCGTTAACGAGAACGGGCTTGCCGCCTACCAGGCTCTCGCGGACTGAAATGCTGACTCCGTTACCTCCGCCTCCCGGTGATCCACCGATCCCGCCGCCACCTCCGCCTCCATATGATCCGCCGCCAGAGGGCAGCGCGCCGGACGCGCTTGCCCCGCCATCGGCTCCCGCGCCCATGTTGGGCCCACCGCTACTGCCGCCGACCCCCATCCTGCCGCCGCCGCAGCCGTTGCCCTCCGACGGGCCTACCGCGGATGGTAGGTTCGCTCCCGGCAACCCTGGCAAAAGACCCGGCACGCGTCATCGAACGACGTTGGCAATGGAGAACCTCATGGAGGGGCAGTGGGAGGGGTTAACCAAAACTGCCGTTGCACTGGCGCTCCGTGGCGACACCACTGCTCTCCGACTTTGCTTTGACCGCCTCGCCCCGGCGCGCCGGGGGTCGCATGTCCACATTCCGGATTTTCCAATGATTGCCAGCGTGGCGGATGTGCCCAAGGCTCACGCCGCGCTTGTTGCTGCGGTGGCGGCCGGACACCTGACCGCCGACGAGGCCAAGCCGCTTTCGGACATGCTCAGTGCGTACGTCAACGCCGTGGACATCGTGGACACTGCGGCGGAGGTATCCGAAATCAAAAAGATGCAGGAGGACGCGCGTGCGAAGGGGCGTTACTAAGGCCGATCTGGAGGAGATACGCCGACGCGTGCCGGCGCCGCGTGTCGCAGTACTAATCACTCGCACAATCATCCACCCGCAGCGGGACGGCTCGCCGCCTGTCACAGGACCACGGACGGCGATGCACGACGCGATGATTGCCGCCGCATGGGAAGCGATCCGCGCCGACGGCAAGAACCGGCGCTTGATCCTGGACGACCACGCGGACGGTTGCCAGATCGACGTGTGCGAACCGGATAAAAGGCCGCAGCGGGCCACCGCGGACGCCACCAGTGGGTAGCCGTTGGCGAGTGCTTGCTGAAGGGTTGCGCAATCGACTACCTCGCGGCGCGAAGGGCCGGCAGATAAGCGGAATCCTTGAGAGGATAGTAGGGACAGGCGAGGGCGGCCTAAACCGAATCGGCGGACTCAGATACACGGCCTGCGAGGGCCACCCGCACCAGCTGGATGGCCGAGAAATCGATTTTGGCGAGCACGGTATCGAGCGGGACCAGGTGCCGTCGCCGTGGCGAGAGTTACTGGACGGGCCGGGCGAGCCCTTCACGTTTGATCTGGATCGGCCCGATCAAAAGCAGATGCCGAGGATTTTGGCGCCGCAAGATTGAACAGGCGCGTTTTCCTTTTGGTTCCAGGCGGCGTCTTGTTGAATGTCCGCTGTTGGGCGATGAGCAGACCAAAAACTAATAGCAATTCTGGGCATCCCTGGTCGGCACAGGGTGTCGGTCCAGGCCCCACGTTAGGGCCCGGTGAACTCTGCGACAGGAGAAATATAGGCGGGCTGGTTTCGCTACTTAGACGGCTTGCTGCGATTAACCAGTCTCGGTTAACCCCTAGCTTTGGTAGCGGTATTGAACGCTGTCGGCTTGGATACCGGGTGGTGGCTCGGTGCGCGCGCGTCAGAGCGCTTAAGTGCCATGGGGATCAACATTCACGCTCAGCCATTGGCCAGGTGCAAAAGCGTACAGCGGGATCCCCGCGTTCGTAATGATGACGGCGCCATCTTTCACGTCGAAGGCAAGATTCCCTGTAAATGTGACCGATGGTCCGGCAGGTCGATACACCATTATCGTGGTTCCGGTCTGTTGAGCGTCCGCATCGATTATTATGGTTCCAGTCTGTAATTTTACACCCGGCATGTGTGATTCCCTTGCATTCTGATTGACTTGACAAGTGTTCCGCACCCTCGGGTCGCACGCAACAGGAAACCCGGGGTGTCTTTGAGTCCTAGCTAGAGCTGCTCAAACGGACAAATAGTATTTGAAACAAATCTTTTGGTCAGCCGTCTTACTCGTGGCTAGCCGCCCCGGAGGTCTGAGCGAATGTCGCCTATTGGCGTGCGCCGTGCAAAGGCGGCGCTTTCCAGTGGGTGCAAGCCCCACCCGGCAATCGCTCCAGCCGGAAGCAATCGGAGCAGTCATGGAGGTAACGAAGTGGCTGAAGCCTTCGATTAGCG
>JAXDQK010000003.1:0-4320 GCA_034667905.1 Gammaproteobacteria bacterium | reverse complement strand
GCTACTACGCGCAGTATCTTTCCGGCCGCGCGGGCAAGGGGGTTGCAATCACCATTGAAGATGTGGCATTCGCCGCACCGTACTTAGGAAATATTCGTGCGGCCTTGGAGTGCAGCTTTTCCGGCGTTGGCGAAACAACGATTGGCGTAAAGCTGGCAGCGGCAGCTGCGCCATTGTTCTTTGACCTTTCCTTGTTTGTCGAGTGCCTTCGATGGTGCGAGCAGGGCCTCGTTGGATTACCGGAAAGTGACCAGGGAAGCGCAACGCACCTGACGCTGCAGGCGTTCTTGGCCGCTTCAAGAATGCTTACACGAGGCAACAGCGACGAAGTGCGGAAAGGCATTGAGAATGCGCTGCGATTGGCGGATACGCGCGGCGACCAAGAGTATCAGACGCACCTCCTGGTCGGTCTGTGTATCTTCCTGAGCCGCATCGGCGATTTCCGGGGCGCCCTCGCCCTCGCCCTCGCCCAAAGAAGCGTCACAATCACCGAAGCGATTGGTTCGCCTGGCGTGATCGCAGCGGGAGAGTCGGTATTGGGTGTCGCCTACCACTTTATTGGAGACCAAACGCGGGCCCGACGCCACTGCGAACGCGGCTTAATGCGAGTTGAGGCTGCTCGCACCGAACGGGTGGCCTTCTTTGGCTATGATCACGAGATTCGCGCGCTAACGGCGCTGGCGCGCTGTTACTGGCTAATCGGTTTTCCGGATCGCGCCGCTAAGACCGCGCGACGGGCGATCGACGTGGCGACCCAGCGCGATCACCCTTTCAATCTATGTATGACGTTGATTTATACGGCCACCGTGTTTCTCTGGCGAGGTGACCTCGATGAGGCGGAGCAGCTTATCGGACGCCTCGTTGCTCACGCAGCGCGACATTCGCTGGGCCCTTGCCATACCGTCGGTATGGCGCTGAACGGCGAACTATCCATCGCACGTGGCAATCCTTTGGAAGGCGTGGCTCTTTTACAGCACGCTCTCGAAGTGTTGCAGGCCGCGAAACATCAGGCTCACATACCGGCCTTTCATGTGGCGCTGGCTGAAGGACTCATGAAGGTGGGAGAAATTGATGAGGCGGCATCGGCGGTCGACGCGGGTTTGGCCCTTAGTGAGACGTTTGGCGAAACCTTGAACGTACCCGAACTGTTGCGCGTCCGTGGAGAGATATGGCTTCAAACAACGCCCCCCGATCCCGTCGCTGCCGAAGGTGCGTTCGAGCGCTCCCTGAAGCAAGCATGTGAACAATCGGCGCTCAGCCTCGAACTGCGGTCGGCGATGCGGCTTGCGCGATTGTGGGCCAGCCAAGGCAGATCGTCGGCCGGCGCCACCCTGCTGGAGACCAGCTACCTGAGATTTCGAGAGGGATTTGAAACGACGGATCTGAAACTCGCAGGTCAACTCCTGGCGGAATTGGGACGGTGCGCTACTCCACTTCATATGGCGGGCGGATCGATCTGACCGGCGGAGCAATGACGGCATTTAACACCGGATAACACGCCCTCCTCGATCATCTCAGGCACTATCTTGCCAGAGTTGCAATGAGGGTAACGTTGACATGTCTGACTTGGGGAAGCAGCAAGATCCCGCCGCACAGTCGGCGCCTACTGACGAAGTGACCGCCGGACTGCCGCCATCGGTCGCCGCCTATATCAGAGCGACCAACCTTGGCGATCTAGAGGCGCTTCTAGCGACGTTCGTTGATGACGCACTTGTCAACGATCAGCTTACAGACTACTGGGGCAAGGAGGCGATCGCGGCGTGGGCCGCTCGTGACATCATTGGCGAGCGATTGACTCTCAAGGTTGTCAAAAGTGTCCAGCATTACGGACACTCTATCGTAACCGCCCATGTGGGCGGCCTTTTCGACATGCGTGGGCTCCCAGACCCACTCGTACTCGCCTTCTACTTCTCGGCCTACGACAACAAAATTGTTCAACTCATAATTCTACGCAATCAGTCCGGCATCTGATGAGAGCCTATGGCCGTTCCATGGTCCTTTGAGTCCGCTCCCAGTTATGTCAGTTCAGAACCCAATATTTCCGAGATAGATGTCTGACAACCAGAAGTCGGACTGCCCCGGTCAGCTCCTATTGCGCAGGATCATCCGCCGCGCTGATTCCTGAGGATCGGAGCATCCGCGAGGCTCGGCTAGCGCTGGCACTGCCGGCAGCCGGCTGCATTTCTGTGTTTCCCCGATCCGCGCTCGATGCGCCTCACGGCGACTCCGCAGCGCGGTTTCAGTCACGTCCGTGCGCTGCGTGTGTAATGAAGTCGACCACGGCCTCGGGTCGCGACAGCATGATGACGTGGCTGGAATGCACCGTGATCGTTTCGGCATTGATCGTTTGCGCCATCATGGCTTCAAGCTCCGGAGAGATAACTCGATCCTCGCTGGCGATCATGTACCACGACGGTCTCTTGAGCCATGCAGGTGCAGTGGCCGGTGTGCCAAACGCGACTGCTGCAACGGGTCCCTGGGTGGCTGCCAAGGCTTGCTTTTCCTTCTCTGAGAGATCCGGCGCAAAATCCGCGCTGATACCTTCCTTGGTAAGGCTCAGAAAGCCTGCGTTCACGATGATTTCCTGATTCACCGGCGTTTCTGGCAGCAAAGCGTTCAACGAGAACACCGTTTGCCCCACATCCGGTGCGTACGCGGAGATGTAGACCAGCCCAGTCACTTTTGGATCGTTCCCTGCCTCTGTAATCACGACTCCCCCGTAGGAGTGGCCGACGAGCAGTATTCGGCCCGGATCCAACGCCATCGCTCGTTGCAGCGTTGCAACGTCGTCCGCCACCGAGGTCATAGAAAGCTGCACAGCAGTCACGCGAAATCCGCGTCGTTGCAGCAGTAAGATTACCTTGGACCAGCTTGAACCGTCCGCCCAGGCTCCGTGGACAAGGATGACATCCTTCGTTTCCAAAGCAGCCTCGTCTCCCGCCTGCGACAGATTCGCGGCGAAGAGAGCCAATATGCTCAATGCCAACGGTGCCGTCAGTGACGTCAGTTTTCCTTGCCTTTGCATTTTAGGATCTCCAATAGGTGTGGTGATTTTGGGCATGGCAGTTGTTTACGGATTCGCGCCGCGCGAAGCCGCTTCGATCGCCGCAGCGACCTGCTTGGGAAAAGCGATCAGGGTGTCATGGCCCCCCTCGACGATGGTCGTCGTGGCCTTGATTCGATTCGCGAAAAACCTCTGGGCGCCGGGATCGAGGATTTGGTCCTTATCCGACACGACAAACCATGACGGCTTGGAATGCCATGCGGCCACCGTCGCAGGCTCGTCAAAGGCCGCGTGATTGATTGGCAACTGCGCGTTCGCTAATGCTCTTGATTCGCGAGCCGGGAGATCTTGACCAAACACTGTTGTGAAGGCGGCCTTGTCGAGGTAGAGAAACCCCTTGTCGTCGGGCCGAATTGCCTGCGCGCCTTTAGAGGGAGGTCCGCTTGCGCTCAGCGTCGTGACACTCTCGCCTATTTCCGGCGCAAACGCGGAGACATAGACGAGCGCATTCACCTTCGGGTCGTTGCCAGCCTCGCCGATCACAAAACCTCCCCACGAGTGGCCAACGAGCACAGTAGGCCCATCCTGGGCATCGATGACAGCCTTAGTTGCAGCGGCATCGGCGGCGAGCGATGTCAGAGGAATGTGCACCTCCGTTACGTGATAGCCCCTGCCCTTCAAAACGTGTGCAACGTTGTTCCAACTACTTGCATCGGCCCAGGCGCCGTGAACAAGCACGATGTTCTTGACGGTGCCGGCTGGCAACGTGGTTGCTGCTGTCACCGGAGAAACGGCAATGGTGAAGGCGGCTGACAGCGCCGCGGGAATAAGCAGAGATTTCATAACAGGCTCCAATGGTGATCGTGGTTGTCATCGTGGTCTTTTGCGAAAGTCCGTCTCCCGCAACGCGTCGCGCGGCACCTCTCTTGGCGGCGCATTTGCTTCTGTGCGGGTCGGCAGATTGCGCGCTTTGGAATCCAACCGACAAGTAAAGAGATGTCAATCGTTATAAAACAAAACGCTAGATGTTTTGCGGCGACTCTGCACTGACACAATGTCGATAGTTCGCTAGCCTCTCAATCCAGATGAGCGGCGTGAAGTGTTTTCGCTCGTGTATCGGAGGCGCAGCCGAATTTCAGTCGCCCCTTGTTCGCGAATGGCGCGAGTTGGTTGCCGACGCACACCTTGCGAACGGCCGCTCTAAAACGATCTCGTTGTTACTAACCGGGTTGTCCAGCCGCTTCCAGGATTAACCCAGCGATCTGCGCGGGACGGGAGATCAACGAGAGGTGGCTTGCTTTCACCTCGATCGTTTT
>JAXDQK010000002.1:0-8372 GCA_034667905.1 Gammaproteobacteria bacterium | reverse complement strand
AGGCAGCGCGATCCCTCGGCGCCACGGAAGATAACCAGGCAAGCCTGTAGTAGTCATTGGTATTCATCCCCTGGAGCGTTATATTTGGCAATCGGTATATGAGATATCTCACAGCCGATGCAAATAAGTAACAAATCCGCCAACAACTGTAAAGAATCTGCAACAAAATAATTTGTGGCGACGTCCGCTGCTAGAACGCCGCGCTGCTAAAGCGCATTATTCCTAAAATTTTGCGGGGAAAAATCATGGATCGTCGAGGCTTTATTACAACAGCAGGCGCCCTATCGCTCGCCGCGGCAGCGGGGGAACTGCGTGCCGCCGAGCATGGGTTTGACCCGACCGAGCAATCCATCGCGTCTTTGCAACGCGCGCTGGCCTCGGGCAGCGTGACCTCGGAAGCCTTGACGGCGGCGTACTTGCACCGTATTGCGCGCTTCGATCAACATGGCCCCGAACACCGCTCGGTTCTCGCGGTGAATCCGGCGGCCCTGAACGACGCTCGAGGCCTTGACCTGGAGCGCAAGTCCGGGAAATTGCGGGGGCCGTTGCACGGCATCCCCGTCATCGTCAAAGACAACATCGAGACCCGCGATCCGATCGCGACTACCGCTGGTTCCTACGCGCTCGCCCGATCCCTCCGCCCTGTGGACGCGCCCCTCGTTGCGAGACTGCGCGGGGCGGGAGCAATTATTCTGGGCAAGGCGAACTTGAGCGAATGGGCGAACTTCCGCTCGACCCGCTCCTGCAGCGGCTGGAGCGGTGTGGGCGGTCAGGTGGGCAATGCCTACAATCCGGCGCGCAATCCTTCGGGCTCGAGCGCCGGCTCGGGCGTCGCGGCGGCGGCAAGTTTTTGTGCCGCGGCCATCGGCACGGAGACCAACGGCTCCATCCTTTCTCCCGCATCCATCAACGGGTTGGTGGGCCTCAAGCCCACGGTCGGCGCCGTCAGCGGCAGAGGAGTGGTTCCAATTTCGCCCCTGCAGGACACCGCCGGCCCGATGTGCCGCACAGTCGGGGACGCCGCGATTCTCGCATCGGTGATCGCCGAGCGGCCCTTGGGCTTCGGCACGCATGGAAGCGACATCGAGACCTTCCGCCTGCGCGGTGTCCGCATCGGCGCCGTGCCCGTGCCACAAGGCGCTCATCCCGATACCACCCGGCTGTTCGCCGCTGCGCGCGAGGCGCTCGAACGAGAAGGCGCGGTCATCGTGGATTTGAAACCGCCGAAAGCATTTGACGAAATGGGCGATCCGCAATTTGAAGCGTTGCTCTATGAGTTCAAGGATTCGATCAATGCCTATCTGTCGACGCTTGATCCTTCGCAAGTCGATTGCAAGTCGCTGACCGATTTAATCGCCTTCAACCGTGCGCATGCGGATCAGGAACTCATCGTATTCGGTCAGGAAATTTTTGAGATGGCGGATGCGAAAGGACCTTTGAGCGACGATGCCTATCAACAGGCGCGCGCGACCCTGACCCGGACCGCCGATGTGGAGGGGCTCGCGACACTGCTGGCTCAACAAGGGGTCGAAGTGCTATTGGGGCCGAGCAACGGGCCTGCCGACCTGATCGACCCGGTGTGGGGCGATCGCCGCGGAGGTGGATCCTCTCAAATCGCCAGCGCTGCTGCGATTGCCGGCTATCCCAGCCTCACCGTACCCGCAGGGTTGATAGGCGGCCTGCCCGTGGGTATCACTCTGGTAACCGGCCGCAACCATGATGGATTGCTGCTGCAAGTTGCGCGAGCCTACGAACGCGCCGCCAACGCACGGGTGGCGCCGCATCTCTTGACCTGAAATTGGGCGCCGCTCGCCAGCGCATCCCAAGCGCCGCGAGTGCGCGTCAGCGGCGCAAGTAAGCGTCGGTGCCGTTCAGCCAATCTTGACGGGGCGGGTTGAACACATCGACGTCGAGCGTGTCTTCGAGTGCCAGCGCGCGATGCTCTAAATTGGAGGGGATAACCAGTACTTCGCCGGCGCGAACCGTGACTTCCCGTTCGCCGTTGGGCCCGAGCCAAAAATGCAGCGCACCCTCGAGAATATACGTGATCTGCTCATTCTCATGCGCATGCTGCGGCACTTCATCGCCCTTATTCAAGTGCACGTGAGCAATCATCATGCGGTCGCCTGTGATGAGCTTGCGCGTGATACCGCCCTTGAGCGGTTCGGCGGGCAGCTCGTTCCATCGATAATGTTCGGCGCGCGCCGCCGTGTTGGTGCTCGCTCTCGCCGTGCCGACAGTGCTCGCTGGTGTACTCATCAATGCCTCCTCCCCGACGTGTCAACGAAGACTACCACGCCTAGCGCTTCGATCGAAGCGCGCATTAGCGCGCCCTCGTCGCTAGCTGACCGCCTCGATTTCCACGAGCAAGTCCTCGCGGCAGACCTCAGCCTGCAAGAACACCATGCCGGGCACGGTGCCCAACACCCTTGCCAATGTAGCCTTGACGGCGGGGAAGTCCGAGGCGTTGCGCACGTATACCTTCAGCATCAAACCCTGCGGAGAATATCGCGGCGCGCCGACGATGCGATTTGCCTCGGCCACCAGCGCATCGATATTGACCAGGGTCTCGCGCGTCTGCGCCTCGACATCGCCGCGGTGAATACTTTCGTGACCCACGATGCTGGCGGTGCCGGAGATGAACAATTTGCTGCGGGCTGGCTCGCCCCAAAGGCAGGCGCGCGAAAAAATGGGGCTGTGCCTGCCGAACTTGGGCGGGTAGTGATAAGCGCTGGTTTGACGCGGATTCTCGATCATTCTCGGCGCGCTGCGCGCAGCGAGAAAATAAATGGCCAACGGGCTGCCGGCGGGCGAGCCCAAGGCACTGGCGGCGGGCACGGTTCCCATCGTGGCACGGCCGGACTTGCGGAATGCCATTTGGCGCGCGGCATTGAAATGCCGGTAGCGTTCATCGCCGTCCGCATGTGCGTTGATCCGCGGAAGATAATTCCAGATGCGAACCAGATGCCGGTGTTCGGTTCCGTCCAGGACGTCAAAGATTTCTTGGTAGGCCGTCTCGGTTGCGCGCAACAACGCGTCCGCTTCGCCATTCGCGTCGGTGGCCTGCTCGGTGATGCTCAAAGAACCGAACAACAAACCATCGGAGTACCGGTAATGGATGCGCGCGTGCGCCGATTTGTTGCTCGACAAGGGAACGTGAGGTTCGGCGACTCGCCACACTTCGCATAAGTTGCCGGCGCTCAAGGACGGAGTCATGCTCGCGGCCACCGGTATGCGGGGGCGATTAAACAGCGGCAGCTTCTCGAATCCCACGACCCCCAGGACGCCCTGCCACCATGAGGCCGGCTGGGACGCAGCGTAATCGGAAGTCGCATACTCGAGCTGCAAATCGCCCGTGCAAGCCTTGGACGAGGCCGTGATACTCATTTAAGAGGCAGTCTATCCTGCCTCTCGCAATGAAGGATAGCCGCCGCAAAGCGGCGGCTAGAACGCGATGTAAGGCCCGGTTCCGACCGAAGTTTTCTGTAGCTCCACGGCGACGGCGACGCGCTTGCCGTAGAAAAATGCCAGCCCGTAATCAAAGCTGGTCGCGTCCGGATTCGTTCCCGCGAGATCCGGGAACACAAAGAAGGTCGCATTGGCCGGGTTGTTCAACATCGTCTCCGTATTGGCCACACCGAAGGTCAAGTTGTTCACCATCACGCCATTCTGGCCTTGAATGCTGAGCCCCAAAGCCAGGGTGCTGGCGGGACAATAGAAGGTCGTCAGCCCCGCGGTGGTGCATGTCGCAATACTGGCATCGGTGAAATAAATGCCGTTCGAGCCGCTATCGATGAAGCTGTTCGTCAAGGCTTGGCCGTTGTATGTCATCGTCAAGTGCGCATTGCCATCGACGGTGAGCACGGTTTGCGTGCCTGATGCATTATTCGACTGCGTGTCGATGCCAAAAATGAGCGAACCGCTCACGGGAGGGGCGCCATCCGCTGATACCGCGGGCAAAACAAGAATGCTGCCGTTGTTGTCGGCGGCAAAGCGGGTCACCGGATTCGGCATTTGCATTGCATCCGGCACCATCGTTTCCGTACAGACGGTTCCCGCACAGGCGTAGTAGAGGCCGTGCGTGGTTGTGGCGCAGTCCCCGCAATCCAATTCGAACGGTCCTATCCCTAAGATGCCATTGGCGCCGAAGGTGGCAACCGTATCTTCTTGGGTGCCTCCCGTGCTCGAACAAGCCGCCGGCACGGTGGTGAAGCGGGAGTCGCCGATGACCTGCACCGGCACCGATTTCGCGGTCTCACTCGCAATCGTTATATCCGCCAACGAGATGGGCCCCCAGCTGTAGCCGTCCACGAATTGCGTGCACTCGGCCAGAGAATTGCCGTTGGTGAAGGTTTCCACCGGAAGCGACAGCGTTAACACGGCCGCCAAAACGCGCAATCCGTAGGACCCGGTGTCCACTTGGATATGATCGATGGTTTGGCAGCTCGAACTGCCGGGGACGCAGATCGTGACCGAGGTAAACAAGGTGTTGACGCTGTTGCCGGTGGGCCCCGAATCGGCGATCACGGCGACTACATTCGTTGTGGCCGGAGGAGGAGGCGGCGGCGTGGTCGTGCCGCCGCCACCACCGCCGCCACCGCAGGAAACTGCCGTCAAGCACAGGGCGAGGCTCAAGACCGTACCAAGCGCGCGCAGGTGACGCATCACTGCAGGTCTCCTATGTTAACGCCGCTGGGAATGGCGCTGGCCAAATAGGCGCGGCCCGACAGGGCTCGCATGTGTCCGTGGCCCTCGACGACTAAGTCGCCTTGCTGAATCTGCATGTGCTTGCGGTCCACGATTTTGGCTCTGGGCGCCGAGACGTAAGTGTCGAAGTAGCGGCCGAGGGCTTGGCGTAGATCCGGCTTGGTGCTTCCTTGCCACGTCACCGCAAACACATTTCCATTCGGCCCGACGAACTCGCGCAGCAAGGTGCCCGAAGGCAGTTGGATTTCATGAACGCGATAGCTTAAGCGGGTTTGAGAGGATTTGATCGAAGCGCGCAGCTGCGCCGCATCGTTTTGCACGGTGAGTTCAGGCTCGCCCAAAGTCGCAAAGGCGGTGCAAGGCCCCAACGCGGCGGCCAACACCACAGCCAGCAGCGCGGGGCTTCTTGAATCAGCGGAACTAAATATTCGCATGGTTATCCTTCGCGTTCATTGTTAACTCACGTCGATTCACTCGCGCCAATGTCGTCCATCAGCGACATTACTCCTTCACGGGCGCCTTCAGACGGGCTTGGCTTTGATAGGCCAGCATCCACCCGGGATATTCCGGCGGCAAGGCACTGACCTCTTCCAGCTGCTTCATCTCTGCATCGTCGAGCCGCACTCGGATCGAGGCGACATTGTCGCGCAACTGATCCATGGATTTTGCGCCGATGATCACACTTGTAACGAACGGCTTGGCAAGAAGCCAGGCAAGGGCGATCTGCGCAACCGATACTTGCCGCGAGGCGGCCATCGCACGCATAACATCGACGCACTTGAACGCCCTCGCCTTGTCGACCAAGGGAAAGTCGAAGGCGCCGCGGCGCGCGCCGGCCGGTCCTTTATCCTCGGCGCTGCTGTACTTGCCGCTGAGCAGGCCGCCCGCCAAAGGACTCCACACCATAAGGCCCAAGTTCTGATCTTGCATCAGGGGGACGACTTCACGCTCCAGATCGCGTCCGGCGATGGTGTAGTAAGCCTGTACACTGATGAATTTGGCGAGATGCAAGCGTTCGGAAACCGCCAAAGAATTCATGATTTGCCACGCCGCCATATTGCACAGGCCGATGTATCGCACCCTGCCCGATCGCACCAGGTCGTTAAGCGCGGACAGAGATTCCTCGAAGGGCGTCAGCGGGTCGAAGCCATGCAGTTGATATAGATCGATGTAGTCCAGTTGCAGCCGTTTCAGGCTCGCGTCGACTTGGTTGAACAGGTGGTGCCGCGATTGCCCGCGCCCGTTCGGGGATTCATCCACGGAACCCGTGGCCTTGGTGGCCACGATGAGTTGATCGCGTTGCAGCCCCAGCGTTTTTAGCGACTGTCCCAGCAACATTTCGGATTTGCCGTTGGCGTACACGTTGGCCGTATCGATAAAGTTGATTCCGGCATCAACGGCAAACTTAACCTGCTCGTTGACCGCGTCCTGCTGCAAGTTGCCGATCGATTCCCAAATGCCCTGAGTGCCTCCGTATGTCATGGTGCCCAAGCATAATTCCGAGACATACAAGCCGGTTGGCCCAAGTAAGCGATACCGCATGCCGCACCCCAATGGTCAAATTGCAGACACTAGTTTAAGGACGCAGCTTACAATGAATCTTCGGGCTCGGCGTGAGGGGACGCCCCAAGCCTTTTCAGACGTTTCTTGACGCGAATCGGACGCTTTAAATCCCCTTCTTAATATTCGACACCATAAAATTCGATGCCAGGACGCGCGGCGATTGTAAAATTTTCCGAGAGTGACCGTGAAAAGACTGACCTTAATTATGGTAAGCGCAATGGGCATGCTGTCGGGATGTCCCATTGTCGGCGGAGGCAAATTCACCGTCGGCGGCACGCTGACCGGACTGCGCGGCAGCGGGCTGGTGCTGCAACTCAACGGCGGCGACGACTTAAGCTTCAGTGCCAATGGGGGTTTCGCCTTCGGCACCCGCTTGGGAGATGGCGCAGCCTATGCGGTGACCGTCAAGACTCAACCCGTGAATCCTTCGCAGACCTGCGCCGTTCGCAACGGTTCCGGGACCATCAATAAGAACAGCGTAACCAACGTCATCATCACCTGCACGGGAACCGGCCGCTTTGCCTATGTAGCGGATCAGCTGTCGAACACGGTGTCCGCTTATGCCATCGATCCCTCGAGCGGGGCCTTAGCCGTGCTCAGCGCCTCACCCTTCTCGGCAAACGGCACGGCACCGGCCGCACTGACGGTCGATCCCAACGGACAATTTCTGTATGTGGCCAATAGCGCGTCGAACAGCCTCTCGGTCTTTTCGATCGATAGCGCCAGCGGCAATCTAACGCCATTCGGATTCTCCACCGCAACGGAAAGCAGCCCCACGGCGCTGGCCATCGACCCGACCGATCACTTTCTGTATGCGGCCAACCAGGCCTCCAATACCGTGTCTGCTTATGCCATCAACAATGGCGCCCTGACCCCCGTCGCAGGCTCTCCCTACAATGTCGGCGCGGGGCCGGCGTCGTTGGCCATAGACCCGAACGGCAATTTTCTCTACGTCACCAACTTCAACGGCAACACCGTGTCGGTGTTCTTGATCGACCAGGCCAACGGTATGTTGAGCCCCATCGCCGGATCTCCCGTCGGCACCGCTGCGGGACCGGAGTCGATCGCCATCGATCCCACAGACGCGTACGCCTTTGTCGCGGACGAAGCGGCGAACAGCGTATCGGCGTATGCACTCAATTCCTCCACCGGTGCATTGACGGCGGTGGCCGGCTCGCCGTTCGCGGCGGGAAGCAATCCGCAATCACTGGTGATCGATCCGGCGGGCCGCTTTGTCTTCGCCGCCAACATCCCCGCGAACGAGGTGACCACGTATTCCATTACGCCCGCCTCCGGTGCATTGACCTTGGTGTCCAGCACAACCGCTGGGCTGCTGCCGGCCGGTATGGCGATCGATCCGTCAGGGCAATTTTTGTACGCCGCGAATTTCAACTCCAATACGGTGTCCGCCTATACCGTGTCCGCCACCGGGGCGCTCGTGAGCATTCCCGGTTCTCCCTTCCTGACCTTGATACAACCACGCAGCATCGCGATCGATTAAGGATATATGAGCATTCACGATGTCACGGCCGGTAAGCATGTCCCGCAGGAATTCAATGTCATCATAGAGATCCCCATGGCGTCGGATCCCATTAAATTCGAGGTGGACAAGGAGACCGGCGCCTTATTCGTCGATCGGTTCATGATGACTTCAATGCATTATCCAGGGAACTACGGCTACGTGCCGCGCACGCTGGCCGATGATGGCGATCCGGTCGATGTGCTGGTGCATACGCCGTTTCCGCTACCGCCGGGCGTGGTCGTGCGCTGCCGAGCTCTAGGTGTACTGCGCATGGACGATGAGGCGGGCGGCGATGCCAAGCTGCTGGCGGTACCCACCGATGATATTTGTCCTCTGTTCATGCATTGGCAGACCATCGCCGACGTGCCGGATATCCGCCTGCGGCAGATCCAGCATTTCTTCGAGCATTACAAGGATTTGGAAGCCGGCAAGTGGGTCAAGGTGGTCGGCTGGTTGGGCGTGGAGTTTGCCCATTCGGAAATATTGGAAGGCATCAAGCGCCACGAGGCAGAACAACAAACGCGGACTTAAACTGCGATGATCGAAAGCAATCGAGGACTTCTGATCGCGGCCTGCGGCG
>JAXDQK010000001.1:0-86701 GCA_034667905.1 Gammaproteobacteria bacterium | reverse complement strand
CCATTGTCGTCAAACGCCTGCACCGCGTAGCTGAAGCGCGGGTTTTTCGGCGTGATGCCCAAATGAGAGGCCAATACCGGCATCAGGACGGTCGAACCGTCCGTCGGTGCATCGGCAAGGAACTGCGAAGTCAACGTGTTCGTGGTGAGGTTGAACAAGAACGTTCCGATCTGGCCGTTGGCGCTTCCCGCCGTCACGGATCCGACATCGGCTGAGAACAGCACGAGGTCATAGACCCCATCCCCGTTCACGTCGAGATAAATGTCGTACTCGCCGGACGCAGGATTGGAGAAACGACCGTACGTGTTTACAGCGAACACCAGGAGGTTGTCTGTGGTCGAGAACGGATAGCTCTGCACGCCGACGGCGCGCGGTTCGAAGGACGTTGAGATGGTGCCCGTCTTCGGATTTTTAAGGCCCCAGGCATAGAAATCGCCAAAGCCCGTGATCGCGCCGTTGCGGTTAGTGAGCCGAATGCTGGGATTCTTCTCGCCGCGCAAGGCCGCGTCGACATTGGACCGTGCTCGGGTCACGACGTAGTACGGCAGATTCAGCGCGACGCCGTTGTTCGCCGACCCTTGTGGGGTGAGGGAGATGACTCCCGACGCGTCCGTGAACTGAACAGTCCCCGAGCCATCGTGAGTGGCCCCGGCCGTCGCGGCCGGAACATTCAAGGTCATGCGCAGCTCAGTGGCGTCATGACCACGAACTGATACGGTTGAACTGGACAGTTTGACCGTATGCGGCACGCCGGCAGAAGAGGTCGCGGTTGCCGTGAAGGTCGCGGGCAATTTGCCGTGATCGACGATGACGAGTTCACGGTCCTCGTTGAAATCCCGCGTCAGCTCGGCGACCCCGAAGGACAACAGTCCTAAATTGCCGCCTCGCTCATCACCTCCATCGCCGGCTTGCGCCGTGACGCTGGTGGCAGTCGCTCCCACCGCTTGCACCAGTCCCGAGCCTTCGATGCGGGGTGAAAAGTCGAGCAGCGCGCTCGGCGATGCGGTCTGGACGACGGCGGCGCGTAGCCCCGGCTCTTTCCAATCCTTATGCGCCTGAACCGCCAATGCCGCGACACCGGCGACATGCGGAGTCGCCATGGACGTGCCGGACTCAAACAGTCCTCCGGTTCCCGTGCCGATGTCGGTCGAGAAAACGTTCACGCCAGGCGCGCTCACATCGGGTTTCAACGAGCCATCGCCCGAGCGAGGGCCGCCCGACGAGAAGGACGCCGCTGTTCTGAAGGTGGTATCCGGCACATTCGCCGACACGATGGTGGCAGTTGCCGTCGAAGGCACGGCGAGCAGCGTAGCCGTATCGCTCGGCTGCAGCTCGATGAATGGAATGGTGACACCGGGTATCGCAGGACTGAAAAACCCCGGGGCATTGTTGACCACGCCGATCGCAACAGCGCCGTTCGTTGCCGCAAGAATCGCTTTCGAGCTGAAGGAGCAGGTGCCGCGAGAGACAATAACCAGGGCACCCGGAGTTCCGCCGGCGGGGTAGTCGCTTTGAGCGCAGCCCAAGCTCAGCGCACTCCCCGATTTGAGAATGGCGGACGGCACGGGGCCGCTCGGAAGCGGTAGCGCATTGGCCTCGACGCCATTGACACCCTGTCCCGAGGAGAATGCGATATGAACGCCGTTGGCGAGGAATGGGCGCGCGTTCATGGCTGCTACGCTGATGACACGCGATCCGGAGGCGGGGCTTCCCGTGATATAGGGTGCGGGCCCGTTATTGCCGGCCGCCGCAACCACGATGATGCCGGCCTTTGACGCGTTATCGGAAGCGATTGCGTCGGCACTCGTGGCCGATCCGTAGGGCGAGCCGAGCGACATGCTGACCACGTCCATGTTGTTGTGCACGGCCCAATCAAGCGCCTCGCCGACGACATTGGTCGAACCGGTGCAGCCGAAAACTCGAACCATATACAGATCCGCCAGCGGCGCTACACCGGGACCGATGCCGAAGCCGGCGGCATAGGCCGCTTCGTTGTAGGGACCGTGATAGGTCGCGCCGCCGTTGGTGACGCCGAAGCCGGCCGCGGTGCCCGAAGTGTGGCTACCATGTCCGTTGCAGTCGAGCGGATTCGGATCCGGGTGCGGAATAAGCTTGGGTGACCCTGCAGGTGCGGCTGCATCGTAATCGTCGCCGACGAGATCCGTGCCACCTTTCACTTTGGGCGCAGTCGGTCCGAACATTGTGGGATCCGCGGGCGCCATGCTGGTCGCAGCGGCTGCGGCGAACGCCGCCGGCGTACCGGGGCCGCCGAAGTTGGCATGCGTGTAGTCCACTCCTGTGTCGATGACGGCGATCTTGATGTGCTCGCCGCGGAATCCTGGAATGCCTTGCCAGACTGCCGGCGCGCCGATAAAGGGCACGCTGACGCTATTCAGCATGTCGTACTTGGGCACGCCCGCGACTTGGACGACGCCGGGCAAACTCGCGAGTCCTGCGATTTCGCCGCGCTCGATTTCCACCTTCACGCCGTTCATCGCGTCGTGATAGCGCGCGAGCACTTTGCCGCCGCGCGACGCTAGGGCGGGTTCCAGAGCCGCATGCTGTTTCGCGACTTGCGTATGGATGGCCTCGTGATCCTGCTCGCTGATCTGGTGTCCGGGCGCGTTCGCGCGAACCTCGGCGACCGAAGGAGCGCTCATGACCACCACGACTTGAACTCTTTCCTTGCTGAGCACCGACAAAGGTTGCCGGTCGAGGGTGGCCCCTGAGTCCGCCAGCGGTTTGAATCGGCTTGCTGTTGCTTGCTGTGCCATCGCGCTCGAGGTACCCACGGCAAGCGCAGCGGCAAATATCGCGGCAGCCGCAATCCGCAGCTTTCTCAGATTTCGCATAAACACCCCTAATTGAGAATTTTAAGTTTTGTTCAGAATCGAGACTATGCGCACAGAATACTGCAGTGCTGTGACCGCCGGTACTTTTTTTATGGATTTGACATATGCAATTGACTCCGCTTGACGCACTCGCTAGAGCGGCTCCATCCTTCGGTCATGCAACTATCCAAAATTATCTTCTCGCTGCTCTCAGTTTTTTTTATGGCCGCGCACACGGCGCCGGCTGTTGCCGCCGATGGTGATCAATATCTAGGCACTTGGGCAGGCACGTGGATGGGCGGTGATGCCTCCGGTCATTTTGAACTCACGCTGGCGCGCAGCGCCGAAGGCAAGGTCACCGGTTCCATCGCGGTGAGTCAAGACGGCGGCGCAAATTCGGACTACACCGCCAAATTGAAAAGCGCCGAGTTCAGGGGAGAAAGTTTTTCGGCGGCGTACGAGCCGCCCGACGGACAGTCGCAGATCAACTTGAAGGGAAACTTCACGGTTCGAGGCGCGGACGGCGATTGGTCCTTGGGTGCCAAGGATCGGCCCGAGGGCCCTCCCATGGCGGCGGGGACTTGGAAAATCGCCAAGAAGTAATTGCACGAATGCGCGCGATTTAGCCGCTGCGAGATCATGGGCGCCGCATCATCATGCTTTATGAGCGTTCTGCACTTGCAGCGCGGGGCCGCCGCGGAAGAACTCGCCGCCGCATATTTGCAAGCGCGCGGACTCAAAATTTTGGCGCGCAATTTGCGCTGTAAGGCCGGTGAGATCGATCTGCTGTGTCTCGATGCGGGCCTGCTGGCCATCGTCGAAGTGAGGCAGCGCCGGCATTTGGAATTTGGCGGAGCCTTGGGCTCGATCACCTGGGCGAAAAGGCGCAAAATCATCCGCGCCGCTCGATTTTTTCTGCAGACTAGAGCGCGGTGGCGCGGCTTTGCCGTACGTTTCGATGTCATTGCGGTGGCCGGCCTGCCGGACGGCGCGCACCGCATCGATTGGGTAAGAGATGCCTTTCGCGCCGATTAGTCGTCGCTTATTTCACTACCTGCAATTTTGGCCGCTTCGGCGCGGCCGTACTGGGCTTGGTGGTCGGGCTGGCCGGTGGGCTGTCGGTGGGATCGGGGTCCGCATCGCCCTCCGGAAAAATCATTCCCTGACCGGTTTCACGGGCGTAGATGCCGAGAATCGCGCGCACGGGAACCTGCACCGCGAACCCTACGCCGCCGAAGCGCGCTTCGAAGCTCACGAAATCATTGCCCAGCTTGAGCATCTGGGTGGCAGAAAAACTGACGTTGAGCACGATCTTCCCGTCCTTCACATACTGGCGCGGGACCGTCACGCCCTCCGCCGCCGCATCGACCACGATGTGCGGAGTCTCGCCGCTATCGGATATCCACTCGTGCAGCGCTCGCAGCAGGTAGGGACGCCGTGGCTTCAATGCCGCATGTCCTTTTCGGCCGGGCTCAAGCAGGCCCGGAAAGTCGAGCGCGCGAAAATCGCATTCATGTATTTGACGATCGGCGCCGCCTGCGCAGGGAGCTCGATGCCGTAGGAACGCAGGCGCCAAAGGATTGGTGCAATGCTTGCGTCGACGAGAGAAAACTCATCGCTCAAGAAGAACGGCTTCGCCTTGAATACTTCCGCGCTGGCGCATATGGCTTCGCCCAAAACTTTGCGGCTGTGCTCGGCCGTTTTGCTCTGCGGATCGATTTCGATGTCGCGCGCCAAGGCATACCAGTCGCGCTCCACCCGATACAGCGCCACGCGGAACTGGGCACGGGTCACAGGATCAATGGGCATCAAGGGCGGATGCGGAAAGCGCTCGTCCAGGTATTCGATAATGACGCGCGAATCGTACAGAACGAGATCTCTGTCCACGAGCGTCGGCACGCTGTGATAGGGATTGAGGTCGATCAGATCCTCTGGCAACAAATTCGGATCGACATTGACCAGCTCGATGGAGATGCCCTTCTCGGCCAGGACCAGGCGCGCGCGGTGACTCCACGGATCCGCCGGCGCCGAAAACAAGGTCATCACCGAACGACGTGCCACTAACCGGACCTCCTGGGACAGCCCGTTGTCAGTGGACGTCCTTCCAATACTCTTTCTTCAATAGGTAGGCAAAGACGAAAAACACTATCAGAAACAGGATGACGGGAATGCCCATCGATTGACGCGTCGCCTTGATCGGCTCGGCGGCATAGTCCATGAAGTTGGCGATGTCCCGAACGAACTGATCATACTCCTCCGGCTTCAAAGGTCCGGGGGTCATTGGCTCGACGCCGGCCAATACCATTTTTGCGCTGCCGTGAGCATCCTTCTCGTTCTTGTAGACCGGCTTTTGCAAACCCTGTCGCTCGTAGAGGACATGCGGCATTGCCGTTCCCGGCAGGTACAGATTATTGACGCCCCATGGCCGGGTCTTGTCGGCGTAGAAGCCATGCAAATACGAGTAGATGTAGTCAGTCCCGCGTTCCCGCGCCATCAGGGTCAAGTCCGGCGGCTGCTTGCCGAACCAGTCTGCGGAATCCGCGGGCATGCCGGTATTGATCTCCTCGAAGGGCTTGGCGGAAGTGAAAATCAAATTTTTGACCAGTTCCGACTCGGGAATTTTCAAGTCCGCGCTCATGCGGTTGTAGCGCAGGTACTTGAGCGAGTGGCAACCCGAACAATAATTCATGAAGTTGCGTGCACCGCGCTGCAGCGACTCGGTGTTATTGATGTCGGTGCCCGAGTGAAGCAGGCGGATCTCTCCCTCCTCCGCCGACAATGCAGTGCTCAAGCCCGTGGCGGCCCACAGAAGACCGATGCTGATCAATACGCTGGCTTTATTAAGCATGTCCGGTAACCCTTTCCGGCACCGGTTTCACGCTGTCGATTTTCGTGTACCAGGGCATGAGCAAAAAGAATGCAAAATACAGAGCGGTGCAGATTCTCGCCAGAGTCGGGTAGATGCCAGACGGCGGATTCATGCCGCAAACCGCCAAGATGACGAACGACACGGAAAAAATCGCCAGCATGATTTTGTAGATCGGCCCTTTGTAGCGTATCGAGCGCACCGGCGAGCGATCCAGCCATGGCACGAAGAACAGCACCACGATGGCGGCGCCCATGACCAACACTCCCCACACCTGCGTTCCGAAAGCGGACGGCACGGCGCGCAACATGGCGTAGAACGGCGTGAAATACCACACCGGCGTGATGTCCGGCGGTGTCTGCAGGGGATTGGCCGGTTCGAAGTTGTTCGCTTCCAGAAACAGGCCGAAGAAGTTCGGCGCGAAAAAGATCACCGCGGCGAATATCAAGAGAAATCCGGCGACGCCGCCTAAGTCTTTGACGGTGTAGTACGGATGAAAGGGTATGCCGTCGATCGGATGGCCTTGCGCATCCTTGTATTTCTTGATGTCGATGCCGTCCGGATTGTTCGAACCTACTTCGTGCAGCGCCATCAGATGCGCGACAACCAAGAAGATCAGCGCCAACGGCAGCGCCGCCACATGCAACGCGAAGAATCGATTCAACGTGGGATCGGCGATGTTGTAGTCGCCCCGAATCCATTCGACCAGAGTCCCACCGATCACGGGCAAACTGCTGAATAGGGATACGATTACCTGCGCGCCCCAGTAGCTCATGTTGCCCCACGGCAGTACGTAGCCCATGAAGGCTTCGGCCATCAGCAGCAGATAAATCAAAACGCCGAAGATCCAAACGAGCTCGCGCGGCTTGCGATGCGAACCGTACAAAAGCGCCCTGAACATGTGCAGATACACCACGATGAAGAATGCGGATGCACCCGTAGAGTGCATGTAGCGGATCAACCAGCCCCATTCCACATCGCGCATGATGTATTCCACGGACGCGAAGGCCTCGATGGCGGAGGGCTTGTAGCTCATCGTCAAGAAAATACCCGTGATCAGCTGATTCACCAGCACCACGAGCGACAGCACGCCGAAGTAATACCAAAAGTTGAAATTCTTCGGTACGTAGTACTCGGCGGCCTGTTCCTTCCACAATTTCGTCAGCGGGAATCGCTCATCGATCCAGCCAATCAATCCTTTGCCGGTGCCGGCGGACTCGGGTGCTGCGGCCATCGCTTACCTCTTGCTTTACGAAACGGGTTTGGAAGCGTCGTCGACGCCGATCGTGATGCGGGTATTCGCGCCGATTGCGTACGGCGGAACGGTCAAGTTCTTCGGCGCCGGCATGCTCTTGAATACGCGGCCCGACAAGTCGTACTTCGAGCCGTGGCAAGGACAATAAAATCCTCCCGGCCAATTCGGGCCCAAGTCCGCGCCTGCGACTTGGAATGAATCATTCGGCTGAAATGCTCCCAAGGGCGAGCAGCCAAGGTGCGTGCACACCGCCAGGCCCACCCAGTATTCGGGATTGCGCGCGCGCACGGCGCCGGCGGCTTTTATGTAGGGCGGCTGCGTGGAATCGTTGGACGCAGGATCCGCGAGCAGCGCATCGTGCCCGCCCAATTGATCCACCACTGCCTTGACGCGCCGTACCACGAAAACCGGCTGACCGCGCCAAACCACTTTCAACATCTGACCCGCTTCGAGTTTCGAGGCGTCGACTTCGACCGGGGCGCCTAGCGCTTTGGCGCGCGCACTGGGCTTCCATGACGCCAGAAAAGGTATGGCCGCGAACGCAGCGCCGATCACGCCGGTCCCGACCGTAGCTGCCGTCAATAATCGGCGACGGCTGTGGTCTACCTCTTCAACCTCATCAGTCATGCGAAACCCTCAAAAAATAGTTGACAAATCTTCACGCAAACCCCTACGGCCGCAGTGTTTCCCAAAGAATATTGCGAGCGCATTATACACAGATGCGTGTCCTCGGTTTCTTGGTCAGAGCGGTTATCGTCGGCTTGGCGGTGGCCTTCCTCGTGGTGTGGTGGAACCCCACGCTGCTGGGCGCGCACACCGCCGCCGGTATGCCCGCCAACGTTACGGCGAGCGTCGCCAGGACGGCCAGCATTACGCCGGGTGTAGCAACGCCGGGCACCGGTGCGGCGGCCACCGGTTCGCCGGCCGCTGCGGTGGTTTCGACGACGCCCACCGTGGTGGTGGTGCAGAGCTTTGCCGATTCGGTGGCCCGCGCCGCGCCGGCCGTGGTCAATATTTACACGGCGCGCGTCGTCAGGGAGCGCACGCAATCGGCGCCCTTGGACCAGCTGTTCGGAGACTTCTGGCCCAGCTACCGCCGCCGCGTCGAGCGCAGCTTAGGCTCGGGCGTAATCGTCGATGCGAAGGGAACAGTTGTCACCAATCAACACGTCATCGCAGGCGCTGATTCCATCAGAGTGCAACTTGCAGATGGACGCATCGCTGAGGCCACCATTGTCGGACAGGATCCCGACACCGATCTTGCCATCCTCGACCTGCACATCGGCGGTGTGCCCGTCATGCCGATGGGGCGATCCGATACCTTGCGCGCCGGGGACATCGTGCTTGCCATCGGGAATCCGTACGGCTTGAGCCAGACCGTGACGCAGGGCATCGTGAGCTTCACTGGACGGGGTCAACTGGGTTTGGCGACCTTTGAAAATTTTATCCAAACCGACGCGGCCATCAACCTGGGCAACTCGGGCGGCGCACTCATCGATGCGCACGGTGATTTGGTCGGCATCAATACAGCGGTACTGAACCGCAGCTATGGCGGGCCGGAAGGCATCGGCTTTGCAATTCCCGTCAATCTCGTGCGCGGCGTGATGGAGCAGATCCTGCAGAACGGCCATGTGGTGCGCGGCTGGCTCGGCTTCATGCCCCAGGATCTGACCGATGAGCAATCCGCGCAGGTCGGAACCGCAGGCGGCGGCGTCAACGTAGTGAATATTTTGGTGAAGAGTCCGGCCTACGAGTCCGGCATGCGGCCCGGCGATGTGGTCACCGGCTTGGGCGGCGAAGCGGTGCACAGCGCGCAGGATCTGGTCGCCCGAGTTTCAGCGCTCAAACCAGGCGCCGAGGTTGAACTCGAAGGCCGCCACGCACGCCAGGGCTACAAAATCAGATTGACGGTGCTGGAGCGCCCGACACGGCCGGTGCAATCGCAATAGCGCGCGGCGTGCCAACGCGCGGCGTGCCGGCGCTCCGCGCCGTTATGGCGTGCGTCGAATTTTCGCTCCCAATTGCTGAAGCTTTTCCTCGATCGCCGCATAGCCTCGGTCAATGTGATAAATGCGCTCGATGTCGGTGCGGCCATCCGCCACCAGCCCCGCCAGTACCAGGCTCGCCGAGGCGCGCAAGTCAGTGGCCATCACCGGTGCCGCCGTCAGCCTCTCCACGCCCTTGATGATGGCCGTGTTGCCTTCCAAGCGGATTTCCGCACCCATGCGCCGCATCTCCAACATGTGCATGAAACGATTCTCGAAAATCGTTTCAATGATGGTGCCCACGCCATTGGCGACCGTGTTGAGCGCGGCGAACTGCGCCTGCATATCGGTGGGGAAAGCCGGATAGGGCGCGGTACGGATGTCGATGGCCGTGGGCCGGCGGCCGCGCATATCCACTTCGACCCATGAGTCGCCCACATCGATGCTGGCGCCCGCCTCTCTTAATTTGTCGATGACGGCATCGAGATGATCCGGTCGGGTGTTTTTCACCCGGATGTGGCCGCCGGTGATGGCTCCGGCTACGAGGTACGTGCCGGATTCGATGCGGTCCGGCAGCACTTCGTAGGCCGTGCCGTTCAGACGCTTCACGCCCTCGATGACGATGCGATCGGTCCCGGCGCCTTTGATCTTGGCACCCATGGCGATCAAGAAATTAGCCAGGTCCACCACCTCAGGCTCGCGCGCCGCATTTTCCAGCACCGTCTCGCCGTCGGCCAGGGTCGCAGCCATCATGAGATTTTCGGTACCCGTGACCGTGACGGTTTCCAGCACCAGGCGCGCGCCCTTCAGGCGGCCGGCGCGCGCTTTGATATAGCCGTTTTCGATGTGAATATCGGCACCCATAGCCTGCAGACCGGCGACATGAATGTTCACCGGGCGTGCGCCGATGGCGCAGCCGCCGGGCAGCGAGACATCCGCACTGCCGAAGCGCGCCAATAAGGGCCCCAGAACCAAGATGGAAGCGCGCATGGTCTTGACCAGCTGATAAGGCGCGAAATACTCTTTGATGCTCGAGGCGTCGACTTCGATGTGCATCTTTTCATCGATGGTCACCGAAACGCCCATGCGGCCGAGCAACTCGATCATCGTGGTGACGTCCTGCAGATGCGGGACATTCGATACCGTCACGGGGCCGTCAGCCAGCAGACAGCCGGCTAGAATCGGCAGCGTTGCGTTCTTGGCGCCCGAGATGCGTATTTCGCCCTCGAGCGGGATTCCGCCATGGATTTGCAGCTTATCCACGTCCCTGCCTTGCGTATTCGTCCGGAGTAAAAACTTGCAGCGCGAGTGCGTGGATCTCGTTGCCCACCGCTGTGCCAAGCGTGGAATACACCATTTGATGCCTCTGTATGGGTTTCTTGCCGACAAAGGCGGGCGCTATCACGATGGCCTCGAAATGCACGTTGTCTTCGCTGGTCACCAGGGCGTGACTGCCGCCCAATCCCGCCTCGATGATGTCCGCCACCTGCTGTGGATTCATGGCTTCTCCTCGAAAAAATTGCCCAAGCTGTATCATTCACGAATGAAACCCGACTATAGCGACGAGGATCTCGTCGAACTCGGCCGCCAGGCGCTCACCGTCGAGATCGACGGGCTGCGCGCGCAGCTGCCGCGTCTCGGGACGGATTTTGCACGTGCTTGCCGCATTTGTCTTAACTGCCGTGGCCGCATCGTCGTCACCGGCATGGGAAAGTCCGGCCACATCGGCGGAAAAATCGCCGCAACCCTGGCCAGCACCGGCACACCCTCCTTCTTCGTCCATCCGGGCGAGGCAAGCCATGGCGATATCGGCATGATCACGCGCGACGATGCCGTGCTCGCCCTGTCGAATTCCGGCGAAACCGAGGAAATACTTACAATCTTGCCGGTGATCAAGCGCTTGGGCGTGCCCCTGATCGCCTTCACCGGGAATTCGGATTCGGCGTTGGCGCGCATCGCCACGGTCCATTTGGACATCCGGGTTCCGGCAGAGGCCTGTCCCTTAAACCTTGCGCCCACCGCCAGCACTACTGCCGCGCTCGCAGTTGGGGATGCATTGGCCGTGTCGCTGCTCAAGGCGCGCGGATTCACGGAGCAGGACTTTGCCCGCTCGCATCCGGCCGGCGCGCTGGGACGCCGGCTGCTGTTCGTAAAAGACATCATGCGCACCGGCACGCACATACCGACGGTTCGAATCGACACCACGCTGGCCGAGGGCTTGATGGAGGTGACATCCAAGGGTTTGGGGATGACCGCGATCGTCGATGACTCCATGCACCTGCTCGGCGTATTCACGGACGGTGACTTGCGCCGCGCGCTCGACGGCCGAGCCGATTTGCATTCCACACGCATGGATGAGGTGATGACCGTCGGGCCGAAATGCGCGAGTCCCACCATGCTCGCGGCCGAGGCGGTGCATTTGATGGAGACGCACCGCATCACATCGCTGGTGGTCATCGACGCGGAAAAGAAAATCGTCGGCGCGCTGAACGTGCACGACCTGTTGCGTGCGGGCGTGTTTTGAAAGCGCGCAAGGCCACGCCGCTTGCGAAGATCGAGCTTCTGATCTTGGATGTCGACGGCGTGCTCACGGACGGGCGTTTGTATTTTGGCGCGCGCGGCGAAGCATTGAAAGCATTCCACGTGCGCGACGGTCACGGCATCAAGCTCGTCATGGCCGCCGGCGTGCAAGTCGCCGCATTCAGTGGCAGACGTTCCGCCGCAACGGCCGCGCGCTTGCGGGAACTGGGCGTGCCGACAGTGGTACAAGGATGCAGCGACAAGCTGCTCGCCCTCAATAAATTGTCCAAACGCCTGAAAGTGGATCCATTGAACTGCGCCTGCATCGTCGATGACACGCCGGATCTGGCGCTGATGTCCGCGGTCGGATTGGCGGCGGCGGTAGCCGATGCGCACCCTATCGTCTTGTCGGCCGCTCACTGGATATCACGCACGCCCGGCGGCTTCGGCGCCGTGCGCGAGTTGTGCGACGCGATTTTGCGCGCCCGCGCGGGACGGCTCTAGATGCTGTTTCGCGTCTTTACGGTGCTGGCGGTGGCGGCGTTGATCATCATCACGTGGAACTTGACCTCTCCCGCTCATCGCCCGTCGGGCGAAGGCGCCGGAAAAGGGACCGACCTCCCCGGCTACTATCTCAAGAATGCCATTCTCACCGATTACGACGCCTCCGGTGCGCCCAGCATTCGCATCGAGGCCGAGCGCATCGATCAGATCGATCATGGCAACGAAGTGCAGCTGTACAACGTCCGCGTGAACTATGACGCGCCCGGCGGGCAAAACTGGGTGCTGTTCGGCGACACCGCGCATGTTCAGCCGGGCGGCAAGATTGTCGACGTGTCCGGCAATGTGCGGCTGCAGGAGGAAACCACCGGCAGCGCGGGCACGGCCGTCATACGCAGCGACACCATGAGTTACGATGTGCCCGAATCCATTGCCAGCACAAAAAGTGATGTACGCATCGAATACGGAGGCCATATCCTCACCGCTCGTGGACTGTCCGCGAACTTGAAAGCCCGAACGATGCGCTTGGAGTCCAAAGTGAATGGCCGCTTCCTTCCCTAAAGGCCTCGCAGCGCTCGCATTGCTCCTGCCGTGGCTGCAGGCAAGCGCGGTGGCCGCCACGGCGGTGGCCGGCAAGGTGGCGCAGCAGCCCATCGTCTTGGATGCGCAGTCCGGCGAGCTCGACCTGCGTACCGGCAACGAGATTTTCCACAAGGTGCGTATCTCGCAAGGCGACATGGTCGTCACGGCGGACCAGGCGCAAGCCTCGCAGCCGGGGACGAAATTAAATTTCAACAACAGCCTCCTGACCTTCCGCGGCGCGGTCAAGATCAACACCGACAAGGGAGTGCTGACCGCCGATGAGGCACAGCTGACGTTCGTAAACAATTCCTTGACCAGAGCGGTGGCTACCGGAAAACCCGCCGCGTTCGAGCAGCGCGTCGGCAAGACCGGCAAGCAGGCCAAAGGCCAGGGTGAGACGATCGACTACGACGTGCCTAAGGGAATGGTGCGTTTCCTAAAGAATGCCTTTTTGAGCCTGAGCGATCCGCAGTACGAAATTCACGCGCAGGCGCTCAAGTACGATTCGATCAATCAAAAGATCATCGCCGAAGAGGCGGAACAGGGCTCGCAGCGAATCCACAGCATTTTTACCCCGCCCCCTCCTAAGAACGCGCCGGCAGTCCCACCTCCATGAGCGTACTGCGTGCGCTCGACCTTGCCAAAAGCTACAAATCACGGCAAGTCTTGCGGGATTTGTCCCTGGAGGTCGAGAGCGGCGAGGTGGTCGGGCTGCTGGGGCCCAACGGTGCCGGCAAAACCACGGCCTTCTACATGATAGTGGGGCTGACACGCTGCGAGCACGGTGAAATTTTTCTGGATAATCGGGATATCAGCCGCATGCCCATGCATCGGCGGGCCCAACTGGGATTGGGCTACTTGCCGCAGGAACCATCGGTTTTCCGCAAATTGACCGTGTCGGACAATATCATGGCGATTCTCGAAACCCGTCCGGGGCTGGACGATGTCCGCCGGGCAGCCCGCTTGAAGGAGTTACTGGGCGAGCTGCACATCGGACACGTGCGCGACAGCCTTGGGATGAGCCTGTCGGGCGGTGAGCGGCGCCGCGTGGAGATCGCCAGGGCCCTGGCCGCCGATCCGCGATTTATTCTGCTGGATGAGCCCTTTGCGGGCGTCGACCCCCTCTCGGTTGCCGATATACAGCGAATAATCAAGCACTTGTCCGACAAAGGTATCGGGGTATTGATTACCGATCATAATGTCCGCGAGACCTTGGGTATTTGCAACAGAGCCTACATCGTTAGCCAAGGCAGCGTGCTCGCCTCTGGATCTGCGGATCAGATTCTTGCCAACCCACAGGTGCGTGAGGTGTACTTGGGCCAGGATTTCAAACTATAGGCTTAGGTCCGAAAGAAATATGTTGAAGCCAAGTCTGCAGCTTCGCATTGGTCAGCAGCTGACCATGACCCCGCAGCTGCAGCAAGCGATCAGGCTGCTGCAGCTGCCTTCGCTTGACCTGCAGGCGCATGTGCGCGAGACCCTCGAAACCAACGTGATGCTCGAAGGGGAGGACGAGGGGCTGGACAGCGTGCCCGATCCCGCGCCCGATCGCGAAGAGCTGCCGGTGCGCTTGGACGAGAAGTACACCGAATTGGACGGCATGAGCACGCCGGCCGATCAGCACGAGACCCCGGAAGTCGAGATCGCGGACGAAGCCTGGGGCGAACAGACCAGCGGCCCGTCGGACCGAGCCTGGTCGGGCGATGACGACCGCAGCAGCGATTTCAGCGATCAGCACGGTCAGACGCTGCAGGAACAGCTCATCGAACAGTTGGAACTCGCCAAGCTGTCGCCGATAGACATCGCGATTGCCCGCGTGATCGCCGATGCGCTCACCGACGACGGCTACCTGAAAGACTCGCTCGAAGAGCTGCGATTGAGCCTGCTGCCGGAAATCGACGCCACGCCGGCCGATGTGGAGCGCGTGCTTGGCATCGTTCAGTCGCTGGAACCGGCCGGCGTAGGTGCGCGCAACCTAGGCGAATGCATCGCGCTGCAGCTTAGGCAGCTTGCGCCGGACACCCCGGCCCGGGATGTCGCGATTCGAGTGGCGCTGGAGCACCTGGATTTGGTCGCGGGCCAGCAGCTCGTGCTGCTGCGCCGGCAGCTACGCTGCAGCGAAAGCGATTTGGAAATGGCGCTCGCGCTGGTGCGCTCTTGCCATCCGCGGCCGGGCGCGGCGGTCAATCCGACCCAAGCTCAATACGTGATTCCCGACGTGTTCGTGCGCCGTACGGATCATGGCTGGATAGTCGAGATCAACCAGGCCACAGTACCCAAGGTGCGCGTGAATCAGAGCTATGCGAACTTGATATCACGGGCTCCCGATCACGCCATGTTGCGCACGCAACTGCAGGAGGCGCGCTGGCTGATGCGCAGCCTGGAAATCCGTAATGAGACGCTGGTGAAGGTGGCGCGCTGCATCGTTCAGCGCCAGACCAGCTTCTTCGAGATCGGCGAGGAGGCGATGGAGCCGCTGATCCTCAAGGATGTGGCGGAGGCGGTGGAGATGCACGAATCGACGATTTCCCGCGTCACCACGGCCAAGTACATGCATACGCCGCGCGGTGTATTCGAATTCCGTTATTTCTTTTCCAGCCACGTCGCGGCCGCGGACGGCACTGAAATGTCATCCACCGCCATCCGCGCCAAGATCAGAAAATTGATATCGCAGGAGAATCCAGACAATCCGTTGAGCGATGCCAAGCTCGCGGAAATTCTCTCGCAAGAGGGCATACCCGTGGCTCGGCGCACGGTTGCCAAGTATCGCGAGGGCATGCAGATCGCACCGTCCAACGAACGGAAGCGAGCGGCTGCCCGCGCGTCCTAAAGTGAAAGGAGGAAACATGCAATTAGATCTCAGCGGCCATCATGTGGAAGTCACCCCCGCGTTGCGCGGCTACGTTCTGAAGAAATTCGAAAGGATTTCGCGGCACTTCGAACAGCTGATCGACGTCCACTGCGTCCTTACGGTCGAGAAAATGAGCCATAAGGCGGAAGCCACGCTGATGGTGCGAGGAAACAAGATTTACGCCGATGCCACCGAAGACAATATGTATGCCTCCATCGATGCCCTTGCCGACAAGCTCGACCGCTGCGTGAAGAAGCATAAGGAGAAGATTTCCGACCACCACGCCGAGGATGTACTCAAGGCGCGCTAGGGAGCCTGTCCGAGTAATCCCATGTCGATGCGGCTGATCATCGTGAGCGGACTGTCGGGGTCCGGCAAGAGCGTTGCTCTGCACATGCTGGAGGACATCGACTTCTATTGCGTCGACAATATCCCCGCCGCATTGCTCAAGCCGTTCATCTCCCACACGGTTCGCGGCATGGATGACACCTACCCGCGAACCGCCGTGGGCTTGGACGCTCGCAATCGAGCCAACGAGATCGAAACCATTCCAGCCTTGGTGAGCGAGCTCCGGCGCAGCGGCATCGATTGCGAAGTGCTGTACCTGCATGCCGCCGAGGAAGTGCTGCTCAAGCGCTACGCGGAAACCCGCCGCAAGCACCCCTTGGTCAAGGGCGATGTGAGCTTGCGCGAGGCCATCGCCTCGGAGCGCAAGCTGCTCGAGCCCATCATCACGGCGGCGGACTGGGTCATCGACACCTCGAATATGGGCGTGCATGCGCTGCGCGAACTCATTCGCGAGCGCATCGACAGCCGCCGCGAGGGACGGCTCTCCTTGATGTTCGAATCCTTCGGCTACAAGCACGGCATCCCGGGAGACGCCGACTTCGTATTCGATGTGCGCAGCTTGCCCAACCCGTATTGGGAGCAGTCGTTGCGAAAATTGACCGGCTGCGATGCGGCGGTGATCGAGTATCTCGGCGGGTTCGATTCCGTGCGCGCCATGATCGCGGATCTGACCGCATTCCTGGAAAAGCGCGTCGGGGAATTCTCGCAGGCCAATCGCAGCTACCTGACCATCGCCATCGGCTGCACCGGCGGCCAGCATCGCTCAGTGTACATCGCCGAGCAGCTCGCTCAGCATTTCCGCAAAACCCGTCCCCACGTGCTTACCCGCCACGACTCCCTTAGGCTGGGGCCCGGTAGGGCCTAGCCTGCGCAACCCGCAGGAAGTCACGGATTTCCTCAGCGCGCGCCTTGGCATCCTGATATCCCAGCTCGATCAGTTCGCGCGTGAAGCCGCGCTCGAACAGCAGGTAGCTCAAGAGCAGCGAATTGGGCGCATTGTGCGCTCCCAGGGCGTGCAGCAGCGTGCGCAGCGCGCGCGGCAGTTCTGCGACGTGCCGGCGCGCGATCTCGTTGACGTCGCGCGTCGGCGTGATCACCAGCGTCTCGATGGGCTGCATCGAGGCGCTCTCGTTGTAGCGATTGATGCGCTCCAAATTGGCATTCAGGGTATCCATGAACAGCGAGTCGAGCATGAAGCCGAACATTTGACTGAAAGTGGGCTCGACCGCCGGCCGCGGCGGCGACGCGCCCGTGGGCGCAGGATCATTCACCCCGACGATCAGCAGGCGCCTGGCGCCGAGAAGGATCGCGGGACTCAAAGGCGATGTTTGACGCATGGCGCCGTCGCCGTAGTAGGCGCCGTTCAACAGCACGGGACGGAACAGGAAGGGAATCGCCAGGCTTGCCATCAAGTGGTCCAGCGTCAAGGTCGCCCGCACTCCCTTGCGAAACACCCGGGCCCAGGGTTCAGCTGCGGCGTCGGCCGCGAAGAAAGTAACCGAATCGGCGTCGTCATAGCACGTGGCGCAGATGCCGAGGGCGTGCAAGTGGGTCTTGTACAAGCTGCGTGGAATACCGTCGAAGTGCAAATGCTTTTGCAGCAGTGCCCACAGCGGCGAGTTGTCGAACAGCGAATGCGGCGGCTGCACCAGCCAGCCGCCGGTCATGAAGGCCAGGGTCCAGTGCAAGCCGGACTTCAGCATGCTCGCCGCGTCCGCCTTGAAGACATGATGCACCCTGAAGTCCCGCCACACCCGTTCGATGGCGTACACCGAACGGCGGAAGTGCGCGGCGTCCGAGGCCAAAGCGATAGCACTGACCGCGCCCGCCGAGGTGCCGGTGATGATGGGAAATGGGCACGCGGAGCCGCGCCGCAAAAGCGTGGTGATGCCCTTGAGCACGCCGACTTGGTAAGCCGACCTCGCGCCGCCCCCGGTCAATACCAAACCCAAGTGTCCCGGCTCGTGACTCACGTCAGCGCGTCGATCAGGTCGTCGAGCCCGGCCAGCGTCAACGGATACATGCGCCCTTCCAGCATCTCACGCGTCATTTCGATCGAGGCGGTCTGGCGCCAGCGCGGTTGCGGCTGCGGATTGATCCAGGCGAATTTCGGATACTGCTTCATGAGCCGCTCGAGCCACAGGCTGCCGGGTTCTGAATTCCAATGCTCGACGCCGCCCCCGGCGTGGGTGATCTCATAGGGGCTCATGGTGGCATCGCCGACGAGAATCAGCTTGTAATCGGGTCCATACGTGCGAATGATCTCGGTGGTGCCGACATGTTCGTTGAAGCGCCGCCGATTGTCCTTCCACAGCGCTTCGTAAACGAAGTTATGAAAATAATAATGCTCTAGATGCTTGAACTCGCTGCGTGCCGCGGAGAACAGTTCCTCGCAGGTCTTCACGTGGTCATCCATCGACCCGCCGATATCGAGCAGCAGCAGCACCTTGATGACGTTCTTGCGCTCGGCCTGCATTTTGATATCCAGCCAGCCGCCGGACCGCGCCGTGGCATCGATGGTATCCGCCAACGCCAGTTCGTCGGGCACCCCTCGCCTCGCAAATCGGCGCAGGCGCCGCAGCGCAATCTTGATATTGCGCGTGCCCAGTTCCACCTTATCGTCCAGATTGGCGAACTCGCGCTTGTCCCAGACTTTTACGGCGCTGCGGTTGCGCCCGCCCGCCTGGCCGATGCGTACGCCTTCCGGGTTGAATCCGTAGGCCCCGAACGGCGAGGTGCCCGCGGTACCGATCCATTTGTTGCCGCCTTGGTGCCTCTCCTTTTGTTCCTCGAGGCGCTTCTGCAAGGTCTCCATCAATTTTTCCCAGCCGCCGAGGGCCTCGATCTCGGCCTTCTCCTCATCGGTGAAGTCGCGCACCATCAGCTTCTCGAGCCAATCGGCCGGCAGCTGGCGCGCGAGCAGCGCGAACGCATCCTCGACGCCTTTGAAGTGCGCGGCGAAGGCGCGGTCGTAACGATCGTAGAATTTCTCGTCCTTCACCAGGCAAGTGCGCGCCAGATAGTAAAAACGTTCGGCGCTCAAGTGCCCAAGCCCGGCCTTCAAGGCCTCGAGGAGGGTTAATAATTCGGTGATCGAGACCGGTACGCCGGTCTTGCGCAGCAGAAAAAAGAACTTAACGAGCATTCCGGCGGTTTAGAAAGACCAGTTGCTCGAACAGGTGCACGTCCTGTTCGTTCTTCAAGAGCGCCCCGTACAGGGGCGGGATCAATTTCTTGGCATCGTCGCTGCGCAGCACTTCGGGCGGGATGTCCTCGGTCACGAGCAACTTGAGCCAGTCGAGCAGCTCGGAGGTGGTCGGCTTCTTCTTCAAGCCGGGCGTTTCGCGGATCTTGAAGAAGGTGGTCAGCGCCTCGTGCAGCAACTCTCGCTTCAAGTCGGGGAAATGCACATCGACGATTTGCGTCATCGTCGCGCTGTCCGGAAAGCGGATGTAATGAAAGAAGCAGCGCCTTAAAAACGCGTCAGGCAGCTCCTTTTCGTTGTTGCTGGTGATCACGATGACCGGGCGATGCTTGGCGCGCACCGTTTCCCGGGTTTCGTAAACGTAGAACTCCATTCGGTCCAGCTCGCGCAGCAAATCGTTCGGAAATTCAATATCGGCCTTGTCGATCTCATCGATGAGCAGCACCGGCTGCACGTCGCAGTCGAAAGCCTCCCACAAATTGCCCTTGAGGATGTAGTTGCGAATATCCTTGACGCGCGCATCGCCCAGTTGCGAATCGCGCAGGCGCGAGACGGCGTCATACTCGTATAAGCCCTGTTGGGCTTTAGTCGTGGATTTGATGTGCCACTCGAAGAATGGCTTGTCGAGTGCGCGCGCGATCTCGTTTGCCAGCAGCGTCTTGCCCGTTCCAGGCTCGCCCTTGATGAGCAGCGGCCGCGATAGTACGACCGCGGCGTTCACGGCGGCCATCAGCTCTTCGGTGGCGATGTATCGATCGGTGCCGCGAAATTCGTTGGCCATTCGAGACTACTTTCTCGTGACGCGCAGGATTTGCATGGAATTGGTGCCGCCCGAAATGCCGCTCAATTCACCCTTGGTGAGAATGATGTGGTCGCCCTCCCATACGAGGTTTTGGCCGAGCAACAAGCGGAAAATGGAAAAGTAAACGGCTTCGCCCCGATCCTCGACGTCATAGGCGACCGGATAGACGCCGCGATACAGCGTCACGCGGCGGCGCGTGCTTTCGTGCCGCGTAAAGGCATAAATGGGAATGTCGGAGCGCACCCGCGACATCCACAAGGCCGTCGAACCGGACTCCGTCAAGGTGACGATGGCTTTGACGTGCATATGATTCGCCGTGTACATCACGGCCGCCGCAATGGCTTCGTCGGTTTGCGCGAAAATCGCGCTGTTGCGCTGCCGGGCGCGAGTATGTTCGACCTCATATTTTTCCGCGCCGACGACGATCTGCGCCATGGACTCCACCACTTTGGCCGGATGCTTGCCCGAGGCGGTTTCCGCCGACAGCATCACCGCGTCCGTGCCGTCCATGACCGCGTTGGCCACGTCGGACACTTCGGCCCGGGTCGGAATGGTCGCCGTGATCATCGATTCCATCATCTGCGTCGCCATGATCACGACTTTATTCTGAAGGCGCGCCTCTTGGACGATGAGCTTTTGCAAGCCTGCCAGTTCGGCGTAGCCCATTTCCACGCCCAAATCGCCGCGCGCCACCATGACCCCGTCGCTGGCCTTGGTGACCGCGGCAAGATTCTTGATCGCCTCTGCCCGTTCGATCTTGGCAACCAGCAGCCCGTGACCGCCCGCTTGGCGCAGCAGTCCTCGTGCCTCGTCCATATCCGCCGCATCGCGCGGGAAGGACACGCCCAGGTAATCGACTTTCAGCCGT
Organism: Gammaproteobacteria bacterium; assembly: GCA_034667905.1. Lineage (GTDB taxonomy): Bacteria > Pseudomonadota > Gammaproteobacteria > Steroidobacterales > Steroidobacteraceae > Bog-1198. The sequence goes on along the minus strand of JAXDQK010000001.1, from coordinate 66,087 downwards.
GCCGCGGTGACGATGTCCTCGCGGTCCTTGTCGGTAAGGGCGCCGGCGGACAGTCCGCCGCCCTGCCGATTGATGCCTTTGTTATTGCCGAGTTCGCCGCCGATGAGCACCCGCGTCCTGATTCTTGGCCCGTCGATATCGAGCACCTGGAGACTGATTTGCCCGTCATTGAGCAACAGCACATCGCCGGCGAACACGTCCGTAGGCAGGCGCTTGTAGGCAATTCCGACCGAGCGCTCCGTCCCGGCGTCGACGCCGAGCGATGCGTCCAGCGTAAATTCAGCGCCGTCCTTGAGTTCGATTTTCCCGGTCACGAACCGGTCGATGCGGATTTTTGGACCTTGCAGATCGCCGAGGACGCCCACGTAGCGCCCCGCCTGGCGCGCAGCCTCGCGCACCAGTTCGACCCGGCGCGCGTGATCGGCAACCACGCCGTGCGAGAAATTCAAGCGAACCACATCAACGCCGGCACGCACCATATCGGACAGCACTTGAGGATCGTCGGTGGCCGGACCCAATGTTGCAACAATCTTTGTCCGCCGCAGCCCTGTGTTCATGCGGCGCGCTGCTCGAGTACTTCGACGGCGGGCAACTTCTTGCCCTCGACGAATTCCAGAAAAGCGCCGCCGCCGGTGGATATGTAAGAAATGCTGTCCTCCACACCGTACTTCTCAATGGCCGCCAGCGTATCGCCTCCGCCGGCCAGCGAAAAGGCCGGGCTGCGGGCGATTGCCGTGGCCAGGATTCGAGTCCCTTCGCCGAATTGCGGGAATTCAAACACGCCCACCGGGCCGTTCCAAAGAATCGTGCCGGCGGAAGCCACCAGTTTGGCGAGTGCCTCGGCCGAATCCGGGCCGATGTCGAGAATCATCTCGTTGGCCGAGACACTGCGCACATCCTTGACGTCGGCCTCCGCTTTGGCGGAAATCTCGGTGGCGACCACCACGTCCGTCGGCATGGGAATGACGATACCGCGCTTTTTGGACTGCTCCAGCAGGCGCTTGCAAATGTCCAGCATGTTCGGCTCGTACAGGGATTTGCCCACATTGAAGCCCAAAGCCGCCAGAAAGGTGTTCGTGATGCCGCCGCCGACAATGAGTTGGTCTACTTTGCTCAAGAGCGATTCGAGCACCGTGAGCTTGGTGGACACCTTGGAGCCGGCAACGATGGCGAGCAGCGGACGCGCCGGTTTCTCGAGAGCGGTTTCCAGCGCCGACAGCTCGCTCACCAGCAGAGGTCCGGCACACGCCACGGGGGCGTACTTCGCCACGCCGTGCGTGCTCGCTTCGGCGCGATGCGCCGTGCCGAACGCATCCATGACGAAAATGTCGCAAAGTGCCGCCATGCGCCGCGACAGATCCTCCGCGTCCTTCTTCTCCCCTTTGTTGAACCGCACGTTCTCCAGCAACACCACTTCGCCGGGTTTGACATCGACTCCGTCCAGCCAATCCTTCTTGAACCCGACCGGCACCCCCAGCAGTTGCGCCAAGCGCTTGGCCACCGGCGCCAAGGAAAACTCCTCGGCGTACTGGCCCTCCTCCGGCCGTCCGAGATGCGACATGACCAGGACCCGCGCCTTCGCCGTGAGCGCCGCCTGGATAGTGGGCAAGGCCGCGCGGATGCGCGCATCGCTGCTCACTGCCCCGCCCTGGATGGGCACATTCAGGTCCTCGCGGATGAGCACCCGCTTATCGCGCAGATCCAGGCCGGTCATTTTTGTGATGTTCAAGGACGGCTCTTAAGCGGCTTTCGACCAGGCCAATGTCGTATCGAGCATGCGGTTGGAGAAACCCCACTCATTGTCGTACCAGGCGCATGCCTTGACGAGCGTTCCTTCGATGACCTTGGTGAGCGTCGAATCGTACGTGCTCGAGGCTGGATCATGATTGAAGTCCACTGATACCAGCGGCTGGTCATTGTAAGCCAGGATGCCTTTGAGCGGACCGTTCGCGGCGGCCTTGATGGCATCGTGAATTTCTTGCACCGTGGTCTTGCGCGCGGCGTTGAAACTCAAATCCACCAACGAGACATTGATGGTCGGCACGCGGATCGCGAAACCGTCGATTTTGCCTTTCAGTTCCGGCAGCACCAAGCCCACGGCCGCGGCCGCACCGGTCTTGGTGGGTATCATGGACATCGTCGCCGAGCGTGCCCGGCGCAGATCCGAGTGATACACGTCCGTCAGGACTTGATCGTTCGTGTACGAATGAATGGTATTCATCACGCCGGCCAGGACACCGACCTTGTCGTGCAGCACCTTGACCAGCGGTGCCAGGCAATTGGTGGTGCACGAGGCGTTGGAAATCACCGTCATGCCGGACTTGAGAACTCCGTGGTTGACGCCGTACACGATGGTGGCATCCACGTCGTCCCCGCCCGGCGCCGATATGACGACTTTTTTAGCCCCCGCCGTAAGATGGGCCGAAGCCTTGGCCTTACTGGTGAACAAGCCGGTGCACTCCAGCACGTAATCCACGCCCAGCTCGCCCCAGGGCAGCTTGGTCGGATCGCGCTGCGCGACCACGCGGATGCGATCGCCATTGACCACCATGGAATCGCCGTCGACATGCACTTCGCCGCGGAAACGGCCGTGCGCCGTATCGAAGCGCGTCAGGTGAGCATTGGTATTGGCGTCGCCCAGATCGTTGATTGCGACGATTTTAATGTCGCCGCCATGTTTGCCTTCGTAAAGCGCGCGCAGGATGTTGCGGCCGATTCGTCCATAACCATTGATGCCCACCTTGATTGCCATCTCTTAAAGCCCCTTATTGGTAGTCAACCCGCCTGCCGGCAGGAAGCCCGTAATTATCCGCCGCCGCAGCGCGGAAAGCACGAATCGGTCACGGTCTGCCCGCCGGATTGACTGGATTGAACTTAAGCACGAGCCCGAATGCCCTTTGCAAGGTCGCGGCGTGTCGGCATATCGAGACTTCTTATTTAGGAACAAAGCAAGGTATTCTCTCCGATGCGCCTCCCGCCAGCAATGCCGCGTGATCTTCGTCGCAAAGCCAAGTCCGGAACCGCAAACTTAAGTCTGGATATGTCTAACGCATTGAAGCGTTGCCATGACCCAGTTCACCGTCGTCGCATGAGTGCTTTGCTACCATTTACGTGATGCAAATTCTACAAATCACCGATCCTCATTTGTACGGCAGCGCGAGCGGTCGATTGCGCGGCGTTGAAACCGACGCGAGCTTGCGTGCCGCGCTCGACGATGCGATCGCGCGAGTCCCTGATTACCAGGCAATGCTGGTCACCGGTGATTTGGTGCAGGACGACAAGAGCGGCTATTTGCGTTTTCGCAGCTTCTTCGGCGGCATCAAAAAACCTGTGTTGTGCATTCCGGGCAATCACGACGAGCCCGAGATCATGCGCAAGGAATTGACGGGCGCACCGTTCGAAATTTGCGGCACGCACACTCTAGGCGACTGGGTGTTCGTCATGCTGGACAGTTACGATCCTGGCCACGTCGGCGGTCGGCTCACGAAAAATGAGCTTGCCCGCCTCGATGCAGCCCTTCTTGACTCGCCCAAGCACGCCATGGTCTGCCTGCATCATCATCCGGTTGACATGGGCAGCCGCTGGTTGGACAGCGTGGGTCTTGCCGAAGCCGAGGATTTTTGGCGCGTCATCGATGCCCACAAACACGTCCGTGCGGTGGTGTGGGGTCATGTGCACCAGGCCTTCGACGGCAGCCGCGCCGATGTTCGTTTGTTCGCCACCCCATCGACCGGCGCTCAATTTCTGCCCAAGAGCGATCGTTACGCCGTGGATTCGCGGCCCCCGGCCTACCGGAGTTTCGAGTTGCACGCCGATGGCCGTATCGACTCCCAGGTGCACTGGGTACAATCGGCCCAATTGCGCCAGACGGCGAGCTAGGCCAGGCTCCGATCTTCATGCGACGACTTACAATCGGCCGGCGATTGCTGGGACTGACGTGTTCGTGTCTTTTTCTCTGCGCCGCGGCTCGTGCCGACGGCCCGCTGCATGCGTTATGGGAACTGCACGGCAAGCACAACACGGTCTACCTGTTGGGCTCGATCCACGTACTTCGCCCCACCGACTACCCGCTCGCGCCGGCGATGCTCGCCGCATACAGCGACGCCAAGTCGATTTTCATGGAAGTCAACCTGCAGGAGATCGAGTCTGAGCAGATGCAGACTGAATTGCTGGCCAGCGCGCGATTACCTGAAGGCAAAACCTTACCCTCGATCATGGGCGCGCAGCGTTATGAGCGGGCCACTGCGCTGGCCCGCGAGTTAGGGATGGAGTTATCGATCTTCGATGGTTTTGCTCCCTGGTTTGTCGCCGAGGCGATATCCCAGCTGCAATTGCAGCAGCTGGGCTTCACGCCTAAGTCCGGCGTCGAAATGTTCTTCCTCGAGCACGCCCGCAGCGACGGTAAATCGGTGGCGGGACTGGAGACGGTGCGCGATCAGATTGCGCTGTTCGATGCCCTGTCGCTGGACACCCAGGCCGACTATTTGATTTCAAGCCTCGAGGAAGCCCACGACCTGCCCAAGGAAGTGGACGACATGGTGCATGCTTGGGCGAGAGGCGACACCGTCTGGTTCGCCGATCAAATGAAGTCCGAGCTCGGCCGCGACCCGAAGTTGTATCAGTCCGTGTTGGTCGCCCGCAATCGGAAGTGGATCCCGAAGATCGAGGCGCTGCTCAACGATGACAAGAATTACCTGGTCATCGTCGGCACCGGCCACCTCGTCGGCCAGGGCAGCGTGATCGAGCTGCTCAAGAGAGACGGGATCGCCGCCACCCAGCGCTAGTGCTGGTGCCCCTGCGCCTGGGCCTGGAGCGCGGCCAGCTGCTGTTGCTGCGCCGGCGTCAGCACCTTGAACACTTGTGCGCGCACCGATTCATGTTGCGTGATCATCTGGGAATGCAGCGCGCCGTCGTCCTGCGTCACTTGCGCCAGGACGTTGGCGTAGTTGGGGTCATTCGGCGGTGTTTGCTGCAGCTTCTGCCTATTGGCGCGCAGTTCCTGATGAAGGGTCTTCATTTGCGGCTGGGCGTTGGCCAGGATGGCTTTGACGGAAGCCTGCTGCTGTGCGGTCAAGTTAAGCTGGGCCAAGAGCTTGCCCATGCCATCATGCCCATGATGCCCGCCGCGCGGCCCGTGCGCACCCGGCGCTGCGGCGGTATCGTCCTGCGCCGCGATCGAGGTGCCGGCCGCTCCCGCTATCAGGGCCCCGGCCGCGAGCACGCCGGCGGCGAGCCAAGTGCGATTCGATTTCATAAGTGCTCCCATGCAGTTAAAAAGAGGTACGGCTATCCTAAGCTCGCACCGTGTGAACATGTGTCACAGGCGGCACAGGGGTCTGTTAAGAATTGCAAATCCGCGCGGCCTGCGCGTCAGGAGGCGCCGGCTGTGCCAGAGTAGGGGTACCGATATGACGAATAGCACTGCACCGCCCGCCGATTCCGACGCCGCACGCACGCCGCGCGTGCTGCTGGTCGATGACGACCGCGAGCTGTGCCAAATGCTGTCCGAATACTTGAGCGCCGAACACTTCGAGGTGAGGAGCGTGCATGACGGCGGCGATGCGCTGGCGGCATTGCAAACCGATGACTTCGAGATCGTGATTCTGGATGTGATGTTGCCGAGCGTCGGCGGCTTCGATGTGATGCGCACGCTGGGCGCCTCGTATACCACGCCCATACTCATGCTCACCGCGCGCGGTGACGATGTCGACCGCATTGTCGGCCTGGAATTGGGTGCGGATGACTACTTGAGCAAGCCCTTCAATCCACGCGAATTGGTGGCGCGGATTCGCGCCATTCTGCGCCGCGCCAACAACCGGCCGCTGCGCGGCAGCGTGCCCGACGAGCTTGCGGTGGGACCCATCGTCTTGAATACCGGCACTCGTCAAGTGCACGTGGCAGAGAAGCCGGTGGCGCTGACGGGCGCGGAATTTCGCGTACTGGAATTGCTCATGCGCTCGGCGGGCCAGGTCATTTCGCGCGACGCGATGACCGAGCAGGCCCTGGGCCGCAAGTTGGCGGCCTACGATCGCAGCATCGACACCCACATCAGCAACTTGCGCCGCAAACTCGATCTGGAGACCGGCAAGAATCCGGAAATCAAGAACGTGCGCGGTTCGGGTTATACCCTCACTTGGGCGCATGCATAGCCTTTTCCTGAGAATTTTCCTGCTGTTCTTGCTGGCGATGACGCTGATCGTCGGCAGCAGCATTGCCACGACCTATACGATCGTGTCGCGCGACAACGAGCCCTTGGACTCACAGCGCCGTCCCGCGCCGGCCATTCAGGCATCGGAGATACTCGCGCGCGGCGGGCTGGCCGAATTAAAAACCTGGCTCGAAGCCGGCCGCAAAGCGCTGGGCGACCGGGAGCTTTTCGTCGTGGGTTCGGACGGCCAGGATATTCTTGGCAGACGCATGCCCGAAAGCGCGCAGCGCCGCCTCGAGTCCTTTAACCGCGATCCGGTCCCCGGCAATTTTCGGCCCTCGCGCGCGGCCCCGCAGATCATCGCTCCGGACGGATCCGTTTATAGCGTCGTGCAGGCGGCGCACCGCCGCAGCATTTTCGGTGCGCTCAGCCTGCCGGAGATTTCGCTGACCATCCTCGGCATCGCGCTCGTGGTCAGTGCGCTGACCAGCTGGTGGCTGGCAGATCATCTAACCTCGCCCATTCGGCGCATTCAAGCAGGCGCGCAGGCTCTGGCCTCGGAAAATCTCGATGTGCGCGTCAGTGCAGGCCTGGAAGGCCGCAAGGACGAACTGGCCGTGCTGGCCCGCGACTTCGACGCCATGGCCGATCAGTTGCGTGCCAATCGCAGCGCGACCACGCAGCTGTTGCGCGACATCTCCCACGAGCTGCGTTCACCGTTGGCCAGAATGCGCGTGGCTTTAGGCCTCGCCCGCCAGCCGCCCGCGGATTGTTCGCGCCAGCTGGATCGATTGGAACGCGAGCTTGAACGCTTGGACGCCATGATCAGCCAAGTGCTCAAACTGGCGCGGCTGCACGGCACCGATGCGATGCTGGCTCGCGAGCCGTTCGAGCTCGACGAGGTGATCGAAGATGTCGTGCGCGATGCCAATTTCGAAGCCGCCGTGAAAAATTGCAAGGTGAATTTGCAGGGCGCATCCAACGAGGCCGTGCTGGGCAACCGCGAGCTGCTGCGAAGCGCGATCGAGAACGTGCTGCGCAACGCGGTTCGCTACAGTCCGGAAGGTACTGCGGTCGACGTGATGGTGGCGCGGGCGACATCCGGGTTGGAAATCCGAATTCGTGATTGCGGGCCCGGCGTGCCCCCGGCTGAGCTGGAACGCATCTTCGAGCCCTTCTACCGAGTAGCCGAATCACGCGACCGCGATAGCGGCGGCGAAGGCATCGGGCTTGCCATTACCGCCCAGGTCATGAAGGCTCACGGGGGCTTGAGCCGTGCCGCCAATACGCCCGGCGCCGGCTTGGAAATCCTACTCAGCTTGCCCGAGAGTGCCATCGCTGTTTAGAGTGCTCGACCATGAGCCTGTTTCAAGAAGCCTGCAAATACATCCCCGGCGGCGTCAACTCGCCTGTACGAGCTTTTCGCGGAGTCGGCGGAGAGCCGATTTTCTTCAAGAAGGCCAAGGGCCCCTATGTGTTCAGCGCCGATGATCGGCGCTACATCGATTACGTCGGTTCATGGGGCCCGATGATATTGGGCCACGCGGATCCACAAGTGATCAAGGCCGTGCAAGAAGTCGCTGCCGACGGTTTGAGCTTCGGCGCCCCCACGGAGCTCGAAACCAAGCTGGCTCGGCGCGTGATCGAACTCATGCCGTCCATCGAGCTGGTGCGCTTCGTCAGTTCCGGCACCGAGGCAACCATGAGCGCCATCCGGCTGGCCCGCGGCTTCACGGGGCGCGACACCATCGTCAAGTTCGAAGGTTGCTATCACGGTCACTCCGACTCACTGCTGATCAAGGCCGGCTCGGGCGCCTTGACCTTGGGCGTACCCACCTCGCCCGGCGTGCCTAAGGCACTGGCGATCCACACCGTCACCCTCAACTACAACGATATCGAGCAAGTCCAAAGAGTGTTCAAGCAAATCGGCGAGCAGGTAGCCTGCGTCATCGTCGAGCCGGTTGCGGGCAACATGAATTGCGTACCGCCGGCAGCGGATTTCTTGCAGACGCTGCGCCGCGAATGCGACCGGGTCGGGGCGGTGCTGATTTTCGATGAAGTGATGACCGGCTTTCGCGTGGCATTGGGCGGTGCGCAGTCCTTGTACGGCGTGCGGCCGGACCTGACCACGCTCGGCAAGATCATCGGCGGCGGCATGCCGGTGGGCGCCTTCGGCGGCCGGCGCGACATCATGCAGCAGCTGGCGCCGTTGGGCCCGGTGTACCAGGCGGGAACGTTGTCCGGAAATCCCGTGGCGATGATTGCCGGCCTGACCACGCTGCAACTCATCAGCGCGCCCGGATTCCACCAACACCTGAGCGCCATGACCGACATCTTGGTGGAACGGCTGGCGACGGCGGCAGCCGGCGCCGGCGTCGCGCTCGCCACGAATCACGTCTGCGGCATGTTTGGATTTTTCTTCACGTCCGAACGCGACGTCGATCGCTATGCCAAAGTCATGGCCTGCGATGTCGAGCGCTTCAAGCGGTTCTTCCACGGCATGCTGAGCGAAGGGATTTACCTCGCACCCTCCGCATTCGAAGCGGGATTTTTGTCGGCGGCGCATACTGCGGCCGACATCGAAACTACCGCCGTCGCCGCCGCGCGCGTCTTCGCCTCTTTGAATTAATGCGCGCCTTTGCCTGGTTCGTGGGTGCGATAGTGCTCGCCGGGCTGATCGGTGCGCTGATCGCCTATCCGGCCTACGAAGCCACGGCCACCTTCGCCCACTTCGCATTTCATCGAGTCGCCAGCCGCGTGGCGATGCTGGTGCTGATCGCGGAACTGGTATGGCTATGCCGGCACTTGAAGCTGACGCGCAAGCGCGATTTCGGCTACGGCTTGCCGTGGCGCCGATTTCTCAAGGTGAGCTTTCTGTGGGGAGTCATCGGGATGATGAGCGCGGGCGTCGGCGCGTGGTTCTTGTTGTCGACGCACCTGCGGGTTGTCAGCCCCGACTTTGGTCCGACGGCGCTCAACTTTGTGCGCATCTTTATGATGGGCCTCGCTTCCGGGATCGCGGTCGCGCTCCTCGAGGAAACCGTCATGCGCGGCGCCATGCATACGGCCATCGAGAGCGAATCGGGATCGTGGATGGCGGCCCTGCTCACCGCCCCTTTATTCGCCGTGCTGCATTTTTTCGCCAAGGCCAGGATCGCGCCGGACGATGTGGGTTGGGGCAGCGGCTTCGATTTGCTGTTGCGCTCTTTCTCGCCCTTATCGCAGCCTTCGCTGGTATTCGATTCGTTTCTCTCCTGGCTGGCCGTGGGACTGATCCTGAGCCTCACGCGTGTTCTCACCGGCAACATTGCCGTGGCAATCGGGCTGCACGCCGGTTGGGTCGTGGTGCTGCGCATGCTGCAGGAGGCAACCACCAGCGGCGAGGCGGCGCGCGATTCATTTTGGGTCGGCCGCTTCGACGGGTTGCTGGGGTTTTGGATGCTGCCGTGGGGTGCATGTATAGCCGGCGCGCTGTGGCTATCGCGCGGGCTATGGGTTCCCCTGGCGCGCCAAAGGACTCAACAGGTCTAGCCGCTGGATCGGATCGGTAAGTTCCAGGCAGAATTGTTTTTCCGCCGCGGGTATGGGCAGAATTTCCGCAAGGCGAAATCCTACCCACGCCGCATTTTCAAGCTGCATCTCCATGCCGACATAGACCTCGCCCAGCTCCGGCAACACCGTTTTCAGCAGCTCGGCTAAATGCGCGTGCCGCTCCGGCACGGGCGTTGCAGCTTCCTCTTCCAAGCACTGCACTTGCGCCATGTTCAATCCGTCGGCTTGCCGGCTGCGGCTCGTGATGCGAAAGCGCCGCTCGCCGACGCAAGAGAGGCCGAGAAACCCATCGGAGAGCTGATGAAAATCGACGATTTTCGCCATCGTGCCCACATCAAAAGTCTCGGCGGGGCCGACTTCGCTGCCCTCGCGGATCAAGGCCACGCCGAAGCGCTGGTCTTGCCGCATGCAGCTTCGCACCATGTCCATGTACCGCGTTTCAAAAATACGCAGCGGCAGAGGACCGCCCGGGAATAGCACGATGTTGAGCGGAAATAATGGGATGGAGGGCGGCGCGGACATCACCGGGCCTGCAGCGCCGCGAGCAACTTTTCGTGCAGTCCACCGAAGCCGCCGTTGCTCATCACCAGGATCTGGTCGCCGTCCCCGGCCTCTTTAACCAATCCTTGCACCAGCGCATCGACCGTATCCGCGAGGCTAGCCCGATCGCCCATGGGCGCCACCGCAGCGGCGAAATCCCAGCCCAAGTCCTTTGGATTGAGGAACCAGGTCTTGTCGGCCGCCGCCAATGCCGGCGCCAGTTCGTCACGATGCACGCCCAGCTTCATGGTATTGGAGCGCGGCTCCACCACGGCAATGATGCGTGCCAGGCCCACGCGTGCGCGCAAGCCGCGCAATGTGGTCTCGATGGCCGTGGGATGATGCGCGAAGTCATCATAGACCGTTACGCCCTTCACCACGCCGCGCACCTCCATGCGGCGCTTGACGCCGCGAAACGCATTGAGCGCGCGCGCGGCGCTTTCGGGAGCAACGCCCACGTGATTCGCCGCGGCGATCGCCGCCAAGGCATTCATGACATTGTGTTCGCCGATCAACTCCCACGTCACCTCGGCAACGGGTCGGCCTTTGAAATGAACTTCGAATCGGCTCGCGGCCGATTCGTCGGCGATGTGTGCGGTCCAGTCGGCGCCCGCCTTTCGCAACGAAAAGAATTCGCTCGCAGTCCAGCAGCCCTCGCTCAACGTTCTCTTGAGCTCGGCATCTTCGCCGTTTACGATCAATCTGCCCGCCCGCGGCACCGTGCGCAGCAATTGGTTGAATTGCCGGCGGATGGAAGCCACGTCCGGATAGATGTCCGCATGATCGTATTCCAGATTATTCAGGATGGCGGTGCGCGGACGGTAGTGGACGAACTTGGCGCGCTTGTCGAAAAAAGCGGTGTCGTACTCATCGGCCTCGATAACGAAGAAAGGCGGCTTGCCCAAGCGCGCGCTGCAGTCGAAATTGCTCGGTATGCCGCCCACCAAAAACCCCGGCTCGAGCCCCGCATGCTCCAGTATCCAGGTGAGCATGGCCGTGGTCGTGGTCTTGCCATGGGTGCCGCTCACGGCGATGACATGTCTTTTGTACAGCACCTGTTCGGCAAGCCACAAGGGTCCCGACGTATAGGGTATGGAGCCGTCGAGAAGCGCTTCGATGACCGGACTGCCGCGGCTCAGCGCATTGCCCACCACCACCATGTCGGGCTCAAGATCCAGCTGCTCCGCGCCGTAGCCTTGCACCAACTCGATGCCGAGGGCTTGAAGTTGCGTGCTCATCGGCGGGTACACATTCAGGTCCGAGCCGGTGACGCGAAATCCGGCGGCCTTCGCGATTGCAGCCACTCCGCCCATGAAAGTGCCGCCAATGCCTAAAATATGAATATGCGTCATGTTGGCGGCAGCATCTGCTGCTCGAGTGCAATCGACAACACCAAGTACCCCACGCTGATCAGGCCGCCCAATAACAAGCCCGAATCCAACGCCGCGCGCCAGATGTGCGCACAGGCGAGCAAATACCAGATCAATGCAACATACAGCAATAGCCCTATGGGAATCGACACCATGCGTTCCTCGCCCATGAGCCGCAAGATAGCGGCCAAGGGATAAAGAACGATTTCGGCGAGCACGCCCACGCCTAGTAATGCGCTCGCTGTCTGCAGGAAACGGGCGCGCCGCCGCAGCAAAGCCAGCACCGCCCAAGTGAATGCCAGCGGCAAACCCACACCCATCGCTACGCGCACGAGGATCCCGCCGCTGGGGGTAGGCGGCAGGAACGCGCCGAGCACCTCCATCAGCGCCGCGGCCCCGATCACCAGCGCCAATAAGAACCGCGATGCGGGCAGATGTGCCGGCGTTTGCCGCCACAGTGCGATGTCCAAAAATGCTTTTGCGAGTGGCAGCATACCGATTCAGTCATACTTCGTTCCAAATTGTACACGTAGGTTTGTATGCCTGACGCGATTTGGATCGATCGAAGCGAGCAGCTCGAGGAACTTGCAAGCAGCCTGAACGGGCAAGCATCGATCGGCGTGGATACCGAATTCTTGCGAGAGCGCACGTTCTTTCCGAAATTGTGCCTGCTGCAATTGAGCGTCGCCGGGCAGGTCTGGTGTGTCGATACATTGCGCCTCGGCAGCCTCGACGCGCTGATGCCGGTCTTGACCGCGCCTTCCTCCGCCAAGCTCATCCACGCCGCTCGTCAAGACCTGGAAGCGGTTTATCTGACTGCCAAACAAGTGTTGTCTCCGGTGTTCGACACGCAAATCGCTGCGGCATGCATTGGCTTGAAGCCGCAAGTCGGCTACGCCGAACTCGTCAAAACCCTGCTGAACATCACCATTCCCAAAGGGCAAACGCGCACCGACTGGTCGAAGCGGCCGCTGACGCGCGAACAGTTGGAGTATGCCGCTGACGATGTTTTGTATTTGGGAGACATCGCCGATCAGCTGCGGCAAAGGCTTAAGGAATTGGGACGCGAGCACTGGGTGCGCGAGGATTGTTTGCAATTGGAAGATCGGCAGCTCTATGAACCGGACCCGGAACAAGCGTGGGCTCGTTTGCGCGGCATCGCCCAGCTTCATCCTGAGGCGCGGGCGCGCGCCAGGGTCATTGCCAATTGGCGTGAAAAGCTGGCTCGCGGGCGCGATCTGCCGCGTTCCTGGATTTTAGCCGACGCCCCCATATTTGCGATCGCTCAGGCCGATCCGAAATCCCCTGCCGCGCTCGAGGCCGTCGAGGCCATGAATGAAAAATTCGCGAAGACGCTGCTCGAGGCACTCAACAGCGCATCGAGCGCTACGCTCACCGATCTGGAACCGGTGCAGGACGCGCGTCCCACCCCCGCCCAAAAGGCACTGCTTGAACGGCTGATCAAAACGGCCGACGCGCGGGCGGCAGAACTTCAGGTGAGCGCTGAGGTGCTGGCGCCGCGCGGCGAGTTGAAGGCGCTTGCCATGGGTAAGCGCGATACCCACGCGCTTACCGGATGGCGCCGGCAAGAAATAGGCACGCGCCTGCTCGAGACCCTGCCTTAAGGGGTTGGCGCCGGCGCGGGCGCGCCGCCGATCGCCTTCTGGATATTATTGAACACCGTACTCACGTCGGCATCGGCATCCACCACCCGCAAGAGCCCCGCGGCCGTGTAGTAGGCGACCAAGGGCTTGGTCTGCGCTTCGTAAACGTCCAGACGTTTGCCGATGACTTCTTCTTTGTCGTCCGGCCTTTGGATGAGCTTATGTTCCGGCCCGCACTGATCGCAATGCGCGAGCGCAGCGGGAGCGGCCGTATAAATATTGAAAACGCGTCCGCATTTCTCGCAGATTCTGCGCCCCGAGAGCCGTTTGAACAGAATCTTGAGGTCAAGATTCAACAGCACCACCGACTGCAACGGCCTACCCAAGGCTGCGAGCATGGCCTGCAGCGCTTCGGCCTGCGGAATGTTTCGGGGGAAACCGTCCAAAATGAAGCCTTTGGCGGCATCGGGACGGCTCAAGCGCTCGCTGATCATGCCGAGAACCGTGTCATCGTCCACCAGCTTGCCTAAATCCATGGCGGATTTGGCCTTCATGCCAAGCTCGGTGCGCTTGGCAACGGCCTCGCGCAGCAAGTCGCCGGTCGATATTTGCGGTATACGAAAGGCTTTGACCAGCAGCTGCGACTGCGTGCCTTTGCCGGAGCCGGGGGCCCCCAGTAGGACTATTCTCATGGTTCTTTGGGTAGTAAAAGCGCGCTACCGTACCAGAGGACGCGCCGATCGGCTATTCTGCGCGACCTATCGCAACGGGGGCTCTGTGGCCAAAAAGAATGCTTTCTATGCACAATCCGGCGGCGTGACCGCGGTCATCAATGCATCGGCCTGCGGGTTGATCGAAACCGCGCGCCGTTACCCGGACAAAATCGGCCGAGTGTACGCCGGGCGGCACGGCATTATCGGCGCGCTCACCGAAGACATGATCGATGTCGGCAAGGAGAGCCGCGCGACCATCGCGGCTCTGCGCCACACGCCGGGCGGCGCGTTCGGCTCGGCACGCTACAAGCTCGCCGGCATCGACAAGAACCGGGCGCAATACGAGCGCTTGATCGACATATTCCGCGCGCACGACATCGGCTATTTCTTCTACAACGGCGGCAATGATTCCATGGACACGGCCCAGAAAGTGTCGGAAATCGCCGTGCAAATGGACTATCCGATCATCTGCATCGGGGTTCCCAAGACCGTGGACAATGATCTACCCCTGACCGACTGCTGCCCCGGTTTCGGATCTGCGGCCAAATATATCGCGGTGTCGACGCGCGAAGCCGCGCTCGATGTTGCCTCGATGGCACGCACGTCGACAAAAGTATTCGTGCTCGAATGTATGGGCCGTCATGCCGGCTGGATCGCCGCTGCCGGTGGCTTGGCGGGCGAAAAAACCGGCGATGCCCCGCATATCATTCTGTTTCCGGAAATCGCGTTCGATCGCGAAGCGTTCCTGCAGAAGGTCAAGGCCACGGTGGAAAAGCGCGGCTACTGCGTCGTGGTCGTCTCGGAAGGCGTCAAAGACGCCGAGGGTAAATTTCTGGCCGAGGCAGGCACGAAGGACGCATTCGGGCACTCGCAGCTCGGCGGCGTGGGTCCGGTGGTGGCGCAAATGACTCAACAGGCATTCGGCTATAAATTTCACTGGGCGGTCGCGGACTACCTGCAGCGCTCGGCACGGCATATCGCCTCCAAGGTGGATGTCGAGCAGGCTTACGCGGTCGGTAAGGCGGCGGTGCAATTCGCCGTTCAAGGCAAGAATGCCGTCATGCCCATCATCGTGCGAAAGTCCTCCAAACCCTACCGCTGGAGCATCGGCGAAGCGCCGCTATCCGCCATTGCCAACCAGGAAAAGAAGCTGCCGCGCAATTTCATCACGCCCGACGGTTTCGGCATCACCGCTTCGTGCCGCCGGTATCTGTTGCCCCTGATCGGCGGCGAAGGTTACCCTCCCTATCGCCATGGTCTGCCAGCTTATGTCACATTGAAAGGCGTGAGCGTGCCTAAGCGCTTGCGCAAACCGTTTGTGATATAGTCGCGGTTTTTTTACTTAACCTCTTATTTTTCAATAACATAAGTCCGCGGGAGATTTCCTCATGACTCTAGACGTTGCGCTATGGTTGGCAATTGCAGCAGGCATTGTTGCCATCCTCTACGGCGTCATCTCGGTACGCTGGATTCTGAAACAGCCTGCCGGCAACCCCCGGATGCAGGAAATTGCGGCAGCCATTCAAGCAGGCGCCCGCGCCTACCTGAATCGCCAATATTCCACTATCGCAATCGTCGGAGTGATCCTGTTCGCGGCCTTAGGATTCGCGCTTGATTGGGCCACCGCCGGCGGTTTTGCCGTAGGCGCAATCCTTTCTGGCCTGGCCGGATACATCGGCATGTTCATTTCCGTGCGCGCCAATGTGCGCACCGCACAGGCCGCGCATCACGGCATCAATGCGGCGCTGAAAGTCGCATTCCGCGGCGGCGCCATCACCGGCATGCTGGTGGTGGGCCTGGGTCTGCTCGGCGTTGCCGGCTATTACCTCCTCATGCTTCGAATCCTCGGCGATTCCGACACGGCATTGCGCTCGCTGGTCGGCCTTGCTTTCGGCGGTTCGCTGATTTCGATCTTCGCGCGCTTGGGCGGCGGCATATTCACCAAGGGCGCCGATGTGGGCGCCGACCTTGTGGGCAAAGTCGAAGCCGGGATTCCGGAAGATGATCCGCGCAATCCCGCCGTCATCGCCGACAACGTCGGTGACAATGTCGGCGACTGCGCCGGTATGGCGGCCGACCTGTTTGAAACGTATGCGGTGACCTTGGTTGCCACCATGTTACTGGGCGGCCTGGTCATGGTGGACATGGGCGCGCGGGCGATTTTGTTTCCGCTGGTGCTCGGTGCGATCTCCATCGTCTCCTCCATCGTCGGCACCTTCTTCGTCTCGACGCGCGAAGGCGGCAAGATCATGAACGCGCTGTACAAGGGCGTGATCGTTTCGGCCGTGATTTCGGCGATCGCCTTTTACTTCGTGTCGCAGCAAATCATGGGCGATCACGCCATGAAAATCTGGCTCTGCACCTTGGTGGGCCTGGCGCTCACCGCCGCCATGATTGTCATCACCGAGTACTACACCGCCACCGAGTACAAGCCGGTGCAGCACGTGGCTGCGGCCTCGCAAACCGGCCATGCCACCAACATCATCGCCGGGCTCGGGGTGTCGATGAAGGCCTGCGCCCTGCCCGTCATTGCAGTCGCCTTGAGCATCTATGCCTCCTACCAACTCGAGGGCTTGTATGGCATCGCCATCGCGGCCACGGCGATGTTGTCGATGACCGGCATGATCGTCGCGCTCGATGCCTACGGTCCCATTACGGACAACGCGGGCGGCATCGCCGAGATGGCGCACTTGGACAAAAAAGTGCGCGATGTGACCGACCCGCTGGACGCGGTAGGCAACACCACCAAGGCGGTCACCAAGGGGTATGCCATCGGTTCCGCCGGCCTCGCCGCGCTGGTGCTGTTTGCCGACTACACGCACAAGCTGGGCGAGGTGCTCGGCCACCCAACGACGTTCGACCTGTCGAACCCCGCAGTCATCATCGGATTGTTCATCGGTGGGTTGGTGCCTTACCTCTTTGCCGCCATGGCCATGGAAGCGGTGGGGCGTGCGGCAGGCGCAGTGGTCAACGAAGTACGGCGTCAATTCAAGGAAATCGCCGGCATCATGGAAGGAACCGCGAAACCCGACTATTCGCGCGCGGTCGACATGCTGACCAAGGCGGCCATCAAGGAGATGATCATTCCCTCGCTGCTCCCCATCCTCGTGCCCATCGTGCTGGTCTTCATCGTGAATTTTTTGATGGGCCCAGGCTCGGGTGTGCAGGCCCTCGGCGGGCTGCTCATCGGTACAATCGTCACCGGCTTGTTCGTCGCCATTTCCATGACCACCGGCGGGGGTGCCTGGGACAATGCCAAGAAGTACATCGAAGAGGGACACTTCGGCGGTAAGGGCTCCGACGCTCACAAGGCGGCGGTCACCGGCGATACGGTCGGCGACCCCTACAAGGACACTGCCGGACCGGCGATCAATCCGTTGATCAAGATCATCAACATCGTCGCGCTGCTGCTGGTGCCGGTGTTGGGCAAAATGATGTAGGAACCGCTTAAGCGATGGGTGCCAGTGCCAGTATGCGCTGTGCCCATCGAACGTTCGCGTAGTCGATCATCATGCCGCGAAACCCGATCGCGCCGCGGCCTGAGACTTCCGCCTCCCTAAAGGCTTCCATCAGCTTGCGTGCCCGATCGATCTCCTCGGCGGTGGGTGAGAACACGTTGTTTATCACTCGGACTTGCCGCGGATGGATGGCCACTTTGCCGCCAAATCCGTGCGTGCGGGCAAGCCGGGATTCCGTTTCCAGTGCCGCATCGTCGCGAATATTCATGAATGCGCCGTCAAACACCCATGTGGCTTGGGCCGCTCGGGCGTCGCACACGAATTTGCCGCGAGCATAGGCAAGAGCCTCGCCCGAGGGCGTCCACCGCCCGCCGATATCGAACATGAAATCGCCCTCCTCGGCGCTCGCCAGCCCGGCGCCGCGGACGCGCGCGGCGCTGCGCAGTGTGTCGTAAAGCGCGCGCAGGCCGATGCTCGTCTCGATCACAATGAACACGCTGATCGATTGCGGATCGAGTTTGTTGTCGCACTCGAAGCGCGAAAGGCGCGCGTCCAGTTCCTCGATGTCGCGCGGGGAAGAGGCTTTCGGCAGCATGATCGCCTGCGCATCGTGCGGCGCCAGGACCGCAAGATCTTTCTGCAGCTCGCCGACGTTCGGGTGATTGATCCGAATGAAGGTGAGACGGTCGGCCGACTGGGCCAAGTGTGTCGACACCAAAGAGCGTGCGACATCCTTGACCTTCGGCGGTACGGAGTCCTCCAGATCCAGCACGAGTGCGTCCGCTCCGGCGGAGGCGGCTTTCAGCAGGAAATCCTCTCGTACACCGGGCACGAAAAGAAGGCTGCGTAGGGGGCGAAGCACGGGCATGCGGTTACTCCCATTCGACGAGGTAGGCGAAGGCATACTGGTCCATGATCGCCTCGATAAGGGCAAGCACCGAGCTCCGATCCGCAATTGGCGTGTTCATCACCCGGATGGTAACCAAAGTGCCATGCGTCGTATGGGAATCGACATCCACCTTCACGCGGTCAGGTTCAGAGCGCAAGTTCAATGCCTCTAACAGCGCCGTCCTGAACGTTCGCTCCGCCGTCTCGCGGCGCAGCGCAGACTTGCTCGGCTTGCCGACGTCGGTAAACGGAATTTTGTCGACGATGAATATTTCTTTGGGGATTGCGGCCCTCTCGGCCATATGCACCGCCAGGAATGCGATGAGACCGGAGGCATTCGCCTGCGAGCCTGGCATGAGTTGTACGAAGGCCACGGGCAGTTCACCGGCATGAGCGTCCGGTTTGCCGATCGCTGCCGCATGCAGAACTTCCGGCGACCTGAGCAATACTTCCTCGATTAGCGCAGGATCAATGTTGTGACCGCCGCGAATGATGAGGTCCTTGACCCTGCCGGTCACAAACAGATACCCGTCGCTGTCGATGCGTCCGAGATCCCCTGTGATCAGCCATCCGTCCACCGTGAGGGACGCGGCGAGGTGAACAGGATTCACGTAGCCCGGCGAGAGTCCCGGTCCCTTGACCTGCAGCTGTCCGATCTCATTCGGTGCGCATAGCCGAACCGAACCGTCCTTCACGCCCGACTCGACCACGCGAATCTGAGTGTAGGGCAAGCGAATGCCCGAACTACCCTCCTTGCATAATCCGTCACGAGGGTCTATCGCGACGCTCGCCGTGTTTTCGGTCAGGCCGTAAGAATTGAGTACACGCACTCCCGAGATGCGCTCGAATTGCTCGCGAACGGCAGCAGGCATTGCAGTTGAGCCCGTGATGAAATACGGCTTCAGCGTGGACAAATCCTGACTCTGCGGAGGTGACTTGGCCAGTACCGCGAGAGTTGTCGGCACCCCGGAAAGTCGTGTCACGGCGTACTTTTCCACGAATTTCCAGTAGTTGGCTATATAGCGCTTGTCGCGGGCGCCCATGACGCTCGGAATGACGACACCGGCACCACTCGCCAGAACCGCCAAACATCGGCCAACCAGGCCGCCGACGTGAAACATCGGTGTATCGTGCAGTGCGACTTCACCCAAAACGTACTTCGATGCCAGTTGCAAAGTCCAGTGCCGGAACGAGAGGTTGCGGTGAGAAAGTTTGACTATTTTGGGAAAGCCGGTCGTACCGCCGGAATGCACGTACGCCGCGATGTCCTCGCCGCCGATGCGTTCGGGCGGCTCGGCCGCACCGGGTTGCCGCGCGATGCACAGGGACAGATCGCTCTGCGCAAGCACCGCGCCGCCGGGACCGCGTACGGACCAAATGGGTATGTGTTTCGGCAATTCCTCGACGATCGACCTCAGTGATTCCCAGATCCTGAATCCGGGTGTAGGACCGAGTGCAATCACTGCCTTCGCATGGGCTTCCTTGAGCAGCCGAAGCACATGGGTCGGCTCCAACATCCAGTTCACCGGGAAAACGATACCGGAAGACATTGCGCCAAGGATCGACCAATAGAGCGCAGGCACCGCCGGCATCAGGATGGCGACGACGTCGTGCCGGCCGATGCCATGGTTTCGCAGAAGAGCGGCCGTTCTGTCGATGTTGTCGCGCAATGTCCTGAAAGAAAACCGCTCGGCTTCGCGATGGATATCACCATCCGGCACGTAGTGGATAGCTATATCGTCGGGCTCGCGGGCGGCGAACGCGAGGGCGACGCGCTGCGTAAAGTCGATGACTTGCAGTCGCGCCTCGAGCGGCGTGCGCTCGATTGTTTCTATATCCGCGATGGAGGACAATGGATCGTCCAAAAGATCTGCATCTGCTGTGTCAGGCACGACAAGCGTCCTTCCCGTCGACTCGGTGCTATCCGAGGCCATCATATCCCTCTCAAAGCTTGTTGTTCCCGGCTGCGATTAGCTTATCGACGCCGCCGTGTGTTGGCGTGGTATCGCCGGGTATATAGACTATTTGAAAAATGGATAGCACCGACATCGATCTGCTCGCCCTCCAAAGCTTCTGCGTTCTCATGGAGGAACGGGGCGTTTCGCGCGCCGCCGCGCGGCTCGGCATCGCGCAATCGAGGATGAGTCGGCAACTCGCGCAATTGCGAGCCTATTTCGCGGATCCTCTGCTGATCTGGGCGGGTGGAAGCATGGTTCCGACGCCGCGCGCGCTCGAGCTCAAGGACGAAGTGCGGCGGGTGGTCGAGACGATGGAAAGGCTTGCGTCTCCGGTCCAAATCTTCGATCCGGCCTCGACAAAAACCACGATTGTCCTGGCGGCAACCGGCTATATGGAACACATCTTCCTTACGCAAGTAATGAACGCGGTTGCAGCGCGTGCGCCTGACGTGCGCATGCAGATCCGTCTGCCCAATCGATTGCAAGACATCGAGGCGCTGGAACGAGGCAATATCGATTTTCTCGTGGGTTGGATGACGACGCCGGCACCGATCCTGCGATCGAGACTTCTATTCAAGGATAGGCTCGTGTGCATCGCTCGCGATGCGCATCCAAGACTTCGCGGCGACGATGGCCTGACTTACGAAAAATACGTCGAACTTCCGCACATTCAATACGACATTCCGGGCAAAACCACGACGCGCCTCCTCCTGCAAGAGCAGCTCGCTCGGGACGGGCATCAGCAGAACATCATGTACCATGTGCAAAATTGCATTACGGTTGCCGAGGTGGTCGCGAATTCGGATGCAATCGCGACATTGCCCAGAAAGTTCGCGGTGCGCTGTCTCAAGCAATATGGCCTGAAGATTTTCGAACTGCCGTTCAGTCTTCCGGCCATGCAGAATCGCGCCTATTGGCACGAGTGCATGCACTCCGACCCGCGCAACCGTTGGTTCCGCGGTCTTCTGGCGGACATAGCGAGGACGATTTGACGCAGGAGCTCAAGGCGTGGCCACACGTTTGACGGCAACGCTGATGGAGAAAACCAACAGCGCGGTTAGAAGCGAGACCGAGCCCGCGAGAAGAAACAGCGCCGGCGTGGACAACCCTGCCGCAATGAGTGTGCCGCCGATCAGGGGACCCACCACCGCTCCAACCCTACCGGAACCGAGTGCACAGCCGACGCCCGTGGCGCGCAGGGAAGTGTCGTAAAAGTTCGCGGCCAGGCCGATGATGCACATCTGCGCTCCAACCGCGAGCATGCCCGCCACAAAGGCGGCGACGAGAAGTTCCAGGCCGGAATGCCCCACCAACCCAATCAGCGCGATACCGAGACCCCCTAAGCCATAGGACAGGGCGATGGGCTTGATGGGGCCAAAGCGATTGCACAGTTTTCCAATGACATAGCAGCCAAGGATGCCGCCCACATTCAAGGCCGAAACCGCGAGGACGGCACTCTTGATGTCAATGCCGGCCGCACGCGCGACGAGCGGCAGCCAGCTCACCATGAAGACGGTCAATAGAAGGCTGAAGAATAACGCCGCCCAGAGCAAGGCAGTGCCCATCGCCCGTCCCCCGGCGAACAGCCGTGCGACCGAGGAGCGTTGCAAAACGGGCAACTGCACGACTTTTCCGTTCCACTTGGCCTGACAATGCATCTGCGCCAAAATTTTCTCGACACGGCCGTAATCGCCCCGCATCGCCAAGAATCGAACCGACTCGGGCACCAGCCATGCAAACACGGGCAACAAAACGAGCGGGAAGATGCTGCCGACGTAAAACACGCTTGCCCAACCGAAGTGCGGGACCATTTGCGCCGAAACCACGCCGGCCAGCACCGAACCCAACGGAAACCCACAGTACATGAGCGCCGTGATGTTGGCCCGTATGGCCTTGGGTGAATATTCGGAGGTTATCGCGATTAGTCCGGGCAACGCTCCCCCCATCCCAAAACCCGCGACAAATCGCACGGCGATCAGAGCCGAGAGAGAGGTCGTGAAAGGCGTCAGCAAAGAGACGCCGGCGAACAACAGGATTGCGGCCACCAGTACGGGTTTGCGGCCAAAGCGATCGCCGGCGCTCCCGAGGGTCAGAACGCCGATGAGACCGCCGAACAGTCCGATGCCGAAAACCGCTCCAAACGATGCGGGCGCGATATGCCAGTCGGCGGCGATCGCAGGTGCAACCATTCCGATGACTTGGGTGTCGAAACCGTCGATCATCACCATAATGGCGCAGAGCGCGATGACTAGGACTTGGAAGCGGCCCAGCCGACTCGAGTCGATGACAGCGTCAAGATCGGTTTCTGCGGCCAAGCGGTCCTCTTCCGTCACGGTCAGAACTTGGCGCCAACCCTGATCCCATACGTTCGCGGCGCCGCGTAGGCAGCGGCAACTGCCGTGGGCGCTTGGTTGACGCTGATCGGATAGATGACATTGGTAAGGTTCTTGCCCCACAGGGTCACGCTGTATCCATCCCGGGACCAGGCAACGGATCCGTTCAAGAGGCCGTACGCCGACTGCTTGTACTCGTTATTTGGAGCGTAGTAGTAGCCTGAGTTGGCGGATTCGTTCAGGTTGAGATGGAGTTCGCCGGCCATCACGGGGGCACGGTAGTCAACGTTGACGATGCCGGATGCGCCGGGCGTCTGTGGAAGCTCATTGCCATTCGCGGACCGGCTGCAAATGGTGGGATATGCCTTCGGACAACTCAGGAAGAAATCCGCTGCGGGGAAATCCGTGAATTCGTCGTGCTCCAACTCGATGCCGCCGGTGACTGTCAGACGCTCGGTAACCCTCATTGTTGCGTCGAGGTCGAGTCCGTAGAGGACTGCTTTGCCGCCGTTGTACACCTGCGGAGTGCCATTCACGAAACGCGATACTTGAATATTGGCGTAGTTGTAATAAAAAAACGCGCTGTTCAGCGTCAGGCGCCGTTCGAGGAATTGTGTCTTGAGGCCCAATTCATAGGCATCGAGCTTTTCGGGCTGGTAAGCCGGAATCGTCGGCGCAGTCACGTTGTATCCACCACTCTTGAAGCCGCGGTTGAAAGAAATATAACCGAGGACGTCGGTCGTGAAGCTGTGGTCTACAGCCAGTCGCCAGGTGGGCGTATTGGTTTTGACGCTTGGGTTCACGTTGGCCAGGGTAACCGGGGTCACGCCGTTGAGGTATCCGGTTTCCTGCCCAAGGAGTTCGCGCTTCTCGCTGGTGTAACGCAAGCCCACGGTGAGCTTGGTATTGGCAGCCAACTCCTGCGTGGCCTGCCCATAAACCGCCAAAGAATCCGTTTTCTCTTCGGAGTCATTGTAGATGTGCGTAACCGGCTTCGCAGGATTGACCGCCGGTCCGCTGAAGTAAAGATTCTGCGGAAGAAAGCCGTCGTGCGCCCTGTAATAATAGATGCCCGTCAGCCAGGTGAGGGAAGATTGTGTTTTAGAAAGGAGTTGCAGCTCTTCGGTAAGCTGATTGTCGGACTGCCGAGTGTCGTTGAGCGAGTAGGGCTTCGGTCCAAGATCGAAGTCGACATCGTAGTGGTAGAGATTTTTCCGATAGGCAAGCGTGTCCACGAGAATCGCAAAACCGAGGTCTTGGTCAAGCTGAATGCTCGCTCCCTGGTCCCTCATTTGCCGCAACGGCTGCGCATCGAGGTTCACATCGAGTGTCGGCAAATTGGCGAAACCGCCGGGATAGAATGCGTTCGGTGTGTTCTGAAAGTTCCGCAGTGCCGACATTGAGTTGCGGGTTTCGGCCTCATCCAGAGTCAGCGTGATCTTGGTGCCGTCCGTGGGCTTGAACAGCCACTTCGATCGCACCGACAGACTGTAATCCATCCGATTCACATCTTGGCCGTTGAAAACGTTTGTTCCCCATCCCTCGCCCTGATTGACGGTTTGCACGGCAAGGTCGCCCGCGAGAATCTCGGATCCTCCCGTCACGTATAAATCCGCGGACACGGTACGGAAGTTCGCGTAACCGACGTCGGCCGAACCGGAAAAACCCGCTTTGGGGTCCAATGTGGTGATTTGAATCAAACCGCCCGTGGCATTGCGTCCAAAGAGCGTGCCCTGAGGTCCCTTTTCGACTTCTACCTGTGCGATATTGTTTAGCCCAACGGCGTCGGATGCGGAAACGCCGCGATATACGCCGTCGACATACAGAGCCACCGAGTTCTCGATTCCCGCCCCGATTGCGGTGATGCCGATGCCCCGAAGGTGGGGAAGGGCATATCCGGCGGACGTCGGGATGGTCAGGCCGGGGATCACGTTGACTAGATCCGCTGTGTTGGTGACTCCGGCGGCGGCAAGCGCATTTGCGGATACCGCGGTGACGGTAATCGGGACTTCCTGAAGATTTTCCCGGCGACGCTGCGCGGTCACGACGATTTCATCCAGATTCTCTCGCGGTGCGGTCGGAGTCGCACCGGCCGACTGCGCCGCTGCATTCCCCCCGATCGCCAGCGTTGCGACCGCCCCACACAGCAATCCGCAGCGCAAGATCGTTGTCATCGCATATCCTTCCCTGTCCTATTGCTTCCCCAAACCTTATCACTACAAATTTCAATTCCAGGCCAAGAAACGTAGATTCTGTGTATGCAATTTGGAGATAGCCGGCTGAATTGACAGCGCTTGGAGGCTTGCGTAGCGTCAATCGGAGTTCCGTCGCAAGCGCGCAACGCGCAAGAAGAAGTCATGGCTAAATGGAAACGATACGTAGTCGGGCCCGATGAAAACGGAAAGTCGGCCGTGCTCATGCGAGAAGCCACCAACGTTCAAGACAGGCCCGGTTTGGTTTATCGGGCTACTCTGTGGAGCACGAAGGAAATTCCGGTGGACAACGCGATCGACACGGATCGCGCGCTGGATATTCACACCCGCGAGCCGTTCTCGGGCGGTATGTTGTTTCGCGCCATGGAATTTCCGCCGGACGCCAAGGATAGGGATGCTCACATCAGGGCGCTCAAGCAGTTGCACCTCGAGGTCAAGCAGAAGCACCAACCGACGGAGGCGGACTTGGCTCGGCACCCGAGCATGCACCGGACCGACACCCTTGACTGTTTTGCTTGCGTAAAAGGCGAAATTTATCTCGTCACGGATGTCGATGAAGTTCTCATGCGGCCCGGAGACACGGTCGTCATACGAGGAACAAACCACGCCTGGAGCAACCGCTCTGACGAGGTCTGCTTGGTGATCGGATGCATGATTGACGCAGGCCAATAATGCGTCCCGAACTTAAGCGAGACGCGGAAGAAGACGAGCCGCATTCGTTCGTTCAATCTGATCGAGATCGCGCGAACTGAACAGGCCGCATCCGGCAAGCCCGCCCACGTTGTCGGCAATGGGCCGGTACGGAAAGTCGGTGCCGAAGCAGATCTGCGCAGTACCGACGAGACGCCTCAGCGGACCCATCGCAAAAGGGTTAGCCGATTGAGCCGTGTCGAAATAAAGACGCTTCAGCTCGTAAACCACGCCATTCGGGATCTTCCGCGCGCCCTCCGGGGTTTTCGCTTGAATATCCGCCTGGAACAAGAAGCGCTCGAGCAAAAACGGCATCGTGCCGCCGGCGTGACAGAATATCCATCGAATCTCTGGGTACCGGTTGGCGGCGCCCGATAAGACGAGACTCGCGATCGCACGCGTCGTGTCGGCGCCGTATTCGATCATTGGCACAGGCGCTTCCGGCAACAAATGGCCGCAACAATTCGGGGTCGTGGGATGAGCGAAAACGACCGCCTTGCGCCGGTTGAGCTCTTCCAGCACAGGCGACAGGCGCGGGTCGCCGAGCCAGAAGTCGCCGTAATTGGTCCACATGTGGATGCCGTCGGCGTGCAATTGGTCGAATGCGTAAGCCATTTCCGCCAACGAGCTGTCCACATCCGGGAGTGTCAGGGTCGCGAACATTCCGAATCGTCCCTGGTGATCGCTCACCAGCTTGGCCGCACAATCGTTGGCATCGCGGGCAATCCTCTGCGCCAGGTCCACGTTCCCATACCAGACACCCGGCGATGGGACGGAAAGGACGGCACTTGTCACACCGTTTCGATCCATCTCCTCGAGAGAGCGGCCGGCGCTGAGCCCGCCCAACATCGGCTGCAGCAAATTGCGGTCTCGCGCCGATTGCGCGAACAGCGGCGGCACGAAATGATGATGGATGTCGATTCGCCTCGATGAGCTTACCGCGCGCGCAAGCGGGGTCCCGGCAGGAAGGCCACACGCGACGGCCACTGCAGTGGCCGTCAATCGCCGCAGCAACTCACGACGCCCCGCAATCCGGCCCTTCATTTCAGCGGCCTCATGTTGATTTAGAATCGCGTTCTGAGCGTCACGCCATAGGAGCGGTAGGGGCCGGGCTGGATCTCGTACAGATATTTCGACGGATCGAAGAACTCCGCGCCGTTCGCTATGAAAACCTCCGCGCTCTGGGCAAAGACGGCGTAGTGTAAATTCGTGACGTTCTTACCCCAGAGCAACACCTCCCATCGATCGTCCCTCGATGTCCATAAGGCGTGCAAATTGACGAGCCCCCGCCACGCGGTCAGGCTGCGGATTTGCTGTGGTGTGTCGTTTTCGGCGGTAAATTCCTGCGTACTCCTGTAGGTATAGTCGCCGCCGACGGCGATGGTTCCGATGGAAAAGTCCGAGTGGGCCTCGACGCTGGCGGTGACCCTGTGGGTCGGGGTGAATGGCACCTTGTGACCCGCATCATTGGTAAAAGTGCCGTCGCCATTGTTGATCAAGAATTGTGTGAACCTGCTGTCGAGGTAGTCATACTGCACGCCGAGCGTCAACCACCGGACCGGCGCTCCCTGCAACTCGGTCTCAACTCCGCCCACGCGCGCGGCTCCCGCGTTGGTCGTGACGACGTCCAACGTATTCGGGTTGTACTGAATCACCTGCAGGTTGGTGTATTTGTCGACGAAGGCCGCGATATTCGCCCGCAAGCGGTTGTCGAGGCCATTGAATTTCACGCCGACCTCATAATTCCAGACGTATTCGGAATCGAATGGGGTCGCCAGGCCCTTGGACGTACTGCTGTTGGCGTTGAAGCCACCGCTCAAGAAGCCCCGCGACACCGTGGCGTACGACATCAACGCACTCGTCGCCTGATATGACAGCGTTACGGCCGGAGTGAACGCATTCCAGGAAGCGTTCTGAGCGGCACTGATGTTCGCGCCACGAATGACGCCTCCGGTCGAATTCAGGTAGGCACTTCCTGACTTTTCCTGCCACGTGTACCTGGCGCCCAAATCCAGTTTCAGCTTGCCGGTCAGGTTGTACGCAACGTCAGCGAACGGCGCGGCGCTCGTCGTATGCGCCACCTGAATGTTCTGATAGAGAATCGGCGGCGGGAAACCTGCGGCTTTATGCGCGAACACCGACCCGGCCAGATAATCCTGCAACGCATTGACCGGCCTCTCCTTCTTATTGTGAAGATAGTACATACCGACTATCCACGTTAGAGGTTGGTCCACCGGTGAGGCCAACCGCAGCTCTTGCGTGATCTGGTTATCATGCTCAGCCGCATTCAGGATCAAAGCGTCTACCGGATACAGCGTCTTGGTGTTGTTGGCGTCCAAATGCCGGTAACCCGTAATGGACGTGAGTGTTCCCACTCCCATCGTCCAATCGGCGCGCTCGGTCAGCCCCCAATTGGTTTGCGCGTACTCACCGGGTCTGCCCTGCGCGCTTTGCTCTGGATCATAGGTCATTCCGGGAACCAGAGCCGGCTGAAAGTTTCCCAGCAGCCATTCCGCCTGCGTACCGCTTTTGCGCAGATAATCGAAGCTCGAAACGGACTTGAAATCCTCAATCGGCGTGAAGAGCAGTTTCCCGCGCACGGATAATTGGTGTCCGCCATTGAGCTCACCGCCGGTGGTAATGTCTCGGACGTTACCACTAACGGAAGTATCCGACACGATGATACGGCCCGCCAATTTGTCATCGATGAGCGCGGCGTTGTACAACCCCTTCAGCTCCACCAGGTTGTGCGCGCCATAGGTGACTTCCGCGGTACCGCCGTTCTTGAAGGTCGGCTGGTTCGTGTACATGGATACGACGCCGCCGATCGAATTGCGGCCGAAGAGCGTGCCTTGAGGGCCTTTCAGGACCTCAACCCGGTCCAGGTCGTACACATCCGGTTGCACGTCGGCGACGCTTACTCTCACTATATCGTCGATGTACGTGCTGACGGCCGGATCGGTTCCCGGCGAGTCGTCAAAGATAATTGCGCCGCGCAGCGAGAGGTAACCTTCGGAACCGCCGCGCGGCATGTAAACGAGGCTGGGCGTGAGCCGCGTTACGTCCGTCAGATCGACGACATGATTCTTTTCGATGGCCGCGGAACCGAGCACGGAAATCGAGATCGGTGTCTTCTCCAGATCGGTCTCCCGCCTCGTCGCCGTGACGACTATTTCCTCGAGTCCTTGACCCTCCAGCGCGCCGGCGTTCTGCGCGCACGCGGGAATGCTTTGCAACGTAGCCGCGCCGCACGCCAGGAAAAATCCCAAAAAACGTAACGGAATGTACGAATAGTTCATTTGGCTTGCCCCCCTACGACGTCTTCGGCGCTGTCGCTGCTAGCGCGCTTAGTCGCTCGCCCTGATCCGTCGATTCATGTGATGCAATATTTTTACAAACCTTATCACCCGCGGCGCGATGCCCCATAGAGTGAAAAATGGCTTGTTTGTATTCACTTTAGACATACTGCGTAGCGTGATCGCGATATGCGGCGGAGCGAGAGGCGCCGCTTCGCGACTTTCGATGTGGCAGAAAAAAAGTTCGGCGCGAGGAATGGAGGGAGAGCGAATAAAGAACGCGTCCGAATCCGGCGATGCGGAAAAGCGGAAACTTAATCGGGCGTAAATCTGGGAACGTTAAATATCGAAATAAATCGCGTCGGGTTCCGCGGCGCCGTCGCGTGTCAGCACGCGCAACTCCGGTTCCTTCAAAGAGACGCGCGAGCGCGGCGGCACACTGTGGGTCAGAAACACCGAGCCGCCTATGACGCTGTCGGCACCCACGACGGTCTGACCGCCCAACACGGTCGCGTTGGCGTACAGGGTCGATCCGCTCTCAACCGTGGGATGGCGTTTTTTGCCGCGAATGATATGGCCGTCCGCATCCCGGGGAAGGGATAACGCACCGAGCGTGACGCCCTGGTAAATCTTCACCCCGTCGCCGATGTGTGTGGTTTCGCCGATCACGACGCCGGTGGCATGGTCGATGAAAAACGCGGCGCCGATGCGCGCGCCCGGATGGATGTCGCAGCCGGTTTTAGAATGCGCCCACTCCGTCATGATGCGCGCCATCATCGGCACGCCCAAATCGTACAAGGCATGCGCAATGCGATAAACGCTGACCGCGAGCACCCCCGGATAGGCCAAAATGATCTCATCCAGATTCAACGCGGCCGGATCCCCATCGAAAGCCGCCGCCACGTCGCGTATCAACATCCCCCGTATCTCCGGCAGACGTTGCAAGAAGATTTCCGCCAGCTCATGGGCGCGAGGCGCGCACTCGCCGAATTGTGGGGGCTCAGTTTCCCGTTCGCGCCCATAGCACAGGCATTGTTCCATCTCGTGTTCGAGCTTGGGGACAAGGGATGCCAACATCTGATCGATATGCGCTCGCAAGTTGTCGGCGTTCAAATCCTGTCGCCCGAAGTAGCCGGGATACATGAGATCGAGCACTGCGTTCAAGATCTCGACGATGGCCTCGCGCGAGGGCAGATAGCGCTGCGAAATACGCCGCGCACGCTCATCGCTCAAGTAGCTGTCGAGCAACTCGCCGGTGAGCCGATCGAGCGCCGTGACTCGAGGCTTGACTGAGGCGGCGCTCATGGGCTCACGCAACCGCCTGCATCTTCTCGACTTCCTCGAACAATCCCTCGAACAGCGCGCCCGACAAGTAGCGCTCGCCGGCGTCCGGCAAAATCGTCACGATGGTCTTGCCCTTGTTCTTGGGATCGCGCGCCAAGCGCACGGCCACCGCTATCGCCGCGCCGCTGGAAATTCCCGAGAGCAGTCCTTCTTCGCGTGCCAGGCGGCGCGCGAACTCGATGGCTTCCTCGTTGGTCACTTGTTCGACGCTATCCACCAGGGACAGATCCAGGTTCTTGGGGATGAATCCCGCGCCGATGCCTTGAATCTTGTGCGGCGTGGGCGTCAGGGGCTGCCCGGCGCGCGTTTGCGTGATGACGGGCGAATTGGTCGGTTCCACCGCCACGGTCAGGATCTTCTTGCCGCGGGTGTTCTTGATGTAGCGCGAAACTCCGGTGAGCGTGCCGCCCGTGCCGACGCCGCTGACAAAAATGTCGATCTTGCCGTCGGTGTCTTCCCAGATCTCAGGTCCCGTAGTCTTCTCATGTATGCCGGGATTGGCGGGATTTTCAAACTGCTTCACCAGCAAATACTTGCGCGTATCGGCCGCGGCCAATTCTTCGGCCTTGGCAATGGCCCCCTTCATGCCCTTGGCTCCGGGGGTCAAAACCAGTTTGGCGCCGAATGCGGCTAAAACCTTGCGCCGCTCCATGGTCATGGTGTCGGGCATAGTGAGCACGCATCCGTAGCCGCGTGCGGCGGCCGCATAGGCCAGCGCGATGCCGGTGTTGCCGCTGGTGGCCTCGACAATCGACATCCCGGGTTTCAGGGTGCCGCGCTCTTCCGCGTCCCAGACCATCGCAGCGCCGATGCGGCACTTCACCGAATAGGCCGGGTTGCGGCCCTCGACCTTGGCCAGTACCGTCGCGCCGCTGCCGGCATCGAGACGGTTGATGCGCACCAGCGGCGTGCGGCCGATGGATTTTGTGTTGTCTTCGAAAATGGGCATGCGGCACCTCGTTCACGACGGATTTTTAAGCGTAGGCCCGATTTTCCTCCTAAGCACGGGCCAAATGCCATAGGAAGTTGGTTATGAGCGCCTGCTGGGGCGTTATAAGCCCATCCGAGGCGGGCAGGCTAAGGCTCAGGTTCCGGTAGGAATCATTGACAGCGGTTGCGGCCGCCCGACCACGAAACCCTGGACGAAGTCGATTCCCATGCCCGTCACGGTGTCGAGCGATAGCTGATCCTCGACCTGCTCTGCAACCACCCGGAAATTCAAGGAGCGCGACAGCTCGATCATGGCCGCCACCATGGCTTGGTTCACGGAATCTGCGGCCAGATTCTTGATGAACGAGCCGTCGATCTTCAAGTAATCCATCGGTAAAGTTTTCAAAGTTGAGAATGAACTCAAGCCGCTGCCGAAATCATCCAGCGCGAACTCGCAGCCCATGCCGTGCAATACCGCGATGAAGCGCTGAGCATGATCCAAATTAGCCACCACCGAATTTTCCGTCACCTCAAAGCAGATGTCGCCGGGACTCGCACCCGTATGATCGAAGCACTCCACCACGAATTCCAAGAACTCGGCATCGCCCAAGGTCTGCCCGGCAATGTTGATTGCCACGCTTCGGCCCGGCGGCAACTTCAGCCCGCCCCGGCCCAGCGCCGCAAGCACGGCCTGCACCACCCATCGATCCACATGCGGCATCAAGCGGTAGCGCTCGGCGGCACGAATGAATTCCGCAGGCGGTGCCGCCGGCTGCCCGTGCTCGCCGGCAAGACGCACGAATACTTCCAATGCCGGTCCGCTCACGCCGCCGGCGCGAGCATGCACGATGGGCTGGAAATACAATTCGAACTTGTTGTCGCGCAGCGCGCCTTGCAATTTCAGCAGCCAATGAATTTCGCCGCTATGGCGCGCGCTCGCCTCTTCGCGCGCCGAGTACACATGCACGTGCAAGCCGCCTTGCTTCTTCGCCACGTAGCAGGCGGAGTCGGCGGCATTCATGATGTCCTCGATGGTGCCGCTGTCGCGCCCGATTTCGACCAGGCCGATGCTGACCCCGACGTTGAAAATCTTGTCCTTCCACACGAAGCGGAAATCGTTCACCGAGCGCACCACGTTGTCGGCGATCTGGCGGGCTTTTTCCAGAGGACACCCCACCAGCAGCAGCGCGAACTCATCGCCGCCGATGCGCCCGACGGTGTCCGAGTCGCGCACGGTGTCCTTGATGAGCGATGCGATCTCGCGCAGCATATTGTCGCCGGCCGTGTGGCCGCAGGTGTCATTAACCACTTTAAAGTGGTCCAGATCCAAATAACACAACGCGTGACCGACCGCGCTGGTCTGGGCCGAATCGGTGGCTTCCTGCAATCTGCGCTCGAATTCGCGCCGATTGACCAAGCCTGTCAAGGCATCGTGGCTGGCCTGATAGGTCATCTGCCGGGTCAGACCGCGCAGTTCGCTGGTATCGTGCAGCACCATTACCAAACCGGTAGTTTCTTTGCCTTCGGAGCGCAGCGGGGTGACGCTGAATTCCACGAATCGCTCCGCGGTCGCGGCGCCAGGGTGCGCGGGTACCAGCACGGCGCGTCTCGCCAGCGTCACTCGACTGCCGTTGGCGAGCGCCTTGTGGACCGGATCGCCGAGCGATCGCCGGTCATTCTCATCCACCAGCGAGGCGATTTCTGGAAAGCTCTTCCCCACCACCTGATCGGCTTGCTGGCCCAGCAACAGTTCCGCGGAGTGATTGATGTAGTCGATGCGGCCGTCGGCATCGATGGTGATCACGCTCTCGCCCATGGCATCGAGCGTCGCCATGGCGCGCGGCTTTTGCGTGCCCTCCGCGGGCAGGATTCCCGGCAGCATCTCGAGCGCTGTGAGCAGCAGTGCAGGCTCCCCTGAACTGTCGATCACCGTGCTCGATAGTTCAACGCGGGTCACTTGCCCTTGGCGATCCATCAACTCGATTTCATAGCGCTCAGCGGCGGCTTCGCCGGCCAAGCGCCGGTGCAGATTGTTGTCGACCAACTCGACGTATTCCGGGGCAACGAATTCGGTCAGCGGCTTGCCGACCACATCAGCGGCGGAAAGCCCGAGCAGCGAGAGAAAACGCGCATTGGCGAACAAGACGACATTCCGATGCACGAGCACCGCGTCGTGCACGGTTTCCACCAGGCGCTGGAAGAGTTGTTCTCGATCCTGCAGCAGTGAGCCGCGCGCCTGCACATTCTCCAGCAATTTGTTGACTGCGGCGCCGAGCCTTCCCAGAGCGCCGGGTTCGCCGCTCAGAGCTATGCGCCCGGACGCTCCGCCTTCGCTGATCAGGTCGTGAATGCGGCGGGAGAAAGCGTTGACGGCACGCTCTTGACGCCGCTTCCACACGAAAAGCAAGACGATGCCCGCTGCCAAAATGGCCGCGGTTACAAACCACAACGCGACGGAAGACGGAATCAACGCTGACCTCAATAACGACGAGCATTAGCGGTGCTTTATAATGAAAGCGCTTCACGAGCCGAATGCGCCGCAAACCGTCGTAGGTGAAGAATAGCGCAAGGGACTCGCGTACCCTGGGGAAATTGACCATAATCAGCGGCCTTAATCGCGCACGGGAAATCATGGATAACCTTACCGCTCGCCAGCAAATGGTGGATCAGCAAATACGTACTTGGGAAGTGCTGGATCCGCGCGTGCTCGAAGTGTTTTCCCTTGTGCCGCGCGAGTCTTTCGTGCCGCCGGAATACCGAGAATTGGCCTTTGCCGATGCGCCAATCCCGATTGGTTTCGGCCAATGCATGCTCGCGCCGAAGATACAGGGCCGCATTTTACAGGCCTTAGGTGTAACACCCATTGACACCGTCCTCGAGATCGGAAGCGGCACGGGCTATCTCGCCGCTTGCTTGAGCTTGCTCGGATCTCAAGTGCGCTCGATCGATATTCTCCCGGAATTCACCGTCATGGCGAAGAGCGTCGCGGCCAGGGCGCAAATACGCGCCGCTGCCCATGCCCCCGTGGAGTTTCTAACCCGGGACGCGTTCGACGGGGCGCCGTTGGGCGAGTACGACGCGATCGCGGTGACCGGCTCGCTGCCCGTCTACGATGATCGCTTCGAGCGATCGCTGCGAATCGGCGGACGGCTGTTTGCGGTCGTGGGCGAGGCGCCGGTAATGGATGCCATGTTGGTACGGCGCGTCGATGAAAACGAATGGATCCGCGAAAGTTTGTTTGAGACGGTTATCGCCCCTTTGATCAACGCGCCCGCCGCGCGCAGCTTTGTCTTTTAGGCACGGCCGGTTAAGCATGGTCGGCGAGCTCACCCCGCAAGAATTCCTCGATCGCCGCAACGGCGGAGAGGCCATGACGCTTCTCGATGTGCGTGAGGACTGGGAGGTCGCACTGGCGCCGGTACCCACCGATACCGTGCACATCCCCATGGGCGAGATTGAAGAGCGCATCGGCGAGTTGGACCCGACCAAGGAAACCGTGGTGATCTGCAGATCCGGCGCGCGCAGCGCGCAGGTGGCCCATTTTCTCGAGGGCCGGGCTTTCGCCAAAGTTTTTAACCTCGCTGGTGGAATTTTGGCTTGGGCTGGGGTTATAGACCCGAGGATTCCGCAGTATTGACCCCGGGGAGTATTGACCTGAGGGCTGGGTGATATAGTAGTATATAACACTATATAACCGGTCTGGGACGGCCAAATGGGTAATTCATGAACCGACTTCTTATTGTCTTGGCACTGTTGGTTGGCAATTCGGCGGGGGCAGCGGACCTTTTGGCCGTGTACCAGCGGGCGCTTCAAAATGACCCCCAGCTGCGCGAGGCCGAGGCGACTCGCCTTGCGGCTTTGGAGGCCAAGCCGCAGGCCCTGTCCTACTTATTGCCGCAGCTTACCGGTACCGGTCTGATTTCCCGCGAGCGCGACACCGGATCGCAAAATACCACCCAAGCGGTGACCCTGCCGCTTTGCAACGGCAACACGCCGCCAGGTGTTCCCTGCGCGCAGACTGCCAGCGCCGCGACGATTTTCGAAACCTTTCCCTTCAGCGGCAAGGTGGAGACCACCGTTCACCACTACACGGTCGATTTGAAGCAAAGCTTGTTTCGCTGGGAAAACTGGGAGGCGCTCAAGCGGGCAGACTCCCAAGTGGCCCAAGCCGAGGCGGATTACCAGGCTGCCCAGCAAGATTTGATGGCGCGAGTCTCGCAACGCTACTTCGATGTGCTCGGCGCACAAGACGATCTCGAGGCGCAACAAGTCGCATTGACCTCGGTCAATCGCCAGCTCGATCAAGCGGAGGCCAGATACCAAATCGGTCTCATTGCCATCACCGATGTCGAAGAGGCCCGCGCTTCCCATGACAGCACCGCGGCCGCTGTCATTGCGGCCAAGCGTGTCCTCGCCTCCACCCAGGAGCTGCTGCGGGAAATCATCGGCGACCCGTTTGATTCTCTGGCCCGCCCAATCGAGCCCTTCGAGATGTCCAATCCCGACCCCATCAGCGAAGACCGCTGGGTCGAAATGGCGCTGCAACAGAATTTGTCCCTGGTATCGAGCCGGTTGTCTGCGGATATTGCGCGCGAGAATGCGTCGATTACGCGCGGCGGCCATTACCCCTCGCTCGACTTGGTGGGCAGCGCAGGCAAGCTCACCAACAATGGCGTGGATACGTTCGACAACGGCAACCCGGCGGGCGGGACCCTTCTGGATCAAAGGCAGCGCTCGATCGGTATTCAATTGACATTCCCGATCTACTCGGGGGGTCTGGTTTCTTCGCAAGTGCGGCAGGCTGTTTACCAGCATCGAGCCGCCAAGGAGCGGCTCGAGCGGGTGGCACGTCAGACCGAACACGACGCGCGCGATGCTTACCTTGGCGTAATTTCCGAAATATCTCGGGTGAAAGCCTTGCACCGCGCGGTCGACTCCAACCTGGTCGCGCTGCGCGCCACCGAATCCGGCTATGAAGCGGGGACGCGTACGGCCGTGGATGTGCTGCAGTCGCGGCAACAGTGGGTGCAGGCGCAAACCAGCTATGCCCACAGCCGTTACGATTACATGTTGAACGTCATAAAGCTGCAGCAAGCTGCGGGCACGCTCTCCGAACACAGCCTGCAGCGGATCAATGCTTTGCTGACGGATGCGCCCCCACCGCCGACTCAGACGGACGTTCCGCCGGCAGCGCAGGTGCGATAAGGGCGAGCAATCCTTCGACGCTGCCGCGATTCGTTTCGATAATATTTCTTCCGATGGCCCCGATGCGCGCACGTTCAAAGGGACCATCGAGAAGGCGCTGCAGAGTCGCCGCCAGGTCCTGCGCGCCCGCTACTTGCAAGGCGGCGCCCTGCCCCAGCAACAGCTGCGCAACGTCCTTGGCATTGAAGTAGGACGGACCGGTCAAAACCGGCAGCCCCAAAGCAGCGGCCTCCAACAGATTGTGCCCGCCTATGGATACCAGACTGCCGCCGACAAACACCACGTCGCAGGACGCGTACAGCGTCGCCAACTCGCCTATGGTATCCACCAGAAGCACCTCCGTATCGAGCGGCAGCGGCGCCATGCTGCTGCGGCGTGCGAATCTGACGCCGCGGCGCGCGAGCAATTCAGCGACGCCGGCGAAGCGGTCTCTGTGCCGCGGCGCCAACAGCAAAAGCGCCTTCGGGCTGTGCACTTGCAGCAGCAGGTGCGCGTCGAGCAGCTGATCCTCCTCGCCCTCGTGGGTGCTGCCCGCCGCCCACACCGGCCTTGCGTTGCCGTACGAGGAGCGCAGCAGACGGCCCGCTTCGATGAGGCTCTCCTCCAAGCGTAGATCGAATTTCACATTGCCCACCACGTGGATTTGACTTGGGCTCGCGCCGATGGATTTGAATCGCTCGGCATCGGCGGCGGATTGCGCTGCCACCGTTACATTAGGCGTGAACACACCCGCAAATAATTTGCCAAGTCGCCGATACCACAGCACCGATTTGGCCGACAGCCGTGCGCTGGCGAGAAAGATCGGCACGCGGCGCTGCTCGCTCTCGCGGAACAGATTCGGCCACAGCTCCGTTTCCATGATGATGGCCACGCACGGATGAATGCGCTTCAAGAATCTCCTGACCGAGCCGGGCGTGTCGTAGGGCAAGAAACGGATGTCAGCCGCATCGGAAAACAATGCCAGAGCCCGCGCCCTACCGGCCGGGGTCGCCGTCGTCACCACCAGGGGATGCTGCGGGTAGCGGGCTCGGAGCTCTTGCACGAGCGGCGCGGCGGCCGACATCTCCCCCAACGAAACCGCGTGCAGCCAGATACTCGGGCGCAACGGAAGCACGGACCCAAGTCCGAAGCGCTGCGCCAATCCTTGCCAGTAGCTGCGGTCGCGCACGCCGCGCCACAGCACGACGGCGAACGCAAACGGCGCCGCGATTCTGGTCAGCCAGGAATACATGAAGCGCAACGGTTAACCCGCCGCCGGAGTGCCGGCGGCTTGGTACCCGGCAAGCAAATGATTCCACGCCTCGGGCGTAAATCGTCCTGGCGGCAAACCTGCGGATATCTTCGCGAGCGAGCGGTGCAAGCGGGCCAAGTTTCTTGTGCGCCACGTCCCCGGCGGCCGCACCCGTCCGCGGTCGAAGTCGATGACAGTGATGTTGGAGTTGCCGTCCAGCAAGATGTTGTGCGCGTTCAAGTCTGCATGATCGACGCCTTGTTCGTGCAGCCGTGCTATCGCCAGCCCGACCGCCTGCCAGCCGCCCTGCGCAAGTGCGCCCAAGGCCAACTCCGCACTCAAGGATCGCGCATTGACGATGCGTTCGGTAATAATATCGCAACGATACGTGAGCCCTGCGCGCCGATACCATGCAGCCACGGGCCGCGGAACGCGGAGCCCCCGCTCCTTCATGTAGCAGAGCAATCGCCATTCCGCGAAAGCACGCACCCGCTGCTCGCCCAACCACCAGTATCGATCCGCAGTCAGGCGGGCGATGAAACCGCCGCGCCGATAATGACGCAGTACCCAAGGACTCTCGGCATTCCCAATGAACCACGCCGACCCGCGGCCGCCGGAAACCTCGGCAAGCTCGCCGCGCGCAGACCAACGTTTGGGGTCGAACAAGTTTTCCGCCGGCTCTTGCCGCGCATTGCCAAGGGCATGAGGATCAGCCAGCATGACGCCCGTTGCCGTGTCAACGCGTTGGCCTCCCTTTATCATTAATGAGTACCTTAAGCTTCAAACCACCGCTGCAACGCGTATGTCTGCTGCGGCTCTCGGCGATCGGCGATACCTGCCACGCTCTGGCGGCGCTTCGAGCCTTTCAAGCGGCGTGGCCGCAAACCCGCTTTACCTGGATCATCGGCAAACTTGAAGCCAAGCTGATGACGGAGATCCTTCCGGAAATCGAGTTTATCACCTTCGATAAGGCGGCAACCCTCAGTGAACTGTGGCGGCTGCGAAAACTCTTGAGCGGCCGGCGCTTCGATCTGCTGCTCGACATGCAGTTGTCCTTTCGCGCCAGCCTCGTCAGCCGCGCTGTGAACGCGCCGATCAGGCTGGGCTTTGACCGGGGGCGGGCGCGGGAACTGCAATGGTTGTTTACCAACGCACAAATCGAACCGGCTGAATCCGAGCATGTGCTCGACTCTTTCATGGGATTTGCGCGCGCCTGCGGCATCGAACCTTCGGCGCCTCGCTGGGATGTGCCGTTGCCTCGGAGCGCACTGGCCTATGCCCGCTCGGTAATCCCCGATGGGGGAGCAACTCTCTTGATCAGCCCTTGCTCGAGCCACGCGGCGCGTAATTGGTCGCCGGTTAGATATGCGGCGGTTGCCGACTATGCCGCCACCGCGCATCAGATGCGCGTCGTGCTCGTCGGAGGACGCAGTTCCCTGGAAGCGCAAATGGGCGCGGCAATTACCGCTGCAGCCAGGGTTCCGCAGGTCAATCAAATCGGCAAAGACACTCTGCCGCAATTACTGGGCCTCATGTCCCAAAGCACGGTTCTTTTATCGCCCGACTCCGGTCCCGCTCACATGGCCGGCATGGTCGGATTGCCCGTCATCGGCCTTTACGCCGCCACAAACCCGCAACGCGCCGGCCCCTACTACAGCCGCCAATGGTGCGTGGACAAGTACGACGAAGCGGCGCGCAAATTCTTGAATAAGCCGGCCGCGCAGATCCCCTGGACCGCGAAAATCGAGCGCCCGGGCGTGATGGACCTGATCGCGGTGAGCGAGGTTACCGCGAAACTCGACGCTCTGATGCAAGCGCAGATTTTAGATAAGATGCCGCCATGACCGAAATCAAAGTTCCGATCTCCCCCGGAGAATTGCTCGACAAGATCACGATTCTTCGCATCAAGGCGCAGCGCATGAGCGATCCGCAAAAACTCGCCAATGTGCGCATGGAGTTGAGCGCGCTGGAGGACACCTGGGGCGGCTCGGGCTATGCCAAGGCCGACCTCGATTCCGAGGTAGATGCATTGCTGAAGGTCAACGAGCGGCTCTGGGTGATCGAAGACGACATTCGCGACAAGGAACGCGCCAAAGGGTTCGATGCCGAGTTCATTCGCCTGGCGCGGGCGGTTTATTTCGAGAACGATGAGCGGGCGGCCATCAAGCGACGCATCAACTTGAAGCTCGGATCCAAGATCGTCGAAGAAAAATCCTACGCCAAATACAAAACCTAGCAAGCCTCGTCGGTTTCCGCCTCGATGTCCGCAGTCCCCGGCGCACTGCGATTGAGCGTGTACTCGGCACCGCAATAGGAGCATTTGGC
Source organism: Gammaproteobacteria bacterium (assembly GCA_034667905.1). Taxonomy (GTDB): domain Bacteria; phylum Pseudomonadota; class Gammaproteobacteria; order Steroidobacterales; family Steroidobacteraceae; genus Bog-1198. Next base: position 26,289 of record JAXDQK010000001.1, on the reverse strand, counting down.
CCATCCGGTCGCTTCAATCGCCAGATAAACCCTGGGGTGGGAATTCCACAGCATCATGCCGGGCATCGGGCACGAAAGCGGCAAGTCGGCCATGTTCACCGAGTAGTGATGCAGGGCGTTAGGCACAATCAATTGGTGCTTGGAATCGTCTTGAACCATCGCCGCCATAACCATTACTCCACTTGGGTTGTTGAAAATCCGCGCGCGCGCAGTAGACCGTCTATTTTAGGATCCGCGCCCCGGAAATTCCTATAAGCCTGAGCCGGATCGACACTGTTGCCGACGGTCATGATGGTATCGCGCAAACGCTTTGCAACGGCTTTGTTGTAAGGACCGCCCTCTTCGTTGAAGGCCTCGAAGGCGTCGTGGTCCAGAACCTCGGCCCACAAATAGCTGTAATAACCCGCAGAATACGCATCGCTCGAGAAAATGTGCGCGAACTGGGGCGTGCGGTGGCGCATGACCATCTCAGGCGGCATGCCCAGCGTTTCAAGGGTGGTGCGCTCGAACTCGGCCGGGTCGGCCAGGTTATCGCCGGCCAGATGCAATTTCATGTCCACCAACGCCGAGGCCAGATATTCGACTGTTGCAAACCCCTGATTGAACGTACTGGCCTTCTTGATCTTCGCTACCAGCCGCGGCGGAATGGCCTCGCCGGTTTGGTAATGTACTGCGAATCGCGATAACACTTCCGCTGTCGGCAGCCAATTCTCATTGAGCTGAGAGGGAAACTCGACGAAATCGCGAACCACGTTCGTGCCCGCCAGCGATGGGTATTTGACGTCGGAGTTCAGGCCATGCAGCGCATGCCCGAACTCGTGGAACAGCGTTACGGCATCGTCCCAGCTGATCAGCAGTGGTTCGCCGCTTTCGTCCTTGAGGAAGTTGGTGTTGTTCGACACGATGGGCGAGACTTTGAAGTCCAGATTTTCCTGGCCGCGATACTCGCTCATCCAAGCGCCGGAATTCTTGCCCTGCCTGGCGTACGGGTCGAAGTACCACAATCCGACATGGAAGCCGGCGGCGTTGCTGACTTCCCAAACCCGCACGTCGGGATTGGCTTGCGGCAGTCCGAAAACCTGGCTGAAGGTAAAGCCAAACAGCTGCTCCGCGGCCCAGAACATTCCCTGCCGCAGTTTCTCCAGCTGCAAGTAGGGCTTGACCTCGGTCATATCGAGATCGTATTTGGCCTTGCGCACCTTCTCGGCGTAATAGCGGTAATCCCACGCGGCAATTCTAATACCGGCCTGCTCGCGGTCCGCGATGGCTTGCATGTCCGCCACCTCTTCGCGCTCGCGCATTAGCGCCGCGGGCCATACTTGCATCATGAGGCCCATGGCAGCTTCCGGAGTCTTTGCCATGCTGTCGGCCACGCGCCAATGCGCGTGCGTCGGGAAGCCCAGCAATTTCGCGCGCTCGGCACGCAAGCTCAAGATCTCGGTAACGAGCCTGTTATTGTCGTGCGCGCCGCCGTTGTCGCCGCGGCTAATGTAGGTGCGCCAGACTTTCTCGCGCAGATCCCGTCGGTCTGAATAAGATAAGAATGGATCCATCGACGAGCGGGTGTTGAGAATTGCCCATTCATTCTCGCGTCCGCGAGCCACGGCGGCAGTGCGAGCCGCCGCGCGCAGCGGTTCGGGCAGACCCTCAAGATCGGCTTCGCTCTTTAAATACAGCACGTAGTCCGCTTCGTCAGCCAACAGGTTCTGGCTGAATTCGGCAAACAGCGTTGCGAGACGCTCATTGATCAGGGCGACCCGCGCTTTTGCGACGCTGTCGAGCTTCGCGCCGGCGCGCACGAAATTCGTATGGTAGTACCATGACAACCGCTGCCGGGTGGGATCCAAGTCCTGCTTCGCAGCGTAAATCGCGGCGATGCGGGCGAACAGCGCCGCGTTTTGATAGATCTGGTCCGAGAATGCGGCGAGTTTCGGCTGCATTTCGCGTTCCACCGCCTGAAAGTCCTCGGTGCTCATGGTCGAGGACCAGACGCCGTAGACCGCTCTCACACGATTGAAGGTTCGTCCGGTTCGCTCCAGCGCCGCCAGCGTGTTCTCAAAGCTGGGCGCTTCCGGATTTCCAGCGATCATGGCGATTTCAGCCAGATTTTCGGCCATGGCGGCCTCGAGTGCCGGTTTGAAGTCCGATACGCGGACTTTGTCGAATGGAGGCACGCCGCCATCGGGCCCCGCCCACGGCTCGAGCAAGGGGTTCACGTTTGCCATGTCAGATTTTGACACGTCACGCTGCGGATTCAAATGTCACCCGCCAGATCTCGCGCAAGCGGTCGCGAGTTTGCGCGTAGGGGGCGGCTGCTACGAGACGCTCCCCTTCCTCCTCGAGGGATAGGTGGTGCAGCACAGTGCGGTAGTTGATATACGCTTCCTTGAGCCATTCGGCGGTTGCCTCGTCGATGACACCGACGGCCGCCAGTCCTTCGAGCTGCCGAATATTGTCGGTGTAGGTCAATAGTTCCGGATGAGCCTGTGCGGACCCAAGCACCCAGTACTGCACTAGGAACTCGATATCGCCGATCCCGCCCGCGTCTTGTTTGATATCGAATTGCCCTGCACCTGACCGCGATAATTCGCGGCGCATGCGCAGCCGCATTTCGAGCACGTCCTTACGGAGGGTGTCGCGACGCACGGCGACCGACAAGGTGCGGCGCCTGACTGCTTCGAAGGCGGCACACACCTTTTCATTGCCTGCCACGGCTCGGGCGCGCAGCAGCGCTTGATGTTCCCAGGTCCAGGCGTCGGTCTGCTGATAACGTTCGAAAGCATCGATGCCCGTGATCAGAAAGCCTCCCTTGCCGTTCGGGCGCAATCGCATATCCACTTCATAGAGCCGGCCCGCCGCCGAATGCATGGTGAGCAAATGCACGATGCGCTGCCCTAATCGCAAGAAGAAAGTCCCGTTGTCGAGCGGTCGCTCGCCCTCGGTGATCTGAATGCTGCCGCTCGAGTCATGCAGGAAAACGAGATCGAGGTCCGAGGCATAGCCCAGTTCGAGGCCGCCGAGCTTGCCATAGCCGGCGACGGCCACCGCCACGACGCGCAGATTGTCCGGCTGATCGCCGCAGTACGGCACTCCGTAAAGGCGTGTCATTTGTTGCCAGGCCAGATCCATGCAGCATTGGATGATCAACTCCGCAATGTCCGTGAGCCGATCGCTGACGCGCATCAGCGGTAGGCGGCCTGTCAGGTCGGCCAGCGCCACCGAAAATACCGCGACCTTTTGAAATTGCCGCAACGCCTCCACTTGACGTTCCGGATCATCCTGCGTCAGCCGCTCGGTGCGCGCCGCCAATTCCAATGCAAAGCTTTGCCGCGACGGCAACGCATCGAATGTCCTGGGATCGATCAATTCGTCGAGCAATAGCGGGAAATCCGCGATCTGGCGCGAGAGAAATCCGCTGATTCCGCACACCTCAATCAATCTATCGAGCGCGGCGGGCTGCTCTTTGAGCAGTGCCAAATAAGAGGCGCGCGCACCGATCGCTTCTAAAACGCGCAGCACCCGCCGCACGACGATGGCCGGCTCCGAATGCCGCGCCGCCGCTTCGAGCAGACGCGCCAGAATGACGTGCAGGCGACGACGACCCGCCTCATCCAGCCGGCGATACGGCGCCGCCTGGCGGTAAGATTCGAGAATTTCCGCCACTGGCGTAATTTGACCGCCCGGAAACCCACTATTGGCCAGCTCCTCATCGATTTTGGCCACCTTCGAGTCGAGCCAGTCAACACCGACGTCGTCATGACGGCGTAGATCCTCGGGAGCGCCGAACAACAAGGCGTCGAATTGCGCGGACACCGTATCGAGTCTCAACTCGATGTGCCTGGCCGCGCTGCTCCAGTCAGTGAATCCCAGGCAGAGCGCCAATCGCGCGCGATCCGCCGTGCCGTCGGGCAAACTGTGCGTTTGCTGGTCGCGAATCATCTGCAGGGCGTTTTCCGCCTTGCGCAGCACCAGGTACGCATCGGTCAGTTCGGCCACGACCTCGGCCGATACCAACTTCGAACCCGACAGCAGCGGCAACACTTCGAGCAAGGCAGGATTTTGCAATCGGCGGTCGCTGCCGCCGCGCACCAATTGCATGGATTGCACGATGAACTCGATTTCCCGGATGCCTCCCTTGCCAAGCTTCAGATGCCGATCAAGGTCGCGGCGCGACACCTCGCGCACGATGAGAGCCTTCATGTCGCGCAACGACTCGAACACGCCGAAGTCTAGATATCGGCGGTAGACGAATGCGCGCACGAATTCCTCGTAAGCCGCCCCATAGGCGCTGGCACCCACGATTGCACGCGCTTTGATCCATGCATAGCGTTCCCAGTCGCGGCCGTGCTGCTGCAGGTAGTCCTCGAGTGATGCGATGCTGGCGGCCAGCGGGCCACTGTCCCCGAAGGGACGTAGCCGCATGTCGACGCGAAAGACAAAGCCATCTGCATTGCGCGCGTCCAGCAAGCGAATGATCTCGCGGCCGACCCGATTGAAGTATTCTTCGTTGTCGATCAGCCTGGGCCCGTCGGTCTCGCCTGCCCCGGAATACAAGAACATGAGGTCGATGTCCGATGAGAAGTTGAGCTCGCCGCCGCCGAGTTTGCCCATGCCTAAAATGATGAACACCGGCGGGCCGTCCGCGCTTTGAGCCCGGCCGAAGGTGGCCACAAGGTGCAGCTGGGCAGCGGAGGCCGCCGCGCGAATGATTGCATCCGCGAGCTCCGAGACGGCACGCAATGTCTGCGTCACGGGCACGACTCCGGCGATGTCGAGCCACGCGATACGCAACATGGCGCGCCGGCGCCACTCACGCAACAGTGCCCCCGCTTCTTCCGCCGTAGGCGAGCGTGCCGCGCGTTTTTCGTAGTCGGCATTCGCCGCCGCCGATTCAGGCTCGTCTTGGGCCACCCACTCGAGCGATCTCGGGTCTTGAATTATTACGGAACCGGCGAATTCACTGGCCGCCACGACTTTCGGCAGCTGCGCGCGACGAGGTTCGGCCAGCCGCTCGTAGGCTTGAAGAAACTCCGGAATCACGGACGCCCGCTCCCACCAATGCCTGACGGCGTCGCGCAACTCTTCCGGCACGGAAATCAAATCTTCAATCGGCAATTCTTGAATCGCCACTACCGAATGGCCACCATGAAGAGGCGGGGAAACGGCAGCAAAACACTGCCGTCGGCGCGGCCCGGATACGTTTTGGCCATACCTTGGTTGAAGTCACGCAAGTATGCCGTGCGCTCCTCGTCGGTCAGGGGATCGAGAAATGGCCGCAGGCCGCTACCCTTGAACCATTCGGCAATCGCCGCTGCGCCTCCGGAAAGTGCGTGATAATAAGTGGTGCGCCACACATCCACCCTTGCGCAGCGCGGCTTCAGGACCTCGTAATACCATTCGGCACCGGCCAGGGTCGTGCGCGTGCGCGCAGCACCCGCAAGCTTCGCCGCCCACGGGCCTTCTTGCGCGATCTGCCGCATCAGGCGGTGTGCAGGCTCATCGAGATTGTCCGGCATCTGCACCGCAAGTGCGCCGCCGGACCTAAGGCGTTCGAGCAATTGCGGCATCAGAGTCTCGTGGTCGGGCAACCAGTGCAGAACGGCATTGGCCAAGATCACGTCGAAGGGTCCGGGATCCTTCCAGACTTGCACTTCCTCGACTCGGAAACTGACCCGTGGGAGCCGCTGTCGCGCTGCCGTGATCATGTCAGGCGAACTGTCGATCCCCACCACCTGAGCCTCCGGATAGCGTGCGGCGAGCACTTCAGTCGAATTGCCCGGGCCGCACCCTAAGTCGATCACCGAGCGCGCATGAGCGACCGGCAGCGCGGCAACAAGATCGCGCACCGGCCGCGTGCGCTCGTCTTCAAAAGCAACGTACTGTTTGGCGGACCAGCTCAATGCAATCCCGCCAACCAAGTAATCACCGTGCCTTCGAGGCCGACCCGATGATCAGACCAGCCATGATCCGTGTCGACGTGCAAGGAGGTCACCTGAGTTCCGCCCTTGGCTTTGATCGCGGCAACCAGTGCGTCGGTATGCGCGGCCAAGTGATCGTTCGCCGTGAGGGCGAGGACCGGCATCTGCGCCAACCCCTGCGCCGCACCGGCCACCAAAAATTGCTTCGCATGCGCCTTGATCTCATCGACCATGCTCTCGGCGGTGACGTCCGCCAGCGTTTCCATGTCGTCGGCCATTTCAGCCACCGCCTCCGAGCGCGGTCTCGCACCGACCAAACCCATGTCCGCCATCGAAACCAGAATGGTGCCCGCCAAGGCGTGATCGTGACCGGCAGTGTGTGCCGCCACCCATCCGCCCATGCTGTGGCCTAGGATGACCATGTGCTTGGTGTCAACGGCGAGCTTGGCGTTTGACGGATCTCGCAGGTAGGCCAACACGGCATCGGCGTCCTGCAAATTCTGCGCGAACCGAAACGGGCCGGGACTACCCCACGATCCGCGATAGTTAAAAGTGACTGCATTCCAACCCGCACGGCGCACCGCCTGCGCTAAATCGAGGTTCTTTTCGTTCCCCGGCAATCCGTGGCAAATGATCAGGGTGGGATGCGGCCCAGTCCCGGCGGGCGAATAGAGCAACCCGTTGATCAGCACGCCGTGGCTCGGAATATGCAGCACGGTCATGGCCGCGGGGTGCGCCGCGTCCGCAGGCGGATCGGTGTAAATCGCCGGCGGCACCGTCGCCGGCGGCACCGCTTGCGGGTATGCCGCGGGGGAGGCGATAGAGAGACTGATCAGCACACAGAGTAGCGAAAATCGCATCACCAACACCTCGTTCGTAGGATTGCAAGGGCGCCCATGATAACGTAGGAAATCGCTGATATCGCCCGGCAATCCATGCGGTTACCGTGCAAGCGTGCAAGAGCGTCCCCCTACCGACAACGTCGCCGTTCCCTCGGTTCGAACAGGGCAGGCGGAATTCCCGCTCTCTCGAGCGGAATTCGACGCGCGCTTCCGCGCGCGATTCGCCGACCCGGCCTTCGCCGGCAAATCGGCCATGATCGATGAGTTGCTGGACATCGCATGGGACGGATACCTCAACGCGCGCAAGAGCCCCGTCACGAGGAAAGCCGGTAAGGAGTTTGCTGACCCTAGTTACGATTTATCGGTCGATTGGCTCGAGGCACGCGACTCGATCCGAGCAGCGCAGAAGCAGCATGACGATAAAGCGGCTCGGTCACGGATTTTACTGATCTGCGGTGCGGCGCGTAACGACAAGAGCTGTCCTGGCGAAATGTCGAAATCGTTTCGCCTGGTACAGATTGCCAAGACGATTTTCGATGAAGGGACGGCAGAGGTCGATGTGCTCGACCTCAGCGTTTTAACGTCCGACTATGGCAAGGTCATTTATCCTTGCAAGGGCTGCGTCTCGACGGCGATGCCATTGTGTCATTGGCCCTGCTCCTGTTATCCCAACCACAGCCTTGGTCAAGTCACAGATTGGATGCACGAGATCTATCCGCGTTGGGTTGCAGCGCACGGCATCATGATCATCGCGCCGGTGTATTGGTACCAGGCACCCAGTGTGCTGAAGCTCATGATCGATCGGTTGGTATGCGCCGATGGCGGCAATCCCGATCCGAGCACCACCCATGGCAAAAAAGCGGCCGAGGCCAAGGCGCTCGAAATGAAGGGCTGGGACTATCCGCGCCACCTCGCCGGGCGCTCTTACGCGGTGGTGGTGCACGGCGACTCGGCGGGCACCGAAGTGCTGCGCCGCTCGCTCTCGGATTGGCTCAACGACATGAGATTGATTCAGGCAGGCGCGGACTCGTGCATCGACCGGTTCATCGACTATTACGGCAAGTACGCAACCAGTCACGACGCTTTGGATCAAGATGAGGCGCTGCAAGAAGAGGTACGTAACGCCGCGCGCTCCCTGATTACGCACGTGACGCAGCGTCGCGCGGGCGTTCAAGCGCCCGATGAGAATCTGCGGGAACCGAGACCGAAGTAGGCCCCTAAGTGACAGGGAATCCACATTAACGCTTCAACTGCAGTCACTCGTTGGTGCGGCGAGGAAACCTCGGAGCTTAAAAATGGTCGAGATCTATACGGTCGGTCATTCGAATCACCCCATCGATAAATTCGTGAGCCTGCTGACGGCGAACGGCATCACAGCCATCGCAGATGTGCGGTCTCGCCCGTTCAGTCGGCGCCATCCGCAATTCAACAAGGACCGGCTTGCCGCGACACTTGCGGAGCACGGTATCGCCTACCTGTTCCTCGGCAAGGAATTGGGCGCGCGTTCCGACGATCCTTCCCATTACGAAGGCGGCAAGGTGCAGTACTCGCGACTGGCTGCTACGGCTCTGTTCAAGTCCGGCATCGACCGGGTGATGGAGGCCGCGAAAGAATACCGCCTGGCGCTCATGTGTGCCGAGAAGGAGCCGCTGGACTGTCACCGCACGCTTCTCGTTGCTAGGGGCTTGGAGGCAAGCGGTGCATCTATTCTGCATATCCTCTCCGATGCCAGCATTGAATCCCAGCCTCAAACCATGTCGCGTCTCGTTGGCATGGTGCGTCTACCCAAAGACGACATGTTTCAGGACCATGATGCGTTGGTCGAGGCGGCCTGCAGGCTCCGCGAAGACAAGATCGCCTACGTCAAGGACTAGATTGCATCACATAGAGTTTCACGGACGACGCGTGGGCTGGATCGTGATAGACCGTGTTTTTTGCCGGTTGAGTGAGGCGATTCATACCAAGCGCTTCGCCGGTGTTGGGGTTCACGTCGAATCGCGGGAAATTGCTGCTCGAGATATCAAGGCGCAATCGATGCCCTTTCTTGATGACGTTGGCCGTGTCGAACGGCCGAATGACGAGCCGGTAGATTTTTCCCGGCACTAGCAACCGGCGGTGATGCGATTTGTCGCGGTAACTGGCGCGCAAGATGCCGTCGGTGAGATTCATGTCGAACCCGCTGGGAAAATCAGCGCTCGGCGGATAAACATCGATCAGCTTGGCGGTAAAATCGGTATCGGTCGCGCTCGAGGAAGCCTGCAGCGTCACTTCCACCGGCCCTGCCAGCTCCATATCTCGCGCCAGTGTCTCAGTCTCGAACACCAGCACATCGCTTCGCGAACTCAGCGGCAGATAGGGAGGACGTGACCCCGGCATATCGGGACGCTCGCGCTGATCGTAAGCGCCGTCCTTCAGCCGTCTCGATACGCCGCCGCCAATGGTGGGTACGGGATGCGTAGGGTCGAACTGCAGCGCCGTCGATGATTGCTCCAATGATGCGGGTGCCTGCGCCCTCAGCGATCCGTCGGCGTGCAAATAGAAAATGGCGGCGCGCGCATCGGTGGGCGGCCACTCCTTTGACTCGCGCCACTCCCCGCCGTGATACAAGCGTCCGGCGGAGTCTTTGTGCCCATCACCCGTACCCATCAAAAAATATTTCACCGGCGCCTGCTCCGACATCGCGGTATGCAAGCCTTTCAACCGGTAGTCGAACCACTGAAGGTGAAAGTTGGTATCGAAATCAGAGATCGCGGCATCCCTGCCAAAGTCCACGTCACCCGCGTAAGTTGCGGTGTTCCCATGATGCGTCCAAGGACCAATCACGAGCCGCATGGGGGATTTCTTCAGCGCCGAAAGCCTGCGCCAGTTTTCGATCGTGCCGCGCAAATAAATGTCATACCAACCCCCAACGTGCATCATGGGGATGTCCGCGGTCTGCGCGTAATATTTTTCCCACTGCATGCCGAGTGTTTGCCAATGCGCGCCGTAGTCCGAGCGCGTCGCCTCCTCCAGGTAATAGTGTTCATAATTGGGCGCGCTGGTCAGCGGACTCAAACCCCTGCGGATCGGCAGCGCTGCGTACCACCCCGTGACCTCCTCCTTGGAGAGCATGGCCTTCGTAACAGGGTCCTTCGCATCTTCCAGTGCCTGCGACCAAGCCCAGGTGAGCTGACGGCCCACCTCGAACGCGCCGTCGTATCTCACGCTATGGTCCCAAGCACTGGACATTCCTCCCATATTGAGCAGCAATGCCCGAAGGTGCGGAGGCGCAAGCTTCGAGGCGTCCGCTTGCGTGTGGGCTGCGTACGAAGTCCCATACATACCCACTTTGCCGTCGGTGAATGGCCGGCTTGCGGCCCACTCGATGGTGTCGTACCCGTCATAAGCATCGAAGGCGTAATATTTTTCGAATACGCCTTGCGAATGATGACGTCCGCGAGTGTCTTGCACCATGACGATGTATCCGTGCTTCGCCAGGGTCTCCGCGATTGCGACGGTCGCTGCCTCCGACTTGTCGTAAGGCGTACGGTGCAAAAGGACCGGCAGCCGTTCCGGGGCCGGCACGGTTCCTCTGCCAGGGCGGTAAATGTCGGTGGCCAACTTGACCCCATCGCGCACCGCCACCATGACATCGTGCTCGGAAATCACATCGGGATAGAGCGGCTCGGATGCGGGGATTTCCGCAACCGTGGCGGATACCGACAGTACCAAGACCGCACCGGCGAGAAACCGTAAAATCCCGGGCATCATTCCTGTAGATGATACGGGACTGGTTGACCCGCGAAAATTCGGAACGCAAATAAAAAGCCCCGCAAATCCGCGAGGACTTGCGAGGCTTTGTCGGCTGCAATCGCACACCGCGAGCTTTAAGCCCGCAGGCCGATTTACATATCCATACCGCCCATGCCACCCATGCCGCCGCCACCGCCGGCATGCGCATGCTCTTCTTCTTTCGGCGACTCGGCAATCATGACTTCCGTCGTGAGCAACAGTCCCGCTACCGAGGCGGCGTTCTGCAGAGCCAGACGCGTGACCTTGGTCGGATCCAGGATGCCCATTTCGATCATATCGCCGTACTCACCCGTTTGAGCGTTGTACCCGAACGTACCCTTGCCCTCGCGGACTCGGTTCAATACCACCGCAGCATCTTCACCGGCATTGGCGACGATCTGACGCAGAGGCTCTTCGATCGAGCGGGCCAGGATCTTGATGCCCGTGGTCTGATCTTCGTTCTTGCCGACCAGCTTTTCGATGGCCTTCAACGAACGCACCAGAGCGACGCCGCCGCCCGGAACCACGCCTTCTTCGACGGCCGCACGGGTTGCGTGCAGTGCGTCTTCGACGCGGGCCTTCTTTTCCTTCATTTCGATTTCGGTCGAAGCACCGACTTTGATCACGGCAACACCGCCGGAGAGCTTGGCAACGCGCTCCTGGAGTTTTTCCTTGTCGTAATCAGAGGTCGCTTCTTCGATCTGCTGACGAATGCTCTCGACACGGGCCTTGATGTCATTCGGCTTGCCGGCACCGTCGATGACCGTGGTGTTCTCTTTCTCCACGACGACCTTCTTGGCCTCGCCCAAGTCGTTCAGCGTCGCCTTCTCGAGCGAGAGGCCGACTTCGTCCGAGATGACCGTGCCGCCGGTGAGGACCGCAATGTCCTGCAGCATGGCTTTGCGACGATCGCCGAAGCCCGGTGCCTTGACGGCCGCGACTTTGACGATACCGCGAATGGTGTTGACGACCAATGTGGCAAGCGCTTCGCCTTCCACATCTTCCGCAACGATCAACAGCTGACGGCCACCCTTCGCAATTTGTTCCAGCAAGGGGAGCAACTCGCGAATGTTCGAAATCTTCTTGTCAACGAGAAGAATCAGGGGCTTCTCGAGCTCGGCGCTCTGGCTCTGCTGATTGTTGATGAAATACGGCGAGAGGTAGCCGCGGTCGAACTGCATGCCTTCGACCACTTCGAGCTCGTTCTCGAGGCCCGAACCTTCCTCAACCGTAATCACGCCTTCTTTGCCGACCTTCGCCATCGCATCGGCAATCGTCTTGCCAATGCTCTCGTCGGAGTTGGCGGAAATCGTGCCGACCTGCGCAATCGCTTTCGGATCCTTGCAGGGCTTGGAGAGCTTCTTGAGCTCTTCAGTGGCCGCAATGACCGCCTGGTCGATACCGCGCTTCAAATCCATGGGATTGATGCCGGCGGCTACGGCCTTGAGGCCTTCGCGGATAATCGCCTGTGCGAGAACGGTTGCGGTGGTGGTGCCATCGCCGGCTTCGTCAGACGTGTTGGAAGCAACTTCCTTGACCATCTGCGCGCCCATGTTTTCGAACTTATCTTTGAGCTCGATTTCCTTCGCGACAGAAACGCCGTCTTTGGTGACGGTGGGGGCGCCGAAGCTCTTGTCGAGAACGGCGTTGCGGCCTTTGGGGCCCAGTGTGACCTTGACGGCATTCGCCAGAATATTCACACCCTTGAACATGCGTGCCCGAGCGTCGTCGCTGAAGCGTACGTCTTTAGCTGCCATTTGCTGATACCTCTAAATTAATTTTGGTTTGCGGAAAGTAAATTCGGATTGGCGAGGCTTACTTGCCTTCCACGATGGCCATGATGTCTTCTTCACGCATGACAACCAGCTCATCTCCATCCATCTTCACTTCGGTACCGCTGTACTTACCGAACAGAATCTTGTCGCCGACCTTGACGTCCAGCGGGCGAATTTCGCCGTTCTCTAAAATCTTGCCCTTACCGACGGCAATCACTTTTCCGAAAATCGGCTTTTCAGTCGCGGTATCCGGGATCACGATGCCACCTGGGGACTTGCGCTCCTCTTCTTCTCTTTTCACGATCACACGGTCATGAAGGGGACGAATCTTCATAAGACAAGACTCCTAATGCTTGGGTTGGATTAACAAAGAGGTGAGTCTGTTAGCACTCTCCCCTAGAGGCTGCTAATAATAGCGACGAAATATGATGATTCAAGGGGCTAAACAGCTTTTTTTTGCTGTGCTGCAGCGCATTATCGCGCTGGCGCCGGAGCGCGTCGGCCACTAAAGTGCGCGGCATGCAAAGCAATAGAGTAGCCCGAGTCGGTAGCGTGTTCGTCCTGATGGTCCTGGGGGCCGCTGCCGCGCAATCCAAGCCCCCGTGGATGCGGGGGATCGAATCCAATGACACTGACTTCCTGCCGCCCGACGTGGCTTTTCGGATGTCGGCTCGACTCGACGGAAACCAGGTGAAGCTGCGCTGGGTCATTGCGGATGGCTACTATTTATATAAGCAAAAAATCGAGGTGGCGCCGGCAAGTCCGGATCTTAAGGTTGATGCGCCGCAACTTCCCATAGGGGTGATGAAAACCGACCAGTACCTAGGCACGCAAGAAATCTATACCCAGCAGGCCGAAGCAACGGTTCCCTTTACCCGCATCGATGCCGGTGCCCACCCGATCGAGATCAAAGTGACCTACCAAGGCTGTGCGGAAGCCGGCCTGTGCTACCAGCCCATCACAAAGGCGATCTTTCCCAGCGCCGCACTCCGTGCCGCTGACACTGCCGCCGCTGCCGAGGTTCGAGCTACTCCCTGGGAGGGCATCGCCATCGTGGGGGGAGCAGTGGCGTTTTTGCTGGCGGGGCTGGTGCTACGAAAGGGACGCAAGCTCGATCTTCCCGCATGAAAGACTTAGGGCCGCGCTCCCTCGGCATCGCGCTCGTGGTGCTGCTGGGTGTTTGGGGCGGCTTGAAGCTCCACTCGTATCGCAGCGCCCAGCAGGGCACGCCGGTTTCCTCAGGGGACGCCAGCGCGCCGGGCGCGCAAGACAGTTCGCCGCCTGACCCCCTGTTCACGCACGTCGTGATTCCCAGCGTCCTTCCCGAATTCGCCTTGAAGGACCTCTCGGGCAAGTCCACCGCAATATCCGCTTGGAGCGGTAAATCTCTCATGATCAACTTTTGGGCAACTTGGTGCGCGCCCTGCCGGCGGGAAATGCCCCTGCTCAAGACGCTGGCCACCGATTGGGCCGGACGGGATCTCACCGTCGTGGGTATCGCGGTGGATCACCGCGACCAAGTCGCGGAATTCGTGGCCCGTTACAAAATCGATTACCCCATTCTCATCGGCGAGCAAGACGCATTGGACGTGGCAGCGAAATTCGGCATGGACTCACCCGCCTTTCCGTTTACCGTGTTCACGGATCGGCGTGGCGAGGTCGTGGCCTTATTTGTCGGAGAATTGCACCGACGCCAAGCCGATTTCATTCTCTCCGAGGTCGAAAATCTCAACGCCGGGCGGATCCAGCTCCCAGAAGCGCGCAAACGCATCACCGACGGCCTACAGCAGCAGGCGGAGAAACAACCGGGATAAGTGCCTTCCGGCGACGTTCGCCGCCGAAGCTTGCCTTTTCTCTTCCATTTCTGGTTATTATCGCGGACCTTTGTAGCGCGATAGCGCTGGGAACGGGCGCCGAATGCCTAAGATTTTGCTGCTGAATGGTCCGAACTTGAATCTTTTGGGGTCCCGAGAGCCGGCCATCTATGGTAGCGCGACTCTGCAGGACATCGAGGAGAGGCTCAAGGAGCTGGCCGCCGCGCAAGGGCACGAGCTTACCGCCGCGCAAAGCAATGCCGAACATGAATTGATCGGCAAAGTTCAGGCGACCAAGCGGGACGGCATCGGCTTCGTCATTATCAATCCCGGCGCTTTCACGCATACCAGCATCGCGCTGCGCGACGCGTTTCTCTCGGTGGGCACGCCATTCATCGAAATTCATTTGAGCAACGTCTTCGCACGCGAGACTTTTCGACATCACTCCCATTTGTCCGATATTGCTGTCGGCTGCATATACGGATTGGGCCCGATCGGCTACGAGCTCGCGCTCCAAGCCGCCATCGCACGCCTGGTCAAGACCTAAAACATCGATCTCAAGGGGTTCGCGGATGGACATTCGCAAGGTAAAGAAACTGATCGAGCTGCTCGAGGAGTCGGGTATCTCGGAACTCGAAATATCGGAGGGCGAGGAATCGGTGCGCATCAGCCGTCATCCGCGGATGGGGATGCAGGTCGCCGCGCCCCAACCGCCGCCGGTCATGGTCGCGGTACCCGCCGCCACTGCGATGCCGGCGACCTTCCCAGGGGAGCGGGCGCCGCGCAACGATGAGCACACGGTCACCTCGCCGATGGTCGGAACCTACTATGCCTCTGCCTCTCCAGGCGCCAAACCCTTCGTTGAAATCGGCAGCGAGATCAAAGTAGGCCAGATACTCTGCATCATCGAAGCCATGAAGATGATGAACCAAATTGAATCCGACAAGGCCGGCCGCGTGACCGCGATGCTGGCGAAGAACGGTGAGCCCGTCGAATTCGGCCAGCCGCTGTTCATCATTGAATAAGCAAGATGATTGAAAAAGTCGTTATCGCGAACCGCGGCGAGATCGCCCTTCGCATATTGCGTGCTTGCCGCGAACTCGGCATCAAAACCGTGGCCGTGCATTCCACGGCGGATTTCAACACCAAGCATGTGCTGTTGGCCGACGAGACGGTCTGTATCGGTCCTCCGCAATCCGCCCTCTCCTACCTCAACATGCCGGCCATCATCAGCGCCGCCGAAGTCACGGACTCCGTGGCGATTCACCCCGGCTATGGCTTCCTGTCGGAGAACGCCGATTTCGCCGAGCGCGTTGAAAAGAGCGGCTTCATCTTTGTCGGCCCCAGGGCCGAGACCATTCGCCTCATGGGCGACAAAGTCTCCGCCATCAAGGTCATGAAGGCCGCCGGCGTCCCCTGCGTGCCCGGCTCGGACGGGCCTTTGGGCAAAGACGCGGATGAGAATTTCCGCATTGCCAAGGACATCGGCTACCCCGTGATCATCAAGGCCTCGGGCGGCGGCGGCGGCCGCGGCATGCGCGTGGTGCACACCGACGCTTCGCTCTTGAATTCAATCGGCATAACCCAAGCAGAAGCCCTCGCAGCCTTCGGCAACCCAGAAGTCTACATGGAGAAGTTTCTCGAAAAGCCGCGCCACATTGAGTTTCAGGTGCTCGCCGACAACTACGGCAATGTAGTGCACTTAGGCGAACGCGATTGCTCCATGCAACGGCGCCACCAGAAAGTCATCGAGGAAGCGCCCGCGCCGGGCCTTACCGCCAAGCAGCGCAAAACCATGGGCGAGCGCTGCGCCCGGGCATGCCGTGAAGTCGGTTATCGCAATGCCGGCACGCTAGAGTTCCTGTATCAGGATAACGAATTCTACTTCATCGAAATGAACACCCGCGTCCAGGTCGAACATCCCGTAACCGAGCTGGTGACCGGTATCGATATCGTCAAGGCGCAATTGCTGATCGCCGCCGGCGAGCCGCTGCCCTATGGCCAGAACGACATCCAGATCCGCGGTCATGCGGTGGAATGCCGCATCAACGCCGAAGATCCCAAGACATTCACGCCTTCGCCTGGCCCGATCCGCCTGTGGCACTCGCCCGGCGGCCCGGGGATTCGCGTGGACAGCCATGTGTACACCGGCTACAACGTGCCGCCCTTTTATGACTCGATGATCGGCAAGGTGATCGCGTACGGCGATACGCGCGACACGGCCATCGCGCGCATGCGCAACGCGCTTGCTGAAATGGTGGTCGAGGGCATCAAAACCAATATCCCGCTGCATCAAGAAATATTCAATCATTCCGCCTTCAAGCAAGGCGGAACCGACATCCATTATCTAGAGCGAAGATTGGGGCTGAAGTAACATCTTGCAGGATGTTGCATCGATGAGATTCTATGAAATTGAATTTCCGCTCAGCAACTTAAGTCCCGAAACGGTCGAAGCTGCCCTGCTCGAAGCCGGCGCGAGCTCCATTACCTTCGTCGACCGCGGTGATGAGCCGGTGCTCGAACCCAAACCCGGCGAAATCCGCTTGTGGAGCGATACGCTGGTGCGCGCCTTGTTTCAAGAATCCAGCGATGCGGCATTGAATCTTGATCTACTGGCGACCACCTTGGGGCCTCACGTGACGAATACCGCGCGCGTCCGCGCGGTCGAAGATCAAGTGTGGGAGCGTGCGTGGCTCATTGGCTGGAAATCCATGCGCTTTGGACGGCGGCTGTGGATTTGTCCGCGCGCAGCTTCGCCGCCGGAGGATCCCCAAGCCATCGTCGTGCGGCTGGACCCGGGGCTGGCATTCGGCACCGGCACGCATCCCACGACAGCCTTATGCCTACAGATATTGGAATCCTTGCCTATTGCAGGTCGAACACTCATCGATTACGGCTGCGGCTCTGGCATTTTAGGCATCGCCGCGTTGAAACTGGGGGCCGCGCACGTCACCGCGGTTGATTTGGACTACCAAGCATTGCTAGCGACGCGGGACAATGCGTTGCGCAACGGCGTTGCCTCGCAAATTACGGTGCAGGGCATCGAGAACGAGTTGCACGCCGCTTTTTGTGTCGTCGCGAACATTCTTGCGGAGCCATTGATCGAATTGGCGCCGAAATTGACGCAAGCCTGTGAGCCTGGGGGTTATTTGTTGCTATCGGGCCTGCTGACATCCCAGGCTTATTCGGTAAAGGCGGCATACGCGTCCGGTTTTGATATGGTGAGGGTCGTCGAGCGCGACGAGTGGTGCTGCATTTACGCGCGGAGAGTGTCATAGCGTGTATACGCAATGTTCAAAATGCGAGACCGTCTTTAAGTTATCCGCCGAAGTCTTGCGGGCGGCCGGCGGTCAAGTGCGTTGCGGGAAATGCGGAGAGGTCTTCAATGCATTGGCGCATCTCGCGGAGGATCCGAGCGCATTCGCCGTAGAAGAGACCGAAATCGACTTGGAGTTTCGCGCTGACAGGATTTTGGAATCGCCGGCGCCGATGACCCCGGGTAGAGAGGAGGCGCCCGATCACTCGGAGTTCAACGGGCCAGGCGTCGAGACCGCTCGGCTGCATATCGACTGGGATGTCAGCGAGGAACCGCCTGCAGAGGACTCGGGCGACACTTCGCTGGGCGACAATTCGCTGGGCGACACCTCGATGGGCGACACCTCGATGGAATTCAGCCTGCCGCCGGGGGAATTGGATCGCATCTTCATCGAATCCAAAAAACGCGCGGCGGCCGAACCGCCGGCCGCCCCCGCAGAACCTCCGCCCCCGCAGCTCGTGGTGGAAAAATACGCTCACCCCA
The DNA here is from genome assembly GCA_034667905.1 of Gammaproteobacteria bacterium. Taxonomy (GTDB): domain Bacteria; phylum Pseudomonadota; class Gammaproteobacteria; order Steroidobacterales; family Steroidobacteraceae; genus Bog-1198. The sequence continues at coordinate 8,370 of JAXDQK010000001.1, read as the reverse complement.
CCCCAACTCCGACACCGCCGGTTCCGCCGCCTCATCCTGAGGATATCGCGATTCTCGAGGCGGCCGCTGAGGAGGCAAATTCCGCATCGGAAGCGCCGGGTGCCGCTGCGCCGCCCGGAGGCTTTGAAGTGTCCGAAGACGTACGGCGCGAAATGCTCTCCGGCCTGTCATCCTCTGCCGACGCGGAGCAGGCGCCGGCGACTCCAGGGATCGGTCGTCCGATTCGGCGCCGCGTCACGCCGTTCGACCTTGGATCACAAGAGCGTCAAGCATCATCCATGCCCTGGCTGATTGCGGCGATCGCTTCGGCACTGCTGCTGATCGCGCAACTCATTCACCACAATCGCGAGGGCCTTGCCGCGATGTACTCCAAATTGCGCGCGCCCGTTTCCGCGGCGTCAACCCTTTCTGCCTACCAGCTGCGGCAATGGGGAGTCACGGGCGACCCGGCCGGTGAGGGCACGCTGCGCGTGCGCGCGAGCATCTTGAATACGGCTGCGCAGCTGGAGCCCTACCCGCTGTTGCGCGTCAGCCTCGCCAACCGCTTTGGCGCCAGCATCGGCACGCGCGATTTTGAACCTTCCGAATATTTGGGCAGGCCGACCGCAAAACTGCTCGCTCCCGGTGAGCGGGTGGATGCGACCATGGACATTTTGGATCCGGGCAAGAACGCGGAAGGATTCGAAATCGATGTATGCCTACGCGGCGCAGACAGAAAAGTATCGTGCGCCAACGATGCCGCGCCCGCTCAGGCGAAGCGATGAGCGTCAAGATAGGCCCCTACACGCTGCCCTCCAATGTGCTGCTCGCACCCATGGCCGGCGTAACGGACAGGCCGTTTCGCATTCTCTGCCGCCGCTTCGGCGCAGGCCTCGCCGCATCGGAAATGCTCAGCGCCGACGTGCGGTTGTGGGACACGCCAAAATCGCGCCGCCGCATGGATCATTCGGGCGAACCGAGCCCCCGCGTGGTGCAGATCGCGGGATTTGATCCGGACATGATGGCGGACGCAGCGCGGCGCAATGTCGATGCGGGCGCTCAAATCATCGACATCAATATGGGCTGTCCGGCGAAGAAAGTCTGCAATCGATTGGCGGGCTCCGCTTTGCTTCAGGACGAAGAGCTCGTGGCGCGCATTTTGCACAGCGTTGCACGCGCGGTGAGCGCGCCTGTGACGTTGAAGACGCGCACCGGCTGGGATCCCGAGCATAAGAACGGCCTTCGCGTCGCAAGAATCGCCGAGGACAGCGGTATTGCCGCGCTCGCCATTCACGGGCGCACGCGCACCGATATGTATCAGGGTGATGCGGAGCACGAAACCGTCGCGGCGATCAAGGCGGCGGTGAAAATTCCTGTGTTCGCCAACGGAGACATCGTTACGGCGCAGCAGGCGCGGAAAATTCTTCAGCGCACCGGTTGCGACGGCATCATGATCGGTAGAGCGGCGCAGGGCCGGCCATGGATCTTCGACGAAGTCAATTTTTTTCTCTCAACAGGAGAAATTCGCGCAGTGCTGGCGCTGGAAAAAGTCCGTGATATTATGCGCGCCCACCTCGAAGACCTGTACGCTTTTTACGGCGAGCAAACCGGTGTTCGAGTGGCACGTAAACACTTGAGTTGGTATTTCAAACAGCATCCGGGACAAGAGGACTTGCGGAATCGTCTCGTGCTAATCGAGACGCCCGAGGAACAACTCTCTACGCTGCTGCAGCATTACGACACGAGTGTGGATCGCGCTGCTTAGGTGTGGTGTACATTGGTTTCATAACATAAGAAAAGATCACTCGGGGCTTGAAACGTTAGACCATGGTCGTCAAAAAGAAATCGAAATCACGTCGAGAGATCGCGGCTGCTTTCAACGGCCGGGATCTGAAAGTCAATGGCAAGGGCGTTCCGCTGCGCTCGCAGGCCGAGGAAGCCTTGCAGTGCTATTTCGAGACGCTGAACGGCCACAAGCCCGCCCATTTGTACGACCTGGTGATGCGCGAAGTGGAAGAACCGCTGTTCAAAGTGGTCATGGGCCATGTTCAGGGAAACCAGAGCCGCGCGGCGACGATCTTAGGGATCAATCGCGGCACCTTGCGCAAGAAACTCAAAGAGTTCGGCATTAACGAGTAATCCCTTAGTGCTCACGCCCGTCCGCCGCGCGTTACTCAGTGTTTCCGATAAGACCGGCATCGTTGAGTTCGCGCGCGAACTGAAGGAACGCGGCATCGAGCTCTTGTCGACCGGCGGCACTGCCAAGCTGTTGACCAGCCACGGCATCATGGTCAGGGAAGTCGCCGACTACACCGGCTTTCCGGAAATCATGGCGGGCCGCGTCAAAACCCTGCATCCGAAGATTCACGGCGGACTGCTCGGCAGGCGCGGCCTCGATGAGCCCGTGATGCGCGAGCACGACATCGAGCCCATCGATCTCCTCGCCGTGAATCTGTATCCATTCGCCGCCACGGTCAGCCGGTCCGACTGCACTTACGAGGATGCCGTGGAGAACATCGATATCGGCGGTCCCGCGATGGTGCGCGCGGCGGCCAAGAATCATGCTTCCGTCACGGTGGTGGTCGATCCGAACGACTATCGGGAACTACTGGATGAATTGGCAGCCAACCAGGGCAGCACCACCTTGATCATGCGCCGCAAGTTGAGCGCCAAGGCGTTTGCACACACGGCGCAGTACGATGCCATGGTGTCCGCGTACTTCACCGGCGCCATCGGCGCGGCGCTGCCCACCTTCCCCAGCGACTTGAATCTTTCGTTCCGTAAGCGTCTCGATTTGCGCTATGGCGAGAACCCGCACCAGCAAGCCGCTTTTTACACCGACCCGCGCGCGATCGGCGCCTCGGTGACGCAAGCCGCGCAGATTCAAGGCAAGGAGTTGTCTTACAACAACATCGCTGACAGCGATACTGCGCTCGAGTGCGTGCGAGAATTTGCTTCCTCGGGTTGCGTCATCGTGAAACACGCCAATCCCTGTGGGGCCGCAAGATGCTCCACCGTGCTCGATGCTTACACCCACGCATACCGTACCGATCCTACCTCGGCCTACGGCGGCGTCATCGCCTTCAACCGAGAACTGGATGCGGCAACTGCGCGCGCAATCATGGAGCAGCAATTCGTGGAGGTCATACTGGCGCCCTGCATCGAGGAAGCGGCCAGGTCGGTGCTCGCGACCAAGGATAACGTGCGCGTGCTCATCACCGGCGAACTACACCTTCCCGTAACGCAATTGCTCGAGTACAAAAGCGTGTCGGGCGGCCTGTTGGTGCAGACCCGTGATACAGGCGCTGTCAAAGCCCACGACCTGCGCACGGTCTCCAAGCGTCAACCCACGCTCGCAGAACTCGATGATTTAATTTTCGCGTGGCGGGTCTGCAAATATGTCAAATCGAATGCCATCGTGGCCGTCAAGGACAAGTCCACCCAAGGCATAGGGGCCGGGCAAATGAGCCGCGTGATGAGCAGCAAGATTGCCGCCATGAAAGCGGATGACGCGGGCCTCACGCTTCAGGGCGCCTCGGTTGCCTCGGATGCGTTTTTCCCCTTCCGCGACGGCTTGGATGTTCTGGCTGAATACGGGATCAAGGCGGTCATTCAGCCGGGCGGTTCGCGCCGCGATACGGAAGTGATCGAGGCAGCCGACGAACACGGCATCGCCATGGTGTTCACCGGCATGCGCCATTTCCGTCATTAAAGGCGCTCCATGAAAGTGTTGATTGTCGGCGGCGGCGGACGAGAGCACGCACTTGCCTGGAAGTGCGCGTCCTCGCCGCGCGTAGAGCACGTTTTCGTGGCCCCTGGCAATGCCGGCACGGCTTTGGAACCCAACGTGAGCAATGTCGACATTGCCGCGGAGAACATCGAGGCGTTGCTCCAGTTTGCGATCGACGAGGATATCGGCCTGACCATCATTGGTCCTGAAGTGCCCTTGGTGGCCGGCATCGTCGATCGATTTGCCGCCGCGCAGCGGCGCTGCTTTGGTCCATCGCGCTTGGCCGCCCGGCTCGAAGGCTCAAAAGCGTTCACCAAGGATTTCCTGAAACGGCACAACATTCCGACGGCGAGCTTCGCCACCTTTACCGCGGCCACTTTTGACGAGAGCTATGTCAAGGCGCAGCGCTTGCCCTTGGTGGTCAAAGCGGATGGCCTGGCTGCCGGCAAGGGCGTCGTGATATGCGACACGCACGCGTCGGCCATTGAGGTGAGCCGAGGGATGCTCGGCGGACGATTCGGCGCGGCCGGCAACACCGTCGTGATCGAGGAGTTCCTGGAGGGCGAAGAAGTCAGCTTCATCGTGGTGGCGAACGACCAGCAAGTCGTTGCGCTCGCAACCTCGCAAGATCACAAGCGGCGCGACGACGGCGATCGAGGACCGAACACCGGCGGCATGGGAGCGTATTCGCCGGCGCCTATCGTCAACGAGAAACTGCATCAGCGCATCATGCGCGAGGTCATACAACCGACGCTGAAAGGACTGGCCAGCGACGGCAATCCGTACCGCGGGTTTCTTTACGCGGGGCTGATGATTGCCGCGGACGGCACGCCCAATGTTTTGGAATTCAATTGCCGGTTGGGGGATCCTGAAGCCCAACCCATCGTGATGCGCTTGCAGAGCGACCTCATCGATCTGTGCGAGGCCTCGATCGACGGCACCTTGCCAAGCACCGAGGTTCGCTGGGACCCGCGCGCTGCGCTCGGCGTGGTGATGGCGGCCGGCGGCTATCCGGACGCGTACCGCAAAGGCGATCCGATCAGCGGACTGGAAGCTGCGGCCGCAAAGCCCGGAAAAGTGTTTCACGCCGGCACGCAGGCGGTGGGCGGGCAAATCGTGACCGCCGGCGGCCGGGTGCTGTGCGCGGTCGGATTGGGAGACACGGTCCGCGCGGCGCATCATCAGGCATACAATCTCGTGCATGCCATTCACTGGAATCTCGTTCAATATCGGCTGGATATCGGTTACCGCGCGATGGCGCGCGAGTCGCGCGAGTGATGCCTTCCCCTTAAAGTATCAGGAGTCCGCCATGCCGCTTCGTCCCAGTATTGCCGATAAGCGTCGAGCATTTCATCGGCTTCATGAGGCGGGTTGCTTCGTCATTCCCAATCCGTGGGATGTGGGAAGCGCACGGTATTTGCAGGGAGTGGGGTTCAAAGCGCTGGCCACGACCAGCTCGGGTTTTGCGTGGTCGCACGGCCATCCCGACGGCGGTATGTCGCGCGATCGCGTGCTGGATCATTTGGCCGAAATGGTGGAGGCAACCGACGTGCCCGTCAACGCCGACTTCGAGCATGGTTTTGCGCCCGATGCGGCAGGACTCGCCGACAGTGTGCGGCTTGCGGTACAAACCGGTGTCGCGGGATTGTCCATCGAAGATTCCACGGGCAACGAGAGCAAACCCTTGTTTGACGGCGATGAGGCGGTTGAGCGGATGCGCGCCGCGCGCAGGGCCATCGACAAAGCAGGCGCCGATACGCTGCTGGTGGGTCGCGCCGAATGCTTTCTCGTGGGTCAGCCCGACATTGATCTAGCGATCGCGCGCTTAAAGGCCTATGCGAGCGCGGGCGCGGACTGCCTGTACGCGCCCGGAATAAGTTCGGTCGAGCACATCAGGGCGGTGGTCGCCGCGCTCTCCCCTAAGCCTATAAATTTATTGGTGGGCTTTAACGCCGAGCTGACTCTGGCGCAAATCGCCGAGCTGGGCGTGCGGCGAGTCAGCGTGGGCGGTGCACTGGCCCGAGCCGCGTGGGGCGGATTCATGCGCGCCGCCAACCTCATCCTCGAGCAGGGGAGATTCGATGGATTCGCCGATGCTGCCTCCGGCGGCACACTCAACAAGATCTTCCGCCGTTAGGCTCCTTGTGAGCAGATCGCTGACGACACTCGCGGCGCTCGTGGCGCTCAGCGCGTGCGGTGGCGGCGGCACGAGCGGGACTGCGGGCGCCGCCAATGGTCTCACCGTGACCAGCGAGGCGGATGCCCTTCTGCACCTAGATCAATTGCGCGCCTCGGGTTTTCGCGGCGCCGGCGTGCGCGTCGGCGTCATCAGCACCGGAGTGGTCAACCTTTCGTCCTACCAAAACGCCGGCGTCTTACCGGCGGGCATTTATGTCAGCAAGAACACCGCAGGCGCTCTCGATGAGGGCAGTTGGATGCTCGAACTCGTGCATCAGCACGCACCCGACGCGGCGCTCGGTTTTTGCGACGGGATCGACCTCGATTTCAATGCATGCATTCAGGATCTGGGAAACAATTTTCACGCCGACATCATTGTCGACGATATCTTGTTTGCAGGACAGTTCTATCCCGAAGCGAGCGCAGCGACGATCGCTCAATTGGAGATGGCGAACGAGCGGCTGGTGTTCGTGCATCTTGCCGGCAACGAACACAGTGGCGGCTACTGGCGAGGAGCATTCGTGACGACGCAGGGCATGATCGGCGGCTCGCAAGCGGCATTGCTCGACTTTGGAGCGTCCAGCGGCGGCAGCACCGATGCATTCAATGCCGTGACGGTGCCGCCGGGTAAGCGCCTGAGGTTGATCGTGAACTGGAACGATCCCCCGCATGGCGCCAATAACCACGCCTTGAGCGCCTATCTGCTCGATGCCAACGCGCAGGTGTTGATGCATGCCAGCGGCCGATTCGACCCGACGCTGATCGCCGATTACACCAACGCGACGGGCACGGCGCAATCCGTGCGGCTCGCGGTCACGCTGGATGCGGGCTCGGCGCAAGGCCTTGCCGTGCAGGTCACCGAGGGGAGCCCGACGTGCAACATCGACTGCCAGACGCTGTCGTACGCAACTTCGGGACTTGCCGGCGGAACTGTCGGGGACATTCCGGATGCCTTGGTCGTGGGCGCGACGGCGGCCCTGTCGCCGTACGTGCTGGAAGCGTGGTCCAACCGCGGCCCTTTCCGCCTCGATTTTCAAGCGAGCGCGGATGCGGCCTCGCCTGACGGCTTCGATTACACGCGGCTCGCCTCTCCGGTGATCCTGGCGAAACCGGATCTGGTCGCTCCGGATTGCGTGACCACGCCCTTCAGCGACGGAAAAACGCTGACCAACAATCTATTCTGCGGAACCTCGGCGGCGGTACCCGCCATTGCCGCCGCAGCGGCGTTGCTCGAAAGCGCCGGCTTCAATCGCGCTCAAGTGCTCAAGGCGTTGCGCAACACCGCTGTGCCGCTGGGAGCCTCGGCGTGGGACCCGGGTTATGGATTTGGCCTCGCCGACGTTGCGGCAGCGCTGCAGTCGGGCGGCAATTAGTGCAAGAGCAACTAGCGCCGGACCATTGCCTGCATCAAATGTTCCAATGCCGCGGCCGGATCGGCGCATTGGCCCGTATGCACCGGCGAGGTCTGCACGATGGTGCTGCGAGGCGCGACCAGCCAATGGAATCGTTCCCGCGCCGGCATCTTCCCGATGTCCCCCGCGGCCTCTCCGCCGGCGCATATCGCCGGGATGGTTTGAAGCACGCTTCTGACCAAGTTCAGGTCCACGTGCGCATCGAGGGCCAGCAGGGCTTTCTCGTCGAGCTCGATGGCGGCTTGCAGGATGCGTTCGACGTCGCAAGACAAAATGATGCCTGCATTCACGAACTCGCCGCGCTCCACGCGCGGCACGACCCGCACCACGGCATAGTCATACGAGCGCAGCGCGTGCACGAATGGCCTCCTCTGCGAAAATCTTGGAAGCGCCAAGCCTCGCTTTAAAAAAATTAAGATACGCGTCCCGCTGCCGTGCTTTGCTCTCAAACCCCGGATCCTCAGCTAGCCAGCTTTCAGGAATCCTCTCGATTGTAGCGGCGATCGCATCGAGGTTGAGGCGCTTCGCCATCTCGGCATCGAGGTCCTCGATTTTGCTGGCGTACTTGAGCAACACGTGATCCTTGATCAGCGAAAACGGCATGCGCGCAAGCTCATCTTCGGCCTTCCAAGCATGGTGAAAATAGAGGGCGGCACCGTGATCGATGAGCCACAGCCGGCGATGCCACAACAGCATGTTGACGTTGCGTGCGGTTCTATCGACGTTGCATACAAAGGCATCGAACCAGACGATAGACGAGGCAAGGACGGCATCGGGCTGGAAAACCAGCGGATCGAAAGTCACGGATCCAGGCAGGTAGTCCAAGGCGAGATTCAATCCGGCGCTTGCAGCGATCAAGCTCTGGATTTCCGCATCGGGCTCGGTGCGCGCAAGATCTGCGGCAAGCTCGACGAAGACAATCTCAGGTACCGGCAGCCCTGCGAGACGGCCAATCTCGCCCGCCACCAATTCCGCAATCAGGGCTTTCGGGCCCTGCCCGGCTCCTCGAAACTTGAGCACATACAGGCCATCATCGTCGGCTTCGACGATGGCGGGCAGCGATCCTCCCTC